>UQMZ01000031.1 GCA_900542185.1 uncultured Bacteroidales bacterium
GTCATTATCTGATTGGACTCTGCAAAGGTAAGAGAGGTATAGCTTATCTCGTATGCCACGTTCGACACACATCCCGAAGGACCCTGCGGATCGATTGTGGGAGGCTGACATGCGTAGCAGTCCTGCAGTAAAGTCAATTTCTCGCCGAATGTGAAGTCGCGCCATGTCATGTATGCACGCAACAGCATCAGGTTCAGGTTGTTGCCGTTGGTGCCGAACTTTACATACGCGCTTATTTCATTCTTGGTGTTGGCAAGTCCCACTATCTGCAGGTCGACAGCGCTGTTGAACGGATTGATATAAAAATCACTTCGATGGCCTTTTACGGATGGTACGGGAATGGCCGAAGTCACGAATCCGATGCCGGCATCCGGCTGTTTGTACAGATTGTTGCCGATGTCATAACCCAGGATAAGGTTGATGCTTCCTCCAATAGTCATGATGAACTTATTGTTGCGCGTCTTCACGGCAAATGAAGGTGCGGGAATGGCTTTGTTTTCTACCGGACGGTGCCTGTTCAGGATTTCACGGGTTGCCGCATCAGTGCGTTTGAACTCGATTTTGCTTCCGTTGTCATCGGTAAGCTGTGGAACTGTGTCTTGAGCTATGCCAGGAATCGCCAGTGACATCGCTAACAGCAGCATTGATAACGTTTGTGTTTTCATAGAAAGTGTGTTTACGGTTCATTGCACTCTGATTAAGATTTCGTGTCGGCATGATAACTCGTGACCCATGCGAAAAGTTTATGAATTGCAATTAACAGTATTTGTGTTTTTCGTTTTCTATTTTAACAATGCTGACAAATAATGGTTCAAGTCATGCTCCCGGATTTTTGGCAGGGTGCGTGCTATATTGGTATCCTATCATAATTCTCTGTAATACACGGTATGAAACAAAAGACCGGGGTGGAGAATGACAACTCATTCTCCACCCCGGTGTAACTTATATTATGAGGTAATATTTACCTATCGGAGTCTGTCGGCTGCCCGCAACTTGCGACCGTCGGCACAGATTCTGTTATATGCCAGTATATCGGCTACGATTGCAAGGAACGGCGCGATGATGAGCGACGACCAGCTGACGGAGGCCTGCGGGAAAGTATAATAACCGTATATGGCGCCGATGCATATCACAGCCACCAGGAACAGGATTTCGATGAGACAGAGTATCTTCTGCAACCGCATGTTTTTGAAGCAGAATATCGCGATAAACGGAATGATGAAGCTGAGCATGGACACCGCGAAGAATATCCATGTGTGCGCCACGAAGCCGGTCGGACCACCGTCGGTGGCAATGCCCTCTATGTCAAAACCGAGAGTAGTGAAATTGCAGGTATAGTCGGGCAACTGCACCTGTCCGAGCGACATGAAAGTAAAGCAGCCCATCACAACGGCCGCAATCAGCAGAAGTACCGACTGCCATCTTTGTATTACCATAGTATTTAGTACTAAAATCAGTGAAAAATTGCAGTAAGACCTCAATCCATACGGCATAAGGCCTACATATCGACTGCAAAATTAGCAAAAATATTTGAAACAACGGAGCCGGCTGACAAATTTGTAGGCGCGCTTTTGCGTTACTATATCGGGGCGGATGTCGGGACGGATTAAACAAGGTGTGCCAATCCTGTATGGACTGGTGGATTTTTGGTGCATTATTTGTTATCGAATAATATGAATGATACAGAAAGGAAGCTTAAGCAGATAGAAAGCGACATAGATAGCGGAATGCTGAATCGAGCAATCCGCGATTTGCGTGATGTGGCGCAACAGAGCGGCGATTATGAATCTCTGAACCGACTTAATTCCGCTTCGCAGTCGTACGGATATCTCAGACGATACTATATTGAAGGGAAGCCGGACCCTACCCGGTCAGCAATGCTTAGAGATCTGGCCGAGCAGTTGCGCACTGTTTCCGATGCATTGGCCCGACGAAGTAAAGCGGAGGAGCCTGGCGTTTATTATTCGTCACAGCGCCTTCTGTCATTGCGCAAAGGAAATCTAAACGCGTCTTTGACGAGATACAGGGAATTGATGGCTCAGATAGCGCTTGCCGGAATGGTACAGAATATTCCCGTAGATATGTCACGCGAACGCTATGAGTTGCTTGAGACCATCTTCCTGACAACAATGCTGTCATTTCAGGACAAGGCAGCCATGCAAGCGCTACTCAAGGTAATGGAAGACCCGGATACCGACATTGCATTGCAGTATCAGCTGATTGCGGCTCTTACTCTTGGCTTGACTGCATGGTTTGACGAAATGAAGCTTAACCTGATGATAGAGCTGTTGATGCATTCCGACCTACAGCCTTCGCCCAAGGCCAGACTTCTTGTCGGTGTTGTAGTCTGTATGGTTGCGTGGCCGGAACGGATATCTAAAACAGACCGTCTTAAAGACCGTATCAGATTGTTGCTTGATACCGATGATATGGCAGCGAGAGTCAAGACTGTAATTAAAGCCATTGCAGGAACACTGGACACACAGCGCATTTCGGACAAAATGAAAAACGAGGTATTGCCCGAAATCATGAAACTGCGTCCTGAGATGATTCAGAAACTTAAAGGAATGTCAAAAGGTATTGATCCAGAATCATTGGAGAACAATCCGGAATGGGAGGAGATGCTCGACAAGACCGGCATAGGCCGCAAGCTGGAGGAACTGAGCGAGATGCAGAACGACGGAGCCGACCTAATGATGGTCACGTTCTCACAGCTGAAAGGCTTCCCCTTCTTTCAGCGCATCAACAACTGGTTTATGCCCTTTGATTCCAAACATCCGGATTTGGGATTTGACGAGAAGATGTCGGAAACCATCGGACGGATGACGGATTTCACGCCCTTTATCTGCGACTCGGACAAGTATTCGCTTGCATTGGCATTGAAGCAGGCTCCCGAAATGCAGCGCAATATGCTGCTGAAGCAGTTCGATATGCAGTTCGAGCAGATGTCGCAGGAACTCAAGGAGAAACTCCCTGACACATCCCGTCCGGATTTCGACAATGAATCGGTCAAGGCTGTGCGAGATTTGTATCGGTTCTATAAGCTGTCGCGCAAAGAGGGAGATTTCTACAATCCATTTGCCAAGGCGCTTGAATTCCTCAAGATTCCGGGTCTTGACCGGAATCTGAATGACGGTCAGTTTATCGAGACCATGGCGGAATTCTATTTCAAACGTCAGTACTACAAAGAGTCTCTTGGTCTATTCCGCGCGTTGTCAGAGATGAATTATGAAGACAATTCCATCTGGCAGAAGATTGGTTTCGCTTGTCAGAAACTGCAAGACTTCACCGGCGCCCGCGAGGCATACATGAAGTCGGTGTTACTCGGTGACGACAGCTTATGGATTGAGAAAAAACTGGCATACGTAAACCGAAGGCTCGGCAATTATCGGGAGTCCCTGGAATATTATGACAAGGTATTGGAACATGATTCAGGAAATGTCAAGACGATGATAACGGCCGCCAATACGGCTTTAATGGCAGATATGCCGGAGCAGGCTGCAGCTTATTTTTATCACGCGCATTATCTGAACCCTGATATGAAGGAGGCTACCCGAGGTGCTGCATGGGCCGAATTAATGTCTGGACATACTGACAAGGCCGACACGCTGTACGGCGAGTTGCTGAAAAGTGAATCTGACATGACCGATATGCTCAACGCCGGACATGTGTCTTATTTGTCGGGACGTATAGAGGAAGCCGTGAGCCGTTATCGTGCGGCCGCAAGGATGAATCAGTCGGATTTCGAACTGGCGTATGTAGCCGATATTCCTGTCCTTCTGAAATTAGGAGCAGATCCACAGGGCATAAGACTATTGCTTGATGAAGTCCTGGACCAGTAAAATAATAGAAATGCGACTTACAAACCTGTAAGTCGCATTTCTATATAAGGGGGTATCTGCATTTACCGTAGTAATATTTTTTCAATAGACTCCACTGCAGTGGCGGTATCCCTTGAGCATGAAATACGGTCCTTGACAGCCTTGATACCATAAATCACTGTGGAATGCTCGCGTTTCAGCTTGGCGCCGATGGCCGGTGTGGAAAGATCGGTGTGCTTGCTGCAGAGATACATCACGATCTGACGTGCATCCGCGATATCACGCATACGGCTCTTGGAAAACAGATTGTCAGGATTCAGATTAAAATATTCCGCAGTATTTTCTACAATCATATCGAAATTGATGATCTTCTTGACCGGTGTTTTAACCGTATGGCTGATCACCTCTTTGGTCATTTCGACCGACAGCGGCATGTTGGTCTTGATGGACCGTGTCAGAAGTCCCATAACAATGCCTTCGAGTTCGCGTACCGAACCGGTGGCGCGTTCTGCGATGAGGTCAATGATATCGTCCGACAGGTCCAGGCCGCTTCTATCGGCTTTGGCGTGAAGGATTTTCTTGCGAAGTTCCAGATCCGGAGCCGGGAGCGGTTCGGTAATACCCCATTTGAAGCGGTCAATCAGGCGGTCTGCTATTCCGTCAAGTTCCTGAGGAGGCCGGTCGCAAGAGAATATCAGTTTCTTGTTATGTGCATGCAGATGATTGAATATGGGAAACAATGCGCTCGCACTCTTTGAACCGGTCAATTCCTGGAGATCATCGAACAGCAGGCAGTCCATCGACTGGAAATAATTGATGAACTCCGGGATGCTGCCGTTTTTATCAAGAGCCACATGCTGATACATATTCTGAAACTGACGCATGGTCATGAACAGCACGCGGGCTTTCGGGTTCCTCTCCTTGATGCGGATGCCTATTGCTTGTATCAGATGAGTCTTGCCAACTCCTACATTGCCATAAAGGAAAAATGGATTGAATTCCGGTTTCTCAGGATTGTTTGCAATGTGTTCGGCGATGGTGAAGGCAACTTTATTCGACTCCCCTACGCAATAATTCTCGAACGAGAGCTTGTCGTTGAGTTGTGAATCGAAATTGTTGCTCTGATTCTCAACAGGAGCTGTTTCGGTCTGACGCGTCACCGAACTGGTGAGCGAACCGGAACGTTCAGGACTGAGTACCTTGACTCGTGATTGGTTGTCGTTGCCGATGATGTTGTATTCAAACTCCAGCGTATAGTTGCCGAAAGATTTGCGCAGAGCCACATTGAGGATATTGGCAAACTGATCCTCGTAAAGGTCGGCGTAGTAGGCCGACGGAAGTTTTAGCACCAGATGGCCGTTGTCGAAACTGACCGGGCGGGCTACGGCGAACCATATCTTGAACCGGTCCTCGCCTATGTTGGCGCGGAGCAGCTCACAGCATTTTGCCCATTTGCTTTGTAGCTCGTTATAGTCGGTCATTGGTGTTTGCGTGTTCAAGATGTGGCGGTTGAGCGTTTAAGGTCCGGTCTCCCGCTTTCCGAATTCTCTATGCAAAGTAAGGATAAATAATCTTAATAAAAAAATTGTTTTGCTATTGCTTTTTTCGATTGTTCTACTACGTTCTGATATTCAATGCATTATTTTGCATATTTTTTTTGAGCGGGATTTGTGACAATTCCGGGCCATATATGACACATATTGCGTGTGCCGTAAATTTTGATTAGCTTTGTGGTTGTAAACAAAGATGTATAGCCATGAAGATAGAATTGAACAACGAGCCGGTTGAACTGAACGATGACACCAAGACAGTGGCCGAACTGCTGAATGACCGCGGAGTAAAGGGAGGCGGTACGGCAGTGTCGGTCAACAACAGGATAGTGCGTCATTGCGATTGGGAAAATACACAGTTGCATGACGGCGACAGAGTCGTAGTTATCTCAGCTGCATTCGGAGGATAATGGGTTTCCTGAAAATCGGCATCACGCTCCCCGATTTAAGACCTGACGAGGGCGAATCGATATTAAGACTGCTTGATGAAAGAATCGACATAATGCATTTGCGAAAACCGGGATGCGCAGTCGAAGATATGGAAGATCTGATACAAAGCATACCTGAATCATATTACGGCAGATTGCGTTTACATAGCCATTTTCAGCTGTGTCGTAAATATGGATTAAGGGGTGTTCAGGTCAACAGCCATGAATATGTGGTGCCTGAAGGAGTTGCCAACATATCAAGATCATGTCATGGCATAGCTGAGCTGGGCATTCCGGCTCCATCCGGGTGTGTATTGGAGTATCAGACACTCTCCCCCATCTATGATTCGATATCAAAACAAGGATATACGTCCCATTTCAATCTCGATGAGCTTAAAGGTCACTTGTCCGGAAAGAATGTTGTCGCGTTGGGAGGTGTGACACCGGATAAGTTCCAGGAATTGCAGGACGCCGGGTTTATCGGGGGTGCCATGCTTGGATGTCTTGAGGAATATTACAGACATTGAGTTATGCAATCTTCAGGGGGCAGGTATTATGAAGTGCTCAGATAAACTGTTAAGGTACACGATTCGTTAATTAAATATGAAATAACACATAAATTTTTGGATTATGGCATTACAATATATAACGAACACGTCGTCGCCGGTGTCTGTGACGGATCAGATACGCGCGGTAATCAACGGCGGATGTCGCTGGGTGCAGATACGCATGAAGGAAGCCGATGACAACGAAGTGCGTCAGGTGGTGGAAACAGTCATGCCCTGGTGTATAGAGACCGAAACGTTCCTGATTCTTGACGACCGTGTGGAGCTTGCCAAGGAACTGCAGGCCGGAGGCGTGCATCTTGGCAAGACAGACATGCCGCCGATTCAGGCGCGTCTGCAATTGGGAGCCGGTGCGGTTATTGGCGTTACGGCCAATACGTTTGAGGATGTGGAGAAGGTCAAGACGCTTGATGTGGACTATATCGGGGTCGGCCCTTACAGATACACCGAAACGAAAAAGAATCTTGCCCCGGTATTGGGTCTGGAAGGAATCAGGCACATCTGTGACGAGATGAAAAAGAATGAAATCGAGATTCCGGTAGTGGCAATCGGCGGCATCAGGCTTGAGGACGTGGAGCCATTGATGGCGACCGGAGTGAACGGTATAGCCGTAAGCGGAGCCATCGCATTCGCCCCCGATCCGCAACATGCAACGGAAGACTTTGTGAACGCATTGAAAAAAAGTTAATCCCGTGTGACGTATTTTTTTGTAACGCGCGAATTTTTGCTTAACTTTGTAAGCTGAAAGACCAACGATGTGTGCGCTGACCTGTTGGGCGCACGATATTGGTCTGTCCATTAACAAGTTAGATAAGGCAAATGGGATTATTTTCGTTTACACAGGAAATTGCGATGGACTTGGGCACAGCCAATTCCATTATCATTCATAACGATAAGATCGTGGTGGACCAGCCCAGTGTCGTGGCCATCGAGAATAAGACAGACAAGCTACTCGCTGTCGGTGAGACGGCGCATCAGATGGAAGGCAAGGAGCCTCCGGGCATCCGCACCATCCGTCCGCTTCGCGACGGTGTGATAGCCGACTTCAACGCCGCAGAGCAGATGATTCGCGGCATGGTCAAGATGGTGAACAACAAGCGCCGCTGGTTCTCGCCTGCCCTCCGCATGGTGGTTTGCATCCCTTCGGGATCGACCGAGGTTGAGATTCGCGCAGTGCGTGACTCCAGCGAGCATGCCGGAGGTCGCGATGTATATATGATATACGAGCCTATGGCCGCAGCCCTTGGAATCGGCATCGATGTCGAGGCTCCGGAAGGAAATATGATTGTGGATATAGGCGGCGGATCGACAGAGATAGCCGTAATATCGCTTGGCGGTATCGTATCCAACAAGAGTATCCGTACGGCGGGCAACGACCTGACGGCCGACATACAGGCGCACATGGCCAATCAGCATAACGTCAAGGTCGGTTCCACGATGGCCGAACAGATCAAGATCAATGTCGGTTCTGCAATACCTAATCTGGAGAATCCCCCGGAACCCTTCGTGATATGCGGACCGAACAAGATCAACGCACTTCCGATGGAGGTAGCTGTTACCCACGATGAGATAGCGCATTGCATAGACAAGACTATCCAGAAGATGGAGAACGCCATCCGCGACGCTTTGGAACAGACTCCTCCCGAGCTATATGCGGATGTGGTACGCAACGGTATCTATCTGGCCGGCGGCGGCGCACTTTTGCGCGGTCTGGCCAAGAGGTTCTCGGACAAATTCGAGATTGAATTCAAGGTGCCCGACGATCCCTTGCACGCGGTGGCAAAGGGTACCGGCGTAGCCTTGAAGAACATAAACCGTTTCTCGTTCCTGATTAGATAAACATATAGTCCGATCGGATAATATAGATTGTCGGAATGAACAATCTTCTGAATTTCATTCTGAAATATTCCAAATGGTTTGTCTTCACGATATATGTGTTGATAAGCATCGTTCTGCTGGTAGTTAACAACAACTATCAGCAGTCGATATATATGACCTCGGCCAATGCTGTGACGGGATCGGTATATAGCGGCTGGTCGTCTGTGACGGGATATTTCCACCTTCACTCCATCAACGAAAGTCTGCAGCACCGTAACGCGATGCTGCAGAATGAGGTGTTGAATCTGCAGAGTCAGTTGCGCGAGCTACGGGCAGCGGCCGGCGACAGTGTGCCCACTCCAACGGTGGAGAGGTTTGATTACATAGCCGCCGGAGTGATCAACAACAACACCCGACATCCCAAAAACTTTTTCACAATCAATAAGGGGCTGAACGATGGCGTCCGTACAGGAATGGGCGTGGTGGATCAGAACGGTGTGGTTGGTATCGTGAATGTGGCAGGTAAGCACATGGCACGCGTCATATCGCTGCTTAACGAAACACAGCATTTTTCCGTGAAGATCAAGGATACTCCTTTCGTAGGTTCATTGTCGTGGAAAGGACGTAATCCGGAAATAGGATATGTGGAGGAAATTCCACGTCATGCCAGGTATAGTCCGGGTGATACGATCGTGACATCCGGATATTCCACGGCTTTCCCCGAGGGAATACCTGTTGGCGTGATATTGAACCGTGTGCATAGCCGTGATGATTCCTTCTTCACTTTCAAGGTGAAGCTGACATCCGATTTCCGGACCATCAATTCCGTCAGGGTGATCAGGGACATTTATAAGAACGAGATAGACTCGCTGGCCGCCTTCGACGTGGTGACTTCCGAGGATAAATGACGGATAAACAGACATAATGATATGGGACCGAAGTTGTTCGGAAATATAGTGTTGATGATTGTGCTGGTGCTTGCTCAGGTGCTGGTATGTAACCGTATAATGCTGTTCGGATTGGCTGTGGCATTCGTGTTCATATATGTGGTGGTCAGTCTGCCCATGAAGCTGAAGACCGACTGGTTGCTGACGTGGGCGTTTGTGTCGGGGCTACTGGTGGATGTGTTTGTGGACACTCCCGGGGTGAACGCATTGAGCTGCACGCTGCTGGCCATGATGAAGAAACCGGTGCTGTACGCATATATTCCGCGCGACGACCATACTAAAAACGTTGTACCGTCGCTCTCTACTCTCGGATTCGCTGTCTATGCAAAATATCTGCTTACCATGTCGGCTCTTTATTGCGTCATGGTATTCACTATAGAATATTTCAGCTTCGCCAGCGTTAAAGAGATTGTCATAATGTCGGCCGCCAGCGCCGTGTTGACTTTTTTGATTCTATTGGCAATAGACAGCCTCATAATCTCAAGACGTGAGAAAAGACTATAATCTGGAAAAGCGTAAATATGTGGTCGGCGGATTCATCACCGTCATAATCCTTATCTACATAGTGCGTCTTTTCTATCTTCAGATAGGAGACGCCAATTATAAGGCCAGGGCCGACAGCAATGCCTTTCTGCGTCGCACCATATATCCGGCCCGCGGTCTGGTGTACGACCGCAACGACCGCCTGATAGTGCTGAACAAGCCTGCATACGACGTAATGATAATTCCCAAGGACGTTACGCCTTTCGATACCACCGCTCTATGTGGCGTACTTGGAATAACCAAGGATCAGCTTAAGGAAAAATGGGCCGAGATGAAGGACACGCGCAAGAATCCCGGTTATTCAGCCTACTCTCCCCAAAAGCTGATATCGCATCTTTCGCAGGAAGATTACGGAAAACTACAGGAGAAACTTTATCTGTTCCCTGGTTTCTTTATCCAGAAGCGAGCCGTGCGGGAATATTCCACGGTAGCCGGAGCGAACATTCTCGGCAATATACGCGAGGTATCAGCCAATGACATAGAGAACGATCGTTATTATCGGCGTGGCGACTATACCGGCGACCTTGGAATCGAAAAAAGTTACGAGACGGCACTGCGTGGCAACAAGGGTGTGGAGATTCTGATGAAGGACGCGTACGGACGTATCAAAGGGAAATATGAGAACGGTTCGTTTGATGTGGCTCCGACTTCAGGACATAACCTGAAATTAGGCATAGACTGGGATTTGCAGGAATATGGCGAGCGTTTGATGGTGAACAAGATCGGAGCCATTGTGGCCATAGAGCCGGCGACCGGCGAAATACTATGCCTGGTGACATCGCCCAATTATGATCCGTCACTGCTGGTGGGACGTAGCCGAGGCAAAAATTATGCTGATCTCGTCAAGAATCCGATGAAGCCGCTCTATAACCGGGCCATTCAAGGCGCGTATCCTCCAGGCTCAACGTTCAAGCCTACTCAGGGATTGATTTTTCTGCAGGAAGGCACTGTCAACCTACACACCATGTATCCATGTTATAGAGGGTATGTCAATGGATTGCGGGTAGGATGTCACGGTCATGGCTCTCCCATTGCTTTGAAACCGGCAATCCAGACATCTTGTAACGCTTACTTCTGCTGGGGCCTGAAGAATTTCATCGACAAGCGGGGTACAACACCCTCCAGACAGCTTGAGAAGTGGAAAGACTATATGGTGCAGATGGGCTACGGATATAAACTCGGCGTCGATCTTCCTTCGGAAAGCAGAGGCTTCATACCGAATCCCGACTATTATAGCAAGAGCTTCCGTGGAGCGAATTGGACGGCCAACTCCATCATATCCATCTCTATCGGTCAGGGAGAGGTTCTGGCCACACCGCTGCAGATAGCCAATCTGTGCGCTACTATAGCCAATCGGGGCTGGTTCCGTACGCCACATGTGGTGAAAGAGATAGCTGACAGCACCATTGATGCGAAATACAAGGAGCGTCATCGCCCCAGGATCAAGAAGGAATATTACGAGGATGTGGCCGAAGGAATGCGAATGGCCGTGTTGGGCGGAACATGCCGTACGGCCAATCTGCCCGGAGTCGAGGTTTGCGGTAAGACCGGAACGGCTCAGAACCCGCACGGACGAGACCACTCGGTGTTCATGGGCTTCGCGCCGTACCACAATCCCAAGATAGCGGTATGCGTGTATGTGGAGAATGCAGGATTCGGCGCTACATTCGGCGTGCCTATCGGCAGCCTGATAATCGAGAAGTATCTTAACGGTTCCATAGCGGAAAACCGTAAGCATATCGAAACAAGAATGTTAACATCCAATACTATAGCGAACAGTGGCGTCACCAAACACTGAAAGTAGCCTTGGGGGATTCCGTGGCCTTGACTGGATCACGGTCCTGATATATCTGGTGCTGGTATGTGCCGGAGCTCTCAGCATATACGCTGCGAGTTATGATTTTGATAATGCCTCGCTGTTCGACCTGAATGAATTTTCCGGCAAACAGATTATGTGGATAGGTCTTTCGCTGGCCTTGGGTGCCGTAATATTGCTGATGGACTACCGGATATTCAAGACCTACGCCTATCCAATATACATAGTCGTCCTGTTCGTGCTGCTTCTCACCATTTTCATAGCACCGGATATCAAGGGATCACATTCATGGATATCGCTCGGTCCTGTCAGCCTGCAGCCGGCCGAATTCGGTAAATTCGCCACCGCATTGGCTTTGGCCAAACTGTTTGATTCCTATAATTTCTCGCTTAACGCAAAGATCAGCAATTATTTCCGGGCTCTGATCATAATATTCCTGCCAATAATTCTGATATTGTTGCAGAACGAGACTGGAAGCGCGCTGGTATATGTGTCGCTTATATTCGTGCTGTATCGCGAGGGAATGAGCGGACTGGTGCTCTTTTCGGTATTCTGCGCCGTTACATACTTTGTCGTGGCTGTGAAATTCGCGGAACCTTTGATTCTGGGGCTTCCGATGGGCGAATTCACTGTGTTCATCATCATCATGCTGATTTATTCGTTGATGCTGCTGTTCTATTGCCGGGACCTGTTCATAGCTCGCAATGTCATTATCGGATTTGTAGGTTCCGGTGCTGTAGTGACTGTATTGAGTCTATGCGGGGTAAATGTTGACGGACTCGCATATTTCCTGACAATCATCGCCGCGGCTCTGATATATACAGGTATAGCCATGTTCCGCCACAGGATCGGAAAATTTGTGGTGTCCATAGGTTTCTGCATAGTGTCGGTATTATTCCTCTTTTCGGTGAATTATGCCTATAACAATATATTGCAGCCCCATCAGCAGATGCGAATCAAGGTAGCCCTTGGTATCGAGGAGAATCTGCGCGGTGCCGGATATAATGTAAACCAGTCAAAAATCGCAATTGGATCGGGTGGCGTGACAGGTAAGGGATTTCTGAACGGAACACAGACCAAACTGAAATACGTGCCAGAGCAACACACCGACTTCATATTCTGTACTATCGGCGAGGAACAGGGCTTCATAGGAGCAGCCGGTGTATTGTTGCTGTTTTTGATACTGATTTTGCGGCTGATACACATAGCCGAACGGCAACGAACTCCGTTTGAACGGGTATATGCATATTGTGTCGTGTCGATATTGATATTCCACCTATGCATAAACATCGGTATGGTGATCGGATTATGTCCTGTCATAGGCATCCCGTTGCCTTTCTTCAGCTATGGAGGCTCGTCATTGTGGGGATTCACGATACTGCTGTTTATTCTGTTGCGTCTCGACGCATCGCGCAAGGACAGGCTTGATTGAAAAATTTTAACACTTTGACGATAAAAACAGTCTGAATGACGTTATAATATTAGAGCGTTCAGGACCCAGGGAGCCTTAAGACCGCTCTAATGACTTAAAGTACACTAATAACTCTAATATAACCTGAAACAATGGCAAGCAAAAGAGATTTCAAGAAATATGTCGATCAGCTCGGATCGATAGTGGTTGACGAGATGATATCGTCGTATTACAACGTAAAGGATGTGGACCGTGACAAGGTGTCGCAGGCTATAGAAAAAGTGCTTGGCGCTATAGGCCGAGCAAAGAGCAACAGCAACGTTTACTTTGATCGTGGCGAAAAGGCATTCGAGAGCAAGGAGGCATATTCCAAAGCAAAGAAGGCATTCTTCGTGGCATTGTTCGACAAGATCATCACCGATTTCAACGAGGAGGTGAACCAGGCGTTGAAAGTGTTCAACGAGGCTCTGCCCGAAAGCGAGCGTGAGCGCAACAAGGCTTACGCCAAGGCCGAAGCTGAAGCATAAAGGCTATGGCCAACATCTGGGGAAAATTATTGCACAAGGCAGGATGGAGAGTCGATATCACGGCTCCCCATCTTGACAAATGCATTATATGTGTCGCGCCCCATACCTCAAACTGGGATTTCATAATCGGACTGGCAGCCTACAGGTCATTGGGCTATAAGGCGAATTTCCTGATGAAGAAATTCTGGTTTTTCTGGCCGATGGGAATACTGATGCGGAAATTGGGCGGTATTGCCGTTCCCTCCCGTGGTTCTGGTGGAGAATTAAGCCAATATCTGATCGAGGCTTTCGCCCAGCATGACTATCTGAACCTGGCGGTCACGCCCGAAGGTACGCGAAGTGCCCGCGAAAAATGGCGCCGAGGATTCATATATATCGCTCTCGGTGCGCAAGTGCCTGTTCAGCTTGGCGTCATCGACTATAAGAACAAGACTGTAATTATCCGCGATTCGTTTGAGCCTACCGGCAATATCGAACATGATATGGATTATGTGAAGAGGTATTACGCCAAGTATAAGGATGCGGCGAAATACCCTTACAAATTTACATATTGACCATGATATCCCAAGACTTGCATGTATGCCTGTTGTCTCTAAAGATCATCTGGGGCGACAAGATGGCCAACCTGAGCCGGCTGGAGGATGCGCTCAGGCTGGTGCATCCTCAGACGGATGTGGTGATTCTTCCGGAAACATTTTCCACCGGTTTCCCTGTTGCCAAAGATAAGGAACAGGTCCGCGAACTGGCCGAAAGGAACAGCGGCGAAACTGTGGCGCGGCTTCAGGAACTGGCTTCGCGGCACAATGTGGCCATAGCCGGGAGCTTTATTGCAGATACCGGAGGGTCTCTGTATAACCGAGGCTTTTTTATTGAGCCTGGAGGAGAAGCCTCGTTCGAGGACAAGCATCATCTGTTTCACATGGCCGGTGAAGACAAGGTGTTCTCGCGCGGCTATGACCGCATGTCGATAAGATACCGGGGATGGAACATCGCCATGGTGGAATGTTACGATATCCGGTTCCCGGTATGGTGCCGGAATGTCGACAATGCTTACGACGCTCTGTTCGTAGTGGCCAATTGGCCAGAAGTGCGCATTGACGCATGGAACAAACTGCTTCCGGCACGTGCCATAGAAAATCAGGCGTATGTATGCGGCGTTAACTGTACCGGCATCGACGACAAGGGATTCGTGTACCCCGAATCTTCGCGGGCTTTGGATTTCAAGGGACGCGACATATCGGTGCTGCAGGAATCTACTGGACTCACATACGCGACATTGATGCGTGATAAGCTCGATGCATTCAGAGTCAAGTTCGCGGCATGGCGCGACGCAGATCCGTTCAAGCTGCTGTAAATATTCCAACAACATAAAAAAAGACGTGCCAAAGAATAGTCCTTGACACGTCTTTTTACTTTGCTATATTTATTTGCGTCAATGCGCTTCTATGCCGGGTACATCAGAATCATCGGCAGGGTCGGCATCATCGGCAGGAAGCAACGGAACGTACGTAAGCGTGAGCTTGTCCTCATTGCCGTCATTGCTTTTAACCGCTTCGATTACACCGCCCAGACAGGATTCGGCGTTAAGCTTAAGAATCAGTTCTGCCAGCTCGTCCTCCAGATACTTCTGGATGGCTCTCTTGAGCGGACGGGCACCGAAATTCTTGTCATATCCTTTTTCCGCGATAAAGTCCTTGGCTTCGGGCGACAGCTTGAGCTTGAATCCAAGCTTCTCGATTCGGGTATGGAATTCCTTCAGCTCGATGTCTATGATTTTGTCGATGGCGTTGCGGTCAAGCTGGTCGAACATCACGATGTCGTCCACGCGGTTCAGAAATTCCGGGCTGAACGCCTTGTTCAGAGCCTTTGAGATCACTCCTTGTGCCTGGGTCTTGGACGATTCCGATGTATTGAAACCGACACCGGAACCGAAGTCCTTGAGCTGACGGGAACCGACATTGCTGGTCATGATGATGATGGTGTTCTTGAAGTCAATGCGACGACCCAAAGAATCTGTAAGCCTGCCTTCGTCCATGACCTGCAACAGCAGATTGAATACATCAGGATGGGCTTTCTCGATCTCATCGAGCAGAACTACGGAATAGGGTTTGCGTCGTACTTTTTCAGTGAGCTGTCCCCCCTCTTCGTATCCAACGTATCCCGGAGGCGCTCCGACCAGACGCGACACTGTGAATTTCTCCATGAATTCACTCATATCCACGCGTATCAGTGCATCGGACGAGTCGAAGAGGTATTCTGCAAGTTTCTTGGCAAGCAAAGTCTTTCCCACGCCTGTCGGTCCAAGAAACATGAACACACCGATAGGTTTGTCAGGGTCCTTAAGGCCTATGCGGTTGCGCTGGATGGCTTTCACCACTTTGGCTACGGCATCATCCTGGCCTATTACGGAACCTTTAAGTCTCTCCCCCATTTCCAGAAGGCGTGTTCCTTCGGTCTGTGCTATACGCTGAGTGGGAACGCCGGTCATCAGTGCCACGACTTCCGCCACTTTCTCATCGTCAACTATTTGGGGATGGTCGTTTAACCCGGCCTCCCAGTCGGATTTCGCTTTCTCAAGTCGCTCGCGTGCTTTAGTCTCTTCATCAAGCAGACGGGCGGCTTTTTCGTAATCCTGCGATTTGGCCGCATCGAGCTTGTCGAGTTTGAGACGGTCCACCTCCTTTTCCATATTGTCGATTTCCTCGGGCACTACTATGTTGGTGATGTGCACACGGCTTCCGGCCTCGTCCAGGGCATCCAGAGCCTTGTCGGGAAAATTGCGGTCGCTGACGTAACGCTCGGTAAGAGATACGCAAGCCTCAAGCGCCTGATCGGTGTAGGTCACATTATGATGTTTCTCATATTTGTCCTTGACTTGCCGCAGTATAGCCAATGTCTCTTCAGGCGAAGTCGGTTCTACGATGACTTTCTGGAAACGACGTTCCAAAGCACCGTCTTTCTCGATGTTATGACGATACTCATCGAGTGTGGTGGCACCGATGCACTGTATCTCTCCGCGAGCCAATGCCGGTTTCAGCATATTGGCCGCATCCATTGATCCGGGAGCGCTGCCCGCGCCCACTATTGTGTGTATCTCGTCGATGAACAATATGATCTTGTCGTTTTGCGACAATTCGTCCAGAACGGCCTTGATGCGCTCCTCGAATTGACCTCGATATTTTGTGCCGGCTACAAGGCCGGCCATATCGAGACTCACCACACGCTTGTCGAGCAATACGCGTGGCACCTGATGCTGGTTGATTCGAAGTGCAAGACCCTCGACAATGGCGGATTTACCTACTCCCGGCTCTCCGATCAGCACGGGATTATTTTTCTTGCGTCGAGACAGAATCTGTGCCAGACGTTCTATTTCGCGTTCACGTCCCACTACAGGGTCAAGGCGTCCTTCGGCTGCCGCCCTGGTCATATCGTAGCCGAATTTGTCAAGCGCTGGCGTATCGCTGG
The DNA here is from genome assembly GCA_900542185.1 of uncultured Bacteroidales bacterium. GTDB lineage: Bacteria > Bacteroidota > Bacteroidia > Bacteroidales > Muribaculaceae > Lepagella. The sequence goes on from UQMZ01000031.1 coordinate 16,893, forward strand.
TCTGTTTCCCTTTCCCTTTCGATTGCTGACGCGACGAATTCCTTGAACTTATGGGTGCGTCCTCATCGTCATCGTCCTCATCGTCCGTAGAACTCCCTTGCCCCATGGCCATAGGCGGAATCTCGCCCAAAGCTTGAACCGATATGTCGAAATGAAGATATTCATCCTTTATTTTACTGAGGATTTCACTATCCATAGAGCGGGAATCATGAATCAAAGCCATAATGATGTGTTCACTGCCTATGACGCTTCCGTTCATCTTGCGCGCTTCGGAAGTGGCCAGCTGCAGATGTCGTACGGCGCCAAGACTGATGCGGTACTGCTGCTCGAACAAAGTCGTGGTCTCGCCCGGCTGCACTCCCGAGGTCAGATACCGTTCCAATTCCTCCCGAATCTTGTCAAGAGGAATCTGCATGTGATTCAGAATCTTATAGCCATATCCGCTGGTGTCGCTCACGGCAACAAGCATGAAGTGCTCGGGCTGGATGGCGACCGATCCGAGTCGGTTCACCTCCCGCATCGAGGCTTCAAGTATTGGTGTGAACAGTTTTGAAAAGTCTTGTTTCATTTACAATCGTTTTATAACCCATAAACAAATGTTATGCCAAAAAGTATATGTTTCAACCCCGCATTGATATGTCTTACTGCGAAATTAGTAAAAAATAACATGAAATACGGTATAATGTGTGAAAATGCCAACGGCCAAGGATGTATTTCATTTTGTTTAATGGGGATTTTTTTGTAATTTTGTAGCAATAACCGCATGATTTAAGGAAGCGTTTTGGATGCTTCCGGAATAGAGAACCAAACCCGAATTTAGCGGTATTATAGAATAAAATGCAAGGAGATGACAAGATAATCCCGATTAATATAGAATCGGAGATGAAGGAAGCCTACATCGACTATTCGATGTCGGTCATTGTGTCGCGAGCATTACCCGATGTGAGAGACGGCTTCAAACCGGTGCACCGTCGTGTTTTGTTCGGCATGAACGAACTGCACAACACCTTTGCCGGAGACACTAAGAAATCCGCTCGTGTGGTAGGAGAAGTGATGGGTAAGTATCACCCTCACGGCGACTCCTCGATATATCTGACAATGGTGCGCCTCGCCCAGGAATGGTCGCTGCGTTACCCGCTTGTGTTTGGTCAGGGTAACTTCGGATCAATCGACGGAGACTCGCCTGCAGCCATGCGTTACACGGAGGTGAAGCTGGCGCGTATGGGTGAGGAAATGCTTCGTGATCTGGACAAGGAAACGGTCGATTTCGTCCCCAACTTCGACAATACGTTGCTTGAACCCGCCGTGCTGCCCACCAGAATTCCTAACCTGCTGGTGAATGGTGCTTCGGGTATCGCCGTGGGTATGGCCACAAATATGCCGCCCCACAACCTGACAGAGTCGTTGAATGCATCCATAGCGCTGATAGACAATCCCGACATAGATCTTGACGGATTGATGGAATATGTCAAGGCTCCGGATTTCCCGACGGGCGGTGAGATATACGGCCTGCAGGGTGTTCGCGATGCCTACGAGACAGGACGAGGCCGTATAGTGATACGCGCCAAGGCTGAAATAGAGACGCACGACAATCACGATTCCATCGTTATATCCGAGATTCCCTACGGAGTAATCAAGTCGGAACTTGTAAAGAGTATCGCGGAACTCGCCGATGAAAAGAAGATAGACGGAATAGCCGACGTGACGGATACCTCGGCGCGTGGCAAAATCAATATCGTGATCGATGTAAAGCGCGAGGCCAACGCCAAAGTGGTTCTCAATAAACTGTTCAAGATGACGGCGTTGCAGTCATCGTTCAGCGTGAATAATGTGGCGTTGGTCAACGGACGTCCCAAGTCTCTGAGCCTGAAGGAAATCCTTGAAGCATTCGTCGATCATCGCCGCGAAGTGGTGTTGCGCCGTACACGCCATGATCTGGCAGAAGCCGAGAAGGAGGCTCATCTGACCAAAGGCCTGATAATTGCCTGCGACAATATCGACGAGGTGATACACATCATCCGCAGTTCCGCCACTCCGGAGGAAGCCAAGCAGCGTCTGTGCGACCGCTTTGAACTTGATATGGCACAGGCCGACAAAATCGTCGAGATGCGCTTGCGTCAGCTCACGGGCCTGGAGATGGACAAACTCCAGGAGAAGTATCAGAGCCTGTTGGCCGCCATCGCCCGTTATCAGGAGATACTGAACAGCGAACAGGTGCTTCGCGAGGTAATCAAAGGCGAGTTGGTGGATATCCGCGACCGTTACGGCGACGAAAGACGCACTACTGTGAATCCGTTCAGCGGGGACTTCAATTCCGAGGACTTCTTCCCCGATGACCCCATGATCATCACAATCTCGCATTTAGGTTATATTAAGAGGACTCCCCTTTCCGAATTCCGCGCCCAGCATCGTGGCGGTGTCGGAGCCAAGGGCAGCTCTACACGCGACGAGGATTTCATAGAATATATATATCCCGCCACCAACCACAACCATATACTGTTCTTCACACAGAAGGGCCGTTGCTACTGGCTGAAAGTGTATGAGATTCCCGAGGGAGCCAAGAATTCAAAGGGCCGTGCCATTCAGAATCTGCTGCAGCTTGAACCCGACGACCATGTAAACGCATTCATCCGCACCAAGGGTCTGCTTGATCCGGCATACAACACGACACATAATCTTGTGTTCGCCACCAAGAAGGGTATCATCAAGAAGACATCGCTTGCATCATACTCGCATCCGCGTGCAATCGGCGTTACAGCCATTCTGCTGCGTGATGACGACGAGGTGATAGGCGTACGCCTTACGGACGGCAAGTCGCAGATAGTGCTGGCCAACAAGAACGGCCGTGCCATCCGCTTCCCGGAGGAGACGGTGCGTACCATGGGACGTGTCAGCACCGGTGTGCGCGGTATGACCCTCGACGATGATAACGACGAGGTAATCGGCATGATCACGCTGACCGGCAAGGAAGGTGAGACCATTATGGTTGTATCCGAAAACGGTTATGGAAAACGTTCCGACATCGAGGACTACCGAATCACCAACCGTGGCGGTAAAGGCGTGCGTACGCTTATGATTACGGATAAGACCGGCAAGCTGATTGCGATAAAGAACGTGACCGACGACAACGACCTGATGATCATAAATCAGAGCGGCGTCGCGCTGCGTCTGCCCGTGAAGTCCATCCGCGTGATGGGCCGTGCTACACAAGGCGTGAAACTGATTGACCTCGGCAAGCGCGGCGATACCATCGCTTCGGTATGCAAGGTGCAGTCGGATCCTGACGAGGAGCCTGCCGATGAAGAAGCTGGAAGCAACGACATTGTAGCTGAAGGACCCGTTGAGGAAGCTCCGGTAAATGATGTTGATTCCGATCAGGATCAGCCGTCGGAAGAACAAAATGTGGGGGAATAACAACAATAAACGCATAACCGCGTTATTGCAGTTAAACTTCCGGATATAGTATGTATCATATATAGAAAGACACATACCGTATAAAAGACACATACTGTAGAAATAGGAAACCAATATTAATTATGCATCCGGCCACGAATGCCCGGGGTCGGATGCTAAACAGAACATAACATGAAAAAAATTCTCACGCTGATGCTGTGCGTCGGAGCCGCAGGCACGATGATGGCCCAGAAGGCAGTGGTTGACCAGGCAGCCAAGCTGTCGGGCAAAGCCGACAAGATTGCTGAATCGCGCAGTCTGATTGATCAGGCAAGCAAGAATCCCGAGACTGCTAACGATGCCCGTACCTATTATGTCGGAGGTAAGAACGAGTATGAGGTTTATGACCAGGCCCGCACCAAACAGATGATCAATCCTCAGGACAAGGACGTCAAGCCGATTGAGATGGGCAAGCAGCTGTTGAACGGATACAAGATGTTCCAGAAAGCCCTTCCCCTTGATTCCGTGCCTGATGCCAAAGGAAAGGTAAAGCCCAAGTATTCGAAGGATATGATAAGCCGTATCAACGGCCACTTCAACGATTACTTCAACAGTGCCATTGCATTCTATAACGAAAAGATGTACTATCCCGAGGCATACGAATCGTTCATGCTGTACGGCGATCTGCCCAAGAGCGTACATGCAGACAAGCTGATGAAGGCCACCGCCGATTCCGTGATCAATACGGCATACTTCAACGCCGGTATAGCTGCTTACGCCGGCAATGCACTTCCCGAGGCTGCACTGGCATTCAAGAAAGCTCGTCAGAACAATTACGACAATGCCCAGAATTATGTTTACGAGATTGCTTGCTGGCAGTATATGGCTCAGAATGATTCCACAAAAGCCGACGAGGCTCAGAAGCAGATCGAGGATATCGCACTGGACGGATATAAGAAGTTCGGAACCTCTCAAATGCTGTTCATCAACAATCTGGTGAATTCCTGGATGAACGAGAACAAGACAGACAAAGTCCTGGCACTTCTGAACGATGAAATCGGCAAGAATCCTGAAAACGGTGCACTCTATGGCCTGCGTGGCTTCGTTTATGACCGCAACGGCAAGGACGAGGAATCTGTAGCAGATTATCGCAAAGCCGCAGGCTTCGCTGACACAGACTTCGAGACTCTGAAGAACGCAAGCAAGAAGATATTCCGTACCGGTACTACGAAATGGAATGCCATCGAAGGTGCCGCTCCAGATGCCCGTCAGGACGTGAAGGCAAATTATTTTGAGGCTGCAAAGGCCATCGCCGAACGTGCCAAGTCCATGAACCCCGACGACAGCGACGTGAACTACGTGTTGGAGAACATCAACTACGCTCTCGATACATATTTCAACAAGTAATGTGAATTAAACCGCATTCCGTTTATTAACGGCGGAATACAGATATACCTCCGTTTCACCTTTGCGTGAAGCGGAGTTGTTTTGTACTATACTGTCTTGAAATGTGTTCCGAAAAATATTAATTTCACACTTTGCTAATCGGACTCTTATTATTAACTTTGTAAAAAAATAGCATAATGTCTTTTACTCATCTTCACGTACACACCCAGTATAGTCTTCTTGACGGAAAGGCTACGATACCCGAGCTTGTGGACAAGGCAATTTCCACAGGTATGAAGGGAATAGCCATAACCGATCACGGCAATATGTTCGGAATCAAGGAATTCTGGAACTATGTGGATAAGGTGAACTCCAAGCGTGAGGAGGGCGACAAGTTCAAGCCCATCATAGGCTGCGAGATGTATGTGGCCCGCAACAAAATGACGGAGAAGAAAGACAAGAGCGACAACGGCTATCACCTTATAGTTCTGGCCAAGAACCTGAAAGGTTATCACAATCTTGTGAAGCTTGTAAGCCGTGCATGGACCGAAGGCTACTATTACAAACCAAGAACGGACCGCGAGGATCTCGAGGCTCATAAGGAGGGCCTGATAGTGTGTTCGGCATGTCTTGGAGGCGAGGTGCCCCAGTTCATAATGCACGATGAACTTGAAAAGGCCGAGGAGCGTGTGTTGTGGTACAAAAGCGTGTTCGGAGATGACTACTATCTTGAGCTGCAGCGTCACCAGACATTCAAGGAAAATGCCAACCGCGAGGTTTACACCGAGCAGTGCAAGGTCAATGATGTCTTGTTGCAGCTGGCTGGGAAACATGGCATAAAGGTGATATGCACCAACGACGTGCACTTCACCAACGAGGAGGACGCCGAGGCGCACGACCGTCTGATATGCGTGTCGATGCAGAAGACCTTTTCAGAACCTCGACTGCACTATACCAAGCAGGAATGGCTCAAGACTCCGGAACAGATGCAGGAGATATTCAAGGATGTTCCGGAAGCCCTGACCAATACGGAGGAGATTCTGAATAAAGTGGAGTTCTACTCCATCAACCATGCTCCCATCATGCCCTTCTTCGACATCCCGAAGGAATTCGGTACGGAGGAGGAATACCGTGCGCGCCTCACGGAAAAGGATCTGTTCGATGAATTCACTCAGGATGAGAACGGCAATGTGGTTCTGACTCCCGAAGAAGCGCAGAAAAAGATAGACAGACTTGGCGGCTATGACAAACTGTACCGCATCAAGTTTGAGGCCGATTACCTTGCGAAGCTTACGATGGACGGCGCCAAGGAGCGCTATGGCGACCCTGTGCCCGAAGATGTAGCCGAACGGTTGAAGTTCGAGCTGTATATAATGAAGACCATGGGTTTTCCGGGCTACTTCCTTATCGTGCAGGATTTCATTAATACCGGCCGAAAGAAGTTAGGCGTCAGCATCGGTCCGGGCCGTGGATCGGCCGCAGGATCGGCCGCCGCCTACTGTCTCGGTATCACACAGATAGACCCTATCAAATATGATTTGCTGTTTGAGCGTTTCCTGAACCCGGACCGTATATCATTGCCTGATATTGATGTGGACTTCGATGACGACGGACGTTACGAGGTGCTGAAATATGTGACGGAGAAATATGGTGCCGAAAAGGTGGCCCATATCATCACTTTCGGTACCATGGCGGCCAAGATGGCCATAAAGGACGTGGCCAAAGTGCTTGAGGTGCCGTTGCCGGAAGCGAACCGTCTGGCACGTCTTGTACCCGACCGTCTTCCGGACGTAGACGGCAAGTCGCCGAAAATCAATCTGAAGAACTGTCTGAAATACAGCAAGGAATTCGCCGCCGAGCAGAGCAATCCTGACGAGCGCGTGCGTGAGACATTGAAATATGCCGAACAGCTTGAAGGCAACGTGCGCAACACCGGTATCCATGCCTGCGGTGTGATTATATGCCGCGATGATATCACTGATTGGGTACCCGTGTCGATGGCTACCGATGCCGACGGCTCCAAAGTGGTGTCAACCCAGTATGAAGGTTCCATCATCGAGGATACGGGTCTTATCAAGATGGACTTCCTTGGCCTGAAGACGCTCTCGATAATCAAGGAAGCCCAGTACAACATCAAGATGCGTCATGGCCACGAGATAGACATAGACCACATCCCACTTGACGATCCCAAGACATTCGAACTGTACTGCAAAGGCGCCACTACGTCAACGTTCCAGTTCGAGTCCGCAGGTATGCAGAACTCGTTGCGCAGCCTTCAGCCGTCTAAGTTTGAGGACCTCATAGCCATGAACGCATTGTATCGTCCGGGACCTATGGACTATATACCTACGTTCATCAAGCGTAAGCATGGAGAGGAGCCTATCGAGTACGATATCCCCTGCATGAAGCAGTATCTTGAGGAGACGTACGGCGTGACCGTATATCAGGAGCAGGTGATGTTGCTGTCGCGTCTGTTGGCCAACTTTACCCGAGGCGAATCGGATATGCTTCGTAAGGCTATGGGTAAGAAGCAGATCGACAAGATGCAGAAGCTCAAGAAGAAATTCATGGAGCAAGGCCAGGGCAACGGATACGAGGAGAAGACCCTGAACAAGATATGGGAGGACTGGGAGAAGTTCGCATCATACGCGTTCAACAAGAGTCATGCAACGTGTTATACGTGGGTGGCATATCAGACAGCATATCTCAAGGCCCACTACCCCGCCGAATACATGGCCGGCGTCCTGAGCCGCAACCTTACGGCGAGCGACAAGATGACCAAGGTGATGGAGGAATGCCGTCGCATGGGTCTGAAAGTCCTCGGACCGGACATCAACGAGTCCATCGAGAAGTTCGGTGTCAACTCCGGCGGTGATATCCGTTTCGGACTTGCGGCGGTGAAGGGAGTTGGTCTGAATGCCGTTAAGGCTATTATAGACGAACGTAACGCCAACGGTCCGTACAAGGATATCTATGACTTCGTGGAGCGAGTGAACCTGTCGGCCTGCAACCGTGGCGCCATCGAGAACTTGGCGATGGCCGGTGCGTTCGACAGCTTCGGACAGCGGCGCGAGGCTTACGTGCAGCAAGTATTCGATTCATCGTTTACCGATTGTCTGGTGAAATACGGGCAGTCGGTGCAGAATGATAAGAATTCCCTGCAGCTGAGTCTGTTCGGCGAACTGGAGCCGATAGAGACCAACAGACCGCCGTTCCCCGAAGTTGAGCCATGGACTCAGCTGGCGTTGTTGAACAAGGAGAAGGAGCTTGTTACGCGTTATCTGTCGGCGCATCCTCTGGATCCGTATGCCATGGAGATAAAGTACGGATGCACATGCACCTGCGATGAATTCCAGCAACGTGAGGAAGTGCCGGGTAACGTGACGATAGCCGGACTGGTGACAAAGGTGTCGACCAAGGTGTCACGCACCGGTAAGGAGTTTTCGATTGTAGAGATAGAGGACTTCAGCGGCAAGGCCGAGATTAGGCTGTTCGGTCGGAATCATGTCAACTTCCGGGATAAGTTTCACGAAGGAGAGGCCATATTCATAGCCTTGTCATATACTCCCAGCCGGTATCAACCAGACCGGACCGACATGAATATCGTTAAGATAGAGCCTTTGGAGAGTATCAAGGGAAAGATAGCCAATTCACTTACAATTTTCTTGGATGTGGATTACAACAACGAGGAACTGTTCAAGAAAATCAACGAGCGCACCGGCAACAAACGTAGTGGCGAGCTTTACCTGGAACTGATAGACCGAAAGACCCGGCAGAGTGTGAAGATACATTCGCGCAGGCGTTACGACATCGACATCGACATGATTGAACTGCTGGAAGCCAATGGCGTTAGGTTCAAGGTGTCTACGATGGAATCATAAAGAATACAATTAACCAAAATTATAAACAATGGCAAAGAAATTTACAGACGAGACGGCCCGTGAGGCCATCAACTCGGGTAAGGTGGTTGTGATAGACTTCTGGGCCACCTGGTGCGGACCCTGCATCAAGTTGGGACCTATAGTAGAGGAACTGGCAGAGAAGTATGCAGACAAGGCCGAGATCGGCAAGCTGAACATCGACGAGGAGTCGGACATCACCATGGAGTATCGCGTGCGCAACATTCCCACCGTCCTTTTCTTCAAGGATGGAGAACTGAAGGACCGTAGCGTAGGTCTGGTCAAGCTCGCCGACCTTGAGGAGAAACTTCTCCCCCTGCTCTGATTATAAGATAAATACGTAATAACAAAGCGTGCCGAGATTGAGTCCCGGCACGCTTTGTATTTGCGTTGTTCCCTATTATTCAATCGAGTTGAGACAGTTTGGTTTCCAGCTCAGGGAGCCAGTCTTTGTCGGCATCAACCCACAGTGTGTTAATGCCGAGACAGGCGGCGGCTTCGATGTTGCGTTTGCTGTCGTCAACAAACAGGACTTCATCAGGCTTTACCCTTTCGGCTTCAAGTATCTTGTTGAAGAAATCGGCCGATGGCTTGCATACTCCCATCCGGTAGCTGCAATACAGATGGTCCAGATAATGACCGATGCCATGTCCGTCGCCGCTGAATTCAGTGCTTTCGGTGAAATCCATCATGAACGGATTGGTGTTGCTGGCAAGGCAGGTGCGGTATCCGGGCCGCAGCTTGCTGATTCTGTTGAGTCGATCCAGCGAGATTTCCTTCACATATCCTAACCAGGCATGGCGTGCTTCTTCTTTCGACACGGGATGTCCTACCATTTCACTGAGTCTGCTTACGAATTCCTCACCCCCTATGGCTCCACTCTCCAGGTCAAGGAATATTCCCCGTTGTTCATACGCATCAAGATAGCGTTCCGAATCGACACCCAATGCCTCGAAACGACGTTTAGCCTGATTCGTGTCAATCTCAAACAGCACGCCCCCCATATCAAACAATATTGTCTTTATCATCTTACTTGCGTTATAATTGTTCAACGTTAATTATTCAACGTTTATTCCGGTACGAAATTACGAATCACTTGATCGAATCTAAATATTTCACCAACCATACATCCGGGCAGAGAACGGTTGTGTGGCATCTTACTATACATTTATCGGATTAACTTATGAAATTGTCTTTTTGTTCAGGTTTCATGGATTGCAGACATAATTTAAGGGGATTCCGATACGTTTCTGAAATGGTATTAGGATGAAAAGCTGAGAAGCGGTATATAGGATAAAGATATGGCGTTATTAACAAGGTCGAGACATCATGTAGACATGACTTCGGGGCCATTGGCGGGCAAAATCCTATGGTTCGCGTTGCCATTGATTGCCAGTGGAATTCTGCAGCAGTCGTTCAATGTGATAGACGTGGCCGTGATAGGACATTATTCCGATAGTCACGACATAGCGGCCGTAGGCAGCAACGGCCCGATTATAAGCATAATGGTCAATCTGTTTGTCGGCATCGCCGTCGGAGCCAATGCCGTGATAGCCCGTTACATAGGTGAAAACAAATCTGACCGCATCCGCGAATCCGTAGGTACGGTTGCAATCATATCCATTGTGTCCGGACTCCTGCTCTTAGCCATAGGAACTACACTGACACGACCTATACTCGAGGCAATGAGCGCTCCTCCGGATGTCATAGATCAGGCTGAGAAGTATCTCCGAATATTCTTCTGCAGCATGCCGTTCATGATGATCTACAATTTCGGAGGGTCTATATTGCGAAGCATCGGCGACACGCCCAAACTGTTCCAATCGCTGTTTGTAGCTACTCTATGCAATTTCCTGCTCGACCTGCTGTTCACCGGTCAGTTCGGCTGGGGCGTTGAGGGTGTGGCATGGGCCACGGTTATTTCCAATGCCGTGAATGCCGCTATAATGGTTTTCTTCCTGAACCATGAGAACGATCCGTTCAAGATGCCTCTGAATCCGCACCGATGGAAACTATCAATGCCGGACCTTAAGGAAATGCTGCGCATCGGAGTACCGGCCGGACTGCAGGGAATGGTGTTTTCGATAAGCAATATATTCATCCAGTCGTCCATCAATAAATTCGGCGCCGATGCCATAGCCGGTTCAGCTACGGCATTGACTTACGAGGCATACTGTTATTTCATCATAGGGGGCATAAACGGCGCGGCCATCGCATTCACAAGTCAGAATTATGGTGCCGGTCTCAAGAACCGATGCAAACGTGTCTGGGCCATATCCATGGCATACGCTTTCGGCTTATCTTTATTGGCCAATTTCGCCCTGATTTTTTTCGAAAACGGCGCACTTAGAGTGTTCACCGATATCCCCGAAGTGATACATTACGCCAAGCTCCGCTTCCATTACGTACTGATGTTCCAGTCCATAGCCGCAAGTTACGAGATATCCGGTTCGTATATGCGGGGACTCGGGTATTCTGTCATTCCCATGCTGTTGACCATTTTCGGATCCTGCGTATTGCGGCTTATATGGGTATGGGTATTCCCCTTAATCGATTACAGTTATCCCACGCTGCTCAGCATATATCCCATGTCATGGGCCGCTACCGGCGTTATGGTAGTGATTGCCGCCTTCATAGTCCAGCGTAAGGTGTTCAGGACAACGCCGGATAGCGAAAGTATGAAATTGAAAGAAAAGCCATTGGTTTCTTGATATTATTTTTGCAATATGTTGTAAAATTGTGCATTGATTTGATTATTAGCCAATGTTTTATTTTCTTTGAAACTAAATTAAGATAATACTACGAACAATGAAGAAAATAACAGCTATAGCAGCTATGATGCTGATGGTCGGGAGTGCGGCCGTATCATGCAACGGCGCCAAGAAACAGGCGGATAACACTGAAGCACAGGATTCCACCTTTGTGACTCCCCTGCATGTAGAGGGACTGTACCTGTTGAACGCCAAGGGCGACACAATGGTGCTGAACGGACCATCGCTGGGGTGGCATTCTAACTGGGGCCGCTTCTATAACGACTCGACAGTGATGGCGTTCAAGAAGAACTGGGGCGCCAACATTACTCGTGCCGCCATCGGTGCGCACACATCATGGGATGTAGTGAACTGTTACGATGCTGATTCCATTGATGCTATGAATAAGCTGTACCGCGTCATAGACGCCGCGATAGCCAACGATATGTATGTTATCGCAGACTGGCATACACATAAGAATACACTGGACAATGCCAAGAAATTTTTCACGGCAGTTACCGGGAAGTATGGCGACACTCCCAATATTCTGTACGAGATATGGAATGAGCCGGAGACTGTGAAATGGGACGAAGTAAAGGCGTACGCCGAAGAAATAATACCGGTAATCCGTAAAAATGCCCCGAATTCAGTTATAATAGTCGGATCTCCTACATGGGACCAGGATGTAGACATCGCCTCCGAATCACCGCTGAAGTATGACAATCTGCTCTACTCACTTCATTTCTATGCGGCCACACACAAACAGCCTCTGATTGACAAGGCTGAGAAAGCCATAGCCAACGGACTGCCGCTGATTATATCGGAATGTGGCGGTATGGAGGCAACCGGTGACGGACCCGTTGACGAGGAATCCATGCGGAAATGGGTTGAATTTGCCGACAAACATAAGCTGTCGATGCTGTTCTGGAGCATTGCCGACAAGACCGAGACTTGTTCAATGGTCACGCCTGATGCTTCGGACAACGGCATGCTTTGGACCGAGGAACAGATCAAACCGTGGGGCAAAACAGCCAAGACCATCATAAAGAAACGTAATCATAAATGAAGAAGATAGCAAGCTTTACAATCGACCACGAGCGTCTGGACCCGGGCATCTATGTGTCGCGACGCGATACCACGCCCGCAGGCGACGTAATAACGACGTTTGACATCCGTATGACTCGCCCCAACCGCGAGCCTGCCTTAACGCCAAAGTCGCTTCATGCCATGGAACACTTGGCAGCCACGTTCCTGCGCAACCATGCGGAGTGGAAGGACAGGATTGTTTATTGGGGACCTATGGGGTGTTGCACCGGAAACTATCTGTTGGTGCAGGGCGAATGTTCCAGTCGCGACATCCTGCCTCTGATTCGCGAGACAATGCGTTTTGTAGCGGCTTTCGAAGGAGAGGTTCCGGGTGCTACTCCCCGCGACTGCGGAAACTACTCCTTCATGGACCTGGATCAGGCCAAGAAAGACGCACGCAGGTATCTTGATGTGTTGGACAACGCTACGGATGTGAATCTTAATTATCCTGAATAGGTGCCGAGCTATCTGATGACTCCTTTGGGCATAGTGATGATTTCGGTTTCACTGTAATGTGAAGATAATTGTTGCAATATTGTTAACTTTTTATTAATCTTTTGGATTTAAGACATAAGCGGCAACTTCATTCTGAACTAATGTCCCGTACAGAACGTTTCAAAAGTAATAAAAACACTGAACAGTAAGACTATGAAAATCAAATTAGCTGTGGCGGCTGCTTTGGCAGCTGTGATCGGACTTACTTCATGTAACGGAAGAGATTCCAGACTTGCAGGAAAACTTGTAGGTACATGGAAAGGTAATTCTGTCGAAATGATGAAGGACAAGAAGGATAAGCCGGATAAGGAGGACAAATATAAAGATGGGACCCGAGACAAGACCCCCCGATTCGATGGCGGTGAAATGATTTGCACCCCTACCCTTACATTCGTCAGAACAGAGGGTACAAACGGAGGAACAATCAACATCGTTGCCGATTACACTGTATCGAAGGGGGTTGAAACACTTGCAGCCACTACTCCGGTAAAGGCTACGGTAAACGGAAATGTCAACGCTGCGGGTACATGGACTGTGGAAGACGGTGATGAAATAATCGTAAATCTGGATCCCACTAAAACAGTGGTGAATGTAGACACAACTTCAACAGCTCTGAGTTACGCAGCGCTCACAGACGCATCTCCGGATTCTCTTGACAGCATCAAGGCCCGGGTCGCAGCCAACATACCGGATGTAATAAAGCCCATGATTGCCGGAAAAATGCAGAAAATGCGGAAATTCGATGATGTGAAAATCAAGGGTAACACCATGACTCTTGAAGCCGGTCATAACAAAATGACATTCACGAAACAGTAACAGGTTATTCAATCTTCATAATATACAGGGTGGCCGGATTGTGTTCGGCCACCCTGCGTTTATATCTGGTCAATATTATCAGTACAGAGTGCGGCCAAATAAGGAATGCAACAAATTATTATCTTTTATGAAATATTATTGAAACGAGATACAGATAATTTTGCAGGGTAAAACCAAACCTTCGATCATGAGAATTGAAAACACTGTGGATAAGGTAAAGGAAATTTTACTTTGGATATACCTCATGGTAATTCTCTCTGGTATTGTTTTCGCAGCCTGTATGGGACAGGAGACAAAAACGCCGGGTGAAATCATATACGAGAAAACTCATACACGATAAACTATAGTCGCAATGAATAAAACTGTTATCGCAATTTTAGTCATATTCTCATGTTTTACAGCTACTGTAACGGCTCAAGAAGAAAAAAGCCCGTATATTCCGGAAATTCATGGAACTATTCGTGCTAAATACGAATATGAACCATCGATAAACAAAGGCCGGTTTGAGATTCGCAATGCGCGTCTGAGCGTTGAGGGAAAGATTATTCCGATTGTGCGTTATAAGGCGGAAATTGACCTTTCGGACGAAGGTTCCATAAAGATGCTTGACGCCTATATAAGAATCCAGCCAAAAGAACAACTGAAACTAACTTTCGGACAGATGAGAGTACCGTTCACCATTGATGCCCATCGCTCGCCACATCTTCAATACTTTGCCAACAGGTCATTTATAGCAAAACAAGTTGGCAATGTGCGTGATGTCGGAGCTGCAGTTGCATGGACTTTTGCATGCAAAGCCCCGATTACATTAGAAGGTGGTATTTTCAATGGCTCGGGCCTTACCAACCAGAAAAATTTCTGGACCAATAGTTATAATTTCTCCTTCAAGGCTCAAACCTTGCTTGCCCGACAGTTCAATATCACCTTGAGCTGCCAGAAAGCGAATGCCCGTGATGTGAGTACAATGATGTATGACGCAGGAGCATTTTGGGACAACAGCCGTTGGCATATAGAAGCCGAATATCTCAGAAAGCACTATGCCCGCAATTCATTCCCTGCCGTTAATGCCGTGGATGCTTTTGCCGTCTACCGGTTGCCTCTGAAGAAAAGTCTTAGTGCAATATCATTCTTGGGCCGATATGATTATATGTCCGACCATAACAGCGGAGGGAAAGACGATGATGGAAAGTTATCGGTGGACGATCCGGAAAGACACAGACTTACCGGTGGCGTAACCCTAAGCTTCGGTAAAAAAAGCCTTCAGGCAGATATCCGCATGAACTACGAGCAGTATTTTTACGCTAAAGGAGTTACTCCGGCGATTTCCGAACAAAATAAGATTGTGCTTGAATTCGTAGCTCACTTCTGATTCATTCGATTCTGAGCGACAATGAATCGATGTAAGCCAATTTTTGACATGAAATATGAATTCGGTTATTTCCACATCATCAATATGCTGCCAGCGCATATAAGTATGCCTCCTGCTATAACCTTTGGCGAAACAGGCTCTTTCAGCAATATAAACGCGAGTATGATAGTCAGCACAACGCTGAGTTTGTCAACCGGAGCCACACGCGACACGTCGCCGAGCTGTATGGCCTTGAAATAGAACATCCACGACAAACCGGTCGATATGCCGGAAAGTAAAAGAAATAGCCAGGTATAATGCGATACGGACTTGACTTCCTGCAAATGGCCAGATGCAAAAACAATACCCCATGTGAGAAGCAGGATCACGGTGGTACGAATAGCTGTGGCAAGATTGGAATCAACATCTTTGACTCCTACTTTGGCACAGATGGCAGTCAGGGCAGCGAACAGAGCCGATAACAAAGCATATATCTTCCACATTTTAGTAACGGTGCAAGGTTGATCTATCCATGATAAAAATAACGGATCAGAATCCGTAAGAGTGTCTATGGGTTGTTAACTTTTTGTTAAATATCTCATTAAGCACATCTCCCTGACAGTTCCCTCAAAACTGTCAGGGAGATAAATACATTAGGAGAGGCTACCGTAGGATAGGAGATTATTTGCAAAGTTCTCCCGGAAACAGTCTCATTCAATCGTGACAAGCACATATTTCTGGGTGCCCATACCGAGATGTTCGGCGTAGTCAAGGAGGTGAGTGCCGTTGCGCTCGGCTATACGCTGTTCCATGTGGATTTTGCCATGATCCGATGAGTTGTGGATTGCGTCAACACAGGCGCGGTCAAGTGCGACAGGGTCAAGCGAGGCGAAAATACCTATATCTGCCATCTGTACCGGCGCCGGGTGAGCCACACAGTCGCAGTCAACCGAAAGGTTGTTGGCGACAGAGATATAAAGGATGTGGTTGCCCGCGTGGTCGATGATTGCTTTTGAGGATTCTGCCATTGATTCGAGAAAATCGTCCTGTGCGGCGCGATCTGACCACCAGTTGTCGGCATCATGATTCTTGCCGGCGGTATGCACCCATGCCTTGCCGTTGCTTGATTGCATACCGATTGCCATGTTCTTCAAGGCACCGCCGAACCCTCCGCTGGGATGACCTTTGAAATGCGACAGCACTATCGTGAAATCGTAGTCAAGCCAGTTCTTGCCTATATAGGCGAGGTTGAGATGCTTGCCGCCTTTGACAGGCAAAGCTGTTTCGCCATCATTGTCCATGATGGCGATTGGGGCTATTGTGGTAAATCCGTGTTCCTTGGCTATTTTCAGATGGTCGGAAGAATGGCGTCTTGAACTCTGATAAGCAGTGTTACACTCTACGAGTGTAGCTTTCAAGCCTTGCACCAGAGGGGCAATCAATGCAGGAGAGAGATGATTGGAATTGCCGCTTTCGCCGAAAGATAGTTTCACACAGACTTTACCCAAAGCACGACGGTCAAGCGCGTCATAGATCTTTAGGAGATTTTCGGGAGTTATCTCCTTAATGAAATACACTGTGGCGACTGAATCCGAAGTGGTAGGAGCAACTTGTTGGGAGCTTGCATTGACTGAAGATAATAACGCCATAACTGCCGTCGCTAAATATATCAGCTTATTCATTGTTGTAGGCTCTTAAGTAATTTTATTCCGGACAAGGTATGGAATAGATGCGTTTTACCTCGTCCACTTTATTGTAATCGAATATCAGCGGTTTACAGGTATCCAATCCTGCGATTAAAGACATCTCATTTTCCGACAGATTGAAATCAAAAATCTCGGAATTCTCAACAATGCGCTCAGGTTTACTGATTTGGGAATGACAACCACACCTCTCTGTACGTTCCAGCGGAGTATGACCTGTCCGACTGTTTTCCCATGAGAGTGCGCAATATCGGTTAACAGAGGATTACAGAAAATATCGTTCTTCCCTTCAGCAAACGGGGCCCATGCTTCCAGTTGGACGCCGGTTTCTCTACAAAGATTCAGCATACCAGTCTGCTGAGCGAATGGATGACATTCCACCTGATTCACCATAGGTTTGACTTCCGATGAAAGACAAAGATCTGTGAGATGTGCCCCGGAAAAATTGCAGACTCCGATACTGCGGATTCGTCCTTCATGGTAAAGTCGTTCCATCGCACGCCAAGTTCCGGCGACATCTCCGTAAGGCATGTGAACAAGGTATAGGTCGAGATAATCCTGTCCGAGTCGTTTGAGTGAATTTTCAAACGCCTTCATCGTGCGGTCATATCCCATTTGACTTGTCCACACTTTGGTTGTGAGGAAAATTTCACTCCTGTTTATATCCGAGTCTTTTATAGCCTTTCCGACAGCCCTTTCGTTGTCATAAACGGAAGCTGTGTCTATCAAGCGATAACCTGCTTTAAGCGCATATCCGACAGCGTCAAGGCATTGTGCCGCATAAGGAATCTGGAAAACTCCAAATCCCTCTATGGGCATCATTACTCCGTTGTTAAGCTGTACTTTAGCGGTATTCATTTGTTGCTTGATTCAACATTGTCGTCTTTCCAGACTTGTTTGGCGAGATTGAACGCCGCCCACGCCTTGGGCCAGCCCGCGTAGAAAGCAATGTGGGTGATAATCTCTGCGGCTTCTGTGCGTGTGATGCCGTTCTTCTTAGCCTCCTGAAGATGGTAGATCAGAGAGTTGTCAGTAATGTCCTGCGATATGAGGGATGTGATTGTGACGAGGCTTCGGTCACGAAGTGAGAGAAGGTCATTACGGCTCCATACCTCACCGAAAAGTATGTCGTCGTTGAGATGGGCGAACTCTGGAGCGAAATCGCCAAGCTGCTGTCTTCCAGCAGTCTGAATAATTCTCTGTGCCATATTGTTTTGTGTTTTGATATAATTTACAACTTTATTGGAAGGGGTTAGTTCAGTCTGGTCAAGAAGCTGAAGGTTCTTGACCATGTGAAGTGTTCCCTGTTTATATTTCTGGAAGTGCGCCGAGGCGATATGCTTGCGGTAGGCTTCCTTAGAGGCATAGGTCTCAAGAATCGTTATGTTGCAGGGATTATCCTTCTCCTGAAGGGCATACATGGTAAGCACGCCGGGTTCTGTACGCAAAGAGATTTCGCCGACATCGGTCGCATACCTCATATACTCGTCAAGATACGCAGGATCAACCTCCACTTTCGACAGACGGATTATGCCGTCGGCCGACATTGGCTGTTTCGCGCACACTGCCGGTTCTTTTTCTGTTCTTGTTGGAAATCCGTATTCCGCATCAGTCACGGGCCGCAACTGCACGACATGGCCATCAACAGCATGTTCAGTGACCGTCATGCAAACCAATGCCATATCTGGGGTTGCACCATTCCAGTGGCGTACATTGGCTTTGGAAACAATCACGTCGCCTTTCTTTATGACACGTTTTTCCTGACCCTCTTCCTGATAGAAGCCTTCGCCATCCAGTACAAGGAGTGTCTGTTCGGCATTGGGATGATAATGCCAGAAATTGCGGCTGCCGGGTGAAAAACAGAAGTTGGTTATCATGGTGTTGCCACCGTCCTTCAATATCGACAGATGAACCTCTCCGGTATTGCTTTCCGATGACGCTATATTTTCAGCAGGGAAAATAAGTGTATTCTGTTCCATATCATAACGGGTAGCTGCCTGGATATTTAAAGTCAGGATTGACAATACGATAAACAGGGTTATTTTTGTTCTCATACAACATTAAATTATTATTGCCGTTCAAATTTTACTTTTGTGTCCCCGGCAGTTCTCAATGCCTCTATTCCGTCGCCCTCGATATGACCGATTTTGATAAGGTCATTGTTGTAAGACCAGTTCTTGCAAAAGATAGCAACATTCTTCCATGGTGCGTAGATGGTTATATCGCCGGGAACAGGCGCACATCCGCGTGTCACGCCAGCTAAATCAAGTGCCGGCGTGGGATAGAATATCTTTTCTGTTGTATTGTTGAAATCTTCAAGAGTTGCCTCTAAGGGTAGACGGGACAAGAAATCCCGTCCTGCGGCGTTATCTTCCATCATCGCCGTAATGGTTTTAACTCCAATTACGATATTCACTTTCATTGATTCATCTGTTTTTTCATTGTTCCTTTCTGATGGATCGGTTGTTTCCGATTGAGTCGGAATCTCCGGCTCATCATTTCCGCTCCCACAAGCAGTAATCGAAAGAGCAGCAAACAAAAGGACTGATGCAAACATAGTCTTACTCATAGCTTTAATTGTTTGTTTCCACGAACTCGACACAAGAAGGCCGTATGCCCATATCCCGTAAAATCGCCATTTCGTTTTCTTCAAATAATATGGCTTTGTCATTTTCGTTTTGTTGGTCACCCAAAATGCCCTCCTGACACATAAAGTGACTGATGACCTGTTGCGGGGTAATGGAATAGCGGGAGGCAATGTAATCAATCACCTCGTCGCTACATACAGATTTCGGTACTGTTATCTTGCTGTCCATAGTTTCTATAATTTGACATTGCAAAATTAGACAGTCCGAAGGTAATGAGGCATCCAAAATCTTGGGAATCTATATCAAAAATACTGAATTTACTCATGGTTTCGTATATTCTTATTAACTTTGCACTTGACTATCAACCCAATGTGCCTATGGCAAAAATACTTAAAGTCAACAGGACTTCCGATTACAGCGGATATCATGGTCTGACCGACCGACATCCACTGGTAACGATCATCGATTTTTCGGAAATATCCCCAATACGCCACAGCCTTAATAAATATGAAGTATACGGGATATTCGTACAGCAGGATAATGACCTTGACCTTATGTATGGATGCGGCAAATATGATTATAAAGATGGGTCTCTTATATGTGTCTCGCCGGGACAGATAGGCGGCAAGGAAGACAATGGCGAAAAAGTTTCGATAGGTGGTTGGGCAATTCTTTTTCATCCGGATCTGATACGTGGCACACAACTTGAGAAAGTTATCAGAAGATATTCGTTCTTTGACTACAGCGTCAACGAGGCATTGCATTTGAATGAAAAGGAACTTGATATTGTCGTGTCGATATTAAGAAGGATTAAATCGGAGACAGAAGGCCCTCATGACGATTTCCAGAATGAAATACTCGTAAGTTATATCTCTCTGCTTCTCAAATATTGCCAACGCTTCTACAACCGGCAGTTCGTTACCAGAAAACTGGCCAACAATGACATACTGGCACGATTTGACGACTATCTTCAGAAATATTTTGCCGAAGACCGTCAGATATCGGATGGGTTGCCTACGGTTAATGCCTGCGCTGAGCACCTTTGTATGTCGACCAATTATTTCAGCGATGTCGTAAAAAAAATGACGGGCGAGAGTCCGCTCCGTCACATTCGCAGGTTTATATTAGGTCTAATCAAGAACGAGCTTGCTTCCGGAATGTCCGTAGCCGAGACAGCCTATAAACTCGGTTTTGAATATCCGGCTCATCTAAGCCGCATGTTCAAGAAAGAGACCGGTCAGACCCCATCTGAATACATCAGGTCACGTGGCCGATAAACCGTCTGTGTTTATAGTTTGCCGCAGGTAGTACGGAAGCCTTACCTTTTGGTAGTGAAAGGTATCAGCGGGAGGTAATTGCCTCCATACACGTTGCCTGGCATGAAGTCTCCGTAGCCGTAACGCGCGGATACAGGATTTGGTACGTCTGGATTGCTGAGTTGGAATTCATTCGTCTGCCACAGGAATATCACTTCTTTGGCAGGATAATATTTACCGTCCTCGCCGGCAATCTCAAAGCCCTTGATGTCATAGTTCCGGCAGATGCCATGATTTGGCGAGTCTATGGCTACCATAATCTTGTCCCCCTCCACGCGATAGCTCTTATACTTCGGGCTTCCGGCCATAAACTGTTTCTTGCCGTATGTCTTGTTGAGAGCAACGTCGCCGAGGCGCTGTCCAACCGCTTCCTTGTTTCCCGGGTGGATATTGAATCGCTCGTATTCCTCCACTATGTCGTTTGTGCATATCATGTCGGCGTTGTTGAGGCGCGCTACAGCCTCCCACTGTGCTTCGCGCAACATCGGGGATTTGCCGTCCTCTGCGGGGTCGTCATATTCGTATGGAGCTATTTCGACGGCATAGAAAGGTATATCGCCACGTCCCAATTCCTCACGCCAGCGGTTTACCATCGTAACCAGACGGTCGGCGTATGTGTCGTAACTCCTGACATTGGAACAGCCCTGATACCAGATTATACCGTTGTATGTGTATTTGTTTATTGGCTTGAACATGGCGTTATACATCAGCATAGGACGCCAATACGAAGTCATGTCCTCTATATCCTTGGGATTAAGCGAGACGTCAGAATATTTCTCAAGAATCTCACGTGGAAGCCAGCTCTCTACCTTTGAGCCGCCGTATGCGGCCGAAACGATGCCGATGGGAATGTCCAGCACATCGTTAAGACGCGTGGCGAAATACCAGGCCGTTGCCGAGTATTCGGGCGTGGTGTCCGGTCCCGGAACCGTCCAATGCGCATTGGCATTTTCCACAGGTTCATAACTCTGACTGGTCGGTACAGTGTAGAATCTTACCTTGTCGGCATACTGACGTGCCTTGGCTATTTCCTTAAATCCGTTCTTTACATTACAGCCGGGGAAACCCTTAAGGGGCATCTCCATGTTGGATTGCCCCGATGCCAGCCATACCTCTCCTATCAGTACGTTTTTGATTGTATCCGAGTCTGTTTTACTCGAAATAATCAGATCATGCTGACTGTAAGATGCAGCAGGTGTAGCCACCGATATAAGCCAATGGCC
Source organism: uncultured Bacteroidales bacterium (assembly GCA_900542185.1). Lineage (GTDB taxonomy): Bacteria > Bacteroidota > Bacteroidia > Bacteroidales > Muribaculaceae > Lepagella. The sequence continues at coordinate 38,896 of UQMZ01000031.1, forward strand.
TGAATTATCCGCCTTGACGGAATATGTCTGTTTATCCCAGGTGGGAGTCACTTTGATTGTTTCGCCGGGATTGGCTGAGCCCCAGATGTGTGCGTGTGTATTCTGAGGCAGAACCATTCCGTCGCTGATCATGGGTGAGGTTGTCATGGCATTCGTTGTTAGTGCGGCGAATGCGGCGCCCGCAAGTATTATGTGTTTCATAGAGCAAATATAGCCCAAAAACGTCTAATCGCCAAACAAATTGTCGTCAACTTGAATCAAGAGGGAATAATGGTGCAATTATTGCGTAGGGAGAGCGTTTATAAGTTAAAAAGTATAAATGATGAAAAAAGCGCTAATCACAGGCGTAACCGGTCAGGACGGATCGTATCTGGCGGAATTGTTGCTTGAGAAAGGATATGACGTTCATGGCGTGATACGACGGTCGTCCGTGGACTATCGTGAACGCATAGCCCACCTGGAAGGTCAGCCTCACTTCCATCTGCATTATGCCGACATGGGGGATTCCATGAGCATGGTGCAGGTTGTAGGTAAGGTAAAGCCGGATGAAATATACAATCTTGCCGCTCAGAGCCATGTCCAGGTGTCGTTCGATTCGCCTGAATATACGGCACAGGTAGATGCTTTGGGTGTGTTGAGAGTGCTTGAAGCGGTCCGACTCACAGGCCTTGCCGGTACGTGCCGCATCTATCAGGCTTCTACATCCGAGCTTTATGGCAAAGTGGAACAGGTTCCGCAGAACGAGGAGACTCCGTTTCATCCTTACAGTCCCTATGCTGTGGCAAAGCAGTATGGATTCTGGATAGTTAAGGAATACCGTGAGGCATACGATATGTTCTGCTGTTCAGGCATACTGTTCAACCATGAGTCTGAGCGTCGCGGAGAGACATTTGTGACCCGCAAGATAACACTCGCAGCGGCACGCATTGCCCAGGGCAAACAGGATAAATTGTATCTTGGCAATCTATCATCGCTACGCGACTGGGGTTATGCCAAGGATTATGTTGAGTGTATGTGGCTGATATTGCAGAATGACAAGCCCGAGGACTTCGTGATAGCCACAGGCGAGCAGCACTCCGTGCGCGAGTTCTGTCAGCTTGCATTCAAATATGTGGGCATAGACTTGATATTCGAAGGAATAGGCGCTGATGAGAAAGGTATTGACAAGGCTACCGGAAAAGTCTTGGTGGAAGTGTCTCCTGATTTCTACCGTCCTACCGATGTGGTCAATCTTTGGGGAGATCCGTCCAAAGCCAAGCGGGAATTAGGTTGGAATCCACAGAAAACCAGCTTCGAGCAACTTGTTAAGATTATGGTTGATCACGATATGGCGAAAGTAGCTGTAGAACGCGCCGGTGAGCAAGTTCGCACAAACCTGGCGGAATACCTTGAAAAAGGCATAGTGAAATAATTGACAATAAGATAATAAAATAAGGGAGGGCCGTCGTTATGGCTCTCCCCTTTTGTTTTGCGTTATATTCCGGCTTATTCCATTGTGATGGTAACGATGGATTTTGCGGGAAGCTTCACTTTCACCACTCCGTTCTTGCCGGCCTTAACATCCTTGAAAGGCTTCAATGTCACCTTCTCGGGCTGACCGAAGTCATTGTAATCGTTGATGCTCTTGCAAGTCAGGATTTCGCCGTTGATGCTCTTGATTTTGGCAAGTCCTGTATTGATTTCCACTTCCTGAGGATTTTCAAGGTCGATATTGGTAAGGGAAACCGTAACCTTACCGTCTTTCCTGGAGGCTGTAGCCTGCAGACGGTCAACGTCCCATTTGTCACCGCAACGAACCTTGTCGGTAGTTACGTCCAGAGGTATGGGCGTGGCATCCTGATGAGGTATGTACATCTTGAAGACATAATAAGTAGGAGTCTTTACCATCTGATCGCCTTTGGTCAGAACCATTGACTGAAGTACGTTGGCCACCTGAGCGATATTGGCCATCTTTACGCGTTCGGTGTGGCGCTGGAACACGTTGAGCGACAATGCGGCTACCATGGCGTCGCGCATGGTGTTCTGCTGGAACAGGTGTCCGGGATTCGTGCCGGGCTCAACGTCCCACCATGTGCCCCACTCGTCAACTAAGAGGTTTACGCGCTTCTTGTCGTCGTATTTGTCCATTATTTGCTCGTGATGAGCTATCACATCCTCTATCTCAAGGCATTTGCCCATTGTCCAATAATAGTCGGCCGGAGTGAACTTGATGGCAGAGCCTTTCGAGCCGTCCCATCCGGTCACCGTATAATAGTGCAGGGATATGCCGTCCATGTAACGGCCGGCGTTCTTCATCATCACGTCGGTCCAGTTGTAGTCGTAATCGCTGGCGCCGGATGCGATTTTATAGAGCTTATTGTCACCGAAGTTGCGGCAGTAAGTCTGGTATCTGCGATATACGTCGGCATAATATTCGGGGCGGAAATTGCCTCCGCAACCCCAGCATTCGTTACCTACACCGAGGTATTTGAGCTTCCAGGGCTCCTTGCGGCCGTTCTGTTCGCGCAGCTTTGCCATCGGGCCGTTGTCGGCAGTGATATATTCCACCCACTGTGCCAATTCCTGTACCGTGCCGGAACCGACATTGCCGCTCAGATAAGGCTCACAGCCTAACAGCTCACATAGATTGAAGAACTCGTGCGTTCCGAACGAGTTGTCCTCTACGGTGCCACCCCAGTTGTTGTTGACCTGCGTGGGACGATCCTTCTGCGGACCGATGCCGTCGCGCCAGTGGTATTCGTCGGCAAAGCATCCGCCCGGCCAGCGCATCACAGGCACTTTCAGTTCCTTCAGGGCCTGAAGCACGTCGTTACGGTATCCGTTGGTATTAGGTATGGGAGAATCGGGTCCTACCCAGAGGCCTCCATATATGCAGGCACCGAGGTGTTCGGCGAACTGTCCGTAGATTTCCGGCATAATCCTGGCATCCGGATTTACCTGGTCCATCTGCAGCGTTACGTTCGCAGCCTGGACCGATGTCACTCCCAACATGGCCGCCACCAAGGGCATCAGCAATTTCTTTGTCATATTGTATTTTTAAGGTTAATATTAAGCTTAAGTATAAGTGTATTTTCTACAATAAATGCAAATTTAGCAAATATTATCCTATCCGCCAAAAATGCTTTTAACGTTTGTAAATAACATTCCACATCTTTTAATCTGAATTTTTGGGTCATCCCAAGTCTGTTATGTAATTTTGTGGCGTGAGAATCCACTTGACATTCATATTGCTGCCGTTTGCCATAGCTGTAATTTCATCTGAAGGCATGGCACAGTCGGGATCCAAGGACCGTACTTCCATAAAAGTTATGGATTTGCCGGAAGTGCTTGTCGAATCCCGAAACAATCCCGTGCTTCATATCCTTGCGTACCTCCGAGAATATTCCACCATGACCACATATTCGGATACGGTGTTATTGTTCAGGGAGAAGCTTGTGGACTATATGTTGCCTGTCGGACGCAAAGTTAAGTTTCACGGTTGGACCAAGCCGCGTATGCTTACCTCAAAATCTTATTACAGATTCTCTGATCATAATGGACTTGACAGTGTCAGCGACGAATGCCGTTTCCACTTCTCGTGGTCAGACTGGATGGGATTGGTGCCGAATATGCCGCTACCGGAACGATTACGGAATTCCGATATATGTGCTGACACAATACATGGTAAATTCAGGCCTGCCGAAATCTGGATGAAAGATAACGACAAGATGCGGATCGATGTCGATGTCAGGGCTGACACTTTATCACGTCGCTGGGCCCCTGCTTTTGACGGATTCTTCAGAAGCCACTTTGAGTTCGATAAGTTCAGGATCGGATATAATTACGACAACATTATCGGCGAAAACGCATTTGCTTCTAACCTGACGAGCTATTCATACAGCCTTGAGTCAGTGGGGCGCGGTCGCAACATGTTCCGGTTCAATCAGCCTGACGAACCCTTTTATGTCAGCACCGATGCCGAGATTTATGTGCTTGGAAAGGAATACGTCACCGAAAAGGAAGCCAAACGCTGGGACGAAAGGAAATACGACCTCGACGACCTCGATGTAAACATGCCGGACTATGTGCCTGAGGTCTCGCCCTCTACTCAGGCCCTGATAGCCCGTGTAGAACAACTTGACAAAGGTCAGATACGACTTGGCAAGGACCCGGACAAGAGTCTGGCCGGCAAATTCATTTCTTTCAAGAAAACCAGTCTCGGCCGCCGCATCCTCTCCCTGTTCGGCATCAAATAGGAAGAAACAACTTCACCTCCAGACTGGATAACTTAAACCCTTGTTTCGGTCTTCCGTTTATACCAGACTGTTAACCCTACAGCCAGAAGTATGCTGATGACACGGGCGATATTTGATATAAGACCTCCCGCGGCATTCTCTGTGCCTTCCATTGTAAAAATAAACCACGCGAGATTCATAAAAATATGTAATCCGATTGGAACCCAGAGATTGAAGTTCCACTCAGCATACATCCAGCTGAAATACAGAGCCCCGATAAATGTCACGCCAAAAGCGAACAACGACGAAACCATATCGTGACCCTGATATAGATGAAGTGAACCGAAGTATAAGGCCGGTAATAATACGGCCCAGAAGAATCCGGTCTTTGCAGAACGGAAAAGTAATCCGAACATAAATGCACGACACACAAGCTCCTCGGTAAATCCGGCTATGATACATTTATGATATATCCTGAAGACCGAGATATCGGATGCAAAACCGCCAAATATCGGGAATATGATATAGAGGGGCAAAACGCATATAATCGCTATTCCAAAGCCCTTTAAAATGTTGTTGTCCAGGCCGAGAAACGTTAGTATCTCTTTGGGTTTGATCACAATGGCAGTAAATAGGAACACAGCAAGGGTAAGCAGCAATGCCCTTATTGTCTGGCCTGATGCAGAAGTTCTTGAAATCTCTAAAAAGTCAATTACTATGCTTGTGTTGCGCCATATAAAGTGGATTATTATACCTGCAATAATGGCATATATTACTTTAGCGATTTTGGATTTGAGTTGTAGCATAAGTGGAATTGTTAGACGGCGAAATCAATCAGAATCAAAAAGGTACACAGGCAGGAACTCCTATGGTTATTCTATATTGATGTCGTTGCGGCGTTTTAACATTATAATGCTGTTGTCCCCGTTGGTGTTGACCTGCCACCACATGTGGGTATCTGTAAGTTTAACTATTTTGTACGGATAATCACCGGCCCATATATCATCGCTATCAAGTTCGCCTTGATACACCACGTCCAACAATGGCTGACGGTGTTCGGCCTCACGAATGGACCAAGTAAAAACGCGGTCATGTTTCGGAGTGCCTAAAGCGGTGAGAAGATATGTATTGATGTATCCCTGATAACCTCCGTAGCCTTCGAAAGGGCGTGCAGATGATATATGGAGGATCTCATTCCTTCCAAAAACCTTTTGCTCGCCCGTAGAAACAACCTCCCAAGTGCCGGCAAAAAGGGTCAGATCCGGTGCGACAACATCGTCTTTATTATCGTCACAACCACTCATCACTAACGATAGCAGTGGCAAAATCAAAAGCAGCAGATACTTGTTCATAATCACAAATTATTCTCTAACAGAACGTAAATATCAGGCATTTATTTCCATATTAGGTAAAAGCAACACTATGATGTTGTACATGTATCATCTCCAAATCAAAATCGAATACAAAAATTACAAGTCTTTCAAAGTTTTGAATTGATATCAAGTAATGATTAATTCAATGGGAATATTTTATATTTCTGTAAAAAGATGTAGATTTGTTTATTGCTGATAAATAAAATATGGCGATTTTGTTTATTGGCAGTAAACAAAATATGGTATATTTGTTTATCAGTGACTAAACATCCGTATTTTGGAATATTTAGATCCAAGACATTCTGGATTATGACATCGAGTCGATACCTCGAAGATACTGCGTTAAAAACCAAATTTTCAGTGAAATTTTTTCATAAAAAAAGCAAA
>UQMZ01000032.1 GCA_900542185.1 uncultured Bacteroidales bacterium
CTATGCTCCTGAGTCTGCAAGACCAAATCTGAGGCACATCTGCGACCCTGGCGTATATATTTTTTAAGGAACGATGCCTTAAAACAACTTAAACTTGAATCGAAATGAAAGGAGTATTCATAGCATACGACCAGGCACATCACGAGCATGTGATTGAAGTACTGAACCGCACCTCATGCCGCGGCTTCACGGCCTTCGGCGAGGTTCAGGGACGCGGCTCGAAGACCGGCGACCCGCACTACGGCACCCACGCCTGGCCCTCGCTTGCATCGGCCATCATGACATTCGTGCCCGACGAACAGCTCGACCTCCTGATGGAGCGTCTGCACGAACTGGACGAGACCAAACCCATGCTCGGCCTCCGCGCGTTCGCCTGGAACGTCGAGAAGTCAATATAACCCTAATCGGGATAAATCAGGATTTATCGAGATTATCCTGATTTATCCCGATTAATCCCGATTAATCCTGTTTAATCTCGATTAATCGGGATTATTCTTGATTAATCCCGATTTTTGTTGTATCTTTGCGTCTGAAAAGGCGCACGTGGCGTAATTGGTAGCCGCGCCAGACTTAGGATCTGGTGTCTTGCGACGTGTAGGTTCGAGTCCTATCGTGCGCACCCGTATATAGCCGTCAGCCCACAGGTTGTCGGCTATTTTTGTTTTCAGGGCTTCCCGGTAACAATCACCCGGGTTAATAAAAAACGACCGACCCTGTGCTTAAAAACCTGACATCATGAAAGAATTCATCAACGAGGATTTTCTGTTGCAGACAGAAGCCGCACGCCGCCTATACCATGACTATGCGGAAGGACTGCCCATCATAGACTATCACTGCCACCTCTCGCCCGAGTATGTGGCCGACAATCATGTCTTCCCCAATCTGTCCAGGATCTGGCTGGAGGGCGACCATTACAAATGGCGCGCGCTTCGCACCAACGGCGTGGACGAACGTTTCATAACAGGCGATGCCTCCGACTGGGAGAAATTCGAGAAATGGGCCGAGACGGTGCCCTATACCATGCGCAACCCGCTGTACCATTGGACTCACCTTGAACTGAAAACTGCTTTCGGCGTCACAGATCTGCTGAACCCCGCCACGGCCCGTGACATCTACGACCGCTGCTCGGAAATGCTGCAACGGCCCGACATGTCGGCGCGCGGCCTGATGCTGCATTACAACGTGGAGGTGGTGTGCACTACCGACGACCCGGTCGATTCGCTGGAATACCACATCAAGACGCGCGAGGACAGCTTCAAGGTAAAGATGTTGCCGACATGGCGTCCCGACATGGCTATGGCAGTTGAGAATCCCGGCAAATACCGAGACTATATCAAACGCCTCGGCGAAGTCACGAAGCTGAACATCCGTTCGTTTGCCGACGTAATCCAGGCTCTGCGCATCCGTCACGACTTCTTTGACTCCGTAGGCTGCCGCCTCTCCGACCATGGCCTCGGCACATTCTATGCAGAGGATTACACCGATGCCGAGGTCGAAGCCATATTCAGCAAGGTATTTCTCCGCAACGAGGAACTGACTCTGAAGGAAATAGCCGTATTCAAGACCGCCATGCTCTACGAGTTCGGGGCGATGGACCATGATGCCGGCTGGACGCAGCAGTATCATTACGGCGCGTTGCGCAACAACAACACCCGCATGATGCTCGCCATCGGTCCGGACACGGGATTCGACTCCATCGGCGACTACACTGTGGGCGAGACCATGTCTAAGTTCCTCGACATGCTGGCCCGCGACAACAAACTGCCCAAGACCATCATCTATAACCTGAATCCGCGCGACAACGAATTGGTGGCCACCATGATCGGCAACTTCCAGGACGGCCGATATGGCGCCGGCAAGATTCAGTTCGGTTCCGGCTGGTGGTTCATGGACCAGAAGGACGGTATGGAACGTCAGATGAACGCCCTTAGCAACCTCGGTTTGCTGAGCCGGTTCGTGGGGATGCTCACCGACTCCCGCTCGTTCCTGAGCTATCCGCGTCACGAATATTTCCGCCGCACGCTGTGCAACCTGTTAGGCAACGACATCGAGAACGGGCTGCTTCCTGCTTCGGAATTCGATTTTATCGGCAACGAGATAGTAAAGAAAGTATCGTACGGCAACGCCAAGGAATATTTCAAGTTCTGACTATGATCAACTCGCAAGCACTCAGCCCCGGAGCGGAGACTACTGAAAAGTCCAGCAACTTCCGCTGGTTCATCTGCACGCTCCTGTTTCTCGCCACCACGGTCAACTACATGGACCGTCAGGTATTGTCGCTGACCTGGAAGGATTTCATTGCTCCGGAATTCCACTGGACCGATACCAACTACGGCATCATTACCGGCGTATTCTCGGGCGTTTACGCCGTCGCCAACCTGTTCGCCGGTAAGTTCATAGACTGGATGGGCACCAAGAAGGGCTACCTATGGGCCATATTCATCTGGAGCGCCGGCGCCTGTCTGCACGCCCTGTGCGGCTGGGCCACCGAGCACACACTGGGCATCGACTCCGTGTCGCAGATGGTAGGCGCTACCGGGGCCGCAGCTTCAGCCATAGCCATCGTTTCCGTCTATTACTTCATAGCCGCGCGAATTATCCTGAGTGTGGGCGAGGCCGGCAACTTTCCCGCCGCCATCAAGGTAACGGCCGAATACTTCCCGAAACGCGACCGCGCTTTCGCCACGTCGCTATTTAACGCCGGCGCTACTGTCGGTGCGCTGATCGCACCGCTGACCATTCCGTCGCTGGCCAGGTACTTCAAGGACGCCGGAATCGGCAACGGCTGGGAAATGGCCTTCGTCACCATCGGCGCACTCGGATTCGTGTGGATGGGCCTCTGGATGGTCTATTATAAGAAACCGGCCAAGTCCCCATACGTGAATGCAGCAGAACTGCAGTACATCGAATCGGACAATGCCGGTGACATTTCGGGCGAAGCCGCGCGCCAGGAGGCCGTGAAAGAAGACTCCGACACCCCGACTATTCCATTCTTCAAGTGTTTCAAGTATCCGCAGACATGGGCCGTATTCTTCGGCAAGCTGCTGACCGACGGCGTGTGGTGGTTCTTCCTGTTCTGGATTCCGGCATATATCTCGGATGTATATGGATTCTCGAGCGACACGGGAACGTCGCAGATGCTGATTTTCGTGCTTTATGCCATCACGATGCTTTCGATTTACGGCGGAAAGCTCCCTACCATCATCATAGAGAAGACAGGGCTTAACCCATACGCCGCCCGCATGAAGGCCATGTTCATCTTCGCGCTGTTCCCGCTGTTAGCGATATTCGCGCAGCCGCTCGGATCCATTTCATACTGGTACCCCATCATCATCATCGGCATCTGCGGCGCCGCCCACCAGGCATGGTCGGCCAACATATATTCCGTAGCCGGCGACATGTTCCCCAAGAGCACCATCGCCACCATCATCGGTATCGGAGGAATGGCCGGCGGACTTGGATGTTTCCTGATCAACTTCTGTTCAGGCATCCTGTTCGACTACGCCGCGGAAACGAACATGCAGCTTCTTGGCTTCCAGGGCAAGCCCGCCGGCTACTTCATCGTGTTCTGCGTCTGCGGCGTCGGCTACCTCGCCGCCTGGTGCCTCATGAAGCTCCTCGTCCCCCGCTACAAACTCATCGAACCCTGAAGTTTCTCTCCCTAAAAAATCAAGCATCAAATGCGATCGCTTTTATCGCATTTGATGCTTGACGTTTTAGGTTGATAGAAATCTATCTGACCGCCTTCACGACCTGACCGTTACTGCGGCGTATAATGTATATATCGCCTTTGCGTGGATTCGTAATTTCCAGTCCCTGTAGATTGTAGAAACGACAGTCCGATGCATTGTCGCCTGTGACTTCATCTATGCCTACGGTGCTGTCGGCTTTTGACAACGATACTTTACGAATCATGAGATTATACAGGTCGTAACCATATTCCCCGTTCGCGTGGATGGCAAGACGCCCGCGCAACGGGGTCGCCTGTTCGGATTGTGGACTGACACCGGATTCATTCAAGACCTCGATTGTGGCGTTATAATCCGAGTATTTGTTTCGACCGTCCAAAGCGAGGGTCTGAGGATAAGATACCATATCGGAACCGTCCATAATAAATCCGACTACAAGAGGGAATTCACTTTCAGCCCCTTTCAGGTTCAGAAGAACTTCATATTTGCCGTACTCCAGATTGAACGGAGGGGATACGAGCATGTCGTCGGCGGTTCCGCCATCATAATCATTTAATGTCAGGGTAAACGCATTGGTTCCTATACCCCAATAGTCATCTTCATCGCCGTCGCCGTTCCGGATTTCCCATAAAGCGGAAAGAATGGAAGTGTCAACGTCCTGTGTGAAGTCGACTTCGTAAGGTATAGCCTGGGTTTTGTCTCCGATCCAGGGGGAAGTGACTGCAATAGGCTCCGTATCCGGTGCCACATCGCCGACATAAGGAACGGCATGATACTTGAATACGCCTCCGTTTTCGGGAGTGTCGGAGTAGGAGACTTCATTGCCGGGAACGATATTTTCCGTAATGGTAGTCAGGAGCTGACCGTCCCTGTAAATCTCTATTTTTGAAATCGCATCGATTGGCGAACCGATATTGGTGACGGCCGGAGCTGTCATCGTAATCTGTGCGCTGTTATCGATCGCCGCTACTTTCAGATCAGATATGGCGGCTGGACGTTCAATAGTCTTTTCGATTATAAACTCATAGAATTTCATATACCTGCCTGACGGACCCTCCTCGCGTGCGGCATGAAGCGAGAGGTTGAATTCCCCGGCCTCGTCTACCTTGAATGCCACGTACGACTCTCCGCGAGTTGCCGGAAGACTCTCGATGACGCCGAGCTTAGCGGTCTGGGATTCAATGGATCTGCCGGTGCCTTTATAGACCTCGATGCCGGGACTTGCAGTCTCGTTATATTCGGCGTCCATTCTGAGGCGGTAGACGCCGGGCTCATCGAACTTGACTTTAGGAAGCATCAGCCAGTCATCCTCCCTGTCGTAGGAAGACGGATAGAACTGTATATATCCCGACTTCAGGGACCATCCTTTAGAAGAAGACAGCTGAGAATTTGGCCCTTTGACTATGGTGAAGTAGGTGGCGAAATCATCGGCCGACAGTTCCTGTATTCCGGCTGTCCAGGGAAGACTGAATGCCTGTAGTGGTCCGATGTGACGTGACTGGGTTTCGGTTCGGGCGCTTGCAACGCCGTTGACCGTTACAGACACTCCGTAAAGATGCTTTCCCGCAGTGAGTCCCAATGACTCGGTATCGGTGAAAGAAGTGGCGTCTCCCGCCAGCGTGCCTATGAGCACTCCGTCACGGAACACCTCGACCTTGTCGAACGTCGCGCCTTGAGGCAGTTCCGCTCCATCACTGTCAGAGGTGGGCAATGTCCAGCTTAACGAAGCCACGACCAACCCGTTGATGTCAGGCGTCACAGTCAGATTGCCCGGAGACGCGGGAGAAAAGATATTTTCCTTCACCTCAAAGCCCGTGATCACGATGTCGTCTTCATATTCGGGCGAATATGCATGGAATCCGAATACATAATCGGCCGTGACGGCGGGTGACACCACCTTGGAGATACGTTGCCAGCCGTAATCGGAGAACTGGAAATCATAGATCATCGCTCCCTCGGCGGACAGGGCCTCCATGGTCCCGGACTGAGCCATGTGCAGGCTGAAACGCTCGTTGGCGTCCACCTCCTGCATAAAGATGACCTTGTATTCCTTACCGGCCTCAAGGTGTATGGCAGGTCCGATCAGCCAGTCGTCTGCCGGATTCTTCCGGTCATAGCGGTATTCCTTGCCGTTGGGGTATCCGGCTTCCTTGGCATCGCTGGTGCGGAACTCGATATCCTCCCAGGTCTTGGTCCCCTCGGCGACATTAATGACGGTCCATTCAGCGTCCTGATAGAATGTGGAACTGTAGGGGACCTGTTTCCCCTGTGCGAATGCCATGGCCGGTAACGCCAAGGCAAAGGCGAGTGTAAATAATTGTTTCATAAAGCGTAGTTATTGTGGAATTTACGAAAGTCCAGATCAGTGGAATAAACGGGATTCCCGTCCCGCCCGTAGCGAGCGGGACGGAATCTATATTCAGAGAATTACCTTGCGCGTAACGCCGGATTCGGAGCGAATGATGTATAGATTGCCCTTTTGAGGCTCCTTTACCTCAAATCCGTTTATATCATAGTATTTCACAGAGTCGCCCGCGCCATCGGACATGATGCCGTTGATTCCCGAGAATCCAAGATTAGGCGACTTGTCGGAATCCATGACGCGCATATTGTCTATACGCAGAGTACCTGAGGTGCAGCCTTTGCCCAGAATGCGAACCGTAATGTACGGAAGATCCTTGAACTCATTTAGGTCAATCACGGCCTCCCGCCATTCTTCCTGTCCCTGTGCGGAATTGAAGTCAATTGTGCCTGCGGATGCGATTTCACCTGTAAAAGCCTTGTTGATCTGAGGTTCGATGCTCATGGGATGTCCGGGAACGACATAATAATCGAAAATCAGTTTCGGCTTCAGGGCATTCATCATATCTACCTTGCCGAAGCATACATAACTCAAGTCGCCGTCCTGCGCTGCATCGAAAGCCATGCAGCCGTTGTCGTTGTCCGAAGAATAGTTGGCTTCCGGCTGCCATCCGTTGTCTCCGTTGTTCATGCGGTACCACATATCCCATCGCACGTTGCCGTTGACCCAGCTCTCGACAAACGGATATGAGTAAGGCTGACCTACAATGACTTCCGTCGAGATGTAGGCATTGCCGGCGCCTGCCGAGTTGACAGCCTGCACGGCGTACATAGCCAGTGTCTGATTCTGGGCGTAGTAGCCATCCTGAACATCGATGGACAGCTCATTGCCCTTCACGTTTTCCTTGTATCCGACGGCGCTGTTGTCTATTACCTTATAGATGTTGTAAGTAAGGTTGTTGGGATTGCAGTAACCGCCGTTGGCTCCTTCGTCAGGTGTTTCCCACGTGAGTTTCATGCCTCCCTTCAGGTTGTCGGTCAGGGTAATGTTCTTAGGCGCTCCCGGAAGGTCGAGTCCCAGATATACATTCTGTTCCAGACGTTCGCCGATACCGGCTTCGTTGTATGCGACGATGGTATATGTAGTCATTCCCTTCGCCCCCTTGTTGTCGGTGATAGTGACAAGCTTGCCGGGTTCGGATACTTCCTGGCTCTTCACCAGCTCGGATGTGTTGCGCCATACCTCCACTTTGGTGAGTTTGTCCAGATCCTTGCCGTTAACACATTTTTTCGGCAGGTTGAACCTGATTGTCACGGGAGCGGTACCCTGCGATGTCTTGATGGAAAGGTTCTCCACTTTGGCCGGAGCGTTGTCATTGGGAAGGACATCGATGCTCATATCGTCTATTTCGATGGAAAGACCCTTAACGCAATCGGAAATCGCATGGAACCCGAAATGATAATATCCGTCTTTCTCAGGACTCACCGTGACTCTATGTTCTTTCTGCTTTCCGAAACTTATGAATTGATTCTCCGCCACTTTGTAATCATCGGTATTCACTCCAATACCGAATTTTACTTCCATCACGTCGAAAAACTTACCATTATTCATGTTCTCGCAGACGGTGTATCGCAGTTCATAACGGTTTCCGGCCTTCATGTCTATTCCGGGAGTTATAAGCCAGTCGTCCTGCGGTTCCGGATTGTCGGTGCCGGTGAATATATATGCCGTTTTTGTCTTGTGTTTGCTCCATTTCCAGCTGCTGCCATCATTGTTGCCGTCTTTTACAAGGAACAGATCCAATGAGTTTTCGTTGTCAAAATTCTGGAAATAGGGTACCTCGAATCCTTTACCGAACGGTACGGTGTTGGACAGAGCCCGAGTGGACTCGCGGAATCCGTTGCTTGCCTTGACTTCGTACCAGTAGCCTACGGGCAGATCAGGCTGGGCGATGGTTTCCTGAAACGAAAGCGTTTTAATGTCCTTGGCCACGACAGTATTGTCCGGATTACGTGTGACGGTATACGTAATTTTCGCGGGGTCGACGTATCCCTGATGCTGACCTTCTGTCACGGCATCCCAGGTAAGCGAGAACAGTCCGGTGCTCTCGTCGACCGACAGCGAGACATTGGCGGGTGCGAGAGGATAATCCTCGCCGACCCATTGGCTCAGGACCGCCTCAGGACCGTCGCCTTCGGCATTGGAGCAAACGACGCCTACGGTCACGTCGCCGTTAGGCAACACTATGTCCTTGGTGACGGCAGTGCCTTTCTCGCCTTTGCCTTCAGCTATGACATTGTCATTGGCATATACTTTCCATGAGATCTCGCCTGACAGGTCATCGCCCATATATGTGTATGAGGGAAGTGTAAAGGAAATGGTTCCGGCAGTATCGGCGCCATTCATGCTTATCGTTATGTCGGTGGCGTATCCGGGGGCGTTGTCCTTGGCCAGCGCGGGCATCACTCCAAGACCGAAGATTTCCTGCTGGTCATCGAATGTAGTGACCAGTGTCGCAGCTCCGGTTCTCGTGTCCACCTTGTATAGACGGGAATAGGACAGATTGTTTCCGGCATCGCCCATATACGCCCAGTAGAGTTCACCGGTCTTGACATCGAATGTCATGGACTGGGAATATCGGGGATTGGGATTTACTCCTGTCGGACCGACCTTGGATGCGTTTCCGTTTGTCTTGTCTATCTTGTACAGGTCGCCGACATTGTCGATACCGTACATCTGGCCCGAAGCGTCGATGGAGAGTCCGTAATAGTTGCCGCAGTCGCCCACCGGGGTAAGTGAATTGTCAAGATAATTGACAATGGCAAGTTTGCGTTTGCCGTCGATGGTATATTGTCCGTAGATTTTACCGTCGGTAGGGTCCCAGGCATGGTCGCTGGTAGAGGCCAGCGTGCTTGACACCTCGCCCAGATTCTTGAATTCGCCGGTGGCTACATTATAAGAATACAGTGAGGAAATGTCGATGCCGGTCATTCCGGAAGGATCCGTTTGCCGCCAGATGTAGTAGAAGGTGTCTCCTGCCAGAACCGCGCCGCCGCTGCAGTGGGAGTTCATTTGTCCGATACGGGCGAATGGCTCGGGCATGGATCCGGGGACAGTGCTGATTGTATATATACCCATCGGAGTGGCTTGGCCGTCAGGAAGCCTGTTCCAGGAATCGGCGTAGTACACGAATCCTACAAGCATGGTTTCGTAAGATGTATTCCCCGGAGCCTTACGGTTGACGCATATCGGCTGTGAGGAATCCTCTAACGCGTTAATACACTTCAGCTCGCGTGTCTGCTGTTCTGCAGACGTAGCCACGGCGGGCATGAGGGCAGCAAGTGATGCCGCTATCAGTAATTTTTCTTTAAGTCTCATGATTTTAGAAGCGATGCCTTGGTTGGACCGGGCAGCATGCCGGTTAGGGTCATCCTGCCCGGTATTGTTGTTTTATCTGTATATTGATTTCAGTGCTCCGGATTCCTTGACTATAATCACGGGCTGACCGGGTACCGGCTGTCTGATCTCGACTCCCTGGAGATTAAAATAACGTACAGGCATGTCGTCGTCAGATTCCACTGAATTGATGCCGCTGAAGTTCCTGACCTCGATGTTGCGTTCACCGACGGTTGTCCCGTCCTCGGTCACAAGGCAAACACGATAGTCATTGCTGTCGGGGATATTAATGGTCTCGTTGAATGTGACGGATCCCTCCTCGCCACGGGCCAGGACTGCCTTTTGATGCCGGGATGTGAATTTCACGTCTCCGTCAAGCATGATGACGAAATGCAGGGTCGAGTCGAACCGGAATCCGGTATTCCTGATTCCGAAAAGATATTCAGTGGCTTCATTGCAATTCACGGCTTCCGGCACGCTGGTCGTTTCCGTCAGCTCGAGAACGGGTTCGTCGGTCGTGAACGTAAGGTTATCGCGTTTGCCTATCACATTGCCGTCGCCGTCCAACAGCGATACGGTATAATCGGATGCCGTAGGAAGCTCGAAAATCTCGGTGAACTCTATAACAGCTTCGTCATCACGATCTATGCTTGCATTCTGAGAGGCCGAAGTGTGCACGGTCTCGTCATTGCGGCTTACCGTGAAATAAAGCTTGCCGTTGTATGCATATCCCGTATTGCTGACGTGGAACTGCAGGGTGGCCGGTTTGCCGGCTATCACCTCGTCGTCGGTGAATGTCAGATCGTCAAGTGTAAGCTCTGCAACCTTTTCGACGGGTTCGCCGCAGATCACCAGGACAGAGAAGTAATAGGAAGGCACGATGGCTTTGTCGCCGCCGGGCTCATATAGGGTCAGGTTGTAGGTCTTGCCGACCTCACAGGCATCCGGAAGCTCTCCGCCGGTAAGGATGATCCACTGGTCTTCTGTTTCCTCCTCGATCGTGACGGGATTGAATATCACAAAACCGATGGGGTCATTCGACCAGACTCCTTCCTCCTGCACGGACATGCGCATCTGGCCAGTCCAGGCTCCTCCTTCGTTTGATATGCACGCCTTGACACCCACGTCGTTTTTGGGGACAATACCGTCCACCATGGTGGTGACGATCAAATCGTCGGTCAGCTCACATACCGGCGGTAGCGCGGGACCGATAATCGTTACGTTTTCGAATGAACACAGGTTTCTCGGACTCCGTACTTCCGAATATCCATCGGAATCCTCACTGAACGTGCCTTCATTTCCCCACAGTCGTACCACCCAGTTGTCGCTGCCGGGCAGGTCGAAGCTGCCTACGTCGAATGTCAATTCTGTATCAGCATGACCGGGAATCGTAACCCAGACGGCTTTGGAAGCGGAAGACGGATAGTCGAATCGTCCGAATACACGTTCCTTGCCCTTAATGAAAAAGCGGAGCTGTACGGGTCCATGGAATTCACCGCCGTCATTATGGAAACGTACCGTTACCTTCGTGGTGATTCCATTCTCCAGGGTATCGCCATTGTCTCCCTTGACGGAAAGAATGCTCAATGCGTATGCACCTTCGGTCGAGTACACGGCTTTATCGGCATCCAGTTCAAGACGATATTGCGTGGCGTGTCCCGGTGCCATGACCATAAACCTGTTGGTGGTGTACTCGTCAATAGACAGCTGGTATGCGGGACGTACCGAATATGTTCCGGCCGGAATATCGTCGGGAATCCTCAAGGCACATTCAATATGTGAGAATCCATTCGCGACCGGGCAGTTTATGCCGGACTTGACCATCTGGCTGTAGACCACCTTGCCATCGGAATCCACTACGACAAACCCGAAATTGGCCGTTACATCCCATGGGGAATTGTTCCAACAGCCGTCGGCCGAGAGTGTGACTGATTCGTGACGTCCAACGGTGGCGTTAACATCACCGATACCGTCGCAGGTAAACTTGTAGTTCGGCGCGGAGTTCTCCACGGGTTTGCGGATTCCTATGATCATGTTCTGCGCATAATGAAAAGCACTTCCGTCGGAAGCCCCGCCGGTGCCCTGGGCTCCAGGCTCGAGCAGGGAAAGCATGTAATACCCGTTTTCCATACCGCTCCAACCCCAGTTGACATGATAATAGCCGTCGGTATTGACACCGTCAAGAACGAAAAAGTGACCTTCAAACCTACGGGTCACACCGCCGTACGCTACGGGGCGGTTGTTGTTCAGCTCATTCAGCAACATTGAGTCCCATTGCTCTTGAGTGTAGTAATCGCGAAGTACATAGTCTATACCTTTATCGTAGCCGAAATATTTCAGCAGAGCGGGAGCCACGGAAATGTCGGTGGCGCCTGTCGAAGCGCCGTAGACCGATTCAAATGACGCGCCAAGATGAAACAAGAGGGTGGATACGGCTTCGATGGCGTCCGAAGCAGACTTGGAGGTCAATGATGGAAGCATCGCGTCCCAATTGTACTTTGTTCCTTCAAAAGTAGCCTCTACCTGAAATTTCTCATCACCGTCCGATGTGTAGGATATGGAGCCTGTTCCATACTCTGGCCATTTATGGTAATAGAGTATCTGTCCAAGTGCCGTCGCCACGCAACCGACGGCAGCCGGACCTCTGCCGTTTTCATCGCCCCACTGATCGTATTGTTGAACTGACGGACATTTTCGATTGTAGGGATCTCCCTGATCCCATTGAATGGCGCCGAGCAACGGCTCAACGGGTTGTTGAACCTGTGCGGGCGCGGCAGCCTTATAGTCCGGGTGCGACACCAGCCATGCGATCTGGTCGCTCCATGACCCCATCATGCCGCGCATGGACACCGGTATGTCCTTGCTGTCGAACGAACCGCTGTCGGAATATCCCAGAATGAGCGGCGCGCGGTCGTCGCCACTCACCATGACATATCCGTCGGATGTGCCCCGGTTGAAGACATAGAAGGCCTTCATGTCCGACGCCGGGTCCTTGTGTATGTATGCAAGGTTCATGTCGGCACCTGCGGCTTTAGGCTTGCGCATCATTTGTCTCGATGTTGCATTACCCGCAAATTCGCGGGCGATGCCGAGCGCTCTGTCTGGATCTACCGGAGAGGCATGAATGACGGATCCGACTAATGCTGCCGTCATAACGCTGAGGAATAGTTCTTTTCTCATAAGCATCGTTAGTTTAAGGATATCGGTTAAGGTTTAGAGCATCGTTCAATGAATGATGCATGGGAACGAGTTGAATGGTTCCACGGCATAAAGCTACAATTAAATTGCTCTATACGATGTATGAAAACATAGACTGACAGTTCTAAAACATGAATTAGAACATTTAAACGCCTTGAAACAAGAGAATTATAATGTGTGGCCAGATTCGGCAAGGACAATAAAAAAGCATGCCGGAAAGGCATGCCTTGTTTGTAGGACGGGATTATGAAGGTGTGACGAGCCGATTATGACCGGATTGCAGACTACATGAGCGCCTGTTTATTTTCCATCGAGATCTTCTGGAACTGCGAGGGAGTCAGTCCGGTGATTTTTTTGAATGTCATGATGAAATTGGACCGGGAGTTGAATCCCAGGGTCTCGGCTATTGTCTCAATCGTGAAGTGCCCGTATGAACCGGTGTCCGACAGCCTGATACAGGCTTCCTTGATTCTGTATTCATTAAGAAGGGCCCGGAAATTCTTGCCGAACACCTCGTTCACTACCTGAGAGACGTATTTGTACGGGCATCCTATCTTTTCGGCAAGTTTCTCCATCGTGAAGTCCGGGGCCGTAATCATATCGGTGTCGGACATGGTATCACGAATATTTTGGGCAATTCGGAGTTTTTCTTTTTCGGTAAGGTTCGAGCTGGAATATTTTGCCTTAGCGGGCTGATTGTTGGTTGTATCCGTTTGGAGGGCACATTCGCTGTCGGATAACTCGCGCTCCCGTTTTTCGGCTTGAATCAGTTCTATGTTTTTTCTGTAGAGATCCTTGACATACGCATTCATTTTGCGTCTGTTTCTTATCAGATTGGCAAGATAAAGCACAAGCAGGACTATTATCAGGAATGAAGCGGAACCAATCAGAATAAACACATGCTTGCGGAAGCGTTCCCTCGCAAGCTGGAATTTTATCTGCTCAAGTTCGTTGGCGATCGGCATCTTGGAGAGTTGCGTCATGTCGCGTTCGCTCAGAGTCGAGTCCTTTTTATGCATATACTGGAACATAAAATCCG
The DNA here is from genome assembly GCA_900542185.1 of uncultured Bacteroidales bacterium. GTDB lineage: Bacteria > Bacteroidota > Bacteroidia > Bacteroidales > Muribaculaceae > Lepagella. The sequence continues at coordinate 13,625 of UQMZ01000032.1, forward strand.
CCGACCTGTCTGAATTGCCTGTCTTATCATATAGGGACGAAAGCATACGGTAGGCTTTGGTCTCTTCATCGGAGGCACCTATTTCCCGGGCTTTGGACAGAAGATTCTCGACTGTGGCGATGGCTTCCGTGTACTTATGCATTGCCGTCAGTGACTCCGCTACAGCCGACAGTGCAATAATCTCAAGTCTGGCTGAATGCATTGTGCCCGATGGGATCAGCTGAAGGGACTCCTCAAAAAGACTTTTAGCACTTGCATAATCTTCAATTATGTATTTCTCCAATCCATCCGCATAACGTCGCATAAAGGGATAGATGGGCACTTGATGTGACAGGTCGGCGCCCTTCAGTCTGGAAATCGCATTACGTATCCTGTCTTTCTGCGGGTCTTCAAAATACAACTGCCCCATGTTCAGGAACGCGACAAGAGCCACTTCGTATGAATCCGTGGCGATACCGCCATCTACCGCCTTATTTAGGTATTCCCATATCTCGTCGGAAAAAAGGCGCTTGCCGTACATGAAATTGCAGCCTAAATACACTCCTCCCATATTGAGATTGACAAATGCCGCGTTCTTGTCATATCCTATCGTCTCGCTGATCTTGAGCGATTCCTGAAAGTAATTCAATGCTTTGGGATAGTCAAAATGGAATGTGGCGTATATATAGCCTATATTGTTAAGGACCCGTGCCAGGGTCTTCATATCCTCGCGGCCAGATGCTTTGTCGTGAAGACGGTCGGATATTATTGAATAGCATACCAGCGCGCTGTCGGCGGAATTACGCATGTCGAAATCACGACCCATGTTTGTCAGACTGTCTGTCGGCAGGGATTTCCATCTGGAATAGAGAGCCAACGGCGAATCAGCTGATGCCAACAGGCTTGTAGCCAGATAAGCCAGGATACATATCGTTATGGTTAATCGTTTCATCGCTTAGGAAGTCTGAAAGAGGGGGAATTGAATGTATGAAGTTGAATGAGATGTGTGTTTAAACATTTGAAGCACCTATTTGGATTCGAATGCAAATTTACTACATTTTCCGTAATACCCCAAATTACCGAAAAAAACCACATCAGTGCGCCAAGGGCGTAAGACTTATCAAGCAATGCCTTTCATTCTAATTATGTTTTACAAGCTCATCGAATTAAGACCAAGCACTGCCTCTACCGGCACACAAGATAATTGATACCGAGACGATAAGGAAACATGCGCACCATGCGAACGATGTAAAGCTGATATCGCCGAAGCCGACCAGCGGCGAAACCAGTCCTCCGGCTATGTATCCGATACCACCTATGACGGCAGACGCCGCCCCGGCGCATTCACGTCCTAAGTTCATGGCCTGCGAAGTGGACCCGGTCAGCACAAGACCGATGCCGAACAGCATTATGAACGTAGGCACCTCATAAATGATGAAGCTTGACGTTCCGAGTATCGCCGTCACGGCACCGGCTACTGCCAATACGCCTCCTATTGCCGACCCGTACAGCGCGGCCCTGTCCATGGCCTTGAAACGCAATGACAAAGCAGAGCCGGTGGCGAGCGCCACTGCATTGACGGCGAATACCAGCGAAAACTGCAATTCCGAGAATCCGAACCCATCCTGCACTATGAAGGGGGTGGCCGATATGTAGGCGAACAACGCCGCCATCGCCAGTGCATACACAATGCTGAACGAGGCGAATCCCTGTACCTTCAGCACTTCCCTGTATCCCTTGACAGATGCCATCAGTCTGCCGGCAAATCTTCTGCCCGACTCAAGGCTTTCCTGCAAAGGTATGCTCATGCCGAGCAACAGCACTCCCAGCACAAGCAGGATGATAAATATGCCCTCCCATCCCCACACATGCGCCACTGCTCCGCCTGCCACCGGAGCCGCCACGGGCGCCAGATTGTTGATGGCACTCAATATCGCTATCTGTTTGGCCAGCTCACGCCCGGAATACATATCGGAGGCTATGGACCGCGACAGCACTATACCGCCGGCACCTCCTACGCCTTGAAGCAACCGCGCAGCCGTAAACGCAACCACCGATGTAGAGAAGCAACATATCACCGACGCAGCTACAAATATGATCAGTGAAAACACCAGAACCGATTTCCGGCCATATTTGTCGCTGGCCGGACCGAACAGAAGCTGTCCGACTGCCAATCCTATCATACAGTACGTCAGGCCCAGCTGCACGGTCGCCGCATCGCACTGAAACACCCGCGTCATTTCCGGGAGTGCCGGCAGATACATGTCAATGACGAAAGGCCCGAATGCCGACAGCAGTCCCAAAAAGATTATCAGATAAATGTAATATTTCCCCGATGTCTTGACCATATCCTATTATTTGATCTGTGCCCGGATCCGACTCAGGGACTGAGGCGTGAGGTGTATATATGATGCCAATTTCTTCAACGGAACGTTCTGCAACAGTTCGGGATGCCGCTTCAGTACCGACAGATACCGCTCCATGCCACGGTCGCATTCAAACAGGCTCGTGAAGTTCTCCTCCGCTTCCGTGGCGTGACCGATGAATACTTTCCGCGCCAGATTGCATACGGCCAACGACCCAACGCACAACGCCTCGAGTTCTTCCTTAGAAATACTGTATAGCTCGCAATCCAATACCGATTCAATCGAGATGGGCGAAAGACTTCCGTGATGATAGCACCACACATCTATTATGGCCTGCCCCGGATAACCGAACCACAGAGTCTGTTCTACATCATTCACAGGAATATATGCCCTGAGTATACCTTCCTTTAGAAAATAAAAATTATCGTTGAATTCACCTTTATCGATGAGATTGACGTTTCTTGGCAGCTCTACAAGTTTCATCCCTGTCAGGAACTCGCGAGTCGTCTCGAGGTCAAGGTCATATTTTTCTGCGATTACTTTTTCAAAACCGTTCATTTTGCAAAATTACTACAAATTCACGACCCGATTAATTAACATTTGGTAATAAATGCCATTGTAATACCAGGAAAAAACCGATATCATGCCAAGAACCTTATTTTGCAATTTTCACCACTTCCCACTGCCTTGTTTTGCAGATTTGCATGATTTAAAGTAAAATTTTGAACAGAAAAATATATCATACATATTTTAGTGTTCAAATTTTTACTATTTTGGTTCTGTAGGAATGTTTTCTATATCCTGCCTTAGAAATATCGCTGTTGAGCCATGAGATGAGCGTGTTTTCTATTTTGGAAATGAGGAAATAAGTATTAACTTTGTACTCCGGGTATCGCCTAAGAGGCGGTGGCCGGAGTCGGTTTTTTGTTGATACCGATGTGTTTCAAATACGGAGTTGATTCCAAATGAGCAAGATAGGCAAACTATATTTCAGATACGGCACGATGGGCTCGGCCAAGACGGCGCTGCTGCTCACCACGGCTTATAATTTCGAGGAGCGCGGCATGGCGTACAAATGCTTCAAGCCCGTGGTGGATACGCGCGAGCAGAAGAACGTGATACGCAGCCGCATCGGCATAGAACGCGAGTGCAGCTGGATTTATCCCGACACCAATCTCTACGCCGTAATACATGACATGCTGGCCACCGGCAACGGGCCGCGGTGGATCCTGGTGGACGAGGCGCAGTTCCTGTCGCCCGAACAGGTCGATCAGCTGGCACGTGCCGTAGACGATTTCGGCATCAACGTGATATGCTACGGTCTGCGCACCGATTTCCGCACCAACCTGTTCGAAGGATCGCGCCGCCTCTTGGAGATTGCCGACACTATCGATGAAATAAAATCCACCTGCACATGCGGCCGCAAGACCATAGTCAACGCACGTGTCAACAGCGCCGGCGAGATCATAACCGAAGGCGAGGTGGTGGAGATAGGCGGCAACGAACGCTACATCGCCGTGTGCCGCAAATGCTGGCGCAACAAACGCATAGAACAGAGCGAGAAAGGTAAACTTCCCCTCTAAACAATTTGGCAATTAGCAATTGCTAATTACTGAATAGTATAAACCTTAATCCTCAATACGATGGACAAACCGATCAGAGACAAGATCATCGAGCTGATAAAGAGCGAAGTGGTGCCCGCGTGCGGATGCACGGAGCCGGCGGCCGTATCGCTGTGCGTGGCCAAGGCTACGGAACTGCTCGGCGCGCTGCCCGACAGCATTACCCTGCTGCTCAGCGGCAACATCATCAAGAACGCCATGGGCGTCGGGATCCCCGGCACCGGCATGATCGGACTGCCCATCGCCGTGGCACTCGGAGCCATCTGCGGCAAATCGGAATACGGCCTCGAAGTCCTGCGCGACGTCAATCCCGACGCGCTCCAGGCCGGTAAGCGATATGTGGACGAAAACCACATCAAGATCCAGCATAAGGGCAACGCCCCTTCCAACCTGTACATCGAAGTGCATGTGGAGGCTGACGGACATACGGCATGCGCCGTGATTTCCGGAGCACACACCAATTTCGTGTATCTTGATAAGGATGGCACGGTATCGCTGAAAAAATCAGCCGGATCTGATTCCGGGGCCGAAAGCCATATAAAGCTGGACTACGCGCAGGTATATGAGTTTGCCATGACGGCGCCGTTGGAAGAAATCGAATTCATGCTCGAGGCCGGCGAGATGAACCTCCGCGCCGCTAAGGAAGGACTGAAACAGAACTACGGCCATTGCCTCGGCGCGTTGCTGAGCCGGCAGGGCAAACAATTCTTCGGCGACACCCCGCTGATGCACATAGTGTCCATGACTTCGGCCGCCTGCGACGCCCGCATGGGTGGCGCACAGGTGTCGGTGATGTCCAATTCCGGCAGCGGCAACCAGGGAATCACGGCCACGCTGCCTGTATTGACTTACGCCCGCGACTGCAACGCCTCGCACGAACAGGAGGTGCGCGCCCTGACCCTCAGCAGCCTCACCAGCATATACATCAAGCAGAGCCTGGGCCGACTCTCCGCCCTGTGCGGCTGTGTTGTGGCCTCCACCGCCGCCTCGGCCGGCATAACCTATCTGATGGACGGTGACTACGACCGCGTTTGCGCATCCATCAAGAATATGGTGGCCAATCTGACAGGCATGATATGCGACGGAGCCAAGCCATCGTGCGCCATGAAGATCGCTTCGGGAGTGTACACCGCCCTGATGTCGGCCGTTATGGCAATCAACGACCAGTGCGTGTCGAGCGCCGAAGGTATCGTGGACAACGATATTGACAAGACCATACGCAACCTGACGTGCATCGGCCGCGAGGCCATGGACGAAACCGACAGAAAAGTGCTGCAGATCATGGTCGACAAATAAACCGTCTACCCGTTTGCGGCTCTTTTTATAAAACATCCATCCGTTCTATGCGTTTTTATATGGAAACACAACAGGAACGCACAACAACACGAATTTATGAAGAAATTTTTCTCGATTGTATTGACTCTGACCGTTGCTGCCTGCTGCGTGACGCCTGATGCGCAGGCGCGCCGCATACCCAAGGAAGTGGAAGACACGGCATTATACAACAAGGTGGCCGACGTGCTTGATGCCGTTGACGCCCTGGACGACCTGAGCCTGTACGGCCAGGTCAACGTAGACCTGTACCGCACTTACCGTGACTCAGGCGTGGGCTTCTATCTCGGCAAGCAGGCATTGCGTTTCGCCGACCCCGTCACTGCACAGAACGTGCTGGACGAGATGCCCGAATCGTGGCGCAACCGCGAGGACATCAAGGTGCTGGAGAAGCGCATCGCCGCCCGCGTGGCCACACGTCCCGGCATGCCTTACGCCAACGTCAAGGGACAGACAGCCCAGGGACAGCCCACGGATCTCGCCGCTATGGTAAAACCCGGCAAATACACTCTCGTCGATTTCTGGGCCAGCTGGTGCCCCTGGTGCATCAAGGAGATTCCCAACCTGAAGGAACTGCTGAACCGTTACGGTCCGAAAGGCCTGGAGATAGTGGGCGTCGCCGTGCGCGATACCCCCGAGGACACCGCCAAGAGCGTTGCCAAGCAAGGCATCACATGGCCGGTGCTCTACAACACCGACATGGCGGCTTACGACGCCTACGGATTCGCCGGCATTCCCCATCACCTGCTGATAGGGCCGGATGGAAAGATAATCTTCAACGGCTGCGACCTCAATCAGATAATTCAATACTTGGACATTCACTGAAACACACTGATACTCTATGACAAACGAAAATAAAGATTCGCTCAACGCTCTCATAGAGCATTCCATCAAAAGCAACTGGAACCTGATGGCCCTGTCCGATATGGGCGGCGTCAACCTGCAGTACAAGGACGTGGCGCTGCTCATCGCCAAGATGCACATCCTGTTCGATGCCGCAGGGGTGAAGCGCGGCGACAAGGTGGCCATTTGCGGCAAGAACTCGTCCAACTGGACGGTAGTGTTCCTGTCGTGCCTCACGGCGGGCGTTGTGGCCGTGCCCATCCTGCATGAGTTCAAGCCCGACACAATCCACCATCTGGTGAATCATTCGGACGCGAAGCTGTTCTTCGTCGACGCCGCCATCTGGGAGAACCTCGACGAGCGTCTGCTTCCCAACTTAGTGGGCGCCATATACATCAGCGAGTTCGGCATGCCTCTGTCGCGAAGCGAGATACTGACGGAAACACGCAACAACATCAACCAGTGTTTCGGAGCCAAATACCCTTACAGCTTCGAGGAACAGAACGTGAAGTATTTCGTCGACCAGCCCGACGATCTGGCCATGATCAACTATACGTCCGGTTCCACCGGCATGTCCAAAGGCGTGATGGTGCCCTTCCGCAGCCTCTGGAGCAACGTGCGGTTCTGTCTTGACAACCTCACCATGCTCCAGCCCGGAGTCAAGATGGTCAACATGTTGCCCCTGGCCCACATGTACGGCATGACCATCGAGATGCTCAATCCATTCTGCCACGGCTGCCACTGCTATTTCCTGACAAAACTCCCGAGCCCCAAGATCATACTGAAGGCATTCGCCGACGTACAGCCCGCGCTCATCATCACGGTGCCCCTGATTGTGGAGAAGATAATCCGCAACAAGGTGTTCCCGCTGCTTGAAAAGCCGCTGATGAAGGTGCTGCTCAAGGTGCCATATCTCGACGACCGTCTGCTGGCCAAGATCAAGGAAAATCTGCTGCAGGCGTTCGGCGGCAACCTCAAGGAGCTTATCATAGGCGGGGCGCCCCTGAACGCCGATGTCGAGAAATTCCTATACAAGATCGGCTTCCCCGTAACGGTGGGATATGGCATGACCGAGTGCGGCCCGTTGATCGCGTACGCTTCGTCGGCCATTTCCAAGCCTCATACAGTCGGCAAGGCGGTAGACCGTGTAGAAGTCAGGATAGACTCGCCCGACCCGCGTAACGTGCCCGGAAACATCATGGTGAAGGGCGTGAACGTGATGCATGGCTACTATAAGAACGACAAGGCCACCGACGAGGTGTTCGACAAGGAATCCGGCTGGATGAACACCGGCGACATGGGCACAATCGACGAAGACGGATTCATCACCATCAACGGACGCAGCAAGACCATGATACTCGGTCCTTCGGGCCAGAACATATATCCCGAAGAAATCGAGCAGAAGCTGAACAACCTCCCATACGTCAACGAATCGCTGGTAGTGGAGAACGGCACAGACCTCGAGGCGCTCGTTTACCCGGATTTCGATTCGGCCCGTACCCAGAACATCGACCGCGACGAACTGGAGAAGATCATGGTGCAGAACCTGGCGGCGCTCAATCAGGAGATGCCGTCCTACAGCAAGGTCAAGACCATCAAGATCATGGAGGAGGAGTTCGAAAAGACTCCCAAGCGCAGCATCAAGCGCTTCCTCTACCAGCATTGACATTTGGCGCCATCGGATTGCCGGGGATTCTTCAACGACAGCACCCCCGGGGCGTTTGATGATTATAACAAAAACAGTGTCGGGCACTATGGTCCGGCACTATTTTTTTGCACTTTAAGAACAACTTTAACTAAATTTTTGTTATATCGTTGAGTTTCAACAAGAATATGTGTCATGAACAAGCCGAACGTTATCTCCATCAATCCGGGACAAAAGACACTCGGCCAGCTTCATCAGGAAGCCGAACGTTACAATCCCGTTGTAAAGCAATTGGTATCCACTATCTCGTCGACTGTGAGGCTCAAGGCATGCCTGAATTTCTTCACGGGCATCGACACCAAGACCATGAAGGGAGCGTCCGCACGAATCCTGCTGCTGCGTCTGTTCACCTCGGGACTGCTGGCATCGTTCGCGTATGCCGTCATGAATCCGGCCGTACTGGCGATATCGGACGCCGTACTGGTGCCGGCGCTGGATTCCGTGCAAGGTAACATAGCTTTGTCCACGTCCATCTTCGTAATGGCCGCATCCATCCTGTTAGGCTTCATGACACGCATAGTCAGCGTGGCCGCGTTCCCGTACTTTATCCCGATGGTGCTGCAGGGCACGCTCCCTATATCCATAGCCTCCGCATTACTGTTCGTGGCGTTAGGATACATCATCCTCGGCCCCGGCATCTTCAGCGTGGACCAATGCATACGCAAGACCATATTCCGCAACTATAAGCGACGCGCCGGACGCCGTGCCATGCAGGCGCGCAGTCCACGACGCATTCGCGGTCACCACGACCTCGATTACCGCAGCTACCTCCGGCTGTAGCCGTGCCGTGGTGTGCCCGAGACCACAAATTTCACCATCACCCCCTTGTGGTCGCTGAACCATTTGTCCGACACGTCAGCGATGCTGTCGCTATCCGTTTCCACCACCCGTACGGAACGGCACATCGAGGTGCGCGGCCCTACCAGAAACGCCTCCACCGGCTCAATACCCGCGCTTCCGAACAGGAAATCGATTCTGTCGCGGTCATCGGCCGCGGGCGCCCAGCATATCTTATCGGCCGGCAATGAAGGCACATCCGACGGATACGTGATGCCGGGATTGCGAACCGGGTCCGGATACACCGTGCGCCACATATCCCTGAATCCGTCGCGTTCCAGCATAGTCGTGACGGGCCATTGCACCGTATATCCGTTATGCCCGAATTCCGACGACATTTCCGGCGTCCAGTCCCTGAACGACGGTTCGTTGAAATCTCCTCCGAGAATCACATGGCGCCCCTGCTCTATCTTTTCACGGGCGCTTTCCACAAATCGCTCTATGGCTTCCGTTCTTTTTGACTTCAGCCCCAGGTTTACCAACGTCTGTGCATCGGCCGGTCTCTCACATTCCTTCCATGTAGAGCCGTCGTAGCCACGGGCATTATAGCACGAATAATGATGCCAGTCAAGATGAGCCGTGTACAGGGAGAGTCTGATGCCCTCCATATCCACGTCCGCGCAGTATATGCTGCCGCAGTCGTCCTTCAACGGATATACCGTCGAATAGTCTTTGATCGGATACCTGCTTATGATTCCCGAGTCATCGCTGCGGCGTGAATAATACCGCAGTCCTTTTTGTTTCAATGATTCGCAGAGCCGGGCCGTAAAATCCACTCCGTTATAGTTTCTGACCTCGCTGAGTGTCACCAAATCGGGCTGCCGGCGTTCTATCTCCGAGACCAGCGTCTCGAATCCTCCCGGCACCTTGGTGCATTCCTGCCACACATTGAGCTGCAACGCGCTGAACACCGGCTGCAGTCTGACTGCGAATCCTCCGGCACGCGCCATTTTCAAAGGGAGTTCGGACGCGGACGTCACCCTTTTCCTATATATGGTATATGTCTCGGGATTGGTGAATCCGTCGCTGTCCGTCGCATCGCAATATACCGTACATTCATATTCCCTCCCTTCTGGCAGAAAGCCGAAGCGCAGGGTATAGTCTCGGGACTCCTCGTTGGTCACTCCGCCCACATACCAGTCCGGCCCGTTCCTGTCCTTGCGGGCCACTACGATATAATCGCCCGGCTCGGCATCCAAATACTCGCTCAGGCTCCAATCCACCGGAACATCCTTTATAAACTGAAACGCATCGATATGCCGCTCATAATGTTCCGGGAGGTCGCCCGCCATCTGCACCGGAGAATACATGGTGAGATACAGGGCAAGCTGATTGCAGATGGTGGCGCGTTTCTTCTTACCCTGATAGCCCGGTGCGAATTCGGTGATATTCATGCGGAATATGCCGGGTGTAAAATCCATCGGCCCTCCCTGCAGACGTGTGAACGGCAGCACCGTGACATGACGCGGCGACATCTCGGCGTATTCCTGACCCAACGCGCTTTCGTTGGCCATGAGGTTCGGCCATGTCCTGCACAGGCCGGTGGGACGCACGGCCTCGTGCGCGTTCACCATGATATGCTTCTCCGCCCCCTTTTTGACCGCATTGAGATAATGCCTCACTATGTCCTGGCTGTAATGATACTCCCCTTTCGGCAGTATGTTGCCCACGTAACCGCTCTTTACGATGTCATAGCCGTAACGGTTCATCAGGTCGTAGGCGGCGTCCAGATGACGCTCGTAATTGGCAATGGAACCCGACGTCTCGTGATGCATCATCAGCTTAATGCCTTTGGAATGCGCATACTCGTTCAGCGCCGCAATATCGAAATCCGGATATGGCGTCACGAAATCAAACACGAAATCCTTCTCCTTGCCGAACCAATCCTCCCAACCGATGTTCCAGCCCTCCACCAGAAGTTGATCGAACCCGTGGCGTGACGCGAAATCTATGTATCGACGCACGTTTTCATTGTTAGCGCCGTGTCTTCCGGTAGGTTTGGCCGAGGCATAATCGAATGTAGCGAGGTCTATATCGCCTCCCGAGGTATAGTTCCATCCGCTTTTGCCGGTTATCATTTCCCACCACACGCCCATGAATTTGGCGGGATGTATCCAGGAAGTATCCCTGATCTGACAGGGATCGTTAAGATTCAGAATCAGATTCGACGCCAGTATGTCGGTCGCCCGGTCGCTTACCATAACGGTGCGCCACGGCGTCCTGAAGGGAACGTCCGTTATGGCCGCGGTGCCGTCGGGACGCGGTGTAAGATGCGCACGGAACGTGTTGCTCGTCTTGTCAAGCCCCAGATGCATGGCCGGAAAATCGACAAGGGCCGCCTCGTGCAGATTGACATACAGGCCGTCGTCGGTCTTCATCATCAGCGATGTCTGCACGCCCGGTGCGGTTATTTCGGACAGACGGCTTTCCGTGTATTCAAATTCCTGTGAATCGTAATCCTCCTTTATCCACCATGCCGTGTGGTCGCCGTTCATGGCAAACGATGTCACCTCATCCTGAATCACCAGCGGCGACACCGGACTTTCCCGAAACACATAACGGAATCCCACGCCCTCGTCAAAGGTCCTGAACTCGATATCTACGCGTGTCTTTGCTTTAGTCAGGCTCACGGTCATGCCGTTATAGTGCTCACGTATGGTTTCATTCTCGCCCCATACGGGCGTCCATACGCTGTCGCATTCCTGACGTGTCACTTTCTTGAGTTTGAAGCCCTCTGCCAGCGACGTCCCGTTGGCCAGCATGAACCCCATTCTCGAGGGTTTCACCACTGCCCGGTTCTTATAACTCACCGAATATTCCGGCTTTCCTGACCGGTCGAGGCTGAATGTCAACGAAATATTGCCGTCCGGAGATTTGACACTTGTTTTTCCGGCGCACACGGCCGGAAAGCAACAGACGCACATCAGCGCGGCCATTGCCTTCATTTTTGATATCATGTCGGTTTCAGATTTTTTCGATTAGCAATACGCGGCTCGAGAACTCGTTCTTCCGTTCCTTGGCCACATCGTGTCGGTATGGAATGTCAAGGCCGTGATTCATAAGGAATGACCCGGAAAAGCATTTCCCTTCGAATGGAAGCGGACTGTCGTCTATCCGGTTCAGTTCCGTGATTCTGTACACTGCGTCCCTGTCGAGTCCGTCCATTTTCACCACGGGGAGAATCTGCATCACATACACGTCCGTACGGTACCAGAATGCCACGGCACGATCCTTGTTTTCAGTCACATACATCAGCGAGGCCACGCCTCCCTCGTCGTATGGCGACCGCAGACGGTACAGATCCCCTAACTGCACTATATCCCTGATCCGCTTATAATCGGATATCGCGTTGCGGCACACTTCATATTCCTCCTTGGTCATGTCCTTGGGCTGAAGCTCCACGCCGAGACGTCCGCTCATCGCCACGTCCGCGCGATATTTTATTGGCATGCTCCGCAGCGTCTGATGGTTGGGCGAGGCGCTGATGTGCGAGGCCATGGCCATGGCGGGATAAAAATGCGACGTGCCCCACTGGATGAATATGCGCTCCAGCGCATCCGTGTTGTCGCTGGTCCAGAACTCGTCGAAGTATTTCAACACGCCCCAGTTCACACGTCCCCCGCCGCCGGCACACGCCTGGACAGTCAGGTCGGGATATTTCTCACGGATTCTTGACAGCACTTCCTCCAGGCCTCTGTGCCACGCTATGTTCAGATGACTTTGCCTGTCTTTGGGCAGATACTGTGATCCATGCTGATATATACCGCTGTTGCAGTCCCATTTCACATATTCTATCAATGGATTTTCCTTCAGTATCCTGTCAACCGTGGCCACTACATGGTCGCGCACCCAGGGATTGGAAAAATCAAGAACCACCTGCGCCCCTCCGCGACCGGTTACCGGCTCGCGTCCCGCGGCCTTCACTATCCAGTCGGGATGCTTTTCATAGATTTCGCTCGATATGTCGGCCATCTCCGGCTCGAGCCATAATCCGAATCCTACGCCGGCTTTACGCGCGCTGTCGGTCAAAGCCTTAATGCCTCCGGGCAGCTTGACCCGGTCGCAGACCCAGTCGCCTAATGCAACACTTTCGTTGTCACGCCGATACTTGTCGCCGAACCATCCGTCGTCCATCACGAACAGTTCGCCGCCCAGAGAGGCTATGTCCCTCATCATGGCCGCCATCTTTGACTGGCTGATGTCAAAATAAACCCCTTCCCAGCTGTTAAGCAATATCTTACGCGGTCTGTCGCCATGACACAACGAATGGAGTCTCCCCCATTTGTGAAAATTCCTGCTTACTCCCCCTTTTCCCTCTGTGCTGTATGACAATGCAACACGAGGAGTCACGAACTTTTCGCCGGGGCTAAGCCGATAGCTTGCATTGTCCGGATTGATACCCATCCGCAGACTATGATAGCGGCCGCCGTATGTGTCGATGTCGACCACGTAATTGCCGCTGTAACACAGTGCCGCGCCGATGGTGGCACCGTTCCTTTCGTCGGGCTTGCCGTCCAGCGACAGCATCAGTTCCGCGCGCGAGGTCTGCGAGTTCCTTACGCCGTCCTTGTTGCGTATACGCAGGGTTCCGCTGTGCAGCGGCTCCTCCACAAGACGCCCTTCCTGTCCCCACGCCCCTCCTTCGTGGCTTACCCAGACATCCCCTATATGAATCGGAAGACAAGCCGAGTCATAACGGGTCAGGGTAATGTCCCCTTTCTCGCTATGGGTTATTTCAGTCCACGTCTCTATCACGTCACAGTCAGGATAACTCAGGAATCGGATATCCACGTTCACCGGGTATCTGTCATCCCGAGTCCTGACAGTGGTCAATGTCGATTTGTCCGTAGATTCCCGGGTCACGTCGGTCACAACAAGGCGGCTCGTCATGTTTCCGTCCGCATGGGTGATCCACAGGGTAGTCTCCTCGTCCGGATAGGTCCCGTACGCCCTGTATATTTTGGCGTACGGGATTCCCGCAGTCTTAATCGACTGCATGTCCTCTCCGGTCACGGTGTTGCCATAGTACAGATATTCGGGTTCCTCCCCCTTGTTTACCTCCAGCACAAGCGCCGTGTTCGGCGTGTTCACGCTCACTTGTGCTGCGTCGGCACCCAACACACAACACAGCAGGACGTATGGCAACGTCCGGATCGACATCTTTCGGAGCATCTACAGAAACTTATTTGCGTATCTTGACAGCCTTTCCTCCGCGGAGCATCACATATATATTGCCCTTTTGCGGAACGGACACCTCGGCGCCGCTGAGATCGAAATAACGGGCAGCCGACGTATTGTCGCCCATGACGATAGATGTGGCGGAGCTTGTGTCGTTCTTAGTAGTGATCGTCACTTCCTTTCCGGCCACACACTGCACCGTCGCGGCTCCCTCGGTCACCGTTACGTCTTGGTCACCTATCTTTATCGAGACTATGGTATATCCTTCGTTGGCAGTCACTGTAAATTTAAGGTCCGTTTCGGGCACCTTGACGGTATTCACTCCATTCTGAAGGGTAACGGGCGACGATTCGCCGGCCGGAATTATCTTTACTGCCTCGGCATCGTTGAGAGTCACTTTCACCAGCAGTTTGCCGTCCACTACGACACCCCAGTCTTCTATATCGCCGTTGATATTCGCATTATCGGCTACGGCATTGACACTGAACAGTGACGAGCATAAGAGGAGAGTAATAAAGAATTTTTTCATAATGTTGATTTATGGGTTAATTTCTATAATATAGGCGACCGAACGCGCAAAATACACATTCGGCCTCCTGATAAGACATTGAGGTATCAACGATACTCCAGCCATGTGGTGGCCACACACGGAGTGTCGGTCTTGAACCGTATCCAGCGTGCCTGGAACGAATCCGGGAATTTATATATGAATGAATCGTCGGGATTCACCTCGAAATCGGCGTAATGCATCCAGTCGCCTTCGCCCGTAGGATCGGCCTCGACGGTGAATTTCACCATACGGTCGGATTTATGTGACAGATTCAGCGTCCGCCGGTCGTAGAAACCGATCAGATATGGCTCGGAATATTCCCCGGCGGAGACATGACGGTCCACCCAGGGACCGCCATTGCCCGTCGGCTTACCCAATTCCCATAAATCGTCGATCACGCCGGCCCAGAGTGAAAGCTTGCCGTCGTCCGACGTCACTATTCGCTGGTTGTCCGCATTGTCGGCATTGCATCCCGACATGAGCAGCATTCCACGGTATGACGCATAATCGTTTATGCCGAGATTGTGGGACGCTATGGGGCGCACCTTGGCGAATCCGTCGGCATTCTCGGCCGGCAGCTCGTAGAACGTGCCGTGCAGGTTCAGCAGGTCTCTTTCCGTCGAGACCTCACGACACACACGCATGGCATTCTGTCGTGTCGGCTCCGTAAAGGCCCGCGTTCCTAATGGCAGATGCCAGCGACGTCCCTTGTCGTCCGTGATCAGCACCGACCCGGGAGTGATCTCCATCCCTTCGGAACGGATGGCGAGATTCTTACGGATATACGATGCCTTTTCCATGCTGTCACGTCTCTGCAGCAGCATGTCGCCGTCCAGATCATAATACGCGCTGCCGTCGGCCGTGTTGGCGGCCACGCCGAGTTTACGGCGGTTCTGGCTCAGGCACAACATCAGTCCTTCGGAATCATGCTTCTCGCCTATTTTCGACAGTCCGGCGAATATCGGTGACATTTCCTCGGTTCTCGTCTCCTTCGATGCGAAACTGAACACCACGCTACCCTTCGTGTCCTTGTCAGCGACGACGCGGATCCATTCACCCTTGTCAGCTGCGCTGAATTCCGCGAAACGCGAGTCGGATGCGGGTACGGTGACGGTCTTCAACACTTTGTCTTTGCCGTCGGCGCCCTTGGTCATGAACTGAAACGTCACGGCCTCCTTGCCGTCGTTCCGGATCCATGCGCACCGTTTAGCCCAGGGTCCGAACAGAAAGGGATCGCTCGCCTCTCCGCTCTTTATATCTTCGTTAAGCCATACGGAGCCGGTCGCATTGGTCGGACCGAGTTCTGACACCTGTCCCGGATCAAGGAACCATAAGTTTGAGTTGCTCTGGCCCGGACCGGCTATGTCGCCCTTTATCCTGCGTTTGTTCAGGAATTCCTTTTGCGCGGAGTCGTCGCATCCGAACACCAGACGGTCGTTCCACCGCGTGAAGTCGCCTATCACTTTCAGATATGCCGACAGGGGCATGATTCCCGTATCATTGTTCTTGCCGAATCTCTGCGGGAATTTCCAGAACATTCCGTGCATGGTCATCAGCATGAATGGATCGCTCTGCGTACCCACCTCGCGTATACGGGGCCATTCGGTGTTCCATCCGTGGGCGCCGTCGTACGAGTTGCTGGCCTTTGGCAGACGGTAGAAGCTCCATCCTCCGTTTTCCCTCACTCCGAGCAATACCGACTTATAGTCCCAGCCCAACGCATATATCGGGTCAGTGGCCGGCGACGGATTGCCGTATATTCCGCCGGGACCCGTCACCTCCGTGAACTGGTTGCGGCGTACAACCTTCCAGTTCTTGCCGTCCCATTCTGCAAGACAGCCGGACGGGATGTTGAATTTTTCCAGCGCTTCGGGGATGGCCTCGCCGTTGTTGGAGAACACCAGAACTCCCTGACCGCTGTACAGTCCCTTGCCGTGTGCTCCGGGCAACAGGTTGTTCTCTGGATTCACGCCCGTGTCGTTGTGCACCCCCGTATTGGCGTCGGGATACAGCTCCTTATGCTTCAGTGTGTTTACATCCACCTCGTAGAAGCCTTCCTCCATCGTGGCGATGTACACCTTGTTGGCCGGATCGGTCAGATGCCGGGCCACGCCGGTATAGCGCCCCTGCGCGTCCTTGTACGACAGCGATCGGACGTTGCAGTCCTTGTCGATGAAGTACGGACCGATTATGAGCTGGTTGCTTTCCCGGTGGATCATTCTGTCTGCCGGGGTTCCTCCCACGCTTTCCGGACGTACCGTTATCCCGAGGGTGTCGTCTATCTCATACAGCTTATCGCTCGACCCGAAAGGGAGGTGCGGGCCGTATGTGATCACCCACAGCTTTCCCTGCCAGGGCACTACGGCCCCTGTGCCGCATTCCCCTTCGTTGTTGTAATAAGCCAGATGAGGATACACGCCGCCGTACATCGGACGGCCTTCATCCTTGCCCTTGGCTCCGGCTCCCGCAGAGCATCCTCCGGTGAAGGTCAGCAACGCCGCCACACAGATGATGTTCCCTATCTTGAATTTCATATTGTCTATGTTAGTAAGAATGCATTATTACTGCTCCACCCAGAACTCGATGCTCCAGGGTTTCAGTTTCGCGCTGAACGTTGCGGCACCGCCGTTGGAGCCCACTTCCACATCGCGGCCTTTCTTATCATATCGGAAGCCCTTCATGTTCTTGGCTCCGTCCATGGTCACGTCAAACTCAAACCATTCATCCGAACGGTTGGTCAGCGCGAACACCAGCTTGCCCTGGGGCGTTTTCCATGCCATGATGCGGTTGTCGTGGCGTTCCTCGTCCTCCTGCACGTTGTAGCGGCGCGAATCCCACGCCATGTATTTCAGGAAGCCGGCCAGCGCGTTGAAGTTCTGCCAGTTGTAGGTCCAGTGTC
Source organism: uncultured Bacteroidales bacterium (assembly GCA_900542185.1). Taxonomy (GTDB): domain Bacteria; phylum Bacteroidota; class Bacteroidia; order Bacteroidales; family Muribaculaceae; genus Lepagella. The sequence continues at coordinate 30,936 of UQMZ01000032.1, forward strand.
CGTGCGCCAGGTCGGGATAGTCATGGCTCTGGTTGGCGTATGTGGGACGCCACACTCCGAGACCGAAACCGTCACGGTCCGTATGGTCGTCTATTCCTTTCAGGGCATGGAGCCAGAACCATTTCGGCGATTCCACGAAAGTCATCCAGTTCATGATGGACTGTGCGGTGTTGACCATGAACCATTCGTACGTATGTTCCGACATCTGATTGTTGAAATACTCGAACTCATTCTGATATATCGGCTTCCCCTGGCTGTTGGCCCTGTAGTTGTCGCGATTGTCCATCACAGCGTCGGAATCATCGCCGATGCGGTGGAACACCCATGCGTCCACGTACGGGAGCAGCTGCGGATTCTCCTGCCACAGTTTCGGGCCGTAACTGCCGGCCTGTCCGCTGTTGGTGTCATAGATTATCTCTATGTCCGAATCAAGAGCCTTGATTTTCGGAGCCACCTTGCCGAACACCTTCACCAACTGGTCCTCGGTATAATGGCAATGGGCATAACCCACGCTCTCGTACTGGCTTTCGTTCTGCAGGCCCCATGACGACACCTTGAATCCCTGGCTTTTCATGTATTTCACATCGTTCACCATCGCGTCGCCGAACTCTTCGAGAAAATCATCCTCGAAACTTTTCAGCGTTCCGTCGTTGAAGCTGCCGTTCGATTTCCAGTATGGAGCGGGCGACCAGTATTCCATCGAGATTCCCTCCACGCCGGCGTCTTTCATCAGCTGCACCAAGGTCTCGGCCTGTCCCTGCTTGCGTTCCGTGAAGTTCTTGCGGTCCGCGGTGAGGCCGCGGAACCATATTCCCATACCCACGCGCATATAGCGGAAGCCCTTCAGCATCTCATCGGCAAGACGTTTACGTTCCTCAGGCACCAGGTCCATCGGCACTCCGATCGGGCCGTTGTCGTCGTTCACGTCCGGAGCAGCGTTTATGTCGGACTGTATCTCGAATCCCAGTCCCTTTATCACCTGGCCGGGCTTGTCGGCAAGAAGTTTGAACGAACCCTTGGGCATAGTCTCGGGCATCGGATCGTCCGGATCGTCGGGTTCATCCGGCTTTTCTCCGGGTGTATGGTTGTATGTCAGGTATTTCTCGGAGCACGCTCCGAGCGCGGGCAGCATCAACGCGCCGGCTCCGATTATAATTGATTTTACAGAAAGTCTCATATAGTGTTGTTTCAGTTTGAAGTGTTGTGTAGTGATTCCGGAAGGCGCACGAACGCCTTCCTTATCAATAAGTATCGATCAATAATTGTCGTTCTGACCCAGATAGGGATTCGTTATCACCTCCTGCGAAGGAATGGGCCAGAGATAGTTCTTCGAGGCGTCGAACTGGCGTTTGGTGATGATCTTGCAGTATCCCTTATCGTAAAGGGGTGAGAAATCGGCCACGCCGTCCTCGTCTATCTGCGGCACCTCGGGCCAGAACCAGAGGTTCTTGGCGATGATCTTCGACACCAGGGCGTCTTTGTCAAGAAGTCCGTAATCCGGACGGTTCAGCACTTTCTCGGCCAGACGCCAGCGTATCAGGTCCATATAACGCTGTCCCTCGTACGCAAGCTCCATGCGGCGTTCCACCCTGACGATGCGGCGCAGTTCGTTGCGGTCGGTGGTGGTGACGCGCGGGTAGGCCGAGCTGTTGGTGTAATCCGTCTTGTAAGCGCGGGCGCGGACCATGTTGATGGCGTCCAGCACGCTCTTGTCGATCTTGCCGGCCTCTATGCGGGCCTCGGCGTAGGTCAGCAGCACTTCGGCGTAACGGATGAACACATAGTCGTAGGCCACCTTGAAGCTGCCGTTGTTGATCCATGACTCGTCCACACCCTTCTTGCGCAGCAGGCCGTTGTACGAAGCGTACTGGCTGCCCGACTTGCAGTCCAGGTTGGTTATGTTCTTGCCCATAACAGAGCTATACACTTCGGTGGTGTTGGGGTTGGGATCGTACACCACACCGCAATGCTCGGTGCCGAATTCCACAATGGTCGCGGCACAGCGGGGGTCACGGTTCTTGAAGGGATTGTGCGGGTCGAACAGCGGGGACTCGTCTATCGGCAGTCCGTCGGTGCAGAGGAACGACGCGAACAGATCCCATGACGGATATTCGCTGGCATAACCGCCGCGGTTGCGGGGCGAGAAGCCCTGGATGTTGCCCTCGGAGTCAGTGACCATGTCCAGTTCCAGAGAGTAGGGCCAGGACAGGATGTTCTCGCTGGCGTGATGCGTGGTGGCCAGGAACAGTTCCGAGAAATCGGGATAGAGCTGGTTGGCGCCGAGGTCCATGCAGTCCTTGGCTGCCTGTGCGGCGATGTCCCAGTCTTCGTTATACAGCGCATAGCGCGCCTTGAGGGCCAGTGCCGCCGACTTGGTAGCGAATTCCTGCGCCACGCCGTAGGTCAGCGGAAGGCTTTCGGCCGCCTTGTCATAGTCCTCGTACACATGTTCCATTATCTCGCTCTTGTCCGTGCGCCCCATCTTGAACGCCTCCTCGACGGTGATTTCCTTGTCCACCCACACCACGTCGCCGAAGCAGCTTGTCAGCAGTCCGTATTGCGTGGCGCGGACAAACAGCACCTGTGCCCTGTACAGTGCGGCCTTCTCCTCGGAGATTCCTATGGCCGCGGGGTCGTTGAGTTTGTCGAGCAGGATGTTGCAGCGCGCTATCGCCTTGTAGGCGTTGCGCCAGCGGATGCACACGTCCCACGACTCGCCGTTGAGCGTGGCGGCGGTGAAATCATTGAGGCGGTCGCGGCTCTGATGGTCGTCGTTCCATTTCACGCCGTCGATGGGGAAAAAGTCGACTCGGTACAGACCGCTGATCGATGCCTTTATCTCCTCCTCATTCTGATACCAGGAGTCGCTCGAGCCGGTGTCCAGCGGATCAAGGTCAAGGTCGGCGCACGAGCCAAGCAGCAGTGCAGCTGCCACGAATATTGTTGTCTTCAGTATGTTCATGATTGTTTAGAATGTAATGTTAACGCCGCAGATAAACGATTTTGTAATGGGATAGCCCGTGGAACCGTAGCCTTCGTAATCCCAGCCTCGCGGATAATTGGAGATGCAGAACAGGTCGTTGCCGGCCACGTAGAAGCGCAGTGCCTGCACGAAGAATGTCTTGGTTATTTTCTGCGGCAGCGTATATCCGAGCGATATGTTCTTCAATCGGCAGTAATGGCTGTTGAACAGCCAGAAATCGGACATCGCGTAGTTGTACGACGCCTGCGTGGCCGTGAGGCGCGGGTATTCCGCCTTCAGGTTCTGCTCCGGCGTGTTGTAGTTGCTCCAGTAGCGGCCGTCTATCAGCTTGGGGATGTTGCCGAAATTGTCGCGCAGCGGCTGCACCATCGTCGCGGTCTTGCGTTTCAGCTGACGTCCCACGCCCTGGAACGTTATGCTCAGGTCGAAACCGCGCCACGAGCCGTTCAGCGACAGTCCGTACTGATACCTCGGCTGCGAGTTGCCCAACAGCACGCGGTCCTTGTCGGGCGAGATCGGAGACTTGTCTTCCGGATCGGCCTTCAGGTATTTTATATCGCCGGGACGCACGCTGCTGCTCATCACCGGATAATTGTCTATCTCCTCCTGCGTCTGGAACAGTCCGTCGCTGCGGTAGCCGTACCATTCGTTGAAGTAGCTGCCCATCATCTTGATTTGGTCGCCAAGGAACTGATTACCGCCCAAGTAACCCATCTTCGACTTGAAGTCGCTAAGGTTGGCCGATACCGAGTAGGTGAAATCAGCCACGCGGTCGCTCCATTTCAGCTCGATCTCGAAACCGGTGGTGCGCATCTTGCCCGTGTTCTGCTGCGGATTGTCATAGCCCACATAGTCCGGGATGTCGATGTCCAGGATCATGTCCTTCGTTATCTTGTAATAATAGTCGCCGCTGATGTTCAGGCGGTTGTTGAAGAACGCGAGGTCTATGCCCACGCCGAACGTCTTGGTGGTTTCCCACGATATGTCGCGGATGGCGTATTGCCATTGGGCGGCCGTGATGTGCGACACACCTTTGTCGCCTTCCCAGAAATAGCCGTTTACATAGTTCAGCAACGGCAGATATGGATAGTTGCCTACGCGGTCGTTACCTAACAGACCGTACGACGCCCTGATTTTAAGATAGCTGAGCCAGGGCTGCAGGTTGAAGTTGCGGAACCAGGGTTCGTTTGTCACCACCCAGCCGGCCGACACCGAGGGGAAATATCCGGCGCGGTGTTTCTTGTCGAAACGCGACGACATATCGCAGCGCATATTGGCCTGAAGCAGATAGCGTCCGTCGAAATTATACATGGCGCGACCGAAGAACGAGCGGTAGGACGTATGGGCGGCGTTGCCGCCGTTGGTCTGATAATCCTCGTTGCCACGGTCCAGGTAGGGGAACTCGGTCAATGCGAAATTATCGCGTGCGGCCCAGATATTGTCGGTCTTGTAGTAATTGTCCTCATATCCCAACAACGCGCTGACGGAATGCTTGCCGAACGTGTTGTCGTAGTTGGCCAGGAACTGCTTGGTGATGCTGAAGCTCTTTCCTCGCGATTCGGTCAGCTTGGTGGATGCGAAACCGTTGATGGCGCCTATCACGTTGTCAGGCGTGTCGGGACCGGCGTATTCTATGCGTTTCACGAACGACTTGTTCTCCCAGTCGTTCCATATAGGCGAGACGATGGCCGACAGTTTCAGGCCCTCGACGGGAGTGATGTACACTGCCGCTTTTCCGCCCACCTGATTGTAATGGTTCTTGGCCGTTCCGCCGTAATTCAACGCGGCGTAAGGGTTGTCGCCCGACTTTCCGTCGGCCACACGGCCGTCCTGCCATACGGCCGCATATACAGCCGGGAACAGATAGCAGGCGTTCATCGGATCGTAGTTCGGATTGCGCGAGGTGCTGCGCTTCACGTTCAGGTCAATCGCGGCCTGTATGTATTTGTTGATGGTGATGTCGTTGTTCATGCGGACGGTGAAACGGTTGTAGTCCTTGTCCTTATACAGTCCGTCCGACATGTCGTAGCCTATCGAGGCCGTGGTGCGTATCACCTTGGTGCCTCCGGAAATTCGGAAATTGTGCGACTGGCGGTTGGAGTGTCCCTTCAGCAGCATTCCGCGCCAGTCCGTGTCGGGATACCCGTCGGGATTCGTGGCGTTCAGTTCGGCGTAATTGTTTATCATCGCCGGGATGTATGTGGGAAAATGGTCCGGGCCGTTGCCGGCGTCGTTCCATCGGAGCTCGTTGGTCATGGCCATAAACCGGGTCACGTCCACATAGTCGGGATGGGTCGTAGGAGCCTCGTAGCCGTATTCGTACTGATACTGCATCGATACCTTCCCTTCCGAGGCGCGTTTGGTGGTGATCAGTATCACGCCCGAAGCGGCCCTCGAACCGTAAATGGCCGCCGATGCCGCGTCTTTCAGCACCGTCAGTTCCTTCACGTCCTGGGGGTTGATGTCGTTGATGTTGTCGGCGGGAACTCCGTCCACTATAATCAGCGGGTTGCTGTCGCCGATGGTGGTGATGCCTCGGATCTTGATGTCGGCCCCGGCGCTCGGATCGCCGCCCGAACGTGTCACCGACACGCCGGCGATGGCTCCCTGCAGCGCGCTTGACAGCATCGACACCTTCCTGTCGGTCACCGCATCGCCGTTTATCGAACTTACCGAGCCGGTCAGGTCCTTCTTCTTCATCGTGCCGTAACCGACCACAACCACCTCGTTCAGAAGCGTTTCCGATTCGTCAAGCACTACATCGACCTTGTCGCCGGCTCCTACCTTCACCTCCTTGGGGCTGAAGCCTATATAGGAAAAGGCAAGCACGTCGCCTTTCGACGCCTCGATGCTGTAGTCGCCGTCCACGCCGACCACGGCACGTGCCTTCTTACCCTTCACCGCCACGGTGGCTCCGATCAGCGGCTCTCCGCTGCTGTCCCTCACGAATCCGGTGACTTTCTGAACCACCACCTTGTCGGTCTTGCCCGGTGCGGACTTGGCGCCCGACTTCAATATGATGTATTTGTCGTCGATCTCATAGCTGATTCCCCGATTGGCGAACAGCCTGTCCAATGTGCTTGTGATTGTGGCGTTGGTCACTTTGACGCTCACCTTGTCGCTGGCACTGACTATGTTCTTGTTGTACACGAAATGATAGCCGCTCTGCTTTTCGATCAACTCCAGGGCCTTGGGTATCGAAATGTCGGCCGCGTTCAGCGTTATCCTGACGTTCTTCTGCGCCGTTGCGGATAATGGAACACATAACAGAAGCGTCACCGACAGGAGCGCCCCGATAATCTGCAACATCCGTTTCTTGATGGTGCCGTCCCGCTTGGGATTCTGAATTTTTCGCATTGATTAGTTCTTTATTTAAGGAAACTGTTTGATTAGTTCTGATCTAAGGGAACCGTTTGATTGGTTCTGTGTTCAAGCGAACCGTTGTCATACACGCACATTTACGCATACACACTCTTAATTCTGCTAATAAGGCGACTTAATTCCCGTCGCACACATACCCGAAGTGCCTTTTTTTAAAATTTGTAAAGATTTATGGACTTTTCTAAAATTTTTTCTTTTATTGATGTGCCTTTCCTCAATCCGGTCGCCTTATTGTAAAAAGTCTATTCATAAAAACTCAATAATTAACCAACATCCTTAAAATCGACTGATGAAAAAGGTACTTTATTACTTATCCTCTTTGTTGGTCCTCACAGGCTGCTCACAGGAAACCGATTTCTTTTCCGACGGCACCGGCGACCAGGCGGGATTCAAGTTCGAGCTGACCACGGCCGGCACCCGCACCACTACCGACGACAATTTCAAGACGACATTCACCGAGGGCGACCAGGTCGGACTGTTCGTAGTGTCACGTTCCGCTAATCCCGACGGCACTCTGGCCGCATCGGGCAATTACGCCGACAACCGCAAGCTCACCTACACCGGGGGCGTATGGCAGATAGACCGCGAGGTGGTGTTCCCCGCCGACGGCGAGACTCTCGACTTCTACGCCTATTATCCCTATGTGGAGAATGTGGATCCCTCCGCCATCGCATACGACGCCACGCAGTCGATGTGCGACCTGCTGATGGCACGCACCGGAGGAGTTGACAATTCCACCGAAACCGTGACCCTTACCTTCAGCCACCAGCTGTCGCTGGTAGACGCTCAGGTCACCGACGGAGCGGCATCTGCAGCCGTACTTAGCGGTGTCAAGCCCGCCGCTTCCTTCAATCTCGGGAAGTTCGGCACCGACGAAGTCATGACCGTAACATCCACCGAGGCTGCAGACATCAATATGGAGAAGGTGGCGCCCAAGCACTTCCGCGCATACGTCCCCGCACAGGAGGGCGCCGAGGGCAAGATCACCATCAGCTCCGGCGAAAAGTCGCAGGCTCCCAGCGCGTTGGCCAACAACGCATTCAAGACCGGAACCGCCTATAAGTACAATATCGTGTCCACGCTGATCGCGCTGGCCGACCTCCCCAACTGCTACATCGTCAAGCCGGGCGAGTCCGTAACTTTCCCCGTACTGAAGGCTTACGAGGTATGGCGTTCCATCAAGTTCATAAACCAGGGCAATCTCCGCAATAACGGCGAATTAGGTGTTGCGCTCGTATGGCAGGACGCCCAGAGCCTGATACCGGCTGACGGTGGCCTGACACTGAACCTGAATGCGGAAAATCCCGACCAGAGTACCGTAACCGTCAAGACCAACCCCGGCAACGGCGGCAACGCTCTCGTGTCCGTCACCATGGGCGGCGACAAGGTATGGTCGTGGCATATCTGGATCACTGACTTCGATCCCGATACGAACACGGCTAATGTGGACAACAACGGCGACGGCGTGACCGACTATGTGTTCATGGACCGCAACCTCGGCGCCATGACGGCGGATGTCTCCAGCCCGCGTTCCGTGGGTATGTACTATCAGGGAGGCAACAACGAACCCTTCGCAGGATTCACCGACAAGTTCCCCACCGACGGCGCGAAAATATCCGACGTGCCCCTCTACGACATCGACAACAATCCCGTAAACTATACACGCACCGGCGATATCTGGGGTGCTAACCAGGATCAGTCCGTAAGACGTATCCTGACGGCTCCCGGCCTGTTCGTTACAGCTACAGGCGAGCCCTACAGCTGGATTACCAACGACCCCAACGCGACCTTGCTGTACGGTCCCAACTTCTGGACCGAGGAGGCTACAGGCGAGAAGGGTGTGTTCGACCCGTCGCCCGCAGGATGGATGGTGCCCGCATACAAAAACGGCCTCTCCCCCTGGAACATGTATCTCGACGGCAATACTGTCCTGATCGATCCCACCACCGTCTACCCCAAAGGCGGACGCATGAAGTTCAACGGTACGTTCGGCAACGTGGACAATGTGATGCTGTTCTCGGGCACGATGGACGGTTTGAAGAACAATGCCTTCCAGTGTGGCACCGACTGGGGTCAGATCAATAACTACAGCACCGCGAATGGTCTGAATGTCCGTTGCGTCAAGATTCAGTAACAACGACATACGTTCTATATGCGAAAGTTAATTCATATATTGGCAGTCATGGCGCTCAGCTCCGTCATGGTGTCCTGCGAGGACATCTACGAGGGCGGAGAGGAGCACCATGCTCCCCTGCCGGTGCAGCTGAAGGCTACGATACAGCCCTACGACCGCGACCTGCCCGAAAGCTGGAACGGTGGCGAGGAATTGGGTATGTTCATGTTCGCCAGCGGTGAGGACAACGCGTTCTCCTCGTCCTCATGCATCCGGCTCCGCACTGATGAAAAGGGGGAAATGCAGCCCGTGGACTCTGAAACGATGCCGCTCTATCCCGAACTCGCCACCAAGGTGGATTTCATCTGCTTCTCGCCCTACAGTTCCGAAGCGGCTACCTCCCGGACCCTGAGCCTGGACGTATCCACGCCTGACAAAGCCGCGGCCTCGGATTATCTTTATTCCGACAACGCACGCAACAAATATCCCTCTCTGTCTCCGGTCAAGGTGCAGATGAAGCACATTACGTGTATGGTGCAGTTCTCCATCACCGCCGATGCCGGCATACCGGCCGATGTACTTAAGGCTCTGAACCCCTGCATCGAGGAGGTGCCCTCACAGGGCGTGTTCTCGCTGGCCGAGGGTAAACTGACATCATCCGCAGCCGAATCACACGTTACGATGCGGACGAACGCCGACATGACCCGGGCCGAGTGCCTGCTTCTGCCCGCATCATCCGCATTCACAGTCAGATGCAACGTGGCCGGCGCGTCCTTGCGCAGAAAACTCGGTAACATGAGTTTTGAAAGCGGTAAACTTTATAAATTCGATTTACATGTAACCGAACCGGGATTCGAAATCACTCTCCGTGAAATCGACGACTGGAATGTCGAGACTTTCGACTGATTGATATTATATTGTTTTGCTGATTGTTACCCCATGAATGAATTGGATTCATCAGGCGACGAGCTGCTCTTGAAAAGGTTGCGTGAAGGCGATCCATACGCCTTCACCGCAATCTTTTCTAAATATTACCGCAGTCTGCTGCTGTACTGCAATTCGTTTATAACCGACCGGAGGGAATGCGAGGACATAGTCATGAATCTCTTCGTGAAGTTGTGGGAGAATCGCGAGACATTGGATATAAGGTCATTGAAAAGCTTTCTGCTGCGCTGTGTGCGTCACGACTGTCTGGATGCCATCAAGCACAGGAAGATAGAAGACTCGTACGCGGCGAGCTTTATGATTGCCAACGATTTAAACGATTCAGCCATCGACAGTTATTTCCTCTATGATGAATTGGAGGAGCTGATCGAGACTGCGTTGCTCTCCCTTGACGCCAAATCGGTAGAGGCGTTCAGGATGAGCCGATGGGACGGCATGAAATATGACGATATAGCCCAAAAGATGAACGTATCGCGACGCACTGTTGAGGTCAGGGTCACAAATGTGATCAAAAAGCTTCGCGAAATAATAAGAAGATCATTTCCCTAATGTCCCGACCGATTATGGGACAATGTAATTGCATTCCATCAATGAAAGATATTGAAGAGAAAGATATTGAAGACGATCTTATCATAAGGTGTCTGTCGGGAAATGCCGATAACCGGGATATGGACGAACTGAGGGAGGCCATCGCCGCTTCCCCCGGAACGGCCGAGCGGTTCTTTGAACTGAAGAACGTGTGGGACGCTACGCCATCTCCCGATGACGTCAACAGCATAGATACGCTTGAATCATTGTCCAGGACCCTGGACCGCATCTATGCCTCCTCGCGCTCAGGCTACGGATTCCGCCGCAAAGCCATTAACATCATCATGAAGACGGCGGCCGTACTCGCTCTGCCGTTGCTGGTGCTCTCTATCTTTTTATATTATACCGGCAGGGATGCCGGCATGAACGCCGGGCCGGCTCTGTGTCAGGAAATAAAGGCCATGCCGGGAAGCATGGTCCATACATTCCTTCCGGACAGCACCGAGATATGGCTGAACGGCGGAAGCCGCCTGACATACAGACAGGAACACGACAGCCCCAGACTGGTGAACATTAGCGGCGAAGCCTTTTTCAGCGTCGCCAAGGACGCGGAGCACCCTTTCCGCGTGCATACCCCCTCCGGCCTCGATGTCGAGGCGTTGGGTACCGAGTTCAACGTATGTTCCTATTCCACCGATACCATTACAACCGTCACACTTACCGAAGGGAGCGTCAGGGTCAATGACAGTGCCGCGAAATCCTCGCTTTCGCCCGGACAGTCCATCGTTTACAACGCGAACAAGAAGAAGATGTCCCTCTATCTGGGCAACACCGACAAAATGATTTCGTGGCGAGACGGCGATCTGGTATTCAGCAACGAAATGCTGAAAAACGTTTACAAACGCCTGGGCCAGATCTTCAATGTCAGCTTTGAGGTCGACTCCAGGCTTGACAACGCCATCCTGTACGCCACCTTCGAGGATGCGTCGCTCGACCAGATACTGGGTCTGATCCGGCGCTCCACTCCCCTCGATTACGAGGTGGTGGACGGCTATGAAGAAAACGGCAGGATAACGGGAACCAAAAGAATTAAGGTCATATCGAGATGAAACACATCACAATCATAGCAGCTGCGGCACTTGCCGCCGTAATTACAGTTAGTGCCGATAACAATGAATCGCCCCGGTTCGGCACGTCGCCGGTCAGGGACGTGGTCGGGGCCATGACCCGGCAGGAGAAAGCCCGCTTCGTGATCGGCACCGGCATGGAAGGTATCGACAACGGCGACAAGGCTGTGATAGGCTCGACCAAACTGATTGTACCCGGTGCGGCAGGCACCACCTACCCCGTGCCGAGGCTTGGAATACCGGCCATTGTTTTCGCCGACGCGCCAGCTGGCGTCAGGATCGACACGCGCCGGGCCAATGACACGGCCTCATACTTCAGCACTCACTTCACGATGCCCACGCTCATCGGCGCGTCGTGGAACCGGGATGTGGCCCGGCTCACGGGCAAGGCCATCGGCGAGGAGGCACGTGACTACGGCGTGGACATAATGCTGGCACCTGCCCTAAACATACAGCGTCACGCGCTCTGCGGCCGCAACTATGAATATTACTCCGAGGACCCGGTGGTCAGCGGCGAGATGGCTGTGGCATACGTCGACGGAATCCAGCAATGCGGCGTCGGGGCCTGCGTCAAGCATCTTGCGGCCAACAATCAGGAAACCAACCGCAAGGACAATGAATCGATTGTGTCTCAGCGGGCCCTGCGCGAGATATATCTAAAGGGATTCGAAAAGGTGATAAGACGTTCCGACCCCTGGTGCGTGATGTCGTCGTACAATTATCTGAACGGACATTACACCTCGGAGAGCGTCGAGTTGCTCGACTCGCTGCTTCGCGGCGAATGGGGCTACAGGGGCGTTGTCGTTTCCGACTGGTTCGGCGGAAGCGATGCCGCAGCCCAGATGAAGGCGCGCAACAATCTGCTGCAGCCGGGATTCCCGGGCGAATACGACCGCATTATGGCGGCTCTGGAATCGGGAGAGCTGGACGAGACTGTCCTGGACCGCAACATAGAGGAAGTCCTGGAACTTATAGCCTCCACACCCCGTTTCCGTGGACAGCCTCACTCCGACAGGCCCGACCTGAAGGCTCATGCGTCCCTGCTGCGCGACATCACTCCTGAAGGAATGGTGCTGCTCAAGAATGACGGCCGAACACTCCCCTACTCCGCAGATGTCAGGAAGATAGCCCTGTTCGGCAATTGTTCGTACGACATTATTGCCGGCGGCAGCGGCTCGGGCGACGTCAACAGGGCCTACTGCGTGTCGCTGCCCGAGGGACTCGCAAACGCCGGATACCTGTCGGACCCGGACCTGAACGCCCGATATACGGCTCATATCGCTGCCGAGAAGAAACGCATCAGGGAGGTGGACAAGACATTTCACATGGCGGCCGGCATGAGGCCCGAAGAATTGTCCCTGTCACGCGCGGACATCATGCGGTATGCCGACTCGAACGATGCCGCGGTGGTGACGGTAGGATTTGCCGCCGGCGAGTTTGCCGACCGCTCCACGCGCAGTTTCTATCTTGACTCCACGTTGAACGTCGTGCTGAAAGACGTGTGCGACGCTTTCCATGCCCTGGGCAAGAAAGTGACTGTGCTTCTTAATGTCGGAGGCGTCATCGACACGGGGTCGTGGAAACACCTCCCCGACGCCATCCTGTGCACCTGGCAGTGTGGCCAGGAGGCCGGCAACAGCATCGCCGACGTCCTGTCGGGCAAGTCTTATCCGTCCGGCAAACTGCCAATGACCTTCACGCTCGATTACCGCGACCAGGCTTCAGACCGCAATTTCCCGCACGACGCCGATACCGGCATCATATTCGGGGCGAACAAGAAGCCCCTGACACGTCTGAACCCAAACATTGACCATACCGTCTACGAGGAGGACATATATGTAGGCTATCGTTATTTCGATTCTTTCGACAAGGATGTCTCCTACCCCTTCGGTTACGGACTGGGTTACACCGAATTCAAATATTCCAAGCCCCGCGTCACGTTTGACGGTAACGGTTACAAGGTAGACGTAACAATCACCAATAACGGCTGTGCCAAGGGAAAGGAGGCCGTGCAGGTATATGTATCCAAGCCTGCAGAGATCGAGGTGCCCGTAAAGGAACTGGTCGGATTCGCCAAGACCCGCGAGCTTAAGCCCGGAGAGTCGCAGCGGTTGTCCATTGACATTGATCCGGAAGACCTTGCGGTGTTCGACGAATCCCGTTCGGCATGGGTCACCGCGCCCGGCCGATATAAGTTTTCGGTCGGAGCGTCGAGCCGCGACATCCGAGGCACTGCCTCTTGCCGCGTTCCCGCAGCCATCCGCCCCGTCAAGGACCTGTCTCTTATACACATCTCCGAGCCCACGAGACTAGCGCTCATCTC
>UQMZ01000033.1 GCA_900542185.1 uncultured Bacteroidales bacterium
CGTCGGCAGCGTCAGATGTGTATAAGAGACAGCCCCCATCCCTCGCGAAGCCGTTTCCGTAAGGAGCTCTGCTCCCTGTCACAAAAAAATTACCGCCCGGCGCAATGCGCCGAACGGTTAATTTTTCATTCAGTGTGCCGGAACCATGTCCGGCCGACTCCGGATTGCCGTTATGCCTTCTTGGCGTAACGCTCCTTGATGCGAGCCTTCTTACCGGTGAGGTTGCGCAGGTAGTACAGTTTCGCACGGCGAACCTTACCCAGCTTGTTGTTAGTAATCGACTCGATGAACGGGGACTCGAGGGGGAAGATACGCTCAACGCCGATACCGTCGCTGATCTTGCGCACTGTGAAACGCTTCTTGTCGCCCTGGCCGCAGATCTTGATAACCACGCCACGGTACATCTGGATACGCTCCTTGTTACCCTCCTTGATTCGGTAAGCTACCGTAATGGTATCGCCCGGTCCGAAATCGTCTACTTTCTTCTCCGGAGTGGCAAATGCCTGCTCCGCAATCTTAATCAGATCCATTTTATTTAGTTGATTTAAGTTACATCGGCAATATAAACGCGCTGCAATGTCGCGCCAGAGATTACCGAATCGGCCGCAAAGTTAGCGATTTTTTTTAATATGAGCAAAAAAAGCGTTAACTTCGCGCTATGGAACGCAGCATCGACATACGCGGCCGACTTCTGTCTCTGAGCCGTCCTAAGGTAATGGGCATCATCAACGTGACGCCCGACAGTTTCCACGCGGCCAGCCGGGCGGCCGGCAACGCCGCCGGCATAGCCAGACACATGCTCGACGACGGCGCCGACATCCTGGATATCGGCGGCTATTCCACACGTCCCGGAGCTGCCCCCGTATCGCCCGACGAGGAATACGACCGGCTCGCCCCGGCACTGGAGGCCATACGGCGCGATTGTCCCGACGCCATCCTGTCTGTCGACACGTTCCGTGCCGACGTGGCCCGCAAGGTCGTGAACAATTTCGGCGTCGACATAATCAACGACATCGGCGGAGGCACCCTCGATGCCGATATGATTCCCACCGTAGCCGAACTTCGTACGCCATACGTGCTGATGCATATGCGCGGCACGCCCGCGACCATGCAGCAACTTACGCAATATGACGATGTGGCGGCCGATGTGCTCCAGGACCTCGCCTTCAAGGTGGCAGACTGCCGTCAGGCCGGAATAGCCGACGTCATTGTCGATCCCGGTTTCGGCTTCGCCAAGACCACCGACCAGAACTACCGCCTGCTGGCGGCTCTCGACCTGTTTCATTCGCTGAACTGTCCGGTATTGGCCGGCATATCGCGCAAGACCATGCTCTGGAAGCCATTGGGCATCACTCCGGCCGAGGCCGGCGACGCTACGGTGGCGGCCGACGCCTTCGCGCTGATGCTCGGCGCCGACATCATACGGGTGCACGATGTCAGGCCCGCAGCGCAGACATGCCGTCTGTTCGAACTGCTGCGGCAAAACAGCGACAACGTTTTCCCTGACCTGCGATATTCCACAAACACACATACCACAAACGCCAATGATTGAGTTCGGTATCAAAGACATTGTCGATATCCTGATAGTCGCCCTGCTGCTGTTCTATCTGTATCGTCTCATGAAAAACAGCGGAACGCTGTCGCTGTTCTACGGTGTGCTCGCTTTCATCGTGCTGTGGGTGGTATGCTACGAGATATTCGGCATGAGGCTGACCGGCACCATCGTCGACAAATTCATGAGCATCGGTCTCATCGTACTGGTCATCCTGTTCCAGGACCAGATTAAACGCTTCCTGATAGACATCGGAGGGCCGGGAACCTTCAAGCATTTCACGCGCATGTTCCGGCATGAGAAAAACGAAGACAACAAGCATGCCGAGGTCATGGCGGTGGTGTACGCCTGTATGTCGATGGCCAAGTCCAAGACCGGAGCCCTGATCGTGTTCCAGCGCAAGGTACCGCTCGGCGATTACGAGAAGACGGGCGACGAGATAGACGCCGACATCAACGCCCGCCTGATAGAGAACATATTCTTCAAGAACTCGCCCCTGCACGACGGCGCCATGATTATCGCGGGCCACCGCATCGCCGCCGTGGGATGCATCCTGCCGGTCAGCCATGACATGAACATTCCCAAGAACCTCGGGCTGCGCCATCGCGCGGCCCTGGGCATGAGCCAGGTCACCGACGCGGTGTGCGTAATAGTCAGCGAGGAAACCGGCGGAATCTCCATCGCACAGTCCGGTTCAATCAAGGTCAAGATCAGCGTAACCGAGCTGGAACACATCCTTTCCACGGCCCTGAACTGATACGCTCTTCACATTGCCATGACAATACAACCACGTTTGGCGCGTTTATGATAATGTGAGCAGGATTTCAAGGCATATATTCGCTATCGCAGCGGCGGCCGCAACGGTTGTCGCCGCTCCCTCGCATGCCGAAAATTCCAACACAGCCTATAACTTCCTGGACATTCCGACCTCGGCCCATGTATACGCATTGGGAGGCAACAACATCACCATAATCGACGAGGACGTGTCGCTGTCCGACCAGAATCCGGCCCTTATAGGCCCGGAACTGGAGAAGCAGGTGGAATTCAACTACATGCTGTATATGGCGTCGGGCAATTTCGCAGGGCTCCGCTACGGCATGGGCGTGGGCGAGCACAGCGCGTTTGCCGTAGGACTGCGCTACCTGAATTACGGCAAATTCGACGGCTACGACGAGTTCGGCACTCCGACCGGAGCCTTCACTCCGTCCGACCTGATCATAGAGGGCACCTATTCGCGCGACATAACCGAACGCTGGCGCGGAGGAGCCAACCTCAAGATGGCCTATTCGTCGTACGAAAACTACAAGGCATTCGCCCTGGCCGCAGACTTAGGCGTCAATTACTATGACCCTGACCATGACCTGAGTTTCTCCATCATGCTCCGCAACATGGGAGGCCAGGTCAAACGGTTCACCGACCGTTACGCCCGTCTGCCGTTCGACATACAGCTCGGATACATGCAGGCTCTTGGCCGCACGCCGTTGCAGATCAGCATCACGGCCAACAATCTGGTGCGCTGGCGCATACCTTACTACAGCTATTCGTCGGACGGTGACGCACTAAAGATAAAGAACGGATTTTTCACCAACTTTTTCCGCCATCTCATATTCGGACTGCAATATCAGGCCAACGAGAAATTCTACGCCGCGCTTGCCTACAATTATCGCGTGGCCTCCGACATGAGCACTTTCGGCCGCAACATATTGAGCGGTTTCTCGCTCGGCATCGGCTTCAGGGTCAAGGGCTTCAAGGCCGATGTAGCATACGCGATGCCTCACAAGTCCGGATCCTCGCTGGTGCTCAACCTCTCCTACACCATCCCTTCGCTCGTTTACGACGAGGAATAAAGCGGCACCCCTTTTGTCCCGCCTTGAGCCTCGCGAAAGCTCCGTCCCCGTGTTTAATATTTTTAACTATAATTAATGCACCGTTTGTTGGCTAATTCGTTATAACATTATAATTTTGCATAGAGTTGGTCGCGACTTCCCCGGAAGCCGGGCCGGTTCAACTATTTCGAACACATTTCCTAATTTAAGGAAGTTTTTATGGTAAGACTTTTACTTCATACCTCATTATTAATCAGCTTATTATTGACAACAGGCCTGACAGCCAAGGCCCAGACATGCCGTGTAAACATCGGTTCCAGCGCCTCGGGAGCGCAGAGCTACATGGAGGTGTATGAATACGATTATGTCACCGACAAGCCATCATTTCCCGGCGGCGACCGCAACCTGATGACATTCATCAACGCCACGCGCAATTACCCTCTTGACGCTTACCGCAAGGGCATTCAGGGACGCGTCACCTGCTCGTTCGTAGTCAACACCGACGGCTCCGTCAGCCATATCTCAGTGCTGCGGGGTGTCAACCCGGCCCTCAACAAGGAAGCTATCCGCGTACTTAGCAAGATGCCTGAATGGACACCCGGCAGAATGGACGGAAAGCCGGTGCCAGTCCGTGTGGTATGGTCGGTACCGTTCCGAAAATAATCAGACATTACAAATAAAAATAAAGAAGACACCCGCGGGTGTCTTCTTTATTTTTATAATGAGTACCTTATTCCTGTTCCGGCTTTGAATCTTCAGGCTTAATCGCGGCCCCCTCCTGCTCCGAGGCCTTGGCTTCCGCCTCGGCCTGCGCGTCGATGTCGGCTTTGCTCTTCCCGCCGAAGGTCCAGATGGCCGAGACATTGAACGTGATGGCCGAATGGCCGCCGTAGCCGGGTATGAACCAGGGGCTGCTGATACGCAACGCCTCCAAGCCGTCGGGCAGCCCGTCGGGTTTCGCTTTTCCGATGCTGAACGGAACGCGCCAGCGCACGTTCCAGCCTAAAGAGAATCCGCCCGCTATCTTGACCTTGATGCCGGCCAATACCTCGCCCCAGAATGCCGTGGAGCGCATACCCGTCAGGTTGAATTTCTGCGATTCCTGCCAATAGTCCGAATTTACCGTCACGTTACGGGCCGACCAGCCGAAATTAGACATACCGGCACGTAGGCCGAGATACAGCTGGTAATCGGGATTGCTCTTGTACAGGAAGTTATAGTTAACACCAAGCTTACAGTAGAAGCTGGGTGACACCTTGTATGTGAAGTTCTTGTTCTCAGGCGTTGCGTCTGCATATCCGATACCCGCCTCCACAACGGGAAACAGCCAGTTCCACAACGACACGTCGGCCCATACGTCGTATGACCCGAATTTCTGGCCGAAAGCCATCATAATGGCGTCGGCGAAATTCACTCCGACCGATACTCCGTTGAATTTAGGATAGATCGGTTTCGACTTGGGCTTGGTCACGGTGTCGAGAGTGGCCAGAAACAACACCGGCTCGTCAAGCAGCTCGCCGTGCTTGTCATAATAATGCAGCACCGGCTCGCGCTTCTCGTCGTCCACATCCACGGGAGTGATCTTGCGCACGGGACGATGACGGCCCGGGGCTTGATTCAGCACCGAATCGATACGCGCCGATTCCGTCTGAACCGAATCGGCCTGCACTGTCAGGGCCGGTATGGAATCGGTCGGAACATCTTCCGTCTGAGCCGAAGCCGATAACACTGCACAGGCCATGGTCCACAGCATCGCTACGACGGTCAGAATACGCGTTCTCGCCGATTTCATTGTTCCTCCCCTCCTTCCTCCTCAGGCTCGTGATGCAGGTATATCACGAGGTTGCTGACATTCTTGTTGGTTATCTCGCCGTTGGGGCATGTGATGGAGTCGATGAAGGGTCCGGTGGTGGTGATGCTTTTCATCCTGTACACCAGGCTGACACCACACTCGGCCGAGACGAACTGCGGAGCGCGCTCGTAGACGAATGTGGCGGTGTCGCGGGCTTCGTTCACGCGCGTATGCTCGAACACGTATATCGTGGTGTCTTGATCCACTCGGAAAGGAAGATACAGCTGCTGGGTCTGTCCGCCATCCCACAGCACAGAGTCGTTGGGCGTCCCGAGACCATAGACTTTAAGCGAGTCCATGCCGCAGTCCACCGGCACCGAATCCTGCACATAGCGGAACTTGGCCAACGGCAGCGAGTTCTGGTTCTCGTAGCATTCGGACCCGCAGGCGCCAAGCACCAGCAGCGCCGGTAACGCCAATATGTACCTCATCCGCTTCAAAACTCCTCGGCTATCAGGTAATTGCGGCGCTCGACCGAGTTTCGCGTTATCAGCTCGCCGATGAATCCGGTACAGAAGAACTGCACGCCCAACACCATGAACGTCAGCGACAGATAGAAGTACACCGACTTGGTGAGGTAGAACACGAACGTATCCGAATTCATGGCCACTATCTTGAGTATCAGCACCGTCACCACGGCAATGAACCCGATCAGGAACATCAGCGACCCCAACAGGCCGAAAAAGTGCATGGGCTTGATGCCGAACTTGGTCTGGAACCACAGGGACGCGAGGTCGAGGTATCCGTTCACGAACCGGTCGAGGCCGAACTTGCTGACGCCGTATTTGCGGGCCTGGTGATGCACCACCTTCTCGCCGATCTTGCCGTAGCCGGCGTTCTTGGCCAGATAGGGAATGTAACGGTGCATGTCGCCGTACACCTCGATGTGCTTCACCACATCGCGCTTGTATGCCTTCAGGCCGCAGTTGAAGTCGTGCAGGTTGTGTATGCCCGACACCTTGCGGGCCGTGGCGTTGAACAGCTTGGTGGGAATGGTTTTCGACAGCGGGTCGTAACGCTTCTTCTTCCAGCCCGACACCAGGTCGTAGCCTTCTTCCGTTATCATGCGGTACAGCTCCGGTATCTCGTCGGGCGAGTCCTGCAGGTCGGCGTCCATCGTGATCACCACGTCGCCCTTGGCGCGGGCGAAGCCGGTGTCCAGCGCCGGACTCTTGCCATAGTTGCGGCTGAACGACACGCAATGTATATATGGATTGGAGGCCTGCAGTCCGCGGATCACTTCCATCGAGTTGTCGCGCGAACCGTCGTTGATGAACAGGATTTCGTAGCTGAAATTATTCTCGTTCATCACGCGCTCTATCCACGATGCCAGCTCCGGGAGAGACTCGGCCTCGTTGTATAATGGGATCACTACCGATATGTCCATGTCTTGTGTGTATTGGTTGGAGAGGTTATATATATTGCGGAGAGGTTTATGTTATCAGAATATCATGTCCGCTTCCTTGAACAGGATCCGGTCGGAGGCAATGTCGTTGCTTACGGTGGTCAGCATGTCGCCCATCAGCACGCCGTTGATGCCGCCGTGCAGCAGGCGCACCATCGACCCGTGGCTGAGGCGCATCCGGCCTCCGGCGAAGCGTATCGACTTGTCCGGCAGGATGAAACGCCACGTGGCGGCAGTGCGGATTATCTCCTCCTCGCTTATCAGCGGAGTGTTTTCCAGCGGTGTGCCGGGGATGGGGTTAAGTATGTTCATCGGCACGGAGTCCACACCTAATTCGGCCAGTTCAAAGGCCAAGTCCAGACGCTGAGACATACTCTCGCCCATGCCGATGATGCCGCCGCTGCACACCTGCATGCCGGCCTTGCGGGCGGCACGTATCGTAGCCTTCTTGTCATCGGGCGTATGGGTGGTGCATAGTGTCGAAAAAAAATCACGCGAGGTCTCCATGTTGCAATGATAACGTTTCACGCCGGCAGCGGCCAGCCGTTGCAGCTGCGCTTCGGTCAATAGCCCCATCGACGCACATAGATAAAGCCCGGTTTCGGCCGTCAGCTTGCGGTAAGTCTCGCAGAAACGGTCCACATCGGCGTCCGACAGCGCGCGCCCCGACGTCACCAGACTGAACCGGCGTATTCCCTCGCGGGCGTTGACGCGACCGGCTGCAAGAATCGACTCATCGTCAAGATGCTCGTAGGTGTTGCATCCCGTGTGGTGGCGCACAGCCTGCGCACACCACTTGCAGTCCTCGCCGCACAGGCCCGAGCGCGCATTCACTATGCTGCACGAGTCCACGTTGCGGCCCACTAATTTGGTGCTGATGTAATCCGCCCCGTCGCACAGCGCGTCTATGTCCGGAGTCCCCGCCAGTTCCATCGCCTCCTCGCGGCTGATATATGCATTAGGAGCATACCGCATCTCGCGATGGCCCTCACGCACATCGCGCACTATACGCTCCGACAGTTCCTGTATATTCATCTGTTTATGTCAAGCCATCTTTTCAAGACGACACTTGATTTTATGTCAAGCCATCTTTTCAAGACGACACCTGATTTTATGTCAAGCCATCTTTTCAAGACGACATCTGATTTTATGTCAAGCTATCTTTCAGAGACGGTTCCTGGTTTATGCCAAACCGTCTTTAGAGACAGCTCATGATTTCAATTCCAACCACAAAATTACAAATTTTTACTGAATTATTTGGTAGTTTCAAAATATACTTGTAATTTTGCAACGCTTTTGAGGGCAGAAACGCCCTGGAGCGACATATTTTGGGATTCGCTAGCTCAGCTGGTAGAGCACAACACTTTTAATGTTGGGGTCGTGGGTTCGAGCCCCACGCGGATCACAGACAAAGATCACAAAAGTGGAAAATCGCTGAAAATCATGCTTTTTCAGCGATTTTTATTTTGCCCATAGGCGACAAAAATCGGCATTTTGAGTAGTCTGAGGTGTAAAATTGGCTCGCATTATTGCAAAATAGGCAAAATTTGCAACCGCAGTTTTTTGTAAAAATCGCGGTTATAATCGCAAAAAATTGTACCTTTGTATTCTCTTAATCGTGATTTTTTGTATGGCAGTGAAAGTTGACACCCAGAAAGAGATTATCTTCGGCTCATCTGATCCGAACATTTCTCGTGTGCTTAGCAAGAAAGAAAAGGATGGTGAGTTGCGAAAAGTCGCGCCACGCATATATACGACCAACCTTGTTGACAGTCTGGAAAATATCGTGCGCCGTAATCTAATGGATATTCTGGCATATCGGTATCCGGATGCTCTTATAAGCCACCGCAGTGCCAAAGAAATGCGACCGACAGCTACCGGTGATTTCTTCCTGACAAATTCAACAACAAGGAGAGTCACAGACTTACCCGGTATAATTCTCAACTTTGTAAAAGGGCCAAAAGCATCTTTGCACGACATACCATTCATGGGTATGCACATATCGGGAGAACACCGGTATATGCTTGAGAATATGCAGGTATCGAGAAAGTC
Source organism: uncultured Bacteroidales bacterium (assembly GCA_900542185.1). Taxonomy (GTDB): domain Bacteria; phylum Bacteroidota; class Bacteroidia; order Bacteroidales; family Muribaculaceae; genus Lepagella. The sequence continues at coordinate 8,688 of UQMZ01000033.1, forward strand.
AGGCGACGAATCGCGAGTATTACCCATTAGTGTGATAGAGAACAAGCTCGAACAAATATTGCTCACCGGTGGTGAAGACCGGCTTAACGAATATCGCGATGAACTGAGAACCGTTGCCGAAGAATTGGGTATGCAGACCGAATTTGCCAAAATCAATAATATGATTTCTGCGTTGCTCTCAACTCATGATGCGAAAGTACTGTCAACAGACTCCGCGAAAGCTTTGGCGGCTGGTAATCCGTTTGATAAGACAAGGGTTGAATTATTTGAGGTGCTTTTCGATGCAATAAAGGATCGATATTTCGTTATCCGCAACAACCGCAATACGGATGAGGAATCGTTCCGTCTTTTCTCATTCTTCGAGAGTTATTTTTCCAATTATATAGAAGGAACGGAGTTTGAAATTGATGAGGCGAAAGCGATTGTTGACTCCGGTATTCCCATGCCTCGACGCGATGAGGATTCGCACGACATACTTGGAACATTCAAGGTGCTTTCAAACCGTGCCGAGATGATGAAGACGCCGACATCGCCCAAAGAGTTGTTTTCGATTCTTAGCCACAGGCACAGCATCCTTCTTGAAGGACGACCGCACATGAACCCCGGCATTTTCAAAACAAAGAACAATCGTGCCGGAATGACGGAGTTCGTGGACTATAAACTTGTGAAAGGTACGCTCTCACAAGGCTTCAAATACTATTCAGCCTTGACCGATCCGTTTGCCCGTGCTATATTCATGATGTTCATGATTAGCGAAGTGCATCCATTCAACGATGGCAACGGTCGTATCGCACGCGTGATGATGAACGCCGAACTTGTCCGAACCGACCAATCAAGAATCATTGTACCGACAGTGTTCCGCGAAGACTATATACTCGCATTGCGAAAACTTACCCGCCACAAAGATCCGTTGGCATACATAAACGTGATGACCAAACTCCATCAATTCAGCGATAACCTCTATGGAACCGACTTCACAGAACTGAAGAACTATCTCGCTGCCTGCAATGCTTATGAAGAGCCTTCGCAAGCTAAACTGCAAATAATCGATCGCAAAATCGGATTCTGAACGAGGACCAATACTCTAAGGTGGTAGAAATCAATAGAAACGTGAATCCGTACTATAGATGCGAGAGTTGAGTCAATTATTTAAGACCGAAGATAATGAAACAAAGTGTTAAGAATCACCTCATTCAGTGGGGCGATAGGTTGGTAGAGAAGTATACCAAAATTTCACACAACAGGCTTACCAAGTATACGATTGGAGCAATCCTGACGTCAGGAGCGGCTATAGTGTTCGGATTACCGGCCTTTAGGCTCGAACACGATGCAAACTATAGTTATTGGAAGGCTTTTATTGATTATAATGAGACGAATCCATGGGGATGCGTGGTCCTGATTGTCTCCATATGCGCTGCCACAATCGTTTACGTCACAAACAGGATATATGACAGGTCCGATAGCGGCGAGATAAGCAAGAAACCCACAAAAAACTATAATGTCGGAATCAAGGGAGACGGCAATATTGTAGTGCAGGATTCAAACAATACATTTATATCAAAATGAGTATTTTAGATCTCTTAAAAAATATATTTGATTCCACCTCTCCAAGTCGGAGCAGGAATGTCGCTAATATCAACGGTAAGGGAAATGTCGCAATTCAAGATTCGTTAAACACCGTTATTCTCAACGATGCCAAGTATGTTACTATAAATATAGTGACCAAGCAGGCTGGTTTGGATGAAATGCCGGATTTCGTTATTACCGAGAGTACTGATGCGTCAACCGATACTGTGCTGATAGAACCGTACTCAAAAAGGCGAGATTTGGTGGAATACTGTAGTTCGATCCTTAGAGAAAAGTATTGTCTTAACATATATGGAGGCGTGCTTACTGGAAAATCGGTACTTTGCGATCTGATTGCCGCTCAATTCCCGGAATACCAAAGGGTGAAGGTTGAGGCGTCCCATCTGTCAGAGGGCCTTATCTCCTCTTGTTTGCAAAATATGAGTTCTAAGGTTGGAAATAGGATAATTATTCTGGATAATTGTCCCTCGGATTTGAAAGTCCGTGATGGGATTATTAGGGCAATTGTAAGAAATTGTAACGAAAAAGCTCTCATACTATCTAATTCTACTGTTCCATTCAATCCGAATTCCGTATCGGATCATATTCAAGATATATATACCTCATCGCTTTCCCTGAATGAGTTACAGGAAATGCTCCCGGAAGAATTTGATGAGAAGAAAGCAAACTTTATCCATACCGTTTGCAACGGACAACTGGCTTTGATACATATTGCATGTATCTGGCTTGCAAACCATAACTGGAATTTCGATATGGATGCATTTTCCAAAATCATGTCCGTATCTAAAGACGAATCTTTACAGACAAGGCTTTATCAGACCATAAGCCAGACTATTCCAGATCTGGAAGATGTCCGACTGTTGAATCGCCTTTTGTTGTTGGATGGCTCTTTCACATCGGATGACTGTAAGATGATGGCAACCCCCGCTCCCGCAATCTCGACTCCATTGATGAGGCTAACCAGATTGTCAGGCAATTGGATTTCAAAATCCGGCGACGGGGAATTTGTTATTTCGGAAATCGTGAGGAAGGCCCTCTCCCCAGATCTGAATAAAGAGGAGTTATGCTTATGCACCAATGTCGTTGTGGACCATATTCTCGCGAAAGGAGAGCTGACACCCAACGATGCCCTCAGGATAATTCTTCTGACTAATCAAGCCGAGGAATATGCAAGACTAACAGCATTCTATATCAGTCTTATGTTTAAACTCAATGAACAAAATCTGCTGGATAGTCCGGTAAGCGGAATCATTGGAAAGTTGTGGACAGACATGCCTCTCCCTTCCAAAATGGCTAAGGAGCAAAAGGCTCTGATGAGAATTGCAAGAATCATAGTGGACCCGAAATTCCCAGCTGTTCCCCATCTGTTGATTAAGGATCTAGAGGATTTGTCAGGTAATCTGTCAGAGCAACCATTGCTTCAATACTTAGTGGTCATGATTCTTGAAATATATTATGCCCACAAACATCAATACGGAGAGCTGCTGTCTATAAGAAAGTTTGCCCAATCGGAAGTTGTCGGGAAGATTCCCCAGTTTTCTACGAATACAGACCAGAATCTGAATATCGATCAGTTTCAGCTGCCGATATTCGCATTGCATGGCGCTAAGACAAGTGAGGAACTTATAGGCTGGTTTGATGTATATAAGGCATTTGGAGCGAAGATCGATCCTTACGTCTTTGAATGTCTGGACGTTACATTGTCCAGAATAAGTATTGAAATGCCGCGAGAAGAGATGATGATTCTGCTCGAAAAAATGTATGAGAGATGCTCATTGGAAACGGATGAGGCCTTTATTAAAATCGCGTCTTTGATAACATTCCATCATATGCAGTTATTGGTATCTGATCCGGGAAGCGCAATGGAGCTCTATGAGACGCGGGTTCCTCTGACATCCGATACATTGGGATGCTTTCGGATGAACGCCGGAATCGGTATCGTGCTGTCGGAAAACAAAGATGACAGAGCTGCTGATTTCTTAGAAAGGGCGTTGGCTGTGGATGTTCATGAATTTGTTCCGATGTTATACTTTAGAACCGCATGTCTGCATGCTCAGTTGATGTCTCCAATGAATCCGAAATCTTCATTTGAGAGAATTATAGGAATTGCCAAGACTATAAAGGATCATAAAGGATTGTTCCCTCAGGACAGAGTAGTCGTCGGGCTATGTGTGGCATATGCTGCATATATGGCCGGATTCAAGGATATCTCAATAAAGGCGGTAATTGATGTATCTGTCATTTTGTTTGAGCTGACAAGAGATGATGAGTTTAAGAAAAACTCAATTCATCTTGCTATAGTAATTGATACAATACGTAGACGTGAGGAACCCGGAGACAGTAGAGATTTTGTGGATGCGACCTATGTGTCTCCATTTATCTGTCCGGATAATCTTGATTCTTTCTACAACAGCCAAAGGTTGATTCTGTCATTAGTGACTTTGCTAAAACTGTCTGATAAAATTGGATTGGAATCTGGATTTCAGATGACAATTCTAGGTCTGATCCTCAATAATTTCAATGAGTTTGCAGAGAGTCACGGAGAATTTCTGACGTTTACGATACCGTTTATTCCTATTCTGTTGGCCAATGGTGAAAAAGATATTGCCGACAAGATTATTGCCCTTATCGACGGGAATGAATATCAGATAATGAGTTGGGATGAAACTAATAAAAAGTCAATGTTGCAATTTTTAGGAGGTATCCCATTGTATTATGCTCTGGCTAATTCAGATTGTTCGTCAGAGACGAATCCCTATGTATGTCCATTATTCAATAGATTGCAGGTAAGTGATGAACTTGTGAAGTCTATCATGGATAAAATTTCAACAACACGGACTCCAAAAACGGTTATGGAAATTGCCTTTGATTTGTATGGATTGAGTGAGATCTACTGGCCAGTTCCTTCCTCCATGCGGATATTGTCTATACAGATAAAGGCAATGATGGAACGATGCGCAAAGGAGTATCCTTCTGAAATTAACGAGAAATATTCCTCGCTCAATGATACCTTCAGAAAAATAAAGGTTCCCTCATCATCTAAGGAATATATAAGAAGACTCTTGCAAGGCATGAGTTTCCATTTAAAGAATGATTCTTATCTCGGGACTCATATCCATACTTTTTTGGATTCATAACGAGGTAATTTCATTTAAGTCGCAAGCTCAACATAAAGTTTTAAATGTTTAAGAGATTCATTAGGCTGAATACCTTAGAATTTTTGCTCTTTCTGCATAATCGCGCAGGCGAATTAAACTTTATAAACCTCAACTTATGCTTGCAAAAATTGAGTAACTAATAGAATCCAATAATCTCATTTCTAAACTGCACACCAAAGTTAGGTGCAAAACGTTTGAGTATAGTTCGCGTCTATAACCCTTCTAAGGTCTAGTATTTTTAACAATCTGGATGATTGGAGGTTTTTACTAACTTTACAGTCTTGAAATTGTATTCCGGAGAAGGACATTGAAGTATGGGCGTGAGACATACGTGAGTCCGCGAAAGGGACTTAATGTAACTCTCTGAAACTCGTAATACAACATTGGAATCTTAGAATCCCAATCTGAGAACGGGTAAGAAGGTTCATAGATGCATTCTATAAGTTTTTTTCGTGCATTTTGGCGAAATACTTGAATTTGCGGAGTCTTAATGATTACATGTCCACCATTTGCATGATTGCTGTGTAAAAAAGTTTGTTTTATATTTCTATTCTATAATCGCTCTCATTTAAGTATCTTTTTGCGAATAGATTAACAAATATGCCAGGAATGCGAGTCCATTCTTGCTCTTTTTTTGTTAATGGACGATGTGTCTCGTTTGGTGTGCCTTTGTAATTAATCCACTCTGCTCCTTCAGGGCCTTCTGGATGGGCTAACATCTGAAGTAAGAAAAGATCAGCAATCATCTGTAGCGTTCGATAATCATGCGGTGTGCTGACTTTAACAGTAAATTCATCTTTATGTGGCTGGTCTGTAGAATCGTCAAGAATTTCATGCCAAGGCCTACGCCCAATTATATCACAGAATAGTTTACCCTCACCATCATTCCATTTCTTGACGATTGATACGCATTCATCTTCAGAAAAGCTAATGTTTGGGCCATCTTTGGCCAATAAAATGCCCAAAGAATTAATTTCTTTCTTAAGTTTAGTTTTAGAATATCCTTTGGGCCTGAACAAGGCATAAGCTCTGTTGAATGTTTTAAATGAAAATGATGCAATGCCTTCTATTTGTTTAGTCTTATCTGCAAGTATGTCGGAAATCCACAGGTCATTACCACCATTGAACATTTCAAAATAATGTCGAGAATCCTCGTTAGTGAATTTGATTCTATATGCCCATGATTTTGTACTGTTCCCTTTTGATATACGTAAAGCATAACCTTTCTGGCGAGCTGGGCGGAGAAATGGTTGAAGTCCTATTGGAGTGATATTTTCTTTCATGAAATCCGCAATACGCAATGGGGAAGGTTCATTTGCCAACATAGGACAAAAAACATAAAGGATACCCTCGTGGTCTATACCATCATTAAAAGGTCTATAGCAATCATTAGGCTTATCATACCAACAGGTCATAAAGAATAAGGCTATGTCAAGATTACTTGTAAGGTCTAGCACTGATGTGGAAAGACCATAATGCTGGGCCAGACCTTCGTAATCTAATTTGAAATTATGACGCTTGAAAAATTTATTTACAATTGGATAAGAATCAAGCATGTCCTTGAAAAGGATTAGTCTCATCCGCCAAACAAATACTTCTGCTGGAGAAAGCTCTTTAGGCTCTATACGATAAAGTGACGGGAAACAAGGAGAAAATTCCCTATTTTGTCCTCTGTAAAGAAAAACGACCGAACCGTCTTCAGGCAACAATATCTTCTCTTCGCCTTTTCCGGTTAATATGGCTTCGAACCCAAGTTCGTGTTCACGCAATATCTGTTGGTTTATATCACTCTGTTCACAGGGTGGAAGTCGTTTTATTATACTACCTCTCAAAAGATGTTTTACTTCGTCGATTGTATAAAAGTGTTTCATTGGGGAATATTTAGCGATGACCGTCAGGTAATAATTGCAATAACCTGTTTTGTCCGTTATTAAACAATTTCGTTATAACCAATTAATCCATTATTGTCCAATAAACTCAAACAATTTAGGTAACTTGCTGTAAGATTCACCTTCAATACCGATGGCATTAGCATTGTCAAGTGCGGTATTGAGACGATTATCAGATAACAAGTCAGAAACCCAAGTTTCTTTTGAAAGAAAAGACTGGTGTTTGCTAAAATCTGGTATGAATCGTCGTAACACGGTAATTACGTCGTCCGATGTTGCGAAATAACGATTGGTATTCAAATAGTAGAGCAAAAACCAGAATTCAATCGAAGGCATACTGTCGCACAAAATCACAGACGGATTTTTGGCATATTTGCGACGCATATCGTCATACTTTATCTTTTCTGCCGGTCGTGTGCGCGTTACATCAGCATCGAACACGCACACAGCAATACCATTATCAGCAAGCACTCGATCTATCTGTTTTTGCATTTCGTCGAATGTCTGCTCAGTAAAATTACGAGGCTTGCAGACGTAGTTATATCCGTGCAACCGTTTCAAATGAGTGAAATAGTAACGCTCGGTAGCTCCTTCCCCGATAATCGTAATCATCGGATTCTTGAGTTCTCGCTCCTTTATTCTTCGTGCCATGACAGAATTTTATAACACATTAGGTAATGCTCCGAACTGCCCGTTCATATAGGCACGATGGATAGAGGACAGTTTGTTCAGTCCTTTGAAATCAGTGAGAGAGAACAATGCGGTATTACCGTCCTTGCCCTTCTCCGTGAACCAGACTGAATCTTTCCCGAAAATATCATCAATATCTTTCAATATCGGGTCATAGTGTGTCGATACAAGCAGTTGCGACTGATTGTCCGGCGTGTTTATGAATTTGGCGAGTATATACTCCATGAGATTCGGGTGCATCGAAGCCTCAATTTCATCGACACATAGAAAAGCCTGTCGTTTCAGTTGGGTATATATGAGCGATTCCAGTTCAACCATACGTTTTGTGCCGGTACTCTGGCAGGCTTCCGGCATCACATAGTCTTCCGCTCCTGTTTCATTCTGCACGGTATGTCCGAATAGTGCCGCCATTTTCTGTATCTTGATATCCGAAATATTGAAATCGGCCTCTTTTGCGAACTGCATCAGATATTCACGAAAACCCTCACTGTCAGCAATATGTTTTTTTGCTTCTTGCGATAACGACGACAGAGTGCCGCTTTGCAAGGGCAACATCCGCGTATCAATCCAACGGCGCATATTGTCAAGATAAGGAACCGCAATATTTACTTTTTTAAGAACCGCAAGCACAGACATATTACGCAGACAGTTCATCGACATCACTTCTATCTCGGCCTGTGAAAGTTTGGCTACCGCCGGATTAAAGTTCAGCTTTGAAACGCCATCCACATCTTCACGACAGAATACTTTTGTCGGGCGATTGGAAAGATAGACAAAAATAACCTCGCGGCAAACTTTTTCCGGATTCACTATGAGCTGATACCAGTAGCGGATACCGTCAACATAAAATTTCACCTCAAATTCCGTGTCGAATGACAGTGCATCTTTTCTCATCAGGAAAGGTTGCACATCAGTTCCGTCATTATTGGTCGCAGGAATGTTGTTCCAGAATGTGCGCAGAAATTCAATCGCGTCCAGCATATTGGATTTGCCACTGGCATTTGCGCCCAACACTACGGCGAAACGGAGAAGCTGCACTCCGTCAGGCATAGTCACAACACTGTTGTATCTATCCTCGCCGGATGGCTCAAAACTAAGCTCCGCTTCATCTCGGAATGATTTGAAATTTTTTATTTTAAGTTCTTGTATCATATTTGCTCTCTTATCTACCGCAAATTTAGCGAATTTAGCGGAGCTGACAAAATAAAATGTCGATATTTGGAATTTTAATTCCGATAGTAGTGTTGATAGAGGCTAATATTGAGATTAAATTTGGAAAATAGGAGTATATAAGACGAACAAAACCTCCATTTTTCAGATTGATTCAATCTATACGCAGCCAATATTGCGGGGGAGGAGAACTTGGTGACGCAATTTATAAGAAAAGTAACGAAACAATTAATGGTTATTTAACGCTGTTAATCGCTGAAAATCGGCGAATTATTTGTAACTTTGCAACTGCAAACGAAGAAGAACATTGAAATATCCGGGAGTGCAAGAAGGGGCATATCTCGATTTTCAGAAAGTCATCTCGTTGAAACCCTAGGAAATACCGCCTGAGTACGCAACCCCACGCGGATCACCAAGAAGTCCGAACTTCTACCGCAAAACGCTGAAAATCACTTGATTTCCAGCGTTTTTGTTTTTGCCCCATCCGGCAGAATACAGCGGTTTTCGGAGCATAAGCGTGAGTAATGCGTGAGTCACCACCATCTTGAGGCAAATGACTCACGACTGAAAATTCAGCGAGTGAGTCGCCTGCCAATCAGCATTTTGCGGCGTTATGCCGTCAAGTTTGCGAAGGCTCAGGGTTCATGGCTCCACTTTTCGGCCCCACTTTCGGAGAATGGTCTTTGATTTTTAACTTCATTTAAGAATTAAAGCCCGATTAAGCCGGATTCGGGCTGTTTTAAGCGGATTTGCCGCTTATCTTCCGAGCTATTCCGTGAGTTGCAGGATAAATAATGACTCACGATTGGGACCGGCTTCTGTCTGTTGCGTTTGGTATCTTCATAATGGTCTGTGCGGGTTGCATATCCGGGTGTCAGTGAGGCCTGCTTCGCCGTCAACCTCTGACGGCATAGCCGACGACAACACCGTGAGTCGCCATACCTCTCGAAGTTTTCGCTGTGAAACATTCCCTAAACTCAGTCTTTTGTATAAATCGCGGTTATAATCGCAAAAATTTGTACCTACTAAGGATTCTAATCGCAGATTTTTGTATGTTGGGCTATTTATATTCTCACCTAATATTTTTGTCAATAATGAAATATTTTGTATCTTTGCGTGTTATTCTATGTATATGAATATAGCAACCACATACAAGCTGGCAAATGCCTATATCACATCCAATCCGGTGCCTGTCAAGGAATCGGTGATGTGGTCGCGTCTTCGTCAGGGGAAAAAGAAAAATTTGCTTGCATCTGTCCGTAGGGGCGTATATATGCCGGTGGAGATTGACAACAAATTTATCATAGGTTGTAATGCCGTACAGGATGGTGTTCTCGCATATCATTCTGCATTGGAATATTATCTTCTGCAAACACAGGAGTTTAATGAAATGTATATTCACTCTACGCAGAATTTCCGTCCTTTTGAGTATCTTGGAGAAAACTATTCTTGTAAAAAGCTCAAATTTCTTAATAATGTTGTCGAAATAAATGACAGTAGCGGTTATGCGTTAAGGGTCACTTCAATTTCGCAGACACTGGTGGATTGTATGTATAACATCAATCTTGCCGGCGGAATTGAGGAGCTTATGTATGCGTTGGCGGAATGTCCGGCAGATGGTATAGTTGAAGAAGAATTACTGCACTGTCTTGAATTATATGACAACAAAAGCCTGTGGCAACGTGCAGGATTTCTATTTTCGATATTCAGTAAGAAACTACATTTGTCAGATGATTTCTTTAGGAAATGCAAAACGGCTATGGGTAACAATCAGAGTTACATAATAAATCCGTATTTTTGCAATAGTTTTGACAAGGAATGGAATCTTTGTATCCCTGACAACCTTCAAGCACAGATAAAAGTTTTATGAAATTTGAATACGATAAAAAGCAAATCCAGCGGATTGCCTCTGAGCACTCCTACACAGCAACAAATGTGGAGAAGGTGATACGCCTTTGTCTGATATTAGACGACCTGAACCGTCTTGAAGAATTTGCAGGGAAATTATTACTGAAAGGAGGCACAGCAATAAACCTAATCGCTTTCGATAGACTTCCGAGATTGAGCGTTGATCTTGATTTGGACTTTCCCCATAACCTGTCAAAAGAAGAAACCAACATTCAGCGAGAAAAAATAAACAAAGCTTTATCCGCATATTCAGAAGATATGGGATATAGGATAAGTGACAGAAGCAGCTTTGTGTTGGATTCCAAATCATTGTTATATACCACTACGACAGGCTGCGTTGATAAAATAAAACTTGACATCAATTATCATTCCAGATGTCATGTATATCCAGCGGCTTATAGTGATGTGTCAATCCCGTTTGATATTGAGAATAAATCTATTCAGGTTGCTCACTTGAACATTATCGAACTTTTTGCAGGCAAAATAAAAGCCTTGTTCGAGCGATGCAAGCCCCGTGACATATTTGATATTTTTTCTTTAGCGCAATCTGGACTATTATCGGGCAAAGAAGAAAAAGACGCTTTACGAAAATGTGTGGTGTTCTATTCAGTATTAGGAAATGCCGACAAGCCAGACCTGCTCAAACAGGATCTGAATGAAATTCGTAAAATGCCATTCCAAGCATTAAAAACACAACTCCTTCCGATGCTGCATACAAAATTAGGGCATTTTGATAAAGACCGATTATTTGATGTGGCCATAAACTATCTGGAGAACCTAATGAGATTAGAAGATGCGGAATTGGAGTTTATTGAACATTTCTTCAGAGGCAACTTCCGCCCCGAATTGCTATTTGACGAGCATACGTCGAATAATTTGATGATGCACCCCGTTGTGCTTAGAACTTTGCGAACGCTGAAATAAAAACAAAATTGAAATATTCACAATTTTAATTCTGAAATTAGACTAATACCGTCTAATTTTGAAATTAAAATCTCATTTATTCTCATTTTAATCTGTCGTGAGGGAGCAAAATTAAGGCTGTATCTAATGGCATCAATAGATACGGGAGCAAGAAATACTGAAAAATGGGGCAAAAAAAATAAGGCTTATTTAACGTTCTTAATCGCTGAAAATCGGCGAATTATTTGTACCTTTGCAACTGTAAACGAAGAAGAACATTGAAATATCCGGGAGTGCAAGAAGGGGCATATCTCGATTTTCAGAAAGTCATCTCATTGAAACCCAAAGAAATACCATCGGTGTACACAACCCCAGGCGGATCACCAGAGGGTTCATCAACCCATAGAAGACCGCTGAAAATCGTTGATTTTCAGCGGTCTTTTTTACATACTCCGGTTTCTACCGTTCTCTTGTCTGAATTACGGACGACGACGTTATGTCTGTCATTTGAAGAGTTTCGGCACGAACTCGGTCAGGTATATGCGCCAGTTCTTCCAGATGTGTCCGTCGCCGCTCTCGAAATATTCGTATGGATAACCGTTCTTGTCGAGCAACGCCCGGTACTGCTTGTTGGCGTCGTACAGGAAATCCTTGTCGCCTATGGCGATGTAATACAACGCCGGCTTCATCTCGAACTGCTTCTTCAGCTTGGTCTCGAAATCGGAGTACACCGGAGACACTGTCCCCTCGCGCGGCAGAATCGCCGCCGAGAACAGACCGACATAGTCGAACATGTCGGGATATTCCTTCGATATCTGCATCGAATGGAATCCACCCATCGACAGGCCCCCTATCGCGCGTGCCTTCTTGGCGCGGATGGTGCGGTAATTGGAGTCTATAAACTTCACCACCTCCGGGAAAGCGGCCTCGAACGATCCGTCCATGGTCTTGGGCAGCTGTGTCGTTGGAGGCTTCAGTCCTGCGGCCCCTTCGCCCGGCGCGGCTTCCTGCGAGGCGTTGCCGTTGGTCATCACCACTATCATCGGCTCGGCCTCGCCCCGGGCGATGAGATTGTCCAGGATCTGCGTGGCACGGCCCAGTTCAGGCCATGCGTTCTCGTCGCCGCCCATTCCGTGCAGCAGGTAGAACACAGGATACCTCTTCCGGCCAGTTTCATATCCGGCCGGAGTATATACCGTAAGCCGTCGGTTCAGGCCCAGCTCCGGACTTTCGTACCACACTTTCGACACCGTTCCGTGCGGAACGCTGTTCACGCTGTACAGGTCAGCGCGCTCGCCCGGGACAATGAAGATGTTCGTCACCGAAGCCACGTCGCGAAGCATGTACACGTTCGCGGGATCATTTATCTTCAGCGAGTCCACCATAAATGTATAGCTGTATAGCTCCGGAGCCAGAGCCATCGGCGTGGTGAATTCCCACACCCCTTTATCGTTCCTGGTCAGATCGGCAAATCCAGGGGCATCGAAATCGCCGTACGGAGTCTTGATTTTCTGAGTGGGAAGGAAATCGCCCGTCACCTGCACTTTGCCGGCTTTCGGAGCGTTGAGACGGAAAGTAACCGTCTTGTCCGGATGCACTTCCGGAGATATTAAGGTCGGGACGCCCCACAATGCCTGCTGAGCCGTGGCCGACAATGACATCAGCCCGAATGCTGCGTATAATATTGACTTTTTCATGATTGAATCAGGTTTGTTCCGCAAAGATAATCATTCCCCGTAAAAAAATCAAAAAGATGCGCGGATTCCCGGTTCTTCTGTTCTTCTGTAAAAAAATAAACTTAACACGAGCCTATGGCAAGTTCCTATCCCGCGCACACCGGTTTCTAAGATTCTGCTGTCAGAGGTAACGCACCGTTCCACTCCATCCAAATCTCTTAATAAGAGATAATTAACTGCAGAATCGATGTTAAGTTTCACCCATTTACCACGACACGGTACGGTATTTGCTAAACATTTTGCAGACAATGGCGATCTCGATGTTAATTCCAACATAACGGCGACAAAAAGACATACCGTTTTTGTATGTCAGGAATTTTTTGTAATTTTGCACACCCATATAGTCTCTCTTATTAAGAGATCGTAAGAGATCGACTGCCACATATCCGCATTTTGATCATTCCTAATGACAAAACCGGTATTTGTAATATTGATTGAGGTCAACACTTCCCGCTTCGTCAACTACCTGATTTCCAATAATATCAACAATCAGGTAGGATTAGAAACTATTGTCTGAACCGTAGCGGCGGCTCCATTTTGACATCATGACGGCTTCTCAGTCTCCAGATACTAAGCAATGGTTCGTACTACGCGACTTGACGCGTCCTATCGCCAAGTTGCCCGGATACATGCGCGTGCAGCAGTCGGGCCTCGAGGTATTCACTCCCATGAAATGGGTGGTGGGCATTGTCGCGGGCCGCAAGACACGTCGCAAGACGCCTGTCATCCATGACCTTCTGTTCGTGCACGCCACGCGCGACGAACTCGACCCCCTTATTGATAAAACAGATACATTGCAGTATAGGTTCATCAAGGGCGCCGCATATCGTCAGCCCATGACCGTACGCCCCGGCGAAATGGAACGATTTATCGCCGCGGCCACCGCTACCGACACCCCTAAATATTACACCCCCGACGAGCTTACCAACCTCTCGTACGGCAAACAGGTCCGTCTTGTGTGCGAGGGCATCATGAACGGCTACGAAGGCAAGCTGCTGGCTATCCGCGGCTCGCGCAAGAAGAAGCTCGTCATCGAGATGCCCGGCCTCCTCGCCGTCGAGTACGAGGTATCGCCCGAATAAATCCAGTTCATCTGACCCGTTCAGAGGAACTTCCCCTATATTATATAGTGGCGCGGAATCAATGCAGCCGCGCCGCCGACATGCAACTTTTTCTGTCCCGATAAATCCGACCCGGCTCCCTTTGCGTCCTTTGCACCGGGCATTATGAATTATTTATATGACTGTTTGGTCCCTGATCGACATTGCTGTCCTGTTTCTCGTCACATTGCTCACAGGCATCATTATTCCTCAGATACTGCTTATCGCCTTCCGCAAGAACCTCTTCGACGAGCCGGATCCCCGCAAGATCCATAAGACCGAGGTCCCCCGTCTGGGTGGCATCGCCTTTTTCCCCTCCATTCTGTTCGCCCTCCTGCTCCTGTTCGGCCTGGGCATCATGAGCGGCGACGGCCCAATTACCGCATTGCTGTACAGCCGCGTGGTTCCGCTGTGCTTCACCGGCTGTGCCGCCATCCTCCTCTACCTTACCGGCATGGCCGACGACCTTGTGGGCGTCCGCTACCGCGCCAAATTCGTGATGCAGACCATGGCCGCGCTTCTGATCATAGCCGGCGGCATTCGCATACAGAACCTGCACGGTTTCTGCGGCATACACGAGATGCCGTACTGGGTGTCCGTGGGCGTCACCGCCCTGTTCATCGTCTTCGTCATCAACGCCGTGAACCTGATAGACGGCATCGACGGCCTGGCCTCCGGCCTGAGCGGAGTGGCATGCGCGTTCTACGCCATTGTCTGTCTCAGGAACGGCCTGTACACCTACTCGGCCCTGGCCGCCGCCACGCTGGGCTCACTGCTCCCCTTCTTCTTCTTCAACGTGTTCGGCGACGCCCTGAAGCACCGCAAGATATTCATGGGCGATACCGGCGCCCTTACCGTCGGCCTCTTCCTCAGCGTTATGTGCATCAGTATCTGCCGCCTCGACATGGCCGCCAGTCACGCCAACAGTGCCGTTATCGGCGTGGCGCCCCTGCTGATTCCCGGCTTCGACGTCATACGCGTCTACATTCACCGCATACGCGCCAACCGCAATCCATTCCTCCCCGACAAGACGCATATACACCATAAGCTGCTGGCCCTCGGCATACGCCAGCGACACGCCATGATGACGATACTCGGCACCAGCGCCCTGCTCACCGCAGCCAACTACTTCCTCTCCCCGTACGTCGACATCACGTTGCTGTTCATCGGCGACATCGTCCTCTGGGTTTCCGTCAACATGATTCTGACGCGCCGCATCCATGCCCGCGAGAAACGCCTCAACGTATCGCTCTACCAATGATAGTAGCGCAGGCTGTCCCAACCGCGAAAATGATAGTAACGCAGGCTGTCCCAGCCGCGAACATTAAATATTTCCAATAAATATAAACATATATAAGTTGATAGAAAAGTGTAAGGGGTATTGCCTATTTCTTACATATAATTTGCCAGACGTAATTCCGAATCACTATTACTAAAGGTAACACTCCTTATGCTTTTCCTATCAAACCCCATCATCGATACGCATCAATAGCAGCGGGCTGTCATGGGCCGCGCCACAGCCCACGCCACTACTCCCCGCTTACAAGCTTTCTCTCTGTCAAAAACACACCGAAATATATGAAACTTAGACATTTCTTATCTGTCGCTGCCTTCTCGGTGTTGCTGCTCGCAGCCGCCTCGTGCAGCACGCCCAAGGACATAGCATACTTTCAGGACGTGACCCATGGCGAGATGATCCAGCCCCTGGAGCGCAACGACATCAAGGTGCGTCCCGAGGACAAGCTCTCCATCGTCGTCTCCACCCAGGACCCCGCCCTCTCCTCCATGTTCAACCTGGTCACTACCCAGAACCGTATCGGTTCCAGCGGTAGCGGCGGCACACTCGGAGGCTCCAGCTCCGGCGGCAGCGGACAGACATCCCTATACACCGTAGACCCCGACGGCAACATCAACTTCCCCGTACTGGGCCGACTCCATGTCGCCGGAATGAACCGCACCCAGCTCTCTAAATACATCGAGACCGAAATCAAGAGCCGCGAGCTTGTCAAGGACCCCATCGTCACCGTAGACTATGCCAACACAGGCATTTCAGTCCTCGGCGAAGTCAAGAGTCCCGGACGCGTCGAGTTTAACAAAGACCATCTTACCATCGTAGAGGCCATAGCCTTAGCCGGCGATGTCGCCCCCGACGGCATGCGTCAGAACGTAACTGTAATGCGTGAAGGCGAGAACGGCAGACAGACAGTCTACAAGGTCGACCTGACCGACATGAAGCAGCTCGCCCAGTCGCCCGTGTATTACATGCAGCAGAACGACGTGATCTACGTCGAGCCCAACGACAAGGCCAAGCGCAACACCACGCCCAACGGCAACAGCCCCTTCACCCCGGCCTTCTGGTTCTCGATCGCTTCGTTCGCCATGACCATCGGCACGCTGGTCATTTCCCTCACGAAATAGGCAATCTCCAATGATTAGTAGCGCAGTCTGTCCTCAGCCGCGCATAGCTAATGACTTAATGCCTTGTTTGAAAAAATCGGCTTTTATCCGCTTCCATATTAATAATTTGCTCATTAAAATCGGCCTTCGGTCGCTTCCACTGCGCTCCGGGCACTGATATATTATGGCTGAAATAATCGAAACATCCACCGCTCCTCGCGGCGCAAGCCGCGCCAAGGCAGCGCCCTCCGGCACGGTACCCATTCTTGACATCATATTCATGACCCTGCGCCACTGGCCATGGATCATCCTCTCCGTCGTGCTATGTGTCGGTATAGCGTACATTCATTTGTTACGTACTCCCGACGTCTATAGCAGATCTGCAGAAATCCTTATCAAGGATGAGAGTAAAGGCAATTCCGTCGGCGCCGACGAATTCGCCAACATGGGCCTGTTCCAGTCCAACACCAACCTTCAGAACGAGATCTACAACCTAAAGTCCAAGGATATGACGGAGGAAGTGGTGCGCCGCCTGGGCCTTGACATCAACTACTTCAAGGACGGCCGGTTTCACGACCAGGTGGCATACGGCACCGACCTCCCCGTGCGCGTCACAGCCACCGGCTATCCCGAGGAGAGTTCCCTCAGCTTTACCCTCAAGGTCGATCCTGCCGGCCAGGTGACCGTCAAGGACTTCATCACCCCCGACGGCAGCTATGGCAAGAGCTACACCGGACGCCTCAACAGCGCCATCACCACCCCTGGCGGATCAATCATTGTCTCACCGTCGCCCCTTTACATCAAGGGAAGCGATGTAGAGCTCAAGGTACAGAAATATCCCCTTTCCGCCGCCCGTGATTCCTATAACGCCCGCCTGCAGGTGGCCATGTCCAGCGACAACAGCTCCATCATCAAGCTCACCGTATTCGACCAGTCCACCCAGCGCGCCGACGATGTGCTGAAGACACTGATAGACGTCTATAACGAAAACTGGATTCACGACAAGAACCAGATAGCCGTCTCCACCTCCAACTTCATCGACGACCGCCTCGGTGTCATCCAGAACGAGCTGGGCCACGTAGATTCCGACATCTCCAGCTACAAGAGCGCCAACCTTATCCCCGACGTCGGCGCCGCCGCCTCCATGTATATGTCGCAGAACCAGGAGACACAGGCACAGATGCTCGAGCTCAACAACCAGCTCTCCATGGCCCGATACATCCGCTCGTACCTCGTGGCCGACGCCGGCCACGGCCAGCTTCTGCCCGCCAACACCGGCCTGCAGAGCGGCAACATCCAGGGCATGATAGGCGAATACAACAGCAAGCTGCTGCAGCGCAACAATCTGGCCGACAAATCGTCTGACACCAACCCGCTGGTGCAACAATACGACCAGCAGCTCGCCGCACAGCGCCAGGCCATAATACGCGGCATCGACAACGAGATCACCGCGCTCAACACCCAGCTCGCATCCGTGCGCGGCACTCAGGCCAACGCCGTCTCCAAGCTCGCCGCCAATCCCTCGCAGGCCAAGAACCTTCTCAGCGTCGAGCGTCAGCAGAAAGTCAAGGAGTCCCTTTACCTCTTTCTGCTGCAGAAGCGCGAGGAAAACGAGCTGTCGCAGGCCTTCACCGCCTATAACACCCGCATCGTCAACAAACCCGGACCCTCCGGCCTCCCCTCTACCCCCAACCGTAGCCAGACGCTGCTGATAGCCTTTGCCATCGGCCTTGTGATTCCCTTTGGCGTCACCACCGTGAAAGAGCTAAGCAACACACGAGTGCGCGGCCGTAAGGATGTGGAGCACCTCGCCGCACCCTTCGCCGGCGAGATCCCCCAGAACGGACCCTTCAAGAAAAAGAAGGACAGCACCGACGACCGCAAGCTGATCGTGGTAAAGCCCGGCAAACGCGACATCATCAACGAATCCTTCCGTGTGCTCCGCACCAACGTCGAGTTCCTGTGCAACGCCATCCCCGGCGGCCGCGTCATAGCTTTCACCTCGTTCAATCCCGGCAGCGGCAAATCTTTCGTATCCGTCAACCTCGGCATGACCATCGCCCTGAAGGAGAAGCGTGTGCTGGTCATCGACGGTGACATGCGTCACGGCTCCGTGTCTCAATATGTCGGCTCGCCCGAACTCGGCCTCGCCGACTACCTCAGCGGCATGGAGACAGACGTCGACAGACTCGTCGTGCCCTATAACGAAGTCAACACCCTCTTCATCCTTCCCGTCGGCTCCATTCCCCCGAATCCCACTGAATTGCTCGAATCGCCTAAGTTCGGAGAGCTGATCGGTCAGCTCAAGACGCAATACGACTACGTGATAGTCGACTGTCCGCCTATCGAGGTCGTCGCCGATGCACAGATCATCGACAAATACATGGACCGCACCTTCTTCATCATCCGCGCCGGTCTGTTCGAGCGCTCCATGCTCCCCGAGCTTGACCGTCTATATGATGAAAAGAAATACAGCAACATGGCATTCATCCTGAACGGCACCCGCAACGACCAGGGCCGTTACGGCTACCGCTACAGTTACCGCTACGGCTATGGTTACGGATACGGCTACGGCTACAACTACGGCAGCGACGAGAAGCATACTCACGTCCACAAGCACAAGCATCGCAAGCAGTAATAGTAGCGCGGGCTGTCCCCAACAGGGCATACAGCCGCTCATAGGCTAAATAATTGAAAAAGTTGGTAAATTAGGTAATATTTTGTATATTTGCATCCAAAATCATAAACAGATTCACTACACCGGGCGTTTTTACGTAATAACATCTGTTCACAGCTGCACCCGGAAGTAAGATATATGAACATCAGACTCATCGCATACGAGAAGTTTTTGCGACACCTCGCCGAGACCGACTCCTCGGACGTCATCTCCAATGGCGGCAAGGATTATGCCGCGATGTTATATTCCGTTTTGCTTGACAATACCGCGGATGAGGTAAGGATATTCTGTCAGAGTGGAGCATCTGCAGTATGGCACGACCCCAGATTTGAGGAATCCATGGCCAACTTCCTTGCACGCAACCCCTTGGCAAAGTTGAAAGTCCTGACAGCCGGCGAGCCCGCTCTCGACAGCAAATGGACTGACCGCCCGAATGTAACTGCATATCACATCAAGGAAACGGACAAGCAGAAGATATATAAGCATTTCCGTAACAACCGGTGCAATTTCGCGGTGTTCGACTCAAAACGTTATCGTTACGAATACGATTGCGACATGTTCAAGGCATACGGATCGTTTAACGACTCGAAGATAGCCGGCGAAATGATCGCACTCTTCGACAATGCATTCGCCAACGCCCAGTCTCCCGTCACCGAACCCCTCTCTGACACGATGTCCTATACCCTAACCGACAGCAATGTCACCATCGACTGTTATCAAACTTCAGGAGAGGTCGGTAACGAAGCATAAGCATTTGGCAAAGGGCCATGATCTGTCAAGCAAGCATTGTTCAACTTGTCAATTTCATTGCGATACTGCAATTGCTTGCAGGTCTTTGCCTTCTATTCTTTTATCAGGATTTACTTGAAAAAGTCGCAGTCACTCCGGCAAGAACAAGATGCGTTGATAGTCTGAATCTAATCATGAATTATCTGCAGCCTGAATTTGCCGATCATGATGTGAACTCTATCAAAGCCCTATTGGACTGCAAGAGCACCGAAGAAGGATTGCATACAATTCCCACCTTGCGCCACGCCATAAGCTATAGCGGGAAATTAGCCTTCGTATTCCTTTTGGTGTTGATGGTGGTGGCTTCGCATGAAATTGTTGGGGAAGAGAGTCCGATATGTTATGGAGGCTGTTTGTTTCAACGGTGACTTTTATTTTCTTTGTAATATGGTCATTGATTCACAGGGAAGATAAAAAATATGACCGATATTGGAACTTCATCGTTTCTGCGGTAATATTATGTGGCATTGTCCTCATGACTGCATTACTGCCGTTCGAAATGCCATTTAGCAAAACGTGGACTACATATATCATTTTGTTTAGTCTTTTCATTTGTGTATCTATCATAATCTGCTTCTTCCTATTCGATGAATGGAGAGCGGAAAAGCTGAATCAGAATATTGAACAACTTCGGGATGCCGTTACATCATACGGAAATTGGATTGTATCTCCCAACGACAGGCAACGGTTCTTCACGATTAAACCGTCATTACGCGCGCTTCTGTCCCCTTCGGCTTTGCAGGAGGAATGTGTGGGTATAGTCGAAAAATATGTAGAAATTCGAATCCGCGCCCTCAAGGATCAATATGATGGATACAACATTCTGTTTCATGATTCAATCGGAATATTTAAGACAGCAAGACGAAATGCGGATGTAGCGCTCCGACACCTTTTAGCATTAGCGTTTGCCTTCCAGCTTGTCACTACTTACATAGTAGAAATTATTCAGCTTTTCAAGGCACTTCATTAAAAAGCGACGCAAGGCTGTCCATTCGCATTGGGAATTGGGCATTACGCATTGCAAAGATCCGCTTTGACATTATGGCTCGTTTAGCTTCGATGGATATGTTAAAAGGCTTCGCCATTATTATGGTGATAGCCGGACACTCAGTCCAATATTTGATCTCCGGCCACTACTACGATAAGGAGGTTTACCGCCTTATCTATTCGTTCCACATGCCGCTGTTTATGGCCATTACCGGCTTCTTTGCAAGCGCGAAGGATGGTAAATATATATCCATCAAGCAATTAGTAAAACGCGCTTATCATCTTCTTTTACCCTTGGTGGTTTATGCTTTCGTAATGAGGTTCATATTCCATGCTATGCCCCATTTTACAGGTTGTTTAATCTACAATCTATGGTTTCTCAAAAGCGCTCTTTTCTGCACCATATTGTTTGCCATTACATATTTGGCACCACCACGCTGGAGATGGATTGCGGTGATATTGACTCTCGTACTCTCTCAGTTTCTGTTGATTTATAATCTGAAATATATGTATCCATGTTTCCTTGGTGGAACTTGGTTGCGAAATAATATGGACTGGTTTATGTCGAAGAAGAAAGCAATAACCATAACCTCCGGAATTATTTGGATTGTTATGGTACTGTTTTTCGACGAATATTTCTGGTCGTATATTTCAGTTGAAGAACATAACATCCTACCCTTCGAGACCCTTACAGATTCGGGATGGTGGTTTATTCTAATTTACAGAACTGTTTTAGGCTTAGCCGGAAGTCTGATGTTTTTCGGACTGTTTGAGGCTATGGCGACTAAGGGATTTCATCACACATTTATAGGTCGGATCCTTAATAAAGTCGGCCAGGAAACACTTTGGATTTACGTGTTGCAGACAGCTATCCTGGAAGTATATCTCGCCAGATATCTGAATTTCGACAACATACATCCTTTGGCATTTTATCTGCTGGCGGTACCTCTGATTTCCGCCTCAGTCTTAGCCGTCAGTATGCTGATAATCCAAGGTTCTCGAAAAGGATTAGCCTTTTCCAAGAATTACATTTACAAGGTAAAAGCGCATTGAAATAGTAGCGCGGTCTCTCCGCAGATAGCTATTTATAAATATCTTATTAAAATTAATTGCGCATTGTACATTGTGCATTCAACCTATGGTTGCCGATTCTCGAGTTAAGAAAACTATTCTGAACGCTAAGGTTTCGTTGCTGTTTTATTTCATCACCTTAGCCTTAAGTTTCTTTTCACGCAAGATATTCCTTGACTATCTTGGCGCCAATTTCGTCGGCTTGACCGGCACGCTTGGCAACATACTGGGCTATCTGAATCTTGCCGAGTTAGGTGTCGGAGCAGCTATCGGGTTCAATCTCTATAAGCCGCTACAGCAAAATAACCGCGAAGAAATCATCAATCTTATATCCATTTTCGGATACTACTACCGTAATATCGGTCTTATAGTCTTAGGTGCCGCGATAGTTGTCAGCCTGTTTATTCCGTTGATTTTCGGGAATACCGCCTTCAACTACCTGTTGATTTTCTTTGCCTTCTATTCCTTCCTTATTTCATCCCTGTTAGGTTACTTCAACAACTATCGCTCAGTAATATTTGATGCCGATCAACGTAATTATATGATTGCCATGTATTCGCAATCATTCAATGTGCTGAAGACATTGCTCCAGATGGCATCCGCCTATTATCTGCAGAACCTGTATCTATGGGTAGCCATTGAACTTATTTTCGGAATCATATACACTCTTGTACTGAATTGGCGTATCAGCGTAGTCTATCCATGGCTTAAATGCTCTATTGCCAGAGGCAAGAAGGAAGCCGCCACACATCCCAACATCCTTAAATCCACTAAACAGATCTTTATTCATAAGATAAAGGACTTTATCCTTAACCAAAGCGACCAGCTATGGATTTTCCTCTTCGCCTCACTCAAAATGGTTGCATATTATGGCAACTACGTGCTGCTTGCAGGAAAGATCACCGCTCTGTTTAACACTGTATTAGCATCGTCTGGAGCTGGCATCGGCAACCTTGTTGCGGAGGATAACAAGCCCCGGATTTTAAGCGTTTTTTGGGAATTGATGGCAGTCAGATACTTTATAGCCGGAACAGTATGCTTTTGCCTATATGTTCTGATTAACCCCTTTATTGCAGTTTGGCTTGGCAAGGAATATATTCTGTCAAATGCTATATTAATTGTATTTCTTATTAATCAGTTCATAAGCACCACTCGAGGCACAATTGATAGTTTCAATTACGCATACGGTCATTATAATGACATTTGGGTCGCATGGACAGAAGGTATATTGACAATCGTGTTAACACTATTCTTCGGTTTTAAATACGGACTTTTAGGGATTTTGATAGCCAAGGCTTTGACATACTTGCCAATCATTGTGATTTGGAAACCTATGTATCTGTTCCGAGATGGCTTTAAGGTACACTGGTTAACATATTGGCCAAAAGTCTTCAAGTATTTTATTGCGTTGGCTGTTTGCGCCTTGTTCGCAAAGTTATGCCTCTCCTTAGTAACAATTGATCCTGCTAAGAATTTATTCATGTGGCTTATTTATGCTACATTGTGTTTCGCAGTATTCTCCGTACCGTACACATTGTCTATCATCTGGTTCTGTCCGGGCGGAAAGGATTTGATTCACCGACTGCCTCTTGAAAAGTTCAAACTAAAACGACATTGAAAACCTATTTATGTATTTCCATGTAATTTGCCTGGTTAGACTAATTTTCTTCAGATAATAAATCTATCATTCCACCCCAATAACCTTGATATCTTTAATAAGATAATTAAAGGTTATACTGACAAAATATATCTTTCTTGCCCTGATTAATAATCAGAAGATACTTATGCAGGATTAAGATATTGATTGTATCTATGAATAATAAGATTTCTATAATAATTCCGGTATATAACGCTGCGACTACACTGGAACGCAGTGTGAAGTCTGTTTTAAACCAGGAATATGATAATCTTGAAGTAATTCTTGTCAATGATGGTTCTAACGACAAAAGTCTTGAAATATGTAATAGACTATCCTATTGTGATTCTAGAGTAATAGTAATTGACAAGCCTAACGGAGGTCCTAATAGTGCACGCAATATCGGTATTAATAATGCGTCAGGTGAATTTATAGCCTTTGTGGATGCAGATGATGAATTTTTTAGTCTCGACACCCTTAGTGCCAATATGGAGATTATATTGAACGATTCTGAGATAGATGTAGTTTCGTTTCCTCAATATCGAGAGTACAAAGAAAAAGGGAAAACGGTCATAAAGAAAAAGGATGCTCAGTTTGTTCGGCAAACTATTTCAGACAAGAGGGAAATGTTCATCAACTGGATATATGGTAGACTTATTGATGGGTGTTATTGGGGCAAAATTTTCAGGAAATCTATTTTTAATGGTTGGAATCTTGTAGAAACTATTCGTTTTACAGAGGATATTTATGACGTTCCTAATTTGTGCGATCGGTGCCGCAAGGTTGTGATTTCCGGCATAGGTGGTTATCTTTACAAATTGCACGAATGTTCGCTTGTTCACTCCAATTACAATAACGAAAAATTAAAAGGGCATTTTCTATCAGAACTAAATCTTTATAATTATCTTCAGAAGTTTGACAGTGTTGACGAATTGAAGGATATTACATATCATTTGATTCTTGAAGACGGTTATTATTTATTAGATACAGTACATGAAGATTGCATTAAATTGTTTAACCACTCATTACCCAGACGTTATAAGATTTGGAAAGGAAAGAATTTCATCAAATTTCTGTGTATGATGACATTAATTTTCGGTTTCAACAATGGTCTCAGAATTGCAAAACGAATAATTTCCATAGCCAAGAAAGCTAACTGATAATTTAGTCAATACTTCAAAAGAAATATAATAAATGAAACTATCAGTTATTACAATAAATTACAATAATAAGGATGGTCTTCGAAACACTATTGATAGCATTCGGAATCAGACTACACGCGATTTCGAATATATCATTATCGACGGCGGTTCGACAGATGGTAGTGTTGATATTATAAAGGAAAACGAAGATATTGTTGACTATTGGGTGAGTGAACGAGACCATGGAATTTACGAGGCTATGAACAAAGGTGTCAGAGCCGCCAAAGGTGAGTTTCTGCAATTCCTGAACTCTGGGGATTGGTTGAATTCTTCTGATGTATTTAAATTTGTTTTACCACATCTCACTGACGAAATAGACCTTCTCTCAGGATACACAGTAAGAAAAACCAACGATGGTCGTTATTTTAGAGAAAATGCTGGGAGCCCCGACTTTATGACTGTCGTCAGCATGTTTGAGGCTCCGTTATCGCATGCAGGAAGTTTTATTCGCCGACAACTGCTTGTGAATCGCCCTTACGACGAAAATTATCGGATAGTTTCAGATTGGAAATTCTTTATGGAGACTTCTTTGTTTGACAATGTTCGATACCAGCATATTGATCTTGACATTGCTGTATTTGATTCGACAGGAATAAGTTCATGCGCTTCAGACCGACATCAAATAGAACGCAAGATGGTTCTGGATGAAATTCTGCCTAAAAACCTATCAAGGGACCTAACCTCCATTCCTTCTGAATTATATAGGCTAATGCGACGGATCCCGACTGCATATCGCCTACAGAAAATCATAATAGCAGTTGTTTCTATGATTATTTCGGCATATAAATTATTTATGCCAAGACGGGTAAAGGAAGTTGATATACCTGTGATTGAAGTTGTGAATAAATCGCAACATTGAACTTTATTGCATTCCTAAAAAAATATCCGCAATGAGTGATTCTCTCAATATATGCTATGCTCTTAATGAAGGGTATGTAGATTACTGCATGGTTAGCATGGTTTCACTGCTTGAGAATAACCGCGATTCCAAGATAACTTTCCATATTCTCACTGATCAACTTTCCGATAATGCTCAAACCAGACTATCCAACGTTGCCCAGCCCTATGGCTCAGACGTGAAGATCTATTATATGGATGACTCTAAGCTTAAAGGCCAGAAGACGTCATGGTCCAAATATAGTTGGTATAGAGTATTTGCACCAGATGCTATAGATGAAAGTATAAAGGAACTACTCTATCTTGATTGCGATGTAATCGTGATGGGCAACATATCAGATATTTTTAATCGCAAGGAAGAAGAATGGTCAGTAGGTGCTGTTGATGATTATATGACCATTTTCCCAGATTTGTTTAAGAGAGTGGGGTATGAACGGTCTATAGGCTATTTTTGTGCTGGAGTCCTCTTAATGAATCTTGATTATTTCCGTAAGCATAATCTATCAAAAGCAATTTTGCGATTTGCACTTGAGAATCCCGAAAAGATCCAATTCCCGGATCAGGATGCGTTGAATTGTATCTGCAAGGATTCCAAGATCCGACTTCCCATCAAATACGGCATTCTTGATCCATTCTATCGAGATGTACGTTTTGCTCGAAAGTTTGCAGATGAAGTAAAGGACTCTATTGATGATCCCCGCATTGTTCATTACGCAGGATGTGCCCCATGGATTGCAGAATATCAGCATCATTATTTTGCCGATGAATTCTGGAAATATGCTTCAATGATTGGAGGCATAAAGAAACGGCATAGTTATACTGCACGAGCATTATTTATTCTAAAAACTAAATGCATGCTCGGATATTTTGGAGTTAAAAAATTTAAACGCTTATCGCCATTGCATCGCCTACGCAAAGAGGAGATATTGACTAAACTGAATTGATGTCTACACGGTGTTTTTGCTGTGTGAAGCCATAACATAATGAAGCGGCTGAATGACATTGACGTTGCAAAGGGCACTGGCATTCTTATGGTGATGGGACTGCACTGCGGATTTCATCAGACTTGGATGGCCACATTTGAAATGCCATTGTTTTTCATACTTTCAGGATGCTTCTTCAATCCTTATTCATGCCGTTTTAAACTATTTGTAATCAAGAAGATCAATACTCTTCTCATCCCTTATATATTCTTTGAGGCTCCTAAACTCCTATATGACCTTTGGTTCTGGCTGTGTCATGAGAATAAAACATTACTAGAGTGTTATATTGATTCATCATTCCCAACAACTACTTGGTTTATTCTTTGTCTCTTTGAGATTCAGATTTTATGCTATTTCATAATTAAACTTTTGAAATCAAAGTTCTTGATATTATTGACTGGATTTGCGCTGTCAATGATCGGATATGAATTATGGCAATTCAGAGTCTATAATTTCTTCTTTCTTTGCACGGCTGCGACATGCTCATTCTATTTTATCTTGGGATATATTTGTAAGGACATTCTTAAACAGAATAAACGAAATGCAAGGATTGTATCATGTCTGATTGGTATATTTTCATTAGCGGGTTGCTACTTGCTTTGGACAATTAACAGACCTGACATATTCTATAGAGGAAACATGATGACGGATAATTGGATTATTATTGTTCTCATGGCCTTATTTGGCTCCGGAGGTATAATTCTAATCAGCCAGGCTATTGCACATAGTAAAATATTGGAGTTTTTCGGTATTAATTCATTGATAATACTCGGGACGCATCTCTACTTTTTCCTGATTTTCCGTATTCTTAATATACATCTATTGCCAATAATAATATTTACACTTGGAGTAATTATTGAGATTCCGATAATATATCTATTGAGAAGGTACTTCCCTCGACTTTGTGGGATAGAACCATTAATTAAATACGCACATAGTTACAGCCAATGATACCAAAAGTTATTCATTACTGCTGGTTTAGCGGAGAAAAACCCAACAGGTTTATCCGTAATTGTATAAAGACATGGCAGAAGGTCATGCCTGACTATCGTATTCGGATATGGGATGCCAACAGTTTTGACTTCGACAGTGTCCCGTTTGTAAGAGACGCGTTTAAAGCAAAAAAGTGGGCATTCGTCGCTGATTATGTACGCATATACGCATTATATACAGAGGGAGGAGTATACCTCGACAGCGATGTAAAGGTTTATCGCAAGTTTGATGATTTTCTTAACAATCGTTTCTTTATAGGGACAGAGCCTTTGGCCGAGGGAAATGTCGAGCTTGAATCAGCCATAATGGGTTCAGAAGCAGGCCATCCATATTTGAAAGAATGTCTGGATTACTACAATCACCTCGATTTTATTCCAGAAGTGAAGAAAATGGGGCCTATTACATGTCCTCGAATAATGTCTCAAGTTATGAAACCTTGGGGATACAACTATGAGAATAAGGAACAGGATCTTCCTGATGGAATAAAAATATTTGACCGATCTATTTTCGGACATTGTTTCGGTACACCTGTCGGTAATTACTATGCCATACATTACTTCAACGCTTCATGGCTCGAACAGAGACATGGCGCATTATATCGATTCTGTAAATCTAACGATTTGATGAATCATTATTTGCGTGTCGAAAAATGGAGCAAAATTTTCAAGCAAAAACTCCACAATCACAACAATGATAAAAATTCCTAATAATTGTACCGGATGCACCGGGTGTATCGAAATATGCCCAAAAAAATGCATTACAGAATCAAAGGATGAGTACGGGTTCATGATTCCTGTTGTCAATCCTACAAATTGCATTGATTGCGGATTGTGCGAAAAAGTTTGTCCAGCCCTTAATCATGGCATAGTAAACGAGAATCCGGAAATTTACTTTGCTCAGAATCCCGATGAGAAAGTAACTAAAGAAAGCACATCCGGTGGAATTTTCTCAATAATCGCCAAGAAAATTCTTGATAGGGATGGAGTTGTATATGGCGCGGCCATTGATTATGACAATGATTGCCGAGTAAAACATATTCGTATAGACGATGAATCTCAACTCTTCAGACTGAGGGGGAGCAAATATGTTCAGAGTGATATAACCGGAATGTTTCATGCCGTTAAGAAAGATCTTTCAGATGGTAAAAATGTTCTGTTTTCTGGTACTCCTTGTCAGGTTTCCGGATTGAAAAGATTCTTAAGAAACGATTATGATGCACTTCTAACCGTTGATGTAATATGTCATGGAGTACCATCCCCGTTGATGTGGGATGAATATCTTAAGGAAGAATGTCATCAGTTTGGCTGTGAGAACGTCAATAATATCAAGGGTCATGAACGAGAACCTAATTCTGATGGAAAAATTACAAATATTTCTTTTAGAGATAAACGGTTTGGATGGCAGGAGTATGGGTTCTTTCTTTCATTTTCTGAGCAAAATTGCGATGTTACATCCACAAATAGTTCGCATTTCTATAATCGATATGAAAACCCTTTCATTAAAGGTTTTTTAAACGATCTGTACCTACGGAACTCATGTTACAGTTGCCCTGTCAAAGGATTTTCAAGTGGATCAGACATAACGTTGGCTGATGCATGGGGAATAGAAAATTATGTTAATAAGAACGTAGCAATAGACAAAGGTATTTCTCTTATCATACCGTCAACGACAAAAGGAAAAGCTTTTCTTGATGGAATCGAAATGACTTCACTTCCAAAAGAAATTCTAAGCCTTCATAATCCGGCTGCCTATATGTCCGCGAAACGGAATCCAAAACGCAAAAAGTTCATCAAATTAATAAAAAAAGGAGTGTCATTTAAGGGGGCGATTTCGATATGCATCCCGCCTCCTTCGATAGTCGACAAAATAAAATGGAGTATCAATCAGAGAATCAAGCACTTAATAGAGGGAGTGAATTAAATTATCCAAGTGTTCTTATTATAGGGACCGGCTCTCTGCTGAATTACGGTTGCGAGGCAATTGTACAGGGCACGTATGGTATTCTCAAGGAGAATTTCCCAAACTGTATAATCTCAGTTGCATCTGACGATCCAGATTACGATAGGAAGGTATTACCGAAAGATGTAAGACTAGTCACATACAAGAAACGCTTTACCCCATATCGAATTTTTAAAGGAATTCTTCGCAGAGTGTTCCATATAGGCAATGGCTCTGGCTTAAGGATGAATATATCAATCGGAAAGAAATACGACATTGTACTTGCCAGTGGAGGTGACAACTATTGTGAAACACCGAATCATAAAATATATGACTTGCTTGAAGATCTTATGTCAATAGGCGAAAGAGCGTCTCGAAAAGGCAATCGGTATGTTTTGTGGGGAGCAAGTGTCGGTCCATTTCATGATGAAGCGATTCGTCAAAGAGTCATCGACAATCTATCGTTGTCGGATGCGATATTTTTGCGCGAAGAACTTTCTCTTAACTATCTGAGTCAGTTCAAAACGTTGGAAAACAAATTGCATCTGATAGCCGACCCCGCATTTCAGATGAAGCCGGAGGATTATCATCTTGAAAAGACTCCAGGGAAGATATATGTCGGAGTTAACATGAGTGAACTGGCCGTAGGTCATTCCATCAGCGATCCCGAAAAGGCAAGTAACTCCAAGAAGCTTATGGCAATGATGCTCGATGATCTTATCGAGCAGAATGATAATATCGAACTTGTCCTTATTCCCCATGTTAATCTTTACGGATCTCAGGACGACATGAATTTCCTTAGGCCTCTCTATGACAATATGAAGCATAAGTCTCGTGTTCAGATAATTCAACCCGGTCTCGGCGCCCGACGCACCAAAGGTCTGATTGCACAGTTGGATTTACTTATCGCTGCGAGAATGCATTGCTGTGTCGGTGGCATCTCTGTTGGGACACCTACTTTGTTCATAACTTACAGCAACAAGGGACGTGGAATGAGTGGTTATGCTTATGGTCACCATAAGTATGAGATAGAATGCTCGGCAATGTTTGATGAAACAGAGAAGTTCTTGTCTCTAACTATGGATATGATTGATGCACGCAGAGATATTTCTAACTACTTGAAGCAGCAAAAAACACGATTTGAGTCCGATTCAATGGAGGCAGGCAAGATTCTAAAAATAAACTGCTAACAGATGCGCATACTGCATATAGCATCCGGTGATTTCTTCTCCACCTATGGTGGAGGACAGGTATATGTCAAGAATGTCGTTGACGAAATGATTAGTCAAGGCATTGACGTATCTGTAGTATCTGAATCGGGTAGTCAGGACGGAGTTGTTCGGAAAATTTATAACGGCATTCCTCTTTTCGAGATCAGTTCTCCTAATTATCTGGAATCAGCGATAAAGGAAGCGGCACCCGATGTCATCCATGCCCATAGCCTAAAGAATAATGCGTGTTTAATTGGTAAAAAACTTGGAATACCAGTCATTGTCACTTCGCACCATGGAGGCATTCTGTGTCCTGCCGGCACTTATATGAATTGCAAGGACGAGATTTGTAACAAAAAAGTCAATCATAAAGACTGTCTGTCATGTGTGCTTCGCAATGTACGTACAGGTTTAAAATATTGGTATCCGTTTGTAAAGCATATTAATCCGAAATCATATCTCAAAATTGGATCATTCCTCGAAAATAAACCGTTTATACCATTCATTACTCCAATAGGCATATCTGCTCAATGTATACAGAATAAACAAAAACAGTTTTTGGATATAATTCGTAACTGTAGCTTGATGATAGCCCCTTGCGATAAGATTGGCGAGGCAATGATTATTAATGGTCTGGATTCTTCAAAATTACGCGTTATCCCTCATGGCATACCATTGCCAAAAGAACGACCGGATTATCCACCTGTTCACAATGGCAAAATAAAATTTTATTATGTTGGCAGAATATGCTATGTAAAGGGCATCCACGTGCTTCTTGAGGCATTTTCACAGATAAATAACCCGGCAATCGAATTACATTTGATAGGAGGTGCAGGCAATAAGCATGAGAAAAGTTATATGACCGCATTGCAACGGAAATATAAATCTGACAGTCGAGTTGTATGGCATGGTAAAATAAGTCCGGACAAAGTGTTTGAGACTACCCAAGATTTTCATGTCTCCGTTTCACCTGCTATTTATCTTGAAGCGTTCGGTCTAAATATTGCAGAAGCATTGGCGCTTGGAAAACCTGTTCTTTCAACTATGTCAGGCGGTGGCGAAATGCAGATTCGTGATGGTGAAAATGGTTGGCTTGTTCCAAACAATAATGCATCAGTCCTTGCAGAACAAATCACATATATCTCTTTTCATCCTGAAATTCTTCAAGCGATGTCAAAGAATTGTCACGCAATCTCGATCGCAGACCATTGCAATGCGCTTATGGATGTTTATAAGGATGTGATTGGACATGATAATTAATAAACCGATGTCTCAAGAAGTCAATAATATACCGAAAGTCATTCATTACTGTTGGTTCGGACGAGGCAATAAGCCTCATCTTATACGGAAATGTCTTGAATCCTGGCGTAAGGTAATGCCTGATTACAAGATAAAGGAGTGGAATGAGGAAAATTTCGATGTAAATGCCATCCCATTTGTCAAGCAGGCGTATGAGGAACGTAAATGGGCATTCGTGGCCGATGTATGCCGCTTTTATGCCTGTTATAATGAGGGGGGAATTTATCTTGACACAGATGTCGAAGTCTTCAAACGGTTTGACGAATTTTTGAAATATAGCTTTTTTGCAGGCACAGAGGTCAGGACCACCTCAAAAGGCTTTTTCACCACACTTGATGCATCTGCGTTCGGTTGTGAACGAGGACACTGGTTTGCAAAGGAATGTCTTGATTGGTATGCTGATAAGCCATTCCGTCTTTCAGATGGCTCTATTCCTGGTGGCGTAGTTCAGGTTGTGGCATCCATGGTTCTTGAGCCCCACGGATATCATCGTAAAAATGAATTTCAGATGGTGAAAGACGTGGCTATTTTCCCAAACACGGTTTTCACAAACAAGACTGTAAGCTATGACCGCTCGTCAATTTACTCACTCCACCATTTCGATGGTTCGTGGAACGACAGTCCCTCACGTGGTTGGCTCTTTCTCTTGTGCCGTCGCCATGATTTAATGCATTGGTATAGGAGACTTGAATCAATAAAAAACAGACTAAAATGAAAAAAATATTGATTGATGCTAATCCAATCGTGCCATATCTTGCCAAGGGTAAGATTACAGGTATAGGACGCACATGTATGGAGCTTATCTCAGAACTAGGGCGAATGAAAGATAAACTTCCATTTGAAATAAACCTTTATACCCAAAATATTCATGGCATTAATGCAATGCCACTGAAAAGTGGGTTTCACTGTCATCATCTATACTTTCGTACTACAGATCCATGGAATCGTTTTGCACGACTTCTTCATTTTCGAGAGTTAATGACAAAATATGACCTACAGCATATCACTCATAACTATGAAATAGTCACAGATCCATCAAGATGTATAGTAACTGTTCACGACGCTTTTTTCATGAAACTAGATGTGGAAAATTTTGATTATGTAAAATTTAGGAAAACCTATCCCCCTTTTATCCGTTCAGCCCGTCATATTATAACTTGCTCGGAATATTCAGCAAAAGACATAGAAGAAACAATATCTGTACCCCGAGAAAAAATAACAGTTATTCCATGGGGTGTAGATCATAATATCTTTTATGTCGAAAACAATCGTGACGAATTACGTGCTAAATTATTACAGAGTTTCGGGGTCTCCAATCAATACTTTCTAAGTGTATCGTGCGATGCAGGAAGGAAACGCACACCCGATTTGATAAAGAGCTATCTAACACTTGATAATCCTATTAATGACCTTGTCCTCATATGGAATAATCCTCCAGCAAAGGTATTAAAGATGATTAACGGTAATCCTCGTGTGCATCTTTTATCTGGAATCAGCAATGAAGATCTTCGCATTTTATATAATTGTGCAACAGCTTCAGTCAATCCAACAGCCTATGAAGGATTCGGACTCCCCATTCTTGAAGCCATGGCCTGTGGATGTGCAGCTGTGACATGTTTCAATTCAAGCCTTCCGGAGGTAGGAGGAGATGTTGCTATATATATTGATGAGCCAATTACGGAAACACTTCCACGCATACTGCATAATATCTGTCTCTTATACACATCTCCGAGCCCACGAGACTAGCGCTCATCT
>UQMZ01000034.1 GCA_900542185.1 uncultured Bacteroidales bacterium
TTTGCAAACAAAATGAAATAAAAAATTAAAAAACTTAATAAAAAATCTCGGATTTTCGTAAGAATCCGAGATTTTTGACGATAAATCCCCGTCTCAGGGTGTGAAACGGGGATTTTGATATGGTGTGAATGAGATTATATCAGTCTTCCTTGGGAGCCTGGTCTATGAGGTCGAGGAACTGGTCGAGCTTCGGAGTGATGATGATTTCGGTGCGGCGGTTGCGCTGTTTGCCCACTTCGGAGTCGTTGTCGGCGATAGGATTGAATTCGCCGCGGCCGGCGGCCGACAGACGCGAGGGATTGATGCCGAAATCGTTCTGCAGACACTGCACCACGGAGCTGGCACGCAGTGCCGAAAGGTCCCAGTTGTTGCGGATGTTGGTGCGCGAGATAGGCACATTGTCGGTATTGCCCTCCACCAGGACGTCATAGTCGGAATAATCCTTGATGATCTTGGCTATCTTGGAAAGTGTCTCCATGGCGCGGTCGCTTATCTCGTAGCTGCCCGATTTGAACAGCATGTTGTCGGCCAGCGATATGTAAACCACACCTTTCAGCACCTTTACGTCCACATCCTTCAGCTCGTCGTTGGTCAGCGAACGGGTCAGCTTGTTGGTAAGGGCTATGTTCAGCGAGTCGCTCTTGGACTTGGCGGAAATCAGCTCCTTGATATATTTGTTGGAGGCGTTGATTTCGTCCACCAGTTTGGCGATGTTCACATTGCCCTGCTGGTTGTTGGCCATGCTCTGGTCCAGGGTGGACTTCATGTCGGCCAGCGACTTTTTCAGTTCCTCGTTCTGCTTCTTGAGGTCGGAAATGACGTATGTCATTGATTTTGATTTGGTGTTGCATTCCAGCAGACCGTCGCGTGTGGTCTGATACTCGGCTTGCAGCGCGGCATACTTCTTGTTGGTCACGCAGCTGCCCAGCGACAGTGTCAGCGCACCCAACAATCCCAGTGCTAATATTTTCTTCATATATGTAATGTATTGTAATTTCTATATAAATAACGGCTGAACAGTAAATTATTTTATTAAAATTAAGGTTTCAGAATGACATAAATTGAATAACGTATCTTTCGCATGTTGGAACTATTAAAACTGCAAGTCACAGAACTGGCGGCAAAAGCTTGCTTTTCCCTTTCACTGAACGTACAGAACAAACACAGAATAAACTATGTAGTATTTGTGTCGTCTTTCGCCGTTAGTCACAGATCCTGCTGTCGCAGGTGGCGGAACTTGCTCAGAATACTTCTGTGATAATTCCGGTGCCGTCATTGACGGCTCTGTGCCAAGGCCAGGTCCGGCCCGAAGCAAACGAGTAAAAATTCTGTGTTATTCTGTCAATTCTGTGCAGATGTCCTGCATCAAAATAGTTCTGTGACTTGCTTTTCTTTTAATTCCATCATATAAATTTGCGAAACTTAAGTTTAATAATTTTTAAATCTACCCATGTATACATCGAAAAATTGACATAATTGTGTATTTTACCAATGTATAGATGGAAAAATATCATAATTAATTGGTGTAGCGAATATAAATTGATATATTTGCAAACAGTATGGAAAAGAAGAAGAACATTCCTTATTTATTGGAATTTCCGAAGATAGAGGATCCGCGGGGCAATCTGTCGTTTATCGAGGGCCCGGGACATGTACCGTTCGATATAAAGCGCGTGTTTTATATATACGATGTTCCGGGAGGCGAGAGCCGGGGCGGACACGCCCACAAGGAACTGGAACAGGTAATGTTCGCCGCTTCGGGAAGTTTCACCATGGTGTTGACAGATGGTAAGGAAAGAATGGAATTTTTTCTGAATAGACCATGGCAGGGGCTATATGTGCCGACGGGATATTGGACCGAACTTGTGGATTTTTCATCCGGTGCCGTATGCATGGTGCTTGCTTCCGACCATTATGATCCTGAAGACTATATATACGATTATCCTGAATTCCTGAAATATAAAGGTATAACGCAAGATGATACTGTTCAATGACCTTAAGAAAGTGACGGAACTTCACGGTGCGGAAATAAACGAGGCCGTGACACGCACCGTGAATTCGGGATGGTATCTGCATGGCCGTGAGACAGAGGCTTTCGAACAGTCATACGCCCGGTACACAGGCACGGAACATGCCATTGGCGTGGCCAACGGACTCGATGCGCTCCGACTCATATTCAGGGCGTTGTTGGAAATGGGGCGCCTTAAGTCCGGCGATGAGGTTATAGTGCCTGCCAACACTTACATAGCCTCCATACTGGCGATATCGGAATTCGGCCTGACACCGGTGCTGGTAGAGCCGGATGCCAATACCATGCAGTTAGACGGAAACCTTTTGGAAAACACGATAACACCCCGCACCCGCGCCGTTCTGTTGGTGCATCTGTATGGTCAGTGCGCATACACCCCTGTTATAGAGGAAGTATGTCAGCGTCATAATCTGATACTGATAGAGGACAACGCGCAGGCTCACGGATGTATGTATGACGGTAAGAGAACGGGAAGCCTCGGACTGGCTGCGGCACATAGTTTCTATCCGGGCAAGAATCTCGGTGCACTCGGCGACGGCGGAGCCGTAACGACTGATGACAGCGAACTTGCCGAGACCATCCGTTCGCTCGGCAACTACGGCTCGCAACGCAAATATGTGTTCAGATACAAGGGATATAATTCGCGTCTTGATGAGATCCAGGCCGCGGTGCTGAACGTGAAGCTGCAATACATAGACGCCGACAACGAACATCGTCGCCGGCTGGCCAAGATATATTTTGACAATATAAGGAATCCGCACGTCACTCTCCCCTACTGGAGCGGTGGCGACGACCATGTGTTCCATATATTCGCCATCCGTTCGCAGTGGCGCGACAAACTGCAGGAATATCTTACCAAAAGGGGTGTTCAGACGTTGATACATTATCCCATACCTCCGCATCGTCAGGAATGCTACAAGGAATGGAACACAATGAGTTTCCCGATTACGGAACGGATACACGCCGAGGAACTGTCGTTGCCGATGTCGGCGGCCATGACGCCGGAAGAAGCCATGACCGTAGCAAGGATTATAAATGATTTTAAGCCATGAACCAAGATACAGGAGACAAGAGGTTATTTCTATTGGATGCATACGCGCTGATATTCAGGGCGTATTATGCCTTGATACGTATGCCGCGCATCACGCAGAGCGGATTCAACACATCGGCAGTGTTCGGATTCGTCAATACGCTTGAGGAAGTGCTGCGCAAGGAGAAGCCTACGCATATAGCCGTATGTTTCGATCCGCAGGGACCCACGTTCCGCAAGGAAGCCAGCAGCGAATACAAGTCGGAGCGTGCCGCCATGCCCGAGGACATCAGGCTTTCCGTGCCTTATATCAAGGATATAATCCGCGCCTACAACATCCCTGTGGTGGAGGTGGCGGGATTCGAGGCCGACGACGTGATCGGCACCCTGTCGTCAATGGCTGAAAAGGAAGGTTACACCACATATATGATGAGTCCCGACAAGGACTTCGGTCAGCTTGTCACGCCCCGTATCATTCAGTATAAGCCTTCCTACCGCGGCCAGGACTTTGAACTGCGCGGTCCGGAGGAGGTGTGTCAGCGATACGGCTTGAAGAACACAGCTCAGGTGATAGACTTGCTGGCGCTGATGGGCGACAAGGTGGACAACATACCCGGCTGTCCCGGCGTGGGTGAAAAGACCGCCGTAAAACTGATACAGGACTTCGGTTCGGTCGAGAATCTGTTGGCCAATACCGATAAACTGAAAGGAGCGCTTCAGAAAAAAATTGTCGAAAATACCCGTCAGATAGAATTCTCCAAGTTTCTTGCCACGATACGGCGTGACGTGCCGGTTGAGGTTACCCCGGCCGACCTGGAACGCAAGCCGGAGGATAAGGCGAAGCTGATGGAGATTTTCAAGGAGCTGGAATTCAAACAGCTTGCCGACCGTGTGTCGCGCCGCATAGACGCTGACAGAAACGCTGTGGCGCCTAAGGCCAATACGGGCGGCTTTCCGACTTCGTTGTTCGACGATATGCTTCCTTTAGACGCTCCGGTCGTTGAGGAGGCACCCAAAGTTTTGGATAAGGCCGGTGTGGATTATCGGCTGGTGGACAACGGAACAGAACTGGATGCACTGCGCCGTGCATTGGACGGCAAGACACGCGTAGGACTGTTCTTGGTGTCGGAAGGCGAGAACGATATGTCGTGCGTATGGCGCGGCACGGCTGTTGCCATAGAAAAGGGTAAGGCATACTATATACCGGCTGATTATGATGAAGGAACGGCATTGGTATTGGACTTGATGTCGATGCCTGCAATAGAGAAAGTGACTGTCGCGGCCAAACGCGACATGGTCATTGCCTCGCGTCGGCGAGGCGACGATGTCGAATCATTGACCGCTTTCTACGACCTTGCATTGGCTCACTATGTATTGCAGCCTGAAATGCGTCACGGACTCGAGGCGCTGGCCTCGACATACCTTAATTACGATATGCAGCCCTATCCCGGACTGACCACATCGTCGAAACGTGGCACCAAGACACAGCAGGGCGCCGGCGTTCCGAACGATGTGATGAGTGAATGGGCCTGCGAGGCGGCGGACATTTCGTTGCAGCTTTACGAGCCACTTTCGGAGGAGGTGAAGAAGTCCGGAATGGATGCGTTGCTGAGAGATCTGGAGTTTCCGTTGGTGCCTGTATTGGCAAGCATGGAACTGACCGGCGTCAGAATAGACACCAAGGCATTGGACGAGGCGGCGCAGGATATGGAGCGGCGCTTAGCAGAACTGGAACAGAAGATATATTCGCTTGCCGGTATGGAGTTCAACATCGGGTCGCCGTCAAAGGTGGGCGAGGTTCTGTTCGATGTATTGCAGCTTGACCCCAAGGCGAAGAAAACCAAGACAGGCCAATACTCCACGGCCGAAGATGTGCTGGAGAAACTTGTGACCCGTCATCCGGTGGTGCAGCTGATCATGGACTACCGCGCGATGAAGAAACTGCTGACTACCTACCTTCAGGCATTGCCGGCGGCCATCAATCCGGTTACGGGTAAGGTACACACCAACTATAACCAGACTGTCACGGCCACGGGACGCATATCTTCAACGGCGCCGAACCTGCAGAACATACCTGTGCGCGAGGCGTTGGGCCGCGAGATACGGCGCGCTTTCATTCCCGACGAAGGATGTCTGTTCATGAGCGCCGACTATTCGCAGATAGAACTGAGGCTGATGGCCGATTTCAGCCATGATCCCATCATGGTCGACGCCTTCCTGCAGGGCGAGGACGTACATGCCATCACCGCAGCCAAGATATTCCATAAGGATATAAAGGATGTCACCACCGACGAACGGCGCGCCGCCAAGACGGCCAACTTCGGAATCCTGTACGGCATCAGTGCCTTCGGACTCTCGTCGCGTCTCGGCATACCGCGTGCCGAAGCAAAGGACCTGATAGATAATTATTATGATACATTCCCGACGGTGCGAAAGTTCCAGTCGGACGCGGTGGAGCATGCCCGCGAAAACGGATATGTGGAGACACGCATGGGACGTCGCCGCATGTTGCCCGACATCAATTCCAAGAATCCGACAGTGCGCGGATATGCCGAACGCAACGCCGTGAACGCGCCGCTGCAGGGCACAGCCGCCGATATCATCAAAAAGGCCATGATAGCCATTTACGGCGACATGAGGCAAAAGAAGATGAAGTCGCGTATGATAATGCAGGTGCACGACGAGTTGAACTTCAACGTGGTGCCCGAGGAGCTGCCGGAGCTTCAGGAACTTGTGACACGACGCATGGAGGAGTCATACCGTGGACTCGTACCGCTCACGGCCAGTTCGGGAGTCGCCTCCAACTGGCTGGACGCACACTAATTTTTGAGGGAGTCTACTATGAGATTTGCGGCGGTGCTGGCGGCGACGGAGTTGCCGAGGCGCCGCTGCATGTTTTTGTAGCCCTGCGTCATGAACGTCAGCTTGGGACTGGGCTGCAGCAGCGGCGACAGCTCGCGCGCTATCGAATCGACGGTGCAACGGTCCAGCAGCAGTTCCGGTATGATGCTGTTGTTCACTATCAGGTTGGGGAGCGACACGTACTTCACCTTCAGCAGGTGCGACATGATGTTGTATGACAGACGGCTGCCGTTGGCGCGGTACACCACCACCTGCGGCGTGCCTATCAGTGCCGTTTCCAGCGTGGCCGTTCCGCTCACCACGACGGCGGCACGGGAATACTTCAGTAAGGTGGGCGTAGCGCCGAACACTACCTTAAGACCGGGGTCCTGCGCTATCTCGCGGTAGAATTTCTCCGGCACCGACGGGGCCGCCCCCACTACATACTGGAATTCGGGGAAACGCTTCGCCGCCTCCACCATCAGCGGAAGGTTGTTGCGTATCTCGCCGAGACGCGAACCGGGCAGCAGGGCGATGATGGGGCGGTCGTCCACAAGTCCCTGACGCTCCATGAAATGCTTTTTAGGCGGCACATGTCCCATGGTATACGCCATCTCCTCGACCGACGGATTGCCCACATAGTCCACGTGATAGCCGTGGCGTGCGTAGAACTCCTCCTCGAACGGCAGGATGGAATACATGCGGTCCACGTATTTCTTGATCTTGCGCACGCGCCATTCCTTCCAGGCCCACACCTTGGGCGATATGAAGTAATGTACGGGAATGCCCGATTTCTTGGCATATTCGGCCACCATGAGGTTGAAACCGGGATAGTCCACCAGCACCAGCGCGTCAGGGCGCCATGTACGCAGCAAGGCCTTGGCCTGACGCAGATTGGCCATGATGCGCGGCAGGGCGCGGAGCACCTCGGAGAATCCCATCACGTTCATGCGGCTGTAATGCAGGTCGGGATTGCGTCTGGCCTCGGCGGCCATAAGGTCACCTCCGAAAAACCTGAATTCCGCTTCCGGATCGTTTTCGCGTATATGTTTTATAAGATGAGAGGCATGCAGGTCGCCCGATGCCTCGCCGGCTATGAGTACGTATTTCATTGTGTTGTCACGGTTGTGGCTGTGCAACATTATGCAGTTGCGGGCGTTTCTACAATAATAATGCGTTCATACGACATCATAATGAAACACCGCCATATATTATGGACTCTGCTGGGTCTGTTAGGTTTAATCACAATGCCCGGAATGCTGACGTCGTGCATCAGCGACGCCATCAGCACGTCGCCCCACGATGTGCTGACTTTCTCGCGCGACACCGTAAGTTTCGACACGGTGTTTACAGGCGTGGGTACCCCTACGGCGCGCCTGATTGTCAGCAACAAGGCTAAGAAAGGAATAAAGATAAGCTCCATACGGTTCAAGGACCCCGACACGCGTTTCCGCCTCAACGTCGACGGCCAGAGTGGTTCGGAATTTTCGGACATCGAGATAATGGCCCGCGATTCCATCTATGTGTTCATAGAGTGCAACATACCGGAGAGTACGGGAGCGGAACCGTCGCTGACTGAGGATAAACTGGAATTCGTGACCAATACGGTGACGCAGGATGTGGTGTGTCAGGCATGGGGTCAGAACGTGACGCGGCTTCGCGGCGTGACCATAGAGGAGGACACCCGCTTTACGGCCGAACGTCCGTACGTGATATTCGATTCGCTGAAAGTGGCGGCCGGAGCCACGCTGACCGTGGACCCGGGTGCCAAACTGCTTTTCCACGACAAGGCGCTGATGACAGTAGACGGCACGCTTCATGCCATAGGAACGCCGGATAAGAAGATAGACATGCGCGGCGACCGCCTGGACAACGTGCTGCCCGATGTGGAGTACGATATCATGTCCGGCCAATGGAGGGGCGTCCATATTACGGCGGATTCATACGACAACCGGCTTGAATATGTGGACATGCGCAGTACGGAGATAGGGTTGGCGCTTGATTCGTGCGCCAACAGCGACCGCACGAAGCTGACCATGCTCAATTCCTGGTTGCATAATTCGCGTCACAACGTGCTGCAGGCGCAGAACGCCAAGATAAACGCCACGGGATGCGTATTCTCCGAAGCCGCCGGCGCCACCGTACTGCTGTCGGGCGGCGACGTCAATTTCCTGCAATGCACATTCGCCAACAATTATTTGTTCACGGCCATCTCGCTGCCGTTAGTCACTCTGGTCCACGTGCTGCCCGACGAGGAGAACGACACCGACATGACCAGCCCGCTGATGAAGGCCCGCTTCGACAACTGCATACTGTACGGCATACCCGACGACCTGAACATAGGCGACTTCACCGGCGCCGACGTGCTGTTCAGGTACTGTTCGTTCAAGTCCAAGGGTGAAAACGACGCCAATTTCATAGAGTGTCTGTGGGACACGGACCCGATGTTCC
Organism: uncultured Bacteroidales bacterium; assembly: GCA_900542185.1. Lineage (GTDB taxonomy): Bacteria > Bacteroidota > Bacteroidia > Bacteroidales > Muribaculaceae > Lepagella. Next base: position 8,352 of record UQMZ01000034.1, read on the forward strand.
GCACCATACGCGAGGAATATTATTTCAACTACAGGCTGCAGGATGACTCGCCCGTGAAGTCGGCCGGCGACCCCGCGCTGCTCACCCCGGCATCCATGACCGACATGGACGGCGTGAACCGTCTGGAGTACGGGAATCCCTCGTTAGGGGCCTATCAATACGTGCCTGCGGCTGAAAATCCGTGATTTATTTGCGAAAATTGTGTTAAAACATTAATTTTGCATTTACACTTGGCCCGCAAGGGGCCTGAGACCGAAAAATGGGAAAAATGCACGGAGTCAAAATACATCGGGAGGGCACTGCGGTGCTCGTTCCGCTGTTGGGTGTGATGGTGGCGCTGATGGTGCCGCTATGGATGTTCATGGCTCCGGGTCCGGTGCCTTTGGTGCTGACGGCGCTGATGGTGACGGGATACGCTTTCGTGTTCAATTTTTTCCGTTGTCCGCGCCGCACGTATACCGGCAAGCGCAAGAATCATGTGGTGAGTTCGGTGGACGGCAAGGTCGTGGCCATCGAGAAGGTGTACGAGGGGGAGTTCCTGCATCATGACGCCATGATGGTGTCGGTGTTCATGAGCCCGCTTAACGTGCACGCCAACTGGTTTCCCGTCGACGGCACCGTGGACTATGTGAAGCATCATCAGGGACGTTTCCTGTCGGCATGGCTGCCGAAGGCCAGCACCGAGAACGAGCGCAGCACCGTGGGAATAACGATGACCGACGGACGCCGCATCACGGTACGTCAGATAGCCGGCGCCATGGCGCGCCGCATAGTCACCTACGCCCGTCCCGGCGAGGCTGCCTCGATCGACGACCATCTCGGATTCATAAAGTTCGGATCGCGCGTGGACATATACCTTCCCGTCGATGCCGAGATATTGCTGAGGATAGGCGACGTTACCCGCGGAGGCATCACGCCCCTCGCCATCATACGCCAAAAGAAGGATTCGGCTCAACCTACCGACAGCTGAATATGTTTTAAATCCAGAGATGGGTCATATTCCATCCGGAACGCTGACGTCTGAATATGACGTTATAATTAGAAATTACTATGAATGCGATAGTTAAGAATATTCCCAACAGCATAACGTGTCTCAACCTTGTGTCCGGTCTGCTGGCAGTGGCGGCGGCATTTCAGGGCAACGGCCCGATGTGGAGCCTTAGCGGTTACCAGTGGTGCTGGATTTTCATAGGCATTGCGGCGGTGGCCGATTTCCTGGACGGTTTCGCCGCGCGTCTGCTCCATGCGTATTCGTCATTGGGCAAGGAACTCGACTCGCTGTGCGACCTGGTCAGCTTCGGCGTGGCGCCCGCCATGCTGATGTTCAACTGCATGATGGACACCGGTTTCCAGAGCTGGACGCCTTGGCTGGCATTCATAATCCCGGTGTGCGGTGCGTTGCGGTTGGCCAAGTTCAATATCGACGACCGCCAGACCACCTCGTTTATCGGCCTTCCGATACCTGCCAACGCCATTTTCTGGATAGGATATTCGGCCTTAGCTTACTACGGAACGGAATTCGTATGCCAGTGGTACTGGTTCCTGCTCATCGTGCTGGTGGAGAGCTGGCTGATGATAAGCCCTGTCAGGTTCTTCTCGCTGAAGTTCAAGACCTGGGGGTGGAAAGGCAACGCGCTGAAATGGATGATGATCATCACCGCGCCCGTATTGGTGGCCATAATGGGCATTCCCGGATTGCTCTGGACCATAGTGGCATATACTTTATACTCCCTTTTTGACGTTAAATAAGAAAACTCATATCTATAATTGAGTTTATAAACCTTCAAGGACTCTATTTCAGCATATTAATGACCGGGCGCGATGTCCGGCATTAAAACGAGAATGTAATGACAATAGGAACGATAATAGCGATAATACTGATCGTCTTTCTGCTGTGGCCCCAGATCACGCGGTGGATCACACGGATGATGATGCGCAGCTGGGAAAAGAAGCTGCGCAAGATGGCCGGGCAGTTCGGCGGAGCCACACCACCCCCGAACGAGGGTAAACGCCATGGAGGCAGACGCCGAAAGGGGGATACCCCTCCCCCTCAGCCCAGGCCAAAGCAGCATCCGGCACGGATGATGAAGGAAGTGGCCGAGGACGTGCAGTACACCGAAGTCAGGGAATATTCGCAGACCACTATACATACCGAATCCGGCGACACATCCACCACATACACCGAGACGCAGGTGGAGGATGTGAAATTCACGGAAATCAAGGATAAGTGAGCCACAGATGAAGACACTGTATGTAAGTGACATGGACGGCACGTTGCTTCAGCCGGACGCCCGGCTGTCGGAGCGCACCGTGTCGATGCTCAACGAGGCTATAGCGTCGGGCAAGCTGTTCACCGTGGCCACTGCCCGCACTCCGGCCACGGTCGCGCCGCTGATGCAGAGGGTGAACATGAACATCCCGGCCATCGTGATGACCGGCGCGGCGTTATGGAACCCGGCCGACGGCCGGTATTCGCGGCTGCGGCTGATGGACCCTGAGGCGGCACGTTCGCTGCTTGAGGTGTACCGCACCCAGAACTGCCCCTCGTTCATCTATTCGCTGCGCGACAACATGATCACCATCCGCCACACCGGCCCGATGTCCGAGTTGCAGCGGGAGTTTGTCGAGGAACGTGCCCACACCCCGTACAAGCGTATTGTCATGAACGCGGACGGACATTCGGACTTCCCCGAAGTGCTGGACGACATAATACTGACATATTCCATGCTGCCCAACGAGCCGGCCGAGCGGGCGTATGAAGTGACCCGGAATCTGCCGGGAATCCGCGCGCAGTTCTACCATGACATCTACGGCGAGCAGACGGCGATATTGGAGGCATTTTCGCCCGAGGCCACGAAAGCCAAGGCCATGAAAGCGCTGGCGCGTCAGTTGGGCGCCGACCGCATAGTGGCTTTCGGCGACAATATCAACGACCTGCCCATGATGCACGAGGCCGACTTGGCGGTGGCCGTGGCGAACGCCCGCGACGAAGTGAAGGATGCGGCGCACATCGTAATCGGCCCGAACACCGACGACTCGGTGGCACGGTTTATCCTTAACGGCTGCTGACATGGACAGACGCCTCGGTAAGTTCCTGGTGGTGGCGGTATCGGTGGCCGCGATCATAGGATTTGTGTTGATTTCCAATTCGCTGGTCAAGCAGTTAGGCATACAGGAGCGCGAGCGTATGGACATCTGGGCCAAGGCCACGGAACGGCTTGCCAAGATTGACGTCGATTCCGACGTGGAGTTCCTGCTCGACATCATAGCCGCCAACAATTCCATTCCGGTGATGATATGCGACGACAAGGGAAACATTTCCGAATTCCGCAATTTCTCGCTGCCCGACAAGAGTACGGCTGACGCCATGACCTTCGCCGAACTGTCCGACCGCAACAGGAAGTATCTGTCCGACCGTCTTCATAAGGCCATAGGCAACGGCACGCTGAAGCAAATGGCCGGCAACAACGACCATTTCATCGAGGTGGAAGTGGGGGCCGGAGCAAACCAGTATATCTATTACGAGGATTCGTCGCTGCTCAAGAGCCTGAGCCTGTTTCCCTACATACAGATGTCGGTGACGCTGATACTGGCGCTGATACTATACATGGCGGTGGTATACACCAAGCGTGCGGAGCAGAACCGTCTGTGGGTGGGTCTCAGCAAGGAGACGGCCCATCAGTTAGGCACGCCCATCAGCTCGCTGATGGCATGGAAGGAATATCTCGAGACGATGGGCATAGAGCCGGAGGTGACCGCCGAGATAGACAAGGACGTGAAACGCCTCTCCACCATCGCCGACCGTTTCTCGAAGATAGGTTCTCTGCCCGAGATGCAGCTGGAATACATCAACGAGATTGTCGGCAAATCGCTGGAATACATGAAGACGCGCGTGTCGGGCCGTGTGGCCATCAACATGCACCTGTCGGACGACGACCACGGCGTACGTCTGTCGCGTCCGCTGATAGAATGGGTGATGGAGAACCTGACGAAGAACGCCGTGGACGCCATGCAGGGCGAAGGGCGCATAGACATCACCACCGGCGCCGAGGGCAAGCGCGTATGGATCGAGGTGAAGGACACCGGCAAGGGAATAGCCCGCAAGAATTTCAAGACCGTTTTCAATCCCGGCTACACCACCAAGAAACGCGGCTGGGGCCTGGGCCTTACACTCGTGAAGCGTATCGTGGAGGAATACCACGGCGGCCGTATTTTCGTCAAGGAATCGGAACTTGGCGTCGGCACCACCTTCCGCATCGAACTCCCCTCCATCGCCTGACTTAAGACACCGTGCCTTAAGGAACGACGCCTGAGCCTCAGTTGTTTGGCTTGATATGGATTATCTGGGGGGAATCGGGAGTGTGATTATTACTTTCACTTATACATGAGACGGGAGCAGTGAGTTCGAAAAGATGCATTATCTCACTCAGGTTCTCTCCCTTTAAAATGAAACGGAACGTACGGTCATTTAACGAGGGGTCTATTACGAAGTTCACATTATATATCTGTTCCAGACGCCGGCAGATTGTGTGTATGGAATCATCCTCGAAAATCAGTACGCCGTCGCGCCATCCGCAATAACGGCCAAGATCGGAGGACTTTGATACGGCGGGATGTCCGTTACGGAGTGCAAGATGCTCACCAGGCAACAACGATATCCGGTCTGAGGCGTCAGTCACTGTTACCTTACCCTTGGCCAAAGTTACCGAGGCGTCGTCGTCATAGGCATTTACATTGAACTCAGTGCCCGTTGCGGTGACGGACATGTAAGGGGTGTGTACAATGAACGGATGTCGGGAATCGGCATGGACATTGAAGTATGCTTCACCCCGGAGGTTTACGTCGCGGCTGTTTCCGGACAGTTTGCCCGAATATTCCAGCGTACTGTTGGCATTCAGCCACACCACCGAGCCGTCGGGCAGCGATGCTTTGCTCGTACAGCCGTAATCAGTAGACAAAGTGATGTCAGTCGCGGCTGAATCCTGGAGTCGGACGAGGAAATATATAGCAATGGCAAGTATCGGAAGCAAAGCCACAGCGGCGATCCTGGCCCACATTCGGAGCAGTTTCCGGACCAGCCCCGACCTTTGGGGCTCAATGCCTGTTTTTATCAACACATTGCGTTCAGCCTTCTCAGTGTCACTGTCCGTGACGTCAAAAGCAGGGAGCAGCGTCTCCCAGATATCCTGCTGTTCATAAAAATCCTTTTTATTTTCGGGGGACTGTTCAATCCATTCCCTAAGCCGCTCAATCTCGTCAGACGTAGCGTTCCCGCTTAGATAGCGCGCGATGACGAGGTTAATGTCGGGGTTATTGTCTATATGGTTCATTTCGGGTTATATTATAGAAGAGTACGGATAAACAGGATTAACAATATAGGGCTCCGGAATATCTGCAGGTTCTGTTGAAGATATTTGACCGCTTTGCTGATGCGGGCTTCGACAGTACGAACAGATATATTGAGGCGTGATGCGATTTCGGTATATTTTAGTTTTTCCTGGCGGCTGAGCAATAGCGTCTCGCGCACTTCGGGTTCAAGTTTCTCGAGGGCCGATTCGTAAGCATCGGACAATTCGGAGAAGAACACATGCTCGTCGGGCGATAAAGTAAGGATCTTTTCATGGTTCATGTCATCGTACATCATCTTGACCTTCCGGTGCCTGAGTTCGTTGAGGGCGAGATTCTGGACCAGCGAAACCAGATATGAACGGAACGATGTATCGGTGTCAAGTTTCTTACGGTTGGTCCAGACCCTGATGAACGCCTCCTGAACGATGTCCTCGCACGTGCTTTTATCTGAGACATAACGTGCCGTGAATCGAACCAGATTGGCATAATACTGACGAAAAATCTTCACAAAGGCTTCGTGGCTGTCGAATTTCAGGGCAGCCACCAGCAGCGCATCGTTCTTTAATTCTTCGCTTGGCATGGTATTGAATTTTTGCAAAAGTAATAGTTATGGATTTAACGAGCAAGTAGTTTCAACAAAATTTTAAATTAAGGAAAATATCGCACATTTACGATGTGGATTTTCTAAGATGAAGTGTTGTCTTAAAGAACGATTGTAAACAAACGTTACATAACCTTAAAAAAATTCTCGAACACACTAATCATCATGAAAATATGGGAAAAGTAATGCCAGTAGATTGCCGGAATCGGCAGCGCAGGGTATTGAGGCCTCTTCTGGTCCTGTTGATGCTCTGTATCGGGGCCGCGGCCCATGCGGTCGGCAACAAAGTCAGTCTTGATGTCAGAAATGCTCCTTTAGAAAACGTGTTACGCTCGATCGAGAAGCAGACTGATTACCGTTTCTTTTATAGTAAGGAGACTGTGAATGTCAGTAATCGTGTCAGTGTCAGTGCCAGGAACGAGTCTATAAGGTCAGTGCTCGACAGAATCCTGCCTCCCCAAGGAATCAGCTATGTCATAGAGAATAAACGGATAGCGTTGAAACAGGCGCCCGCGTCCTCGGCGAACAAGCAGCTCAAGGCCGAAAATAATGATAATAAGGTGAGAATAACCGGCACGGTGACGGATGGACACGGGGAACCTCTGACAGGAGTTTCCGTCATGGTCCAGGGAGAGCGAATCGGTGTCATCACGGATATAGACGGTAATTACGAAATAGAGGTTCCGCAAGGAAGTCAACTCAGGTTTTCCTATATAGGCTACACACCTGAGAAAAAGAAAGCTGACAAATCGGGGAAACTCGATGTAGTGATGACCGAGGATTCGCAATTGCTGAGCGAGGTGGTAGTGATAGGTTACGGCACAATGGACAAGAAGGAGCTTACATCCGCCATAAGCCATGTAGGCGAAAAGGACTTTCTAACCATCAGTTCGTCGGACCCGGCGATGCTGATTCAAGGCAAGGTTCCCGGAGTTTCCATTTCCAATACCGGGGCAGCCGATCCCAACAATCAGTCGAGCATACAGATTCGAGGCGTTGCTTCGCGATCAGCCGGCATCAGTCCGCTTATTGTGATTGACGGAGTGCCCGGAGGAAGTCTGGCAAATGTCAATCCTAACGATATCGCCTCTTTCGACATATTGAAGGATGGAGCGGCTTCCGCGATTTACGGAACGCAGGGTTCAAACGGTGTCATACTGGTAACGACTAAAAAAGGAAACAAGGACGGTACGACCACTATCACCTATTCAGCCACGTTATCATGGGACAAGGTTAACCGGGATCTGGATATGATGAGTTCCGCCGACTACCGGGAAATCCGACTGCCCTGGGGAGATAATGGAACGGATCTCGGGGGCGATTACGATTGGTTTGCCGGCGTAAGCCGGACGGGTTTCAGCCAGAAGCACAACTTAAGTGCGGCCGGTGGTAACGAACGGGCCAATTACCGGGTAAGCGCCGATTTTAAGAAATCGCATGGCGTGGACTTAAGGTCCGACAGAGAGGAGTATGGAGCCCGGGCCTCCGTTAACCTGACTTCCAAAAACGGTCTGTTCAATCTGAATGTCAATCTGTCGCCACGTCTGATTTCGAGTGATGCGGCCGACTGGAATGTATTCAGGAACGCCATCGCCGCCAATCCGACCACTCCATTGATGGACAAGGAGGACCCTACGCTTTATTATAATTTTTTCGGACAGACGAGTGGATATAATCCGGTGGAAGTTCAGAAGCTCGAAAAGAATCACACCGATTCCAAAATGATAGATATGGACGGCACGTTGAAACTCAATCTGTTGCCGCTTCTGTGGACAAGCAGTCAGGAATGCCCGCTCACGGTTAATACTCAGCTCACATTTGCGGAACATCGTTACAGCTATGACCAGAAATGGTTCCGCCCCTCCACGAGCACCATGGCGATAAACGCCGGCTATGACGGGCAGGCGAGCCAATCACATTCCACCAATCGGCAGGATGTGCTGGAATGGCTTGCAAATGCCACCGGCAGATTCGGCAAGAGCAACATTAAACTGATGCTGGGCTACTCATACCAGTATTTTCAGAACTCCGGGTTCAGTGTCGAGAACAGCGATTTCGCGAATGACGGTCTGGGAGCCGACAATATCGGGTCCGGGGAATATGCCAAGGAAGAAGGTGTGATAGGCATGAGCAGTTACAAGAACGACAGTAAACTGATTGCCTTTTTCGGACGTGTAAGCTATGACTGGGACGGGAAATATCTGCTGACAGCTTCCTTGCGTCATGAGGGTTCGTCGAAATTCGGAAAGAATCACAAATGGGGCAACTTTCCGGCTGTGTCCGTTGGCTGGCGCATCAGCAAGGAGAAGTTTATGGAATCGAGCCGGACATGGCTCGACGACCTGAAGATCCGCGCTGACTATGGCGAAAGCGGAAACCAGAATTTCGGCAGCTATATGTCCCTGGCCACGATGGCCGGTTATGGATATTCGTATGTCAACGGCCGGTATCTGCAAGGCTGGGGCGCATCGAAAAATCCCAATCCCGACTTGAAGTGGGAGCGCGCCAGGAACTGGAACGTAGGTATTGATTTCGCAATGTTCAACAACCGGTTCTCCGGTTCGTTCAACTATTTTCACAGGCGCACCGAGGACTTGCTGGGAGACTATAACGTATCCGTTCCTCCGTATATGTGGCCCACGGCATTCGTAAACGTCGGTACTATGGAAAACTCCGGATTTGAGTTCGACCGGAACGTCAACGCCGTCCAGAGCCGTGACTTCACTTATAGCTTTAACATCGTGGGCTCGACAATGAAGAACAAGTTCGTGGACTTCAGCAACACCAAATATATAGGACAGGATTTCTACAACATGTGCGAGACCGAGAACCCTTTCCCCTACTACTATCTTCAGAGAATCGAAAAAGGAGAATCCATCGGAAATTTCTATATGTGGAAGTATCATGGCATAGACCATAACGGAGACTGGCTGGTCTACAACAAGGACGGAGAAGTCATATCCGCAAGCCGTGCCACGGAGGAAGACAAGGTGAAAGTAGGGAACGGCTTACCCAAGTTCACCATGTCGACCACACATACATTCCGTTACCGTAATTTCGACCTGTCGCTGTTTTTCCGGGGTGCGTTCGGATTCGATTTATTCAACATACACGATTTCTATTACGGCACGCGCAAATACAGCGGCAACATGCTGAAGAAAGCCTATGGCAAGAACTTCAAGATCAGTGCGTCCGGTCCGCACGCCGCCACGGATTATTTCCTTGAGCGGGGAGATTACTTCAAGCTGGACCAGATCACGCTCGGATACACGCTGAATCTGCCGAATGTGCGCTTTATGAACAAATTGAGAATCTACGCATCGGTAAACAACATATTTACAATCACGAAATTCTCAGGCGTCGACCCGAGTACATATCCGGTCAACGGCCTTACTCCCGGCGCGCAGGGATCCTGCATGTACTATCCTACCACCCGACAGTTCATAGTAGGAGCCCAGATTGACTTCTAACCATTCAAACGAACGTAATCATGAAAAATATGATAATAAGGAATCTGTGCATCGGTCTGGGAGCTATAGTGCTGGCCTCGTGCACTAACCTGGACGAAACGCTGTACGACCAGGTGGAATCCAATAACTTCTATAACACCCGTAAGGATGTGGAAAGAATCGTGGCACGCCCGTTGGAACATTGTTACCACATGCTCCAGTACAGGCATTTTCTGCAGGAACTTCCGTCCGACCAGATCATAACGCCGTCGCGCGACGGATGGTGGGATGACGGCGGTCGCTGGCGTCGCTATCATTACCATACCTGGACGGCCGAGGACGATTATTTTGAATTCCTGTGGAACAGTGGTTTCGAAGGCGTGAGTCAATGTAATTTCGGTATCGAGGAAATAGCTGGTCTCGACAGGGAAAAATTCGGCTTCACTCAGGAAGAACTCGACAGCTTCACGGCTACGTTACGCTCATTACGCGCATTGTGCTATATCAGTCTGCTTGACGGCTTCCGTAACCTGCCGTATGTGGTCTCGTTCAAGGACCAGTCGAAGAACACCGAATCTCAGGTAGAACCCACGGAAATCTTCAGGTTTATAGAAACGGAACTTAAGGATGTCATCGGCAGGCTCCCCCGCAAGGAGGCTCTGGGCACCCAGGGTCAATATACGGCCCAATGGACGCAAGCCGGCGCTGCAGGGCTGCTCGCAAGGCTCTATCTCAATGCCGAAGTATATATCGGTGAGAATCGTTATGCAGATTGCGCCGCCATCTGCCAAGACATCATAAACGGTGTTTACGGTGCATACAAGGTAGCTGACCGGTGGGACGCCCCGTTCGACTGGAATAATAATGAATGCGATGAGGTGATATTTGCATTCCCGAGCAGTCCGGGTTATGAATATTGGAATTATCATGCCAATACATATTGGTGGACGGTTCCCGCCAACGCTTATCTCTATCTAAAGGATCAGAAATGCAAGGCCGGAGGTCATAACACCAAATATGCCGCCGCCCCGAGTTACGACCTCTCCGGTAATCTTTACACCGACCGGCTGGGAATGCCGATTCAGAAATTCCGTAAATATCCGGGCGACGAGCGTATGAAGCTCTACCGTAATCTGGGAAACGGCAAACGCGAGGGGATGTTTCTGTTCGGATACCTTGAATACACCGATGAAAAAGGCAACGTGAAGAAAGTGCGGGCTCCGGAACGCGACTATGACCTTTACATACGCGACGCGGTGGGAGACTTCCAGAATCTCGATCCGACGCTATGGCCTTCCAACAAAACCAGTTCCATGTCCACCGGCGACCATAATTCAGGCTGGCATTACGTGAAGTATCCGCTGTATAGCGATGACGACGAACATCAGCTGGAAGCCGATTATGCGGAATTAAGACTGCCGGAAATAATCTACATGCTTGCCGAATGTAAGCTTCGGTCGGGCGACGTTACCGAGGCGGCGAAACTTCTAAACAGTGTGCGCCGCAGAAATTATCCGGCTGAAAACCTTCAGGAAGTACTGTACGAGCCCGAGGGTCAGGCTAAACTGGACATGCAGGAAATGCTTGACGAATGGGGACGCGAATTCTTCGCCGAAACGCGTAGGCGTACGGATCTGGTGCGGTTCGGTGTGTTCTCTTCCGGAAAGTGGTGGGATAAGACACCCGATATCGACCGGCATACAGAAATCTTCCCGATTCCGTTCAAGGCTCTCCAGGCAAATCCCCGTCTGGTACAGAATCCCGGTTATTAACTTTTCTTTACTTAAGACATGAACAATAAAATATCACCGATATTCGCAATCCTGCTTGCCGCGGGTGCGTTGACATCCTGTGAGGGGGAAAAGGATCTTATCGTATCCGATGTGAAAAGCCCCATACATACGGAAACTCTCTATCTTGTGGGAGACGCGGCTCCTACGGGATGGTCGTTCGAGGATCCGACACCCATGCAGTGTTCGGAAACGGATCCTTATGTATTCGTATACACCGGGCAGCTGCATGAGGGAGAATTCAAGGTAAGTCTTGCCCCTACATCAAGTCTGGACGTCGATTTCATCCGTCCCTTGTATTACGGGCAGGAAATCGGAGTGGATCCTCTGGATAATGTAAAATTCCAGATGCACGCCGATAATCCCGATGAAAAATGGCTTGTCGTGGCCAACGGCACCTACACCCTCACGTTCAATCTCCGTGACTGGACGTTAAGTACGGAATATCTCGGAGAATTCATCCAGCCCGAGGTCAAGCCGATTGAAACGGAGACACTGTATATAGTAGGGTCGGCCACCTCCAATGGCTGGAATGTATGGAGTGCCCCGGAAACTGAGAAGAAAAGCAAATACATATTCGAATATGAATGCTGGTTGAACGAAGGCGAGTTGCGCGCCACCACCAAGAGGGCCTGGGGCTATCATATCCGGCCGGTCACCGACCATGTGGAAGTTGGGGAAAACGGCGTGGCCGATGAAAACTTCATGTACGTATGGGATCCCGACATCAACTGGTTAGTGACGGCTGCCGGCAATTATCATCTTACATTCGATCTGGAGCACTGGACCTTCAAGGCGGAATTTCTGGGAGGTGAAAATCCTCAGCCTGATATCAAGACGCCTATACAGACCGACAATCTATGGCTCATAGGGGACGCCACGCCCACCGGATGGGTTCAGTGGGGCGAAAATCCCGACAGTTCGGCTCCTCTGAAACGCCTGGGCGAGTATATATTCCAATATGAAGGGCAACTGACGGAAGGAGAACTCCGTGCCACTCCACACTATGGCTGGGGCGCACACATCAGGCCGCTGAAGCAACATGAAGAAATAGGAGTGAACGGCGTGGCGGACAAGAACTTCATGTATGTGGCCGAACCCGACATCAACTGGTACGTGACCAAGGAGGGCTACTACCGCATCACGTTCGACCTTGAAAACTATACGATTTCAGCCGAATATCTTGAAAACGGCCCCGGTACCTCCCCCCAGGACCCGATAGAAACCCCAACTCTGTTCATGGTCGGAGACGCCACATTAAATGGCTGGGACGGAAACGGAATGACAGCATTGACAAGGAGCGGCGCGGACGGTTACGTATTCACCTATGAAGGCAATCTCTATACCGGAGAATTCAAGCTCTATCCCAAGAACGGACCGGAATATCCCGGATGGGCCGCAATAAGGCCGAAAGGAGCCAACGCGCCGGTCGATAAGTCAGGTATATCAGACACGGAGTTTGATTATTCCGAGAGCCCGGATTATAAATGGGTGGTAAAGGATGCCGGGAAATATCGTCTGCAGTTCAATCTGCGGAACCGGACCATGAGCTGCACTTATATGGGTCCACTCGAAGGACTCGAAATGCACATCACACCCATCGAAACCGATGAATTCTATCTTGTCGGCGATGCTGCGCCTGCCGGCTGGGATATTTATAATCCCACTCCCGTGACCAGGAAATCGAAATATATATTCATATACGAAGGGCATCTGAATGCCGGAAGGATGAGAGCGACCCCGGTGAAAGACTGGGGTATCCATGTCCGGCCCACATCGGACAACCTGTCCATAGGCCCCGGCGGAGTGGCCTCTCCCAAATTCGTCTATACCGCCAATCCGGACTATAACTGGAATGTGGAAAAGGCGGGAAACTATAAATTAACATTCGATCTGGAACACTGGACACTCAAAGCCGAATATCTGGATTGATAAAAAACTCCAACAACATGAAGAGATATTCAATAATTACGGTATTAGGTGTTCTCCTGGCCTTTGTGACAGGCTGTGCCGATGACCCGAACTATAAGATGACGCGTCCGGATGTGCATGACCATCCGGCGATAACGGAAATACCGGACTTCCATACTCACCGGGCTCCGTTATACTGGAGTGTTTATGAGGCTTGTATAGACCAACAGGACAAACCGTTTGAAAAACGCGAATTCACCCTTGACCAATGGAAGGAAGTGATAGACTGGGTGTCTACGGAACTTAAGCCTCACGGTTACGACATGATCTGTACCGACGGCTTTCTGGACACCAGATGCGAAGACGGCATTTACAAGACCTGGTACGGCGGCACGTCTTATCGCGACCTTGTGGAGTACGCGCATTCCAAAGGTCTGAAGGTCGGTGTGTATGACATACCGATGACCTATACGTGCGCGGAGCGTGAACGGGTTCCCGGCACAGAGTATACGATGGGCTCCCTTCTGTATAATCCTGATTTGGACGAGGTTGTGAATCCCACGGCAAGCGAACCGTATAAGTACGTGGTCATGTCGCACCCGGGTGCCAGGGAATATATCCGCGGTATGGTGAGACATTACAAGCAACTTGGCTTTGATTTCCTGCGGTTAGACTATCTGAGTCATTACGAGGACGGCTTCGACAGGAATACCATAGTGGGCAAAGGCTATGGGCGGCGCAACTACGCGGATCTGCTGGAAACGATTGCTCTGGAGGCCAAGGAACAGGGCATGATGGTGTCGCTTGTGATGCCGCATCTGTATAATGACGCGGAACTGGAGAGCCGCTACGGACACATGTTCCGTATAGTGCGCGACACCTGGAACGGAGGCTGGCTGCATACTTCCTCGCACGATCGCGGCAAAGTCTACGGCCGCTGGTCCAATTGCAACAATCAATTCGACGGATTTACGTACTGGAGTCATCTGAGCGGCCGGGGCAAGGTTATTCTTGACGGAGATTTCACCATCCTCCATAGCTTTGAGACCGATGCCGAGAAGAAGTTCTGCATTTCCATTCAGCTGATGGCAGGCGGACCGATAGCCGTCGCCGACCAGCCGGGCACAATCGGCGATAATCTCAAATATTATACCAACGACGAGATGCTGGCTTTAAATCAGGACGGTTTCGTGGGAAAGCCTATGTCGGACGTGGTGGACTCGGAGGGAAGCAACGTATGGTACGGCAGGATGAGCGACGGGGACTATGTCGTGGGGCTTTTCAACCGCGAAGACACTCATAAAGACTTTAACCTGACACTTTCCGACCTGGGTATCGAGGGCCAGTGGAAAGTACGCGACCTATGGGAACATGCCGACGAAGGAACGGCTTCGGCCATCAGGGCCAAAGTCGAGCCCCACGGCTGCAAGATCGTAAGGCTCTCAAAATAATAATTACCCTATAACATAATATCCGAATATCCGATTTACAAACCAATAATCAATCAGAATCATGAAAAAGAAATTGACCATCGCGACTATGGTGGTGCTCGCTGTGACGGGTGCGTCATGGGCTCAGGAAACCCTGATGGATGTCACCGACCTCTATATGGTCGGAGGTCCTACGAGCTGGAACGCACTTGAACTCCTTAAGACTTCGGACCACAAATTCTATTATGAAGGCAATCTTCCCGCTGACGACGGCAATAAACAGGGCTGTTTCCGGGCAAGCGCCTGGGGCGCCGACGTTGTGTTCTACGGTCCTCAGGTCCACGCTGTAGCTGACATGACTCCGCTTAACGAAGCCAATCCCGAGCAGGTGATCGACTATAACAATATGGAGGGAGGTGACAAGAACTGGTGTATCACGGAAGCGGGATACTACCGCGTCATCTTCGACCTGGAAAATGCGAAAATATCCATTGCCAAGGATTGCAGCCAGGTTCTACCCGTAATTGCCAAGACCGTCTATGCCATAGGAGACGCTACTCTCGGCGGATGGGATACGGAGAACCGCACACCTCTCGTAAAGGATGGATCCGACCCCTACACGTTTACCTATCAGGCTTACCTGAAGGGCGACAAGACATTCAAATTCAGTCTGGACAAACTGTCTGATCCCAGACAGTGGGACGGCTTCTGGATCCATCCGGCAGAGGAGGGCGTGACTGTGGGCACCGAGGGTCTGACAGGGTGCAGGATGCGCGTGTTCCGAGGCTCGGACCTCAACGACTATCAATGGAAGGTGGAGACTCCGGGCACCTATAAGATCACCCTCAATCTGCGTGACATGACCATGAACGCGGAATATCTCGGCGAAAAGCATATAGCCGATCAGCTCTGGCTGGTGGGAGATGTGACCGACTGGAATTTCCAGCCGATGGAGAAAGTGGAGCCTAACGTGTTTGAATACACATGCGAGAACCTGGAGTCCGGCAAACGGTTCCGCGCGTCGATGGCGCCCGTATGGGGTGACCATTTCCGTCCTGAAGTCGACAATACGGAGCTTGCGATAGACAACAAGACCGGACTTGACATCAAGACCGACCAGACGGAGGACTACAACTGGACGACAAAGGAACCGGGCACCTATAAGCTGCGTTTCAACCTTAACACCATGAAGGTTTCGGCCAATAATGACAATCCGTCGACATCTGTCACTATAGTCGCTAATGATGACGACCCTGAAAGATACTATAATCTTCAGGGTATTCCTGTAGACCATATCACGGCAGGCGGCATTTATATCCATAAGAAGGGAACCGTCGTGAAGAAAGTGATAGTACGTTGAGATTCCTGTCAAAGGGTCGCAGTGGGTAGGAACCGCTGTGACCCTTACTATTTATTATTTCATTAATTACAGGCTGATTATCATGTTTAACACACATACTGCCGCACCGGTTTTTGTTTTATGCGCAATGGCTTTCGGGGTATCGGCTGCCGGAGCCGCGATTGAAAACATAGATTTCTCGAAAGTAAGGATTCAGGACCCTTTCTGGTCTCCGAGGCTCAATGAGCTTGCCGCTAATACTATTCCGCACTGTATAGACCAGATTGAAAACAAGACTCTCCGCATGGACAACTTCATAAATGCGGCGGCCGGCCGCGGTAAACATTCGGGGCTCTGCTATGATGACTCGGATGTTTATAAGGCGATGGAAGGAATGGCTTATAGTCTTGTCAACAACCCTGATCCGGCGCTTGAAAGGAAACTGGAAGAATGGATTAACCTGATTTCCAAGGCACAATGGGATGACGGTTATCTGAACACATATTACACTATAGCCGCCGACACACCCCGTTGGACCAACATGATAATGCATGAAATGTATTGCGGAGGGCATCTGTTCGAAGCGGCCGTAGCCTACTATACGGCAACCGGTAAACGGGCATTACTGGATGTGGCCGTTCGTTTCGCCGACCAGATGATGCAGACGTTCGGTGCCGGGAAACGCCATTGGGTGCCGGGACATGAGGAAATCGAACTGGCGCTTGTCAGGCTCGCAGATGCGACCGGAAATGAAAAATACCTTGACTTTGCCCGCTGGCTGCTTGAAGAACGCGGCCATGGCCACGGCTCATACGGCAATGATACGCCATGGAATGCAGTGTATTGTCAGGATGACAGGCCTGTGAGGCAAATTACCGATGTAACGGGTCACGCGGTAAGGGCCATGTATCTGTATTGCGGCATGGCCGATGTGGCCGCCCGCATGCCTGACACTGATTATCTGACAGCCCTGCGCCGGGTGTGGGATGACGTTGCCGAACGTAATATGTACATCACCGGAGGAATAGGATCTTCGGTAAAGAACGAGGGATTCACCGAGGACTATGACCTGCCTAACCGCGAGGCTTATTGCGAGACATGCGCCTCAGTGGGTCTGATAATGTGGGCCGCCAGAATGAACAGACTCACGCAGGACGTGAAGTATGTGGATGTGTTGGAACGCACTCTTTACAATGCCGCGCTGGCCGGCGTGCAATTAGGCGGTCAGCGGTTCTTCTATGTGAATCCGCTTGAGTCGGACGGCGGTCATCATCGGCAGGAGTGGTACGGTACTGCCTGCTGTCCCAGCAACATATCGCGGTTCTTGCCTTCTCTGGGCAATTATATATATGGTCTGGATGACCGGAACATTTACGTCAATCTTTTTATCGGAAACCATACGGTGGTGGATATTGACGGCGTAGCTACCGAATTGTCGATATCCGGAGGGTACCCTTTCGAAGGAGATGTGATGATCAAGGTCAGGCCGCATTCCCCTGTTTCCAGAAACTTAAGGTTAAGAATTCCGGAATGGTGCGAAAAATATAATGTCAAGGTCAATGGAAAAGATTCGGGACGTTGCGCCGGTAGCGGATATCTGACGATTCCGATGAGCGGCGGCGGAGTTGAGGTTGCGCTCCACCTGGACATGCCTGTCAAAGTCGTAGCCGCCGATCCGAGAGTGAAGGAGAACCTTGACAAGCTGGCCGTGACGCGAGGTCCTGTCGTATACTGTATGGAAGAGTGTGACAATATGTCAGGCTATGACAAAGCCTGTATCGGAAAGAATCAGAAATTCAGCGTGTCCCGAGGAACCGGCGTACTTAAGGATTTCGTGACGCTGCGTACCGATGCCGGTAATGATACGCTCACGTTCGTACCCTACTTCGCATGGGACAACAGGCAACCGGGAAAAATGAAGGTATGGATCACGGAGGCCGATCCGGTCTATCTGAATCAGGAAGCGCCTATCGAGGATAGAGTGGAGGATGCGTTGCATCGAATGACCCTGGAGGAGAAAGTCAAGATGCTTCATGCCCAGTCCAAGTTCTCGTCATCGGGAGTCCCTCGGCTCGGCATTCCGGAAGTGTGGTTTACCGACGGCCCTCACGGTGTCCGTCCGGAAGTATACTGGGATGAATGGAACAGCGCCCAATGGACCAATGATTCCTGCACGGCCTTTCCGGCCTTGACATGCCTTGCCGCGACGTGGCGTCCGGAACTGGCACTGGAATATGGTAAGGCTATCGGCGAAGAAGCCCGATATCGCCGTAAGGACGTGCTTCTGGGTCCCGGGGTAAACATCATGCGCACGCCGTTGTGCGGACGTAGTTTCGAATACATGGGCGAGGACCCGATTCTTACTTCGCGAATGGTGAAACCCTATATTCAAGGATTACAAAGCAATAACGTAGCGGCCTGCGTGAAGCATTTCGCACTGAACAATAATGAGGATAACCGCTACACGAGCAACGTACATGTAAGCGAGCGTGCTTTGCGCGAGATATATCTGACTCCGTTCAAGGCGGCCGTGGATGCGGGGGCCTGGGCCGTAATGCCCGCATACAATCTATTTGAGGACAGGCATTGCTGCGAAAATCCCCGTCTGATACGCGATATACTGAAGACGGATTGGGGATTCGACGGGGTTGCCGTAAGCGACTGGGGCGGCGTTTACAATACGGACGAAGTGATAGAAGGGGGGCTGGATATTGAAATGGGTACGGGAACTGACGGTGTCTCGGTCAATATGAATGCCTATGACACATATCACATGGCCAACCCTTATCTTGAGAGACTGCGCGATGGCAAGGCTTCAATAGCCGATCTGGACGACCGCGTACGCCGCGTGTTGCGTTTGATTTTCCGCACTTCAATGGCTCCCTCCCATCGGAAGGGACGGTTCACCTGTCCCCAACATTACGCAACGGCCAGGAAAATCGGTTCGGAAGGAATCGTGCTGTTGAAGAACAACGGGATTCTGCCACTGCGTGCGGACCTCGGGAAGATTCTTGTAGTCGGCGAGAACGCCGTCAAGATGATGACGGTAGGAGGCGGCTCGGCATCGTTGAAGGTCCAGCGGGAAGTCTCGCCACTGGCCGGTCTCAGGGCGGCACTGAAAGAGGCGCAGGTAGACTGGGAACGGGGATATATAGGAGTGGGAAGTACGGAATTCGACAATGTCAAAAGCCGCGATTCCGAATGTCTCAGGGAAGACCGGACTCCGGAACAGTTACGAAGCGCAGCTCTGGCTAAAGCCAGGGACGCGGATGCCGTGATTTTTATCGGCGGTCTGAATCATTCGCTATGTCAGGATGCCGAGAATTCAGACCGTAAGACATTGCAGTTACCGTACGGTCAGGACGAACTGATTGCGGATCTGGCCGGTGTCAATCCGAATTTAATAGTGGTTAACGTTTCGGGTACGCCAGTTACGATGCCTTGGGCCGACCGGGTGGCAGCGGTGGTGCAGGCCTGGTATCTTGGAAGCGAAAGTGGCAACAGTCTTGCCGATGTGCTTACCGGGAAAGTCAATCCATCAGGCAAATTGCCGTTTACGTTCCCCCGGAGCATGGAGGACCTGCCTACTTGCGGAGAGCGGAGATACCCCGGCATAAAGCGGCCTGACGGAGATATCTTCGATATCTATTATGACGAGGATATCCTGATAGGGTATCGCTGGTATGACAAACAGCGGCTTCCGGTCTTATTTCCCTTCGGCTTCGGATTAAGCTATACCGACTTTGAACTCAAGACTCCGGAAATATCCGATTCAGGGGAGGATTCCCTTACCCTCACCCTTGATGTGGTCAATACCGGCGACAGGGACGGTGCCGAAACGGTTCAGGTGTATGCTGCATTCCCTGAAACCAAAGGCTTGGTTCGGGAGAACAAGAAACTCGTAGGCTTTGAGAAAGTGGATCTTAAGGCTGGAGAACGGGGAAAGGTTTCGATAGCCATTCCAAAGTCGGCGTTGGCCTATTATGACGAAAAGTCAGGTTCGGAAGTTATTGCTCCCGGCAAGTACCGGTTCCTTGTCGGCAATTCATCGGCCACATTGCCACATATCGTTTCAGCTGAATTAAGCGGTAAAGGACAATTAACACATTAATAGGCATTCCCGTGAGTACGCGTAGAATAATTTTGTCAATCTGTATGGCCGTCATATCGACGGGTGTCGTAAACGGCGCCGGGAGGAAAACCGTGACGATATATGAACCCGTAGGCGTCGATGTGGCGCATGCCGGCCGTGCTGAAGGTGAAGGATTCATAGACAGTCTGATGTCCCGGCTGTCGCTTGAGGAAAAAATAGGGCAGCTCAATCTTCCGGTTGGCGGGGATGTGGTTTCGGGCACGGCTCGGAGCGCCGGAATCGACAGCCTCATACTTGCCGGCCGTATCGGCGGCTTCTTCAACGTCAAGGGAGTCGAGGCAATATCACGCTTTCAGCGTCTTGCCGTTGAGCGCGGCCCTCATGGCATTCCTCTGCTTGTCGGTGCCGATGTAGTGCACGGATATGCCACGGTGTTCCCGATTCCGCTTGCATTGTCATGCTCGTGGGACAGTGTCGAAGTTGCCCGCATGGCCCGGATTTCGGCCATTGAGGCCACGGCCGACGGTGTCAACTGGAACTACAGTCCGATGGTGGACATCTGCCGGGATCCCCGCTGGGGTCGGATTGCGGAAAGTTCGGGTGAGGATCCATGGCTGGGCAGCGTTCTGGCCAAGGCGTACGTACAGGGTTATCAAGGTGACGGTATCCGGTCGGACTCCTCGCTGATGGCCTGTGTCAAGCATTTCGCCTTGTACGGAGCGGCTGAAGGTGGACGTGACTATAACGGTGTGGATATGAGCCGTGAACGCATGGACAATTATTATCTCCCGCCCTATCGTGCCGCTGTGGACGCCGGAGTCGGCTCCGTCATGACTTCGTTCAATCTCATAAACGGTCAGCACGCCACGGCATGCGATTGGTTGATTGACGGCATATTGCGCAAGGATTGGAATTTCGATGGATTCGTCGTTACGGATTATGGTTCCATCGATGAAATGTCGAGCATGGGTGTCGCCAATGAAAATGAGGCTGCCGCGCTTGCTCTTCGTGCAGGAACCGACATGGATATGGTTACCGGCCGTTTTCTGGCCGACCTCAAAGGGGCTGTTGACGGAGGGCTTGTTTCCATGGCAATGATCGATCAGGCATGCCGCAGGGTGCTTGAAGCGAAACAACGTCTCGGATTGTTCGACAATCCATATAAATATTGCAATACGGAACGTCCGTCAAGAGAGTTGTACACTCCCGAACACCGTGCGGCCGCACTCGATATCGCGGCAAAGACTTTCGTTCTGCTTAAAAACGACAATAATCTGCTCCCTCTCAAACCGAAAGGATGCATCGCGCTTATCGGCCCTTTGGCCGACGCCGGCAATAATATGGCCGGATGCTGGAGCGGGTATTGCCGTCCGGAAAGACACAAATCATTGCTTACGGCATTTCGGGAAGCCGTTGGAAACAATGCGCGGATTGTATATGCCCAGGGTTCCAACATATTTTATGATGAAGCCATGCAGGCAGACTGCGACTGGGGCCGACGCATCCCGAGGGTCGACGACCGGAAGGCACATGCCGAAGCCTTACGTGTGGCAGCCGAGGCAGACGTAATAGTCATGGCCTTGGGTGAAAGCTGTGAGATGAGTGGAGAATCTTCCAGCAGGGCTGACATTACGATTCCGGACACCCAGCGCGACCTGTTGAAAGAACTGGCAGCCACAGGCAAGCCCATCGTTCTTCTTTTATTTACCGGGCGCCCCCTGATTCTTGACTGGGAAGCAGAAAATATCCAGTCCATAATGAATGTATGGTTTGGCGGAAGCGAGGCTGCGGATGCCATAGCCGACGTGGTGTTCGGCGACAAGTCTCCCTGCGGCAGGCTTACAGTAACCTTTCCGCGTTCCGTCGGTCAGATTCCATTATACTACAATCATCTGCCCTCAAGTCATCCAGATTTCGATTCATCTCGCTTCAACCCTTATCGCAGCAACTATATAGACATCGCCAACGACCCTCTTTATCCTTTTGGTTTCGGTCTCGGTTACACCACGTTCGGATATTCGACTCCCACATTGAGTTCAGATGTCCTTACGCCCGGCGGCAAGCTCAAACTGTCGGTAGACGTGACCAATACCGGGATGCGTGATGGAACGGAAATAGTCCAGATGTACGTTAACGACCCGGTAGCCCGCATCGCCCGTCCTGTAAAGGAGCTTAAGGCATTCAGGAAAGTTGACATACCGGCCGGCAAGACCGCGACTGTGGAGTTTGACATTACACCGGATATGTTGAAATATTATGATTCAGAACATCATTATGGCTATGATCCCGGCGAATTTAAAATAATGGTCGGTTCAAATTCGGAGAATCTGCAGACGCTGACCTTAATACTTAAGGATTAGCCGGTATCGGCCGGTTATCAAAAATAAAAGCGCATCGGCCGTGAGGGGCAGATGCGCTTTTAAGGTTTCCGTGGAAAGTGTCGTCATGGATTGACCGGATAGGCTCCGAGCAGACCGGCCGCCTCGCTCACGTAGGGCGTCTTGGCGATGCCCACGAAGAACAGCACTATGCACCCGATGATGCATATCCACAGCAGCCAGTTGGACACCGTATAGCTCCATGTGCGCGTCAGAAGATACAGCAGCACGCCCACCGATATGGTCAGGAATCCCGCACCCATCAGGATCTGGTTTTCCAGATGCAGCTTGGATGCGTCGACTATCCATATTATGAATTCGGCCACGGCGCATATACATATCACCAGCCCGATTATCATATAAATCTTATCCATGCGCCTTATTCCCCGGCGCTTGTCGGTTTTGGTTTCCATAGTAATTAACATTAGTTTGTAAATGAAACATCCACGGGCGCACATTGGTTTATGGATTGAAGTTGTCTAAACTAATTTACGTTTATAAAGGAATCTGAAGATGTGTAAACTTTATGGCAATCTTTATTAATCTTTCGGGTGTCTTTCGTCGCTCTCATCAGCACCGACCGTGAGGTCGCTGCTTCTTCGATCGAAGAAATCCACTCCGAACCTTTAGCTCGGCGACTGAATAGGAGCCAAATCTTAATAAATCTTACCATAAAAATTAGTTTAGACAACTTCATTTTAAGTAAACCATATCAAAAATCAATGGTCTTATAATAAAAAGGTTTGAATTATGAATATGAAGAAGATAATAATGTCGTTGGCGCTTGCCCTGGGCGTAAGCGTAGGTGTTCAGGCAGCCGACAAGCCGCAGTATCCCGGCGGGCAGGAGGCTTTGGACAAGTATCTGACCGCGAACCTGAAGTATCCTGAGATGGCAAAGGAAAACGGCGTGGAAGGCGTTGTGGATGTGACGTTCACCGTCAAGGCCGACGGCACCATAGGCAACATCAAGATAGCCCGCATGGTCGATCCTGACCTGGAAAGCGAAGCCATCCGCCTGGTGAAGAACATGCCCAAATGGCAGCCTGCCGACAAGGACGGACAGGCCATCGACGCCCCGGCCAGCGTAAAGGTGAACTTCGTGATACCCGAATCATGAAAAGGTGAATCAAATTATCGTCCATAGGTATGAGTCGCCGTGCGGAGAGTTGATATTAGGCTCCTGCGGCGACCGTCTGTGTCTGTGCGACTGGCCCGCAGAACCTCATCACGAGCGGGTACGGCGCCGAATGTCCCGGCTGTTGGATGCAGAATTTATAGATGGCACGTCAGCCGTGATTGAAATAGCCGTGACACAGCTGGACGAATACTTTGCGGGCGAAAGGCGCGAGTTCGACGTGCCGTTGATATTCGCAGGCACGGAGTTTCAGAAAACGGTGTGGAACGAGCTGTTGCTGATACCCCACGGCCGGACCACGACCTATGGCGAACTTGCCCGTCGCATCGGCCATCCTGCCGCCGTCCGCGCCATAGCCAACGCAGTCGGCTCCAACGCCCTCTCTATCCTCGTACCCTGCCACCGTGTCATCGGCTCCGACGGCACCCTGACCGGCTACGTCGGCGGCCTCCCCGCCAAACGCCACCTCCTCGCCCTGGAAAACCCGTTGACAGCACCACTGAACCTCTCCTGACAGCCCTCAAATCCCTCCATTGACAGCCTTCTAATTTTTTATTGACGGCGTCCCTGCCGTCGAAATATGGGCGACGCGGACGTCGTCACTACAGCGGGACTGCCGCAATGAAAAGTTTTAATTTCTGATATTTGCGTAATTTGTTTTTTATTTGTAATTTTGTAAAAATAAAATACGTATAATGAAAAGATTCATTCTGAATGTATTAGACAAGGCGATTAATGTCAAACGTATTGATAGTGAAGATTATATATGTTTGACAGATATGGTCAAGGGAATAGAAAACGGAACTTCTCTTGTAGAAAAATGGCTTAGAAATAAAAATACTGTAGAATTTTTAGGATTATGGGAAATATTGAATAATCCTAATTTTGACAAAGCAGAATATCTCGAGATATTTAATCAGTCTGGTCTTAATAGATTTGTTATATCCACAAAACAGTGGGTGGAAAAAACGAATGCAATTGGTCTTATAGCACAAGCAGGTCGATATGGAGGGACGTATGCTCATAAAGATATAGCTTTCGAATTTGGTTCATGGGTAAATCCGACATTCAAGTTATACCTAATTAAGGAGTATCAGAATCTAAATCTTCTGCTTTCAGACAAGAGACTAAAGGAGTGGGATGTTAGAAGAATTCTATCTAAAGCTAATTACGCGCTTCAAACAGATGCCGTAAAAAATCATGTTCTACCCAAGTATTCATTAAGGAAATTACGTGATAGTTGGGCTTATGCTACAGAAGCCGATTCACTTAATTTGATAATATTTGGTTGTACTGCTAAAGATTGGGAACAAGCTAATCCTGAGTTAAAGAATCAAGGTTTAAATATCAGAGATACTGCCACAATAAGTGAATTAGCTGTATTATCCAATATGGAATCACTAAATGCGGAACTAATAAAACAGGGATTGACTGATTTAGAAAAGCGCAAGCCAATCTTGCATAAAGCAGCTCGTGAGCAACTTGCAAGATTCAATGAAACTAATTTAGAAGGTAAATTTAGTAAATTGGATCATCTAAAGAATCCTAAGTATTTAAAATAAAGATTGTTAAATTTTTAATTCCCCCGAATTCGGGGGAATTAAAATCAGAAATTAAAAACCGACTGCTTTTTGTAATAAACACACTATAAATCATCGGCAAATTATCTTGCTCGTGCTGTTGCCGGATCTCACTATGTAGACGCCGGCGCCCGGCAGTAGGATAGTTCCTTCTCCCTTAACTACGATGCGTCCTGTGAGATCGTAAGCGCTGATGATGGCATTATCGGCGGCATTCACCATGCGGCCTACGATCTTCAATGCGAAAGGGACCTCTGGACTCGTTACCGATGTGGGGTTGGAATACTTGTTGCGTTCGAAGAAGTCCATGTACCGGTCGCTCCAGTCGGGTGCGGTAGCATGTCCTGACAACGGGTTGACAAGATATTCCTTATTCGTGACGGTCAGCATATTGTAAGGTGCGAATCCGACACGTGCAGGGTCTGTGGTGTCCTGCAGCGAGAGGTTGGTGGTGACGGGACACGTGACCATGGGCGCGAAATTCTTGACGTCGAAGTAAGACAGGCGCCTGAGCATGTCGGCCTCCGAGATGCCGTTGCTTTCGGCCAGCGGCAGTATCTGGTTTGCAGGCCATGCGGCCACCTTGAAGTCAACGGGGAAATCTGCGTGTCCGGTGATGCCGGGAGCGGCTGCGCGAATCCTGTCGTTGGCAAGTGCGGCCGCAACGTATGTGAACGCTCCGCCCTGGCTGCCGCCTTCGCAGAATATGTTGTTCTTATCTACCTTCGCACGGCTCTCGACGAAATCCACGGCACGGACACAATCCAGATAGGCGCCGTAATAGTAATGCTTGTGCTTGTAGTCGTCGTCCGCAAGACCGTAGGTGTAGTAGCTCATGCCGTTCTGCGTGTATATGTTGCGGTCCTTGTGCGGGTCGCGGTTGTTGAGCATCTGGCCGCGTACGGACAGCACGAATTCGCACCATTCGGGATTGGAGTCGCCGCTCATGCACCAGGGTGTCGAGGTGCCTCCGTCCGTGCCCTGGAAATGTATCAGACAGGGATATGTGCCTTCGGCCACCGGTTCGGCGTAATAGCCTGAAATAATCACCGGCTCTCCTCCCGGCTCGTCCGGAGTGGATTTCATTTCCACATACCATACCTTACGTGTCGATGTGGACTTCCCTTCCACTTCGTTCACCAGTGTAAATTTAGGCGCGACATTACTGAGGTCGTTGAGTGCCGTGGACCAGAATTCCTCAAAGTCTGGTTCCGCGTCGTAGGTAACTTCGATTTGCGTCGGCTTTGAACCGATGTTGTATGTCCCGGCATCCGAGCCGTTCACATACATGGTCAGGCTGTAGAATCCTGGATCGAGATCACCTAATTCCACCTCGGCGTTCACGAGACTGCGGGCCGGCATGGCCACTTTCTTTGACACGGTTTTTACGGGGGTAGTCTTGTCAAGGTCGGAATATAGTGTGGCGGTGACCGTCACATCGTAATCGTGAGCCTCCAGACTCTGAATCTCGACGGATCCGATTGCATTCTCGCCGTTTTCCCAGGCCTTGACGCACGATGTGTCCATCATGTGTTGGGTGCACAACGTCTGCGAGGCATCGATCAGCTGAACTTTCTCCAGAGTGTAATAGCAACCGGTGACTCTCAGCCCATTTTGCTTTACTAAAGCCACCATCGCATCATCGAATGTGATGTCGGCCGACGATGCACCTTTCAGCTGTGTGTTGCTCACGGGGTCGAACTGCGTGTAGTTGGCCTGAAGTCTCAGCTGTGCGTTGTTGGTTACGTCGCTCATGCTAACGCGCACCACAGAGCCGGCCTTCATGTCGGCGAATTTCGATTTGTCGATAAGTACGCTGTTTTTATCGGCGGCCGCCCAGGAAATATGCTCCGAGCCTTCCCAGATGGTGCTGACGGCTTTTGACGGGTCTTTCAGTACGGTGGAAATCTCGGCGGTGCCGGTTATATCGACCGAAGCGAGAGTGAACGCGCATCCGTTGATTCTGCAACCGGATGTCTGCAACAGTTTGGCTTTGTCGGCGTCGATATCGAATTCAACGCTATATGGCGCGTCGAATGTCTTTTCCGAATCATAGAGGGGAGTGGCCGGCCAGATGTCCTTGGCCGACGAGTCGGTCACCTTTAGCTGAGGCCAGGCGGTGCGGTCCTCGGCAATCCGGCTGATGCTTATCTTCAGCCTGTCCCCTGCCTTGACATACTTGAATCTGGATGCGTCGAGTGTAAGTGCGCTCCACTGCACGGGGAATTCGCCACGGAATATGTTTGAAGTCAGTTCCATGTATTCGGGCATACCCTCGATGGCCTGCCGGAACCACGCCATATAGATGTCATGCCAGTCTGAGGGTACGGAGTGAGCCTCGTTCTCGTTGACGACAAGCTTGCGGTTCGGTACCTTCAGATTGTTGTAGGGTGCCATATTGGTGCGGACGGGACAGATGGGATCCTGCACGCCGACAGCCTGGATTACGGGACATTCGATGGCCGGAGCCAGGTTTTTGGTGTCGAAATAGCTGAGGAACCCATACATATCGGCATCGCTCATGTTTTTCTGCGCAGCCTGAGCCACAGCCACGGAACGGGGCCAACCGGCTACGGTGAAATACGTGGGGAAGTCGCCCATGAAGGGTACGGCCGGAGCGATGGCCTTGAGACGTTTCTGCGGGTCGAGGGCGGCCGCGGCTATGGTAAACGCTCCTCCCTGGCTCTGGCCCTGCGCGAAGATGGCCGTTGGGTCTACCTTTTCGCGTGAGGCCACGAAGTCTATGGCGCGGATGCAGTCCATATAAGCTCCACGATAGTAATAGCTGTCCTTGTCTCCGAAATTGAAGGCAAACCAGTCGCCGTACGTGTTGGTGTATGGCTCGCGGTTGTTGATGCTCTGACCGCGTGTGGACAGAATCAGTTCCGCCCAGTCTCCTTCGTCGCCCGAGGGGCAGTACGGGTCAACCGGCTTGCCGTCGGGTCCGTATGCCGCGCTGTCATAGCCTTGATAGGTAATCACCACAGGATGCTTGCCTTCGGCGATGGGCTCGGCGTAATATCCGCGTATGGTGACGGGTTCACCGCTCAGACCGTCGGGAACGGACTGCATTTCCACAAGGTAGAGTTTGCGTTTGGTGCCGCTCCTGTCGGGCAGTTCCGTGAGTTTATATTGAGGATCAATAGTTGCAAGCTGTTGGATGGCTGTATTCCAGAATTCGTTGAAATCGGCCTGTGCATCGGTGGCGGATTTGATTCCTTCGGGCTCACAGGCAATGTTGAATGAATCCACGAGTCTGCCGCCGGCAATGACTGCAAGACGATACATTCCCGGTTCGAGTGATCCTAATTCAAGTGCGACTTCGCCGGTGGCGCCCGATTCCACCACCGTAACCTGATCGATGTTGTCGCATGCCTCTCCATTGTCACGGGTCAGGATGGCACTGACGGGAACGGTGAGTTTATTCGCTCCTAAATTCTGTAATTCAAGGGTAACGCAAGGCCGGCTTCCTTTGGCCCAGTGCTTGGAGGTGCCTTCGGCGAGCTGCGCCGTGAAAGCGGGCATTTTAGAAAGGTCCACGACATCGATGTACGCAAGACGATAGCCGTTGCCGCTGACAATCAGGCCTGTGCTCTGCAGTGACTCCAGCATGGCCTGTGTAACGGTGTACTCATAGAAAGGCATACCCACAGTCCTGATAGGTGCGTCGGCAAACGAGGCCCAGGACGAATCGACGATGCTGGCCTGTGCCCAGGGACGCACGTCGGTCATTCCGAAGCGCAGGACATCCCCTGCCTTTGCATCCTTAAAGCAGTCGGAACCTATCACGGCCCAACCCTTGTCCGGGTCTTCCCAGCTGATGAAAGTGTCGCCTTCCCACACCCGGCTGACGGCTGAATCGAAGTCTCCCCCTTCACCGAGTTCCACTTCCTTCTGCACCGCTATTTTGGTGAGGGTGGCGTAGCATCCCTTCACAACGAGACCTCTGCCGTTGATGTCGGCATAAAGTTCCTCGGTGATGTCGAACGATTCCGTTCCGGCATTCCGGACGATGCTTTTCACCGCTGGCGAGAAGTCCGTCCAGTCGCTTTTCTGCAGGTAGACCTGCGGAGTTCCGGCGGAACTGTCCACATCCTTCACGGTCACCAGAACCTTGCAACCGGGTTCAATGGCACTTGCCTGTTCGGCATTCAGAACCACGTAACCGGACCAGTTGCCCATCACGACCTCCCCTGTCCACAGGTTCCGGGTCACTTTGGTCGTGGCGCCGATTGCGGACAACAACGTTCCCAGCACCATGACTGATAATAAAAGAAATTTTTTCATTGGCTGATAGATTAATTTGTCGCAAATATATAATGAGCGTTGTGGATTCGATATGCACGGATGTTTCGCGGATATGCACGAATGTTTCATATACCCTTATGTGCGCAATAATGAACAATTTGTGTTCGACGTGTTGCATAATTCATGACAAAATCCGAAATTTGCGATATGAAACGTTTCGTACTCCTGATAGTGCTGTGTGTCGCATCCGTGGTATGCCGGGCTTCCGGCTGGCGTGCCTGGGAGGAGAATGCATCGCTGCAG
Organism: uncultured Bacteroidales bacterium; assembly: GCA_900542185.1. Lineage (GTDB taxonomy): Bacteria > Bacteroidota > Bacteroidia > Bacteroidales > Muribaculaceae > Lepagella. The sequence goes on from UQMZ01000034.1 coordinate 37,960, forward strand.
AAAACGGACGTTTATGCGCTGGCCTTTGACGCGGACGGTCGTTTGCTGATAGGAACCGAACAAGGACTGTACGCGGCGGATGGCAAGGGTAAGGTAATCGGCATCCCGCTGACCGACAGAGGGACAAGACAGCCTACGGTAAATCGTATAGAGATAAGGGACGGCCACATCTATATAGGCACGTTGACAGGCACATATATGCTTGAAGGCAATTCGGCCACGCTGTGCGATACAATCATGGCGAGGGATTACATACAGAGCGATTTGCCCGCTTCGCTGCAGGATAAGATTGTCAAGGACGCCGCCGCGCTGAGTCATGGCTGGAAGGCATACGCCACCAACAGTGATGGAATCTATCTGTACCGCCGTTCTACGGGCAGCGTCATAAACATGCGGCGAAGGCTCGAGGATCCGGCTTCGATACCCGGCAATCATGTTTCATCGGTAGCATACGACCATCGTAGCGGCAGACTGTACGCGTCAATCTATCATTCCGGCATATATTTTACGGAGCCGGAACTGTCGGCCATAGAGACTGTCAGGACGGGAATCGAGGAGAATATATCCTCGTTCGCAATCGACGGCAAAGGCCGGTTATGGACGGCATACGACGGTGCCGGGATTGCCGTTGGAAAGGATACGGTGCTTACTGACCTGCCAAGTCGCACTGTCACCAATCTGCTGCCGATGCCCGACGGCAATGTGCTTGCGGCAAGTTACGGTGGCGGGGTTTTTATGGTCGACACTTTATTGAGGGCGATGCCGGTTGCCGGATTAGGTGCCGGAAGTCCTGCATCGCGGTCGCGTGGAATGGCTGTTGACGCGTTCGGAAAGTTATGGATAGCCACATTCTCTGACGGTGTGGTCAGGCATGACATCAGGGCCGGTACATCCGATAAATTCGACATCTCGAATTCCGCGTTGAAAACGGATTATATCACCGATTTGTGCGCGTCACCACGTGGCGACAGCATCTTTGTGGCGACCCATTACGGAGTCTTCGCTTTTGATACCCGATCCGGATTATCGTCAGAAATCAAGACACCGTTTGCCGGCGATGACCGCATAGTGGTCGACCACATGGCGTTTGCCGGAAACGGAGAGTTGTATTTTGCCACACCGCATGGTCTCGCCGATCGTTTCGGACGGTGTGTGGCCCTTGAAGGCATGCCGCTGATTGCGCTGAAGGGCGCCGGGGACGGCACGTTGTGGTGCAGTTCCGATTCAGCGGTGTATCATGTCGATGTCAGCTGTAATCCACCGCGTGTGGAGACGTTTGCGGACCTGGACGGCCTGAGATTCGGCAAATACGCCTTGTACGATACCGGCGACGGCACTGTCCTGGCCGGTGCTTTCGGTGCCTTGGCCGTGATAAGTTCAGATCTGGCTGACGCTCCGAATAAAAAACCGGCAGATAATGGTTCATCGGTATTCGGATGGCTAATATTCATAATTGTCATCATGGTATTGGCCATAGGATTGCTGTTATTCACTTTCCATAGACGGGTACGAAAGAAAAAGCAAATAGAATCCGCTGTACCGGCCCAAATTGGGCAACAGGATTCGGTAATAGATGATAAAGGGCGTTCTACGGATGTAACGGTGATTGCGGAATCAGGCAGTGAAGCTGATAGTCCCAATGACAGTGAAACAGATGCAGATCTTGCCTGGTTAAAGTCTATAGATTCGATAATAGATGCCAACATATCGGATGCAGATTTCAGTATCGAGGACTTGGGGCGTCATGCCGGCATGAGTCGCAGCAACCTTTATAAGCGCATCAAAGCCATTACAGGCTTATCCCCACTCGAGTATCTGCGCGACCGGCGGGTGGCCAAAGGCCGCGAACTTCTCGCGCAGGCCACCGGCAAGCACATCAAACCGACGCTCAGCGAAATCGCCTATCAGGTCGGCATGTCCCCCCGCCAGTTCTCCAAATACCTCAGACAGTAGCGGCGCGGATTCTCCGAATCGCGCATAGCCCAGCTAAATGCCTGATTGAGTATTTCATAAGGACTTGGACATTAGTCGTGCGAGGTTGAGGACACCCTACGCTACTATTTGCAATTAAAATTGAACAATTGTGTTAAATTATTTGTATTTGTAATGCAATTTGCATTAAATTTGCAGTACAAATACATATATTTATGTCTCAAGCTACAATATCCATCCGTGTAGACCAAAAGCTGAAAAAGAACTTTGATACGCTTTGTGAAGCATTCGGTCTAAGTGCCACTGCCGCTTTCAATATTTTTATGAAGGCAGTAGTAAGGGAAAGGCGTATCCCGTTCGAGATCAAGGCTCCGAATATAGACCCGTCACGTCAGAAAGCCCTTGACGCTTTTCAAGCCATGCAACAAACCATAGTCGATTCAGGCATGCCTGAAATGACACTGGAAGAAATTAATGCAGAAATCAAAGCCGCAAGAGATGAACGTAGAAAGAAAGATCTATGCGGTCATTGACACCAACGTACTGGTTTCATCTCTGTTTTCTTCCGACGGATCCTCAAACCCATCGAGAGTAATAAGCGCTGTGCTTAAAGGAATTATCACACCACTATATAATTCTGAAATAATTGAAGAATACAGGGATGTACTGTCTCGTGCCAAATTCCGTTTCAGGCCGGAACTTGTTGATAGTCTTGTGTCTGTATTTGTCGAATACGGCATTCATACGCCACGCACATCAGTTGAAAATGAGTATTTCCCGGATGCTGATGATATTGTCTTTTATGAAGTTGCGCTGAGCGTTGATGACGCTTATCTTGTGACAGGAAACCTTAAACATTTCCCTAGGAAATGTTTTGTGGTCACGCCATCGCAAATGGTAGAGATTTTAGACAAACTCGGCGTTCCCTCAATAACGGATTAATAGCCACTATGATATTGACGGCGAGGACGCCGTCACTCCAGTAGCGGTCGGCACTCCGCGCCCGCATCCTTTACCGGGCTGACGATGTCCTCATCGTCAATAAGAAGTGGCGCAGGCCGGAGACGGCCTGCGCTGCTTCTTTTGGGCGTGAACCTGTCAACGGGCTATGAACTTGTTACGGCTCTTGATATAGATGTTTCCTTTTTCGGTTGTTCTTACTTTGCGGCCATTGATGTCGTAGATGCTTCTGTTATCCGGAGTCTCTATAACCACGGAATTCACAGCCGACGTATCTTTCTTCAGTTCGATTTTCGTTTTGCCGTCGTATGTCTCCAGCTTCATCACCCCGTCTTTCCACTCCTTGATTACAAGACGGATTTCATTCGAGCCTACAAAAGTATTGAGATGAAGCTTATTATTGTTGGAGATGAAGAAATCAAATATCGGCATTCTGGACCAGGTCTCGATTGCGCCGGGTTCTTCAAGATCTAAGTCATTGGACTTACACTCTTCGAGATATCCTGCGCAAAGCCAACAATCATCTTCAACAGTATCGTCACCAACTTGAGTATCTCCGAAATACAGGGATTCGAAGGAGATGATACAATTGTTAACGTGTCCAGTCATGGAGGTTACATTCCACTTGCCGACCAAGTCGGTTTCGTCATAGGTCTGCGCTAACGCACAGAGCGCGCAGACCGATGCGGATAACAGCATTAAGATTCTTTTCATTTGATTTATTGTTTTAAGTAGCTTATTTTCCAGTCAGGTTCAGTTTGATGACCTTATTGCCATTCACCAGAATGTAGATGCCCTTAGAGAGTCTGGCGACATATTCCTTGTCTGCATCCTTCCGCATTCATACGAACAATATAGAGAACATCTCTACAGCTGTAAACGAATACATGAATGCTTCTACAGCTCTTCGATATGCGAATGTCTGCTCTGATGACCAGATATCGATACTTGACCGTAGCTTGAATATCTTTGATACGGTTTCGTAATAATTCACCAACGAATATTTTCGTATAATGGATCCACAGAATAATCCAATCAGGATAGAGACTATTGTCCATATTATCACACCAGTTGTAATCAGAGTGTGTGAAAATTTGCCCATCAGTACAAGAACCATAAAAACGATTGGAGCCAATGCGATTATGGTATAAATCAGGTTTGGTTTCTCGTTTGTTTCCGCAGCCGTGAACGCAATACTGACTAATAATGCACCAATTAGAAGATAAGCCGCCATCGATGACGCCGCATCTTCATTTTTGCCAAACAGGAAAGCCATTCCCACTGCTACAGCCCAACAGATGCCTACAGGGACAAGTCCCCATATTTTCTGATTTGCAACCAGCCAGGTCTTAAAGGCACAAGCCGAAATCCCGGTGCATGGATTTAGGGAAAAGTGTTAAATTTGCGTC
>UQMZ01000035.1 GCA_900542185.1 uncultured Bacteroidales bacterium
GAGATGAGCGCTAGTCTCGTGGGCTCGGAGATGTGTATAAGAGACAGCCGCTGCCAACAGCGAGAACTCCGTGGCTCTGACATGGAACGAGCCCGACCTTACGGCCGTTACTCCCGATCCCAAGACTGACGACTTCGAGGATGCAGACGCATTCGCAGCCGAGTATGGCGACTGGGTATTCGTTGACGTTGACGAAGAAGTCGTAGGTGGTATTCAGAATACTGATATTCCCGGCATCGATCCCGGTACGACCAAGGGTAGCTTCTGGGTTTGGGATTCCGCACAGCTTGCACTCAAGGGTGGAGAAGCCCACAGCGGTGACAAGTTCCTGTTCTCCATGTTCTCCTATGAGGATAAGGCTGTTGACGACTGGGCTATCTCGCCCCAGCTCTATGGTGGCGAACAGACCGTTACTTTCTGGGCAAGAAGCTATACCGCTACTTATCCTGAGAAGCTTGAGGTTTACTACAGCACTGGCAGCACCGATCCCAAGGACTTCGTCCTGGTTGAAGGCTCGCAGGTTGACGTAGTTCCCGCTGAATGGACGGAATACTCTGTAGATCTGCCCGAAGGCGCTGTACGCTTCGCTATCCGCAGCTGCGCTGCGAACAACAACTTCATGCTGTTCGTTGACGACGTTACCTACACACCGGCAGCCGCATTCACAGGCGAGATCTCGCTGAAGGGCTACGATGTATATCGTGACGGCGTGAAACTGAACGACGCTCCGGTTGAGAAGACCGACTACGCTGACGCTAACGTTGTAGAGGGCACTACTTACGACTATGTAGTAGTCGCACTGTTCGAGGAGGGCGCAGGCCGCGTATCGAACACCGCTACGATCAAGTTCGAGAAGGAACAGTCCGGTCTCGATGAGCTCGGCGCAGCCAAGGCTATCGCAACAGCCAAGAACACCATCATCGTCCGCGGCTTCGCAGGCGAGAAGGTTGTGGTAAGCTCTGCAGACGGTAAGGTTATCGCCAACGGCGAGGCTTCCGAGATCAGCAGCATCTCCGTTCCCGCAGGCGTTTACGTAGTAACCGCAGGCAACAAGAGCGTGAAGGTGGTTGTTAAGTAAGCAATACCTTAATCCCTATATAAAAAGGCCCCGCCATCCGGCGAGGCCTTTTTCCTTAGTAGCGCGGGCTGTCCCCAGCCGCGCATCAACTCGGACAAAATGCCTATTGATTATATTTCATAAGGCTTTTGGTCATTTTCTGTGCGCGGCTGGGGACAGCCTGCGCTACTACCGTCGCGGCTGGGACAGCCCGCGCTACTATCTGCGCTACTATGCATTCTGCTCTTTCAGCAGGTCGCGGATTTCAGTAAGCAGCTTCTCTTCGGTTGTGGGCTCGGGTGCGGGGGCCGGAGCAGCCTCCTCCTCTTTCTCCTTCTTCATGAACTTCATGGTGACGCGCAGGGCGATGAAGATTGAGAGGGCTATGATCAGGAAGTCGACGATGTTCTGGATGAACATACCGTAGTTGATGGCCACTTCCTCGACGGCGGCTTTGCCTAAGGCCGCGTCGGCAGGCTCCGCATGATGTATCACATACTTCATGTTCTCGAAGCCCGTATTGCCCGTGCAGATGGTTATTACCGGCATGATGATGTCGTCCACCAGCGAACTGACTATCTTGCCGAACGCGCCGCCGACGATTACGCCGACAGCCATGTCGATCACATTGCCCTTCAAGGCGAACGCCTTGAAATCCTGAATGAATTTTCCCATAGTTTTCTATATTAGAGTTAGTAATTTCAGCAACTTTAGGCGAGAGGCATGGTCTCCGACCAAGCTGTGTCTCGCTTATCCTCACCCCACCAAGGCCAGAGCCAGCTAACGCAGACTCCGTCCATGGCGGGGTTAATGCCCTACAGATTGGTCGGAGACCATGTCTCTGTACTGCCCGATACCTGACATAAGTTATAACGATTGGGGACCGAGATTGTTAATTTTAATCAAGGCTGCAATTAATTGTCCAAACATACGGCAAATTTGCGAAAAATTTCTTAATTTTGCAATCTAAAAGACAACCTATCAGTAATGATAGCATTTTTATTAGTAGCGGAAGCCGCTCAGATAACTGTGATGACTCTGAGGACTCTGATAAAACAAGATTAAGGATTAAAACCCAAAGATAAACAAAATACAAATCAACCCAAATTTTAAATACACCAAGCAATGACAAAGATTGGTATTAACGGATTCGGTCGTATCGGCCGTTTCGTATTCCGCGCCAGCACAAAGCGCGATGACCTCGAAGTAGTGGCAATCAACGACCTTCTTCCTGTAGACTACATGGCCTACATGCTGAAGTACGACACGATGCACGGACGTTTCGATGGCACCGTAGAGGCTGACATGGAGAAGAACGAGCTGATCGTAAACGGCAAGCGCATCCGCGTTACCGCATGCCGCGACCCGAAGGAGATCAACTGGGGCGCTGTAGGTGCTGAGTACGTTGTTGAGTCCACAGGTCTGTTCCTGACTCAGGAGAAGGCTCAGGCTCACATCGAGGCAGGTGCCAAGTATGTTGTTATGTCGGCTCCTTCCAAGGACGCTACTCCTATGTTCGTAGTTGGTGTCAACGAGAACACATACGCCGGCCAGCAGTTCGTTTCGAACGCTTCCTGCACCACCAACTGTCTCGCTCCCATCGCCAAGGTTCTGAACGACAAGTTCGGTATCGTTGAGGGTCTGATGACTACCGTTCACTCCACAACAGCTACTCAGAAGACTGTTGACGGTCCCTCGATGAAGGACTGGCGTGGTGGCCGTGCCGCTTCCGGCAACATCATCCCCTCCACCACAGGTGCCGCCAAGGCTGTAGGCAAGGTTATCCCCGAGCTGAACGGCAAGCTGACAGGTATCTCCATGCGTGTCCCCACTCTGGACGTATCCGTTGTCGACCTGACCGCCAACCTGGCTAAGCCCGCTACGAAAGAGGACATCTGCGCTGCCATGAAGGAGGCTTCCGAGACCTACCTGAAGGGTGTGCTCGGCTACACCGAGGACGCTGTGGTTAGCTCCGACTTCCTGGGCTGCCCCCTGACCTCCATCTTCGACGCTAACGCCGGCGTTTACTTGACAGACAAGTTCGTCAAGGTGATCAGCTGGTATGACAACGAGATCGGTTACTCCAACAAGGTGCTCGACCTCATCGCCCACATGAAGAAGGTTAACGGCTAATCCCCGTTCACATCGTAACAAAAGGCCCCGCCGTGTCCGGCGAGGCCTTTTTTCGTATCCTTTTTTGTTTAAAGTTTAGGTTTAATGTTTAGAGAATGCCTTGTCCAGTGTATGATTGCCCGTTTATTACACAATTCTCTAAACTTTAAACTTAAACTTTAAACCCAAACTTTAAACCTAAACTTTAAAAACTGTTTATCCGGGTCATGATGTCGAGGGCGCGGCTGACCGTGGTGACGTTGCCGATGACTATCAGGTTGCGCTCGCCGGCCTTGCGGAACTGCGTGTCGCGCGGATTGCCCTGCAGCCATTCCAGTACGCGCCCGAACGCGCGGCTCTGATAATACGCCTTGTTCTCCGCTCCGACGAAGTACGCCCGCATCTGGCCGTTCTTCAGCACCAGACGCTCTATGCCCGCCTTCTTCGCCTCAAACCGCAGCGGAACAACCTTGATCAGCTCCTCGCTCACCTCCGGTATGGCGCCGAAACGGTCGCGCAGCTCGGCGCGGAATTCCTCGACCTGCTCGGTCCGCTCCATGTTGTCGAGCTGCCTGTACAGCGTGATGCGCTCGTTCTCCTGAGGCACATACTCCGGCGGCAGACGCAATTCCAGGTCGCTCTCTATCGTCACCTCGTTCACATACTCCTCCTGCCCCGTCGCGGCGTCCGATACATCCTGGAATTCGTCGCCGAATTCCTCCGTCTTCAGTTCCGTCACCGACTCGCGCAGTATCTGCTGATACGCCTCGTAGCCCAGGTCGGCTATGAATCCCGACTGCTCGGCCCCCAACAGGTTGCCGGCGCCGCGTATGTCCAGGTCCTGCATGGCTATGTGTATGCCGCTGCCAAGCTCCGAGAACGACTCGATGGCCTGCAGCCTGCGGCGCGCCACAGGCGTCATGGCGTCGCCCGGCGGAACGAACAGATAGCAGAACGCCTTGCGCGACGAACGTCCCACACGGCCGCGAAGCTGATGCAGCTCGCTGAGTCCGAACCGGTGCGCGTTGTTGACCAAGATGGTGTTCACGTTGGGCATGTCCACGCCGTTCTCGATGATGGTGGTGGACAGCAGCACGTCGTAGTCGCGGTTGGAGAAGTCTATGATAGCTTTCTCCATCTGTTCGGGCGGCATCTGGCCGTGGGCTATCACCACGCGCACACCCGGCACTAAGCGCTCTAATTTGGTCTGTAACTCGAAAAGATTCTGAATCCGATTGGTGACAAAGAACACCTGTCCGCCGCGGCTCAGCTCGAAGCTGACGGCTTCCTTCAGGGTATCGTCGTCCAGCACGGACACCGTGGTGTTGATGGGCTGGCGGTTGGCCGGCGGCGTGTTGAGGTTCGACAGGTCGCGCGCGCCCATCAGCGAGAACTGAAGCGTGCGCGGTATCGGCGTGGCCGACATGGTCAATGTGTCGACGTTGGTCTTGAGCTGCTTCAGCTTCTCCTTGACCGCCACGCCAAACTTCTGCTCCTCGTCTATCACCAGCAGGCCGAGGTCCTTGAACTCCACCTGCTTGCCGATAATCTTGTGCGTGCCTATCAGTATGTCGATCTTGCCGGCCTTGAGGTCGGCGAGTATCTGTCGTGTCTCCGCAGCCTTCTTGGCGCGGCTCAGGAACTCCACACGCACCGGGAAATCCTTGAGACGGTCGCGGAACGTGTGGTAATGTTGCATCGCCAATACGGTGGTGGGCACCAACAGCGCGGTCTGCTTGTTGTCGCAGGCGGCCTTGAAGGCAGCGCGCACGGCAATCTCCGTCTTGCCGAATCCCACGTCGCCGCACACTAAGCGGTCCATGGGTCGCGGCGACTCCATGTCGGCCTTGACGGCCGCCGTGGCTTTCTGCTGGTCGGGCGTGTCCTCGTAGGCGAACGACGCCTCCAATTCATGTTGCAGATAATTGTCGGCGGGAAATGCGTGTCCCTTCTCGTGGCGGCGCTGGGCGTACAGGCGTATCAGGTCGCGCGCCATGTCCTTCATCTTGGACTTGGTGCGCTCCTTCAGCCGCTGCCATGCGCCGGAGCCGAGTTTGCTCACCTTGGGCGCGGCGCCCTCCTGACCACGGTATTTCGACAGCTTGTGCAGCGCGTGGATCGACACCAACACCAGGTCGTTGTTCTGGAAGAACACCTTGATCATCTCCTGCGGATGCCCGTTTGTCGCCGTCTTGACCAGGCCACCGAATATGCCGATGCCGTGGTCTATATGCACTATGTAGTCGCCCGGTTCGATCTGGTTCAGTTCCTTGAGGCTGAGCGCCACGCGGCCGCTGCGGGCACGGTCGGCCTTCAGCGTGTAGTTGTGGAAGCGGTCGAATATCTGATGGTCGGTGAAGAAACAGCTTTTCGACCCGCGGTCGATGAAGCCTTCGTGAAGCGTCGGCTCTACCGGTGTAAATACGATGTCGTCGCCGCGGTCCTCGAATATCTCCTTCAGACGGTCGGTCTGACGCGCCGAGTCGCTCAGCACCATTATGCGGTATCCTTTGGCCAAGAAGTCGGCGAATGAATCGGCTATGAGGTCGAAATTCTTGTGATACAGCGTCTGCGGCGCGGTGTCGAACACCATGCGGGCCAGTCCGGCCATGTTCTCCCCGGCCTCGCGGTTGGGGGTGAACTGCGCCACGCGCATCGCCTCGAAGCGGGCGCGGAACTCATCGGGATCCACCACCTTCTGCATTGAGTCGGGGTCTCCCTCGCCGGCTATTACGGCTGAATCTGAATATGTCTGCGCGGCTACGGACGCCACGCGCGCCGTGACGAATTCCGGATCGGCGCAGAACAGCACAATGTCCGTGTCGAGAGTGTCGAGCAGCGACACGCCTCCGGTGGCGTCCGAGGCGCGGGCCGAGAGTATCACGGCCTCTTCCTCCTTCCCCTCCGACAGCTGCGTCTCGATGTTGAACGTGCGTATGGTGTCTATGTCCTCGTCGAAGAAATCGAAGCGATAGGGCATGTCGCGGCTGTAGCTGAATATGTCGAAGATGGAGCCACGAACGGCAAACTGTCCCGGCTCGTAGACATAGTCCACCTTGTGGAAGCCCATGTCGAGCAGGCGTTGCAGAAGTTCGGAGATCCTGACTGTGTCGCCGGGATGGAATCGGAGCGTGTCGCGTGCCATGGCTTCCGGCGCGGCCACACGTTCGGCCAATGCCTCGGGATAGGTGACAATCCAGGTCAGGTTGCTTTTAGGGGCATGCAGGCGGTCCAGCGTCTCGGTGCGCAGTATCTGCTGCGGCCCGTCGGGCTGGCCATACTTGATGTCGCGCTTGTAGCCGCTGGGGAATATGGCCACGGCGTCGGGTCCGAGTATGGCGGTCAGGTCGCTGAACATATAGCCCGCGCCTGTCAGGTCATTGCATACCACCACACCGAGCGGCAAGTCCAGGGTGCTGAGGAACACCGCCGGTGCGCTCCCCGACAGACCGGCGAACATCAGGCGTCTCAGGTCACGGTCACGCAACATCCCTGCGGCGGCGCGCCGCTTGGAGTCAGTCACGAACTGTGACGCGCATTCCGTCAGCGTCATTTGCCCGAAAGTATTCGTTTGTACAGAGCTTTGTCCTTTAGAATGCCGCGCGCGGCGTCCACGCCCTCGTCGTCGCGGATGCCGTACTGCGTGCGCCCGCGGTCGAAGTAGTAGCGGCTCACTATCTCGCCGCCCAGGTATTCCTCTATATGCTTGCGGTGGGTGTCAAGGTCACGGTCCAGGTTGTGTGTCAGCAGCTTCTTGAGGCTGTCGAAAGCGGCTGTGGTCTCGTCGTTGATGTATCCCTCCTCGTCGGCCACCTTGCGCAGCTGTTCGGTGGCCTCCTCCATCGCGGAGTCGTACTTGAACTTCTTCGGGTCGATGAATGCCTTGAACTCGTTATACACCGAATCGGTTATCACGAACTTGTCGGCGCTCGGGATGGTGGGGTGCGTGGCCTTGAACTTGTTGGCGAAGTCCCACGACCAGTTGTCACTCACCACGTTGTAGACCAGACGGTTCACTTTCTTCCAGTTCACCGTGGAGTCGGGCTGGAGTCCGCCGCCGTCGCGTATGGTGCGGCCGTGCAGCGTCTTGTAGGCATGAGTCAGCGAGTCGGGTACGCGCGCCGCCGATCCGTCGGGATTGCGGTGCTTATAGTCCAGGCTCTGAATCAACCGGCCCGAAGGGGTGTAGTATTTGGCTACCGTCACCTTAAGCACGCCGCCGTAAGGGAGGGGGCGCGTGGTCTGCACCAGTCCCTTGCCGAAGCTGCGCGTGCCCACTAAGACGCCGCGGTCCAGGTCCTGCATGGCTCCGGCCAGTATCTCGGAGGCCGAGGCGGTGCCGCCGTCGGTCAGCACGGCCACGGGCATGTCGGGATACAGCGGCTTGCGCATGGTCTTGTATATCTTGGTGGCGTCCTTGTCGCGTCCGATGGTACGCACTATCTCGGTGCCCTTGGGCACGAAGTTGGAGGCCACGTCCACGGCCTGTTCCAGCAGACCGCCGCCGTTGCCGCGCAGGTCGATTATCACGCCCTTAAGTCCGGGGGCGGTGGCATGGAACGAGTCGAGGGCGGCGCGGACATCCTTGCCTGTGTCCTCGATAAACTGCGTGATGCGTATGTAGCCGATGCTGTCGGGCAGCACGCCGGCGTATGGCACCGACGAATTGCGTATCTTGGCGCGGGTAACGGTCAGGTTCAGTATGGAATCCTGAACATACGGACGCTGCACGCGGATACGCACCTGCGTGTCGGGGCGTCCGCGCAGCAGCTTGCTGACCTTGTCGACGGTAAACTTCGACACATCGACGGTGTCCACCTTCAGCAGGCGGTCGCCGGCTCGGAGACCTCCCTTGTAGGCCGGACTGTTCTCGAACGGCTCCGACACGTATGTTCCGCCGTCCTTATACAGCAGCAGGGCGCCGATGCCGGCATATTCGCCGGTGGTCATCTGGCTTATGTCCTCGCGGTCCTCCTTGGGATAATACACGGTATACGGGTCCACCGTCTGCAGCATCGCGTCGATGGCGTCCTTGAATGCCGTCTCCGAATTGATGGTGTCCACATAGTTCATTTCCAGCTCCTTGACTATGGAGCTGAAAGAGTTCAGACCGCGGGCCACCGACATGTCCTTGCTTTTCTGCGCACTCACTATTCCGGCCGTCACGATGGCGGCACATAACAATGCGCCTCTGATAATCCTTTTCATATTCTATATAACAATCGGTGGTCCTTATGTATTATCCTGAATCGGGGTTATTTGTGTGGATAGTCGATGGTGTAGTGCAGTCCGCGGCTCTCCTTGCGGTCCATTGCCTGGCGCGTGACGAGATATGCCACGTTTATGATGTTGCGCAACTCGCACAACTGGCGCGTGGGCTTGCTGCGGCGGAACAGGTCCTCGGTCTCCTGATACAGGATGTCGAGGCGGTTCCAGGCGCGTTTCAGGCGCAGGTCGCTGCGCACTATACCCACATAGTAGGCCATGATCTGGCTCACTTCCTTCTCCGACTGGGTGATGAGCACCATTTCCTCGTGCGGGATGGTACCCTCGTCGTTCCATTCGGGCACGTCGTCGCGCCAGTCGTATCCCTTGATGGCCTCTATGGCGTGACGTGCGGCAGCGTCGGCATATACCACGGCCTCTATCAGTGAGTTACTGGCCAGGCGGTTGCCGCCGTGCAGTCCGGTGCACGAGCATTCGCCGAGGGCGTACAGCCGGTTGATGCTCGACTCGCCGTCCAGGTTCACGGCGATACCGCCGCACAGGTAGTGCGCGGCCGGGGCCACGGGTATCATGTCCTTGGTGATGTCGATGCCCAGCGACAGGCACTTCTCGTAGATGTTGGGGAAATGCTTCTTGGTCTCCTCGGGATCCTTGTGCGTCACGTCGAGCATGACGTGGTCGGTACCGTTCAGCTTCATCTCCGAGTCGATGGCGCGGGCCACAATGTCGCGCGGCGCCAGCGACAGGCGCTCGTCATACTTGTGCATGAATTCGGTGCCGTCTATGTTCTTCAGGATGGCGCCGTAGCCGCGCATGGCCTCGGTGATGAGGAAGCTGGGACGGTCGCCGGGATGGTACAGGGCCGTGGGATGGAACTGTATGAATTCCATATCCTTGACCGTTCCCTTGGCGCGGTACACCATCGCGATGCCGTCGCCGGTGGCAACCAGCGGATTGGTGGTGGTGGTGTACACGGCTCCGACGCCGCCCGTGGCCATGACGGTCACTTTTGCCAGGAACGTATCGACATTGCCGGTAGCTTCGTTAAGGATGTATGCGCCGTAGCACTGTATGTCGGGAGTGCGGCGGGTCACCACCTTGCCGAGATGGTGCTGGGTGATAATCTCCACGGCGCAGTGATGGTCGTAGACGTCGATGTTATCGGTGTTTCTGACACGCTGCACCAGAGCCTGCTGGATTGCGGCGCCGGTGTTGTCGGCGTGGTGCAGGATGCGGAATTCGGAGTGGCCGCCCTCGCGGTGCAGGTCGAAGGTGCCGTCCTCCTTGCGGTCGAAGTCGACGCCCCACGACAGCAGCTCCTGAATCTGGGCGGGCGCGTTGCGCACCACCTGTTCGACGGCCTTGGGATCGGAGATCCAGTCGCCGGCCACCATCGTGTCGTGGATGTGCTTGTCGAAATCGTCTACCTCAAGGTTCGTCACCGAGGCTACGCCGCCCTGGGCGTAGAACGTGTTGGCCTCCTCGAGGTCGGTCTTGCATATAATAGCCACGCTGGCGCCCGTACGGGCCACCTTCAGCGCGAACGACATGCCGGCAATGCCGCTGCCTATCACCAAATAATCGTAACGTTTCATAACTATAATATAGCGCTATGGTATTAGAAGCAATCCTTGTAGGCTTGTAGAAACAATATCCTTAAAAGTATGTTTCTTATAAAAAATCGAGCCGGCGGTCAGCGTAACTGACGGCCGGCCCGGCTCTGTTATCTTAACGGTGAATTTAGCCCAGCTTGTTGACGTGCTTCTGCAAGCTGCTGCACAGATTCGCTGCCTTGTTCTTGGAGATGATGTTCTTGCGACCCAGACGCTGAAGCAGCTGCGATACCTTGTTGTATGCGGCCTGAGCTTCGGCCTTGTCGGTCATTTTGCGTACGCGACGCACGGCGTTGCGGGCGGTCTTGGCCCAATAACGATTCTCCAGGCGACGGCTTTCTGCCTGACGAATTCTCTTCAATGACGATTTATGATTTGCCATCTTTCTGTTTTAGTCTGTGTTGGTTGTTAACCTTGTGTTTGATTTGTAGCCCATAGCAGAGTCGAACTGCTCTTTAGAGAATGAAAATCTCTCGTCCTAACCGATAGACGAATGGGCCCCGATTTGCCAGCGACGAACTCATTTCGCGCTTTGCGACTGCAAAGTTACTAAAAATTTCTTATTCTGCAAAAAAGATTTCAGAAACTCTGCAATTTTAATCTATTTTTAGGCTATTTTCAGCTGATTTTATGCTGACAGCCTCCTCATTTCAGTCCATTTCGATGTCGGCGTTGACGATTTCGGTCCAGGGGAGGCCGCATTCGGCCACCTTCTCCAGGAAGGGATCGGGATCGAACTCCTCCACGTTGTGAACGCCGGGCATCACCCACTTGCCGGTCAGGAACATCATGGCGCCCACCATGGCGGGAACGCCGGTGGTGTAGCTCACGGCCTGCGTGCCGGTCTCGGCATACGCCTGCTGGTGCGGACAGTTGTTGTAAATGTAGTATGTGCTGGGATTTCCCTCCTTGTCCAGTCCGGAGATGCGGCAGCCTATCGAAGTCTCGCCGGTGTAGTTCTCGCCGAGTGTGCCGGGATCGGGCAACACAGCCTTCAGGAACTGAATCGGAATGATCTCCTGGCCGTTGTACATCACGGGGTCGATGCGGGCCATGCCTATGTCCTGGATCACGCGCAGATGCGTCAGGTACTCCTGGCCGAAGGTCATCCAGAAGCGGGCGCGGCGGATGGTCGGGAAGTTCTGCACCAGGCTCTCCAGTTCCTCGTGATAGAGCAGGTAGCTCTCGCGGACTCCGATGTTGGGGTAGGTCAGAGGCTTGTGAATCTCCAGGTTCTCGGTCTCCACCCACTTGCCGTCCTGCCAGTAGCGGCCCTTCTGCGTGATCTCGCGGATGTTGATTTCGGGATTGAAGTTTGTGGCGAACGCCTTGCCGTGGTTACCGCCGTTGCAGTCCACGATGTCGAGGGTGCGCATCTCGCTGAAATGATGCTTGGCGGCGTAAGCGGTGAACACTGCGCTTACACCCGGGTCGAAGCCGCAGCCCAGGATGGCTGTAAGGCCGGCTTTCTCGAAACGCTCGCGGAACGCCCACTGCCACGAATACTCGAAGTGTGCCTCGTCCTTGGGCTCGTAGTTGGCCGTATCGAGGTAATTGACGCCGGCCTGCAGACAGGCCTCCATGATGGTCAGGTCCTGATAGGGCAGCGCCACATTGATGCAGATGACGGGCTTGTGCTTCCTGAACAGCTCCACAAGCTGGGGCACCTCGTCGGCGTCCACGCAGTCCGTGACTATCTCCACACCGTGACGGGTCTTGATATTCTCGGCTATAACGTCGCATTTACGCTTGGTGCGCGACGCCAGCACTATCTCGCTGAACACATCGGGATGCTCCGCGCACTTGTGCGCCACTACCGTGCCGACTCCTCCGGCACCTATGATCAATACTTTCATTCCTATCTTGTTTTTAATATTGTCTGAATATATATGTCTTTGAGTCGTTTAATTCAGCGGCTCTATATTCTCAAAGTCGCGCCAGGCGTGTGCCTTACGGTAGGCCTGTATCGCCGAGCCGGGAACCCGCAGCGTACACGTGCGCAGCATGCTCCGTTCCTCGGGGTCGAACGGCTGCGAGTTGCAGTCGAACGGCGGTGGCACAGGCGACGGCTCTATCAGCTCGGTCAGCGCGTAGCAGCCGGCGAACAGCATTTCGCCCAACAGGTTGGCGTTGGCCGGCATCGTGACGCGCCGCAACGACGTGCATTCGCTGAAGGCGTAACTTTCCAGCTCCTTCAGGTTGGCCGGCAGCTTCACCTCGCGGAGAGACGTGCAGAACGAGAACACGTTCGCGCCTATGTGCGTCATCCCATCCGGCAGGTTGATGCTCTGCAGCGAGCGACAATACACGAAGGCCTGCGACTTGATGTCGCGTACGCTTTCGGGCAGCCTCACATCGCGCAGGTTGGGACACTCGCGGAAGGCGTATGCCGGTATCACGGTCGGGCGCGACTTGAACACCACCGTATGGAAGTCCGCGCGTTCGGCATACTTAATCTCGGTCAACGGCTCCGTGACTGTCAGCACCGAGTCGCGCACCGAGTCGGCCCAGACCTGCACCGCGGACACAACCGCCGCCATAAGTATCAACAATCTTCTCATAGATCAGGTTGGCGGTCGGGAGGCAGGATTGTCCGCGGATCGACAGAATCAACCCGCACCACTATATACTTGGTGTCCCCGCGCCAGGGCACGGCGGCATGATATACCTCATACTCCACGCGCACCGGACGGTTCCTGTACTGCATGCGACGCAGCGTCACGGCCACCGTATCGTTGACCGTAGAGAACACAAAGTCCTTGTCGTAAACGCGCGTGGTGTCCATCAGATTCTTATAGGGCAACAACACGCCCTCGTATGTCTTGATGGCGGTGCCGCGCTTCTCGATGCTCTCCACATATCCGTAAGTCACGGCATTCTCCACATACGGATTGAAATAGACAAGCCATCCGGCAATGACCAGACCCATCACCACACCGGCGACGGCCACCCACATCCACAGCTTCCATGAACGGGATGTCTGCTTCAAGTGGTCGAACTCCGATTCGGGCTCGTCCCAATAGGCCGGATCCTCCGGCTTCAGCACCGGACGCTTCGGTTCCTTCACAGGCTTCGGTTCCTCCGGAACGTATTCCTGATCGAAATAATCGTTATTATCGTCTTCGTTGAAATTCATGTCTCTAATTAGTTTAGATCCCCGCCTCCGGCAGGCGGGCATCCTTTCCGCTTTTGGTGACGGAAATGTATATCATCGTAAATATACCCAAAGTGATGAGCATCACGGTCTGGCCGGACCACTGCAGCATCGAGAACGCCGTGGCGGCATCTTCCGACACGCCGTAGACGGCAAGACCGAAGATAATGCCGAGGTTCCAGGGGCCGAGACCGCCGTTGCTGGGCACGGCCATGCCGATCGAGCTGAGTATGAACGCCACAAGGCAAGGCACGAGGCCCCATGCCAGTTCGGGTGTGCACAGGTCGCGCATGAAGCTGAACGAGAACAGGGCCACGTACAGCTGGAAATAATAGCAGGCCCAGATGGCCAGCGTCCAGAACAGGAACGCCCACTTTCCTTTCATCCTGCCTACGACGGCAAAGCCTTTCCACATCTCCCCTGCCCACCGGCGCGTCTTGCTAACCGCGCTGTAGTTTCGGCCGAAATGCAGCACCGCCCACACTATGACGCAGCCTCCGACCACACCGGTCCAGAACCACGGATTGCGGGCCAGCCCCACAACACCCTGGCCTACGGGATATTTTATCAGGAACGCCTCTATCGCAGGCGTGGCTATCAGAAAGGTGATGACCGTAAGCGTGAACACAGTAATCATGTCGGCCACACGGTCGCCCACCATCGAACCCACCACCTCGGTAAAGGGTGCGTGCTCGCGATGCGCTATATAAGTGCAGCGCCACACTTCGCCCAAACGCGGAAACAGCAGGTTCAGCGCGTAGGTGCCGAATATGCTGCAGCACAGCGCCATGAACGGTGGCCGGATACCTAATGCCCTGAGCTGTATGCGCCAGCGCGCGGCACGGAACACATGGCTGAGCACGCTCATCAGCATCGCCACAAGTATCCACTTGTAGTCAACGCCGTGGCGCAGAAGTTCCATCATGTCCGCGAAGTTAACCTTGCGGAACATGTAGGCCACCAACAGCACCGTCAGCGCCAGAGGCAACAGCCACCGCACCACGTATCCCAATATCTTGCGCCAGTCCATACCGCAAAATTAGTAAATTTCAGAGAATAAACTCCACTTCCTTGAAATAAAATGCTGTTTCATGTCCATCCGTCATCTGCAGCACAAGCGGTCCGTTTCTCTTCACATCCCTTATACCGGCCTGAAATTCCGTGCGTTCGCCTTCGCGGAGCCGAAAACCATGAAATTCACCGTCCCTGCGCCACAGTCTGTCCATATAGTCGGCATGAAGAGTATCGGCGTCCTGTGCCAGCCGCTTCTCCAACTGCTCGGACAGAGTGTCGAGCACACGGGCCAAGGGCAGGTCCTCGCCTAACAGCTGATACATGCTGACGGGGTTGGGGGCGTCGCTGACGAATTCACGCTGATTCACGTTCAGGCCGATGCCGATGCGACTGTTGTCCAGGCGGTTGCCAATTATGGTATGTTCTATCAGTATGCCGGAGATCTTGCAGTCGCCCACATACACGTCGTTCGACCATTTCACCATCGCCTTCAGGCCGTAAGCCTCCAGAGTGTCGGCCACACCGAGTGCCGTAGCCTCGCTGATGCGGAACTGCTGCTCGTCAAGCGGCCGCGGGTCCATGTCGGCCTTGGGCCTGTACAGCATCGTGACCGTCAGGTTCTTGCCCGGCTCCGACTCCCAGCTGTTGCCGCGCTGGCCCCGTCCCGACTCCTGATTATGGGCAACCACCATGGTCCGGTCGCCAAGCTCGTGCTGATGCGCGGCGGCATAATTCATAGTGGAGTCCGCTATGTCCAAAAATACGTAATCCATCCTGTACTACGAAACCCTTCCGCTACTTACGAAACCACTGTCAACACCCTAACACCGTCGGGCTGCACCTCGATGCGCACCACCACGGTGTCGGCGGGCAGGAAGTCCACCGCCACCCGAGGCCATTCCAGCAGGCACCACGAGCCGGAATCCAGGTAGTCGTAGATGCCTATGTCGGCCACGCCGCGCGAATCGTCGATGCGGTAGAAGTCGAAATGATATATGGGCTTGCCGCCCGGCACATCGTAATGGTTCACGATGCTGAACGTCGGTGAGTTGGCGGCGTCGTCGCTGCCCAGCAGGCGCGTCATCTCTGATATCAGCGTGGTCTTGCCCGCTCCCATCGGGGCGTCGAAGGCCACGACTCGCCGGGCTCCGGCTTGCTTTATCAGCCATGCGGCCGCCGCGCCGAGTTCATCCTTACTCCTTACTATATATTGATTGTTATCCAATTATATATTGATTATTATCCATCGGTTATTTGAACAGGAACACCTCAAGTATATACACGCCTGCACCGCAAAGATAGCCGAGCAATGCGGGAATAGAAAAGTGTTTCAGATACCATCCGAAGCTGATCTTCTCCAGACCCATCGCGATCACGCCGGCAGCCGATCCGATAATCAGCATCGATCCGCCCACTCCGGCGCAGTAGCTCAGGAACTCCCAGAACACGCCGTCCTGCACGAACTGCGCGGCATAACCCACCGACGCCGCATCGGTGACGGGATACATGCCCATCACGCCGGCCACCAGGGGAACGTTATCGAACACCGAACTCATTATGCCCAGCACGACGTTGATGATATAGATGTTGTGTATGGCCTTGTCGAGCCATGCGGCCGTAGCGGCCAGGATACCCGACGCATCCAGAACGTCCACAGCCATCAGAATGCCGAGGAAGAACAGTATCGAGGGGAAGTCTATTCTCTTGATGACCATCTGCAGACGGTGCTGACGCGCGCCCTTGTAGTGCGGGCGCCGGTTATAGAATATTTCTGTATATATCCACAGAATTCCGAGCACCAACAGCATTCCGACGAAGGGCGGCATGTGTGTGGCAGTCTTGAACACAGGCACCATCACCAGGCCGGTGACGCCGAGTATCAGCATGGTCAGCTTCTCGCGGTGAGTGAATTCCTTGTGATCCTGCGTCTCGGTGACGTGCACAGTGCCGAGCTCCCCCCTCAGCGAACGTCTCACCCACAACGCCGGTACCACGCAGGCCACGATCGAGGGAAGCGTGACGTAGGCCACTAATGCGCCGGCGGTGACATTGCCTTTCACCCAGAGCATGATGGTTGTGACATCGCCGATTGGCGACCATGCGCCGCCGCAGTTGGCCGCTATCACGATGAGTCCGGCGTACAACAGCTGGTCGCTGCGCTTGTCCACAAGCTTGCGCAACAGCATGATCATCACGATGGTGGTGGTCATGTTGTCCAGAACGGCACTGAACAGGAACGCCGTCACTAAAAGGATCCACATCAGTTTCCCCTTGCTGCGTGTCTTGATATGGTCGGTAATGATGGAGAAGCCCCCGTGGACGTCCACCAGTTCCACGATGGTCATGGCGCCAATCAGGAAGAACAGGGTCTGGGTGATGTCGCCTAATGCCTCTACAATCTTGACATCCAGCACATAGTTCAACGCCTGGGAATGCAGACTCTCGCCCTGCAGGCCCGGCGTCTGGGCTATGTAGGCCGCAAGTTTATCGGGTTCCACCTGCGGGACTATCCGGTCGGCGCAAAGCGCGTAGATTACCCACAGCAGCATGCCCAGCACAAGTGCGATCGCCGTCTTGTCGACGCGCAGAGGATGCTCCAGGGCTATCGCGAGATAGCCTACGAAAAACATTACTATCAACGTGGTGATCATGGCATTTTTTTGAATTAGTAATTTAATTAGTAATTAGTAATTAATCGCTATGCAACGCAAATTACTCATTAGCTAATTGCTCATTGCTAATTGGTTTAGCGTCTTCTCTTCTTTTTCTTAGATTTTTTGGATGTACCCTTTGATTTGCTCTTGCTTTTGCTCTTGGATGAGGAGACACTGCCTTTTCCAGGCAGGTTCAGCTTGTCGCCGGGCTGCAACTGGTCGCCGCTTCCTGTTATGCCGTTGGCCTTCTTCAATGCCGCCACGGTGGTGCCGTACTTCTTGGCTATGTTCGACAGGTTGTCGCCGCTCCTGACGGTATGCGATTTAGGAGCCACAGGCTGCGCTTTCTTCTTTTTGGCGGTTGTCTTGCTACTCTTGGCCGCGGACTGTCTGCCCTGCGTGGCGGAAGCCTCGTAAGTGCCCTTGGTCTGACGACGGGCTGACTGGCGTGCCGCACGGTAGTCGTTTGCTGCATCGGCCTGCGCATCGGTGTCGCCGGTGTCGAGATGCTGTTGCTGCGAGCCGCGACGGTCACGTGTCACGGCCACTTCCTCGGTCTTGCGCGGCGCGGGCAGATCCTTGGCCTGGTCATGCTCCTCGTTGGCCAGTTCCTCGGCATCTTCCTGCGCTATGACGGCTGCAAGCTGGGCGTCGGGTTCCGAACCCGGCTCGGCCACGACGCGGCGGGCGTATTTGTCGGCGTCATAGTCACGTATCTCCTCCTCGCTCATCAGGTATGCCTGCACCTGGCGCGACGGTAGTATCAGCGTGTAACTGCGCTCGTTGTTGCCGGGGATAATGTCGGCGCGGAACTGCGGGTTCAGCACACGCAGCTCCTCCACCGGGATGTCGAGCACGTGCGAGATCTGGTCGAAATGTATGCGTTCGGCCACATGCACTGTGTCCATCACCAGCGGCTTGGTGGGAAGCACCGGACCGATGTTGTGCTTGTCGTAATAGTTCATCACATAGTTGGCGGCGATGAACATGGGCACGTATCCGCGCGTCTCGGGGCTGAGGTAATAGTAAATGGACCAGTAGTCCTGGGTATCGGGGGTGCCTCCTGCGCGGCGCAGCGCCTTGTTGACGGCACCGGGACCGCAGTTGTAGGCGGCGATGGCCAGCGACCAGTCGCCGTAGCTGTTGTACAGGTCCTTGAGGTATTTGGCGGCCTTTTCCGACGATTTGTACGGGTCGCGGCGTTCGTCCACCATGCTGTTCACCTCCAGACCGAGTCCCTTGCCGGTTCCGACCATGAACTGCCACAGGCCGGCGGCGCCATGCTTGCTGGTGGCATTCGGGTCCAGGGCCGACTCTATCACGGGCAGATACTTAAGCTCGAGAGGCAGTCCCTCGGCCTCCAGCGCCTGCTCGAAGATGGGCATATAATATAATGACAGACCCAACAGGGCGGCCACCTGGTCGCGTCCGCGACGGGTGTAACGCTCTATATAGCTGCGCACTATCGAGTTATAGGGCATATCAATGACCGTAGGCAGCTTCGACAGGCGGTCGCGCAGCACGGCATCGCTCACCTCCACGTCGCCCTTGCGGCGATAGCTGTCGTCGGTGGCGGTATAATTCTGCATGTACCATCCCTCCAGCATACGCTGCGTGTCGGCCTCGTAGCTCTTGGGATACACTATGTGCGAGTCGGTTATCTCGGTGCGAAGGCTGTTGACGTTGCGGTTCTTCTGCGCCATCGACGGCATGACGCCAAGCAACGCGGCCATAAGTATGATTGACTTTCTGCTCATGTTCGTTGTTAATGCTTAAAAGGTTAACGTCCACTGCAGTCCGAGGCTGGTACGTTTCCAGCTCTGGTTCTGCGGGGTGATCACGGCCGGGGCCAGGTCGAGGCTCAGGTCGGGCGACACGTCGAAGTGTGCCATCTGCGCGTCGACGTAGGCGTCGACCATACATACCAGGTACAATGCCACCAGACAGATGACGCACAGGTCGCGGTAGCGCCGGTACTGGTCCTTGCGGTATTTGAAGGTCCTTTCCAACCACGCCTTGTCCAGGTCGGACTCGTTGACCGTGGGCGGAAAGAAGTTCATGTAACTTTTGGTGTTAGGGTCGGAATCCATCAGATCCCGGTAGCCCTGCATATAGTCGTTGTATTGGTTGCCGTTCCAGCTGGTGGCATAACCGAGGCCCATGAAACCTCCCACCACGATGGGGAGCTTCCAGTAGCGACGGTTGTATATCTGTCCCAGGCCGGGGAACAGCGCCGACATCCACACGGCGCGCGTAGGATCGGGATTGAAGGGACGGCGTCCCTTCTCGTCGAACGAGTATCCATCGGCCGTAACCACTGTGGGCGGTATGCTGTCGGCTTCTGCCGTATTCAGCGAATCGGTCGCAAGCGTCTCCCTGTCATCGGGCAACACGCGCAGGTCGAGGTCCACGTCCACGTTTACGGTGGAATCGGAGCCAAGCGGCTCGCGGTCGCGTATCACAGGCTTGCGGTCACGGGCCACAGTCACCGGCTGGCGGTCCTGCAGCACGGTCTGTGCGAACCCCGGCGGTATCACGAACAATATCGCCAGGGCCACTGTCAGTGCCTTCTCCATCCGAGTCAACCGTATGCCCATTCCTGTCACTTCACGCTGTCGAACGCCTTGATCAGCCGGTGCAGATCGTCGTCGTTGCCGAATTTGAACGTAATTGTGCCGTTGCCCTTGGCGTTGCGGCTGAATTTCACCGGTGCCGAGAAGCGCGTGCTCAGGCTCTTCACAAGTTCGTCGTATGTCTCGCTGTCACTGTTCTTTTCCTGCGGAACCTGCGGCTCGTTGAGTTTCTTGACCAGAGCCTCGACGGCACGCACGGAGAGTCCCTCCTTCACGATGCGCTTGTACAGCTTTAGCTGCATCTTGGTGTTGTCCAGGCCGAGCAGGGCGCGTGCGTGACCCATCTCGATGTTGTGGTCGCGCAGGCCGAGCTGTATCTCGGCCGGCAGACGCAACAGGCGCAGATGGTTGGCAATTGTGGCGCGTTTCTTACCCAGGCGCTCCGACAGGCGTTCCTGGGTCAGCGAATAGCTGTCTATCAGTTTCTTGAAGCCCAATGCCACCTCGATGGCGTTCAGGTCCTGGCGCTGGATGTTCTCGATCAGCGCCATCTCCGTCATTTCGGAGTCGGAGGCGGTGCGCACGTATGCGGGCACGGTGACGAGTCCGGCCCTGGTGGCGGCGCGCCAGCGGCGTTCGCCGGCTATGATCTGATAGCGGCCTCCGGGCACCGAGCGCAGCGTCAGCGGCTGCACTATGCCAAGCTCGCGGATGCTGGCCGCAAGTTCCTCGAGGGCCTCCGGGTCGAACGTGCGGCGCGGCTGCTCGGGATTAGGCTCTATCAGGTTCAGTTCTATTTCGGATATTGCCGATGCGCCTCCGGTCTGCACCTCGGGCACCGGAGCCGACGCAAACAGCGCGTCGAGTCCGCGACCCAACGCACGCTTCGTTCCGGCTGTCTTCTTATTCTGATCCATTGTCATGGTCATGCTTTCTTCTTGCGTTTACGCTCGCGTGTCTGCAGCTCGCGGGCCAGCTGGCCGTAGGCTATGGCGCCACGGCTGTCGGGATCGTACAGCATCACGGGCAGACCGTGGCTCGGACTCTCGCTCAGCTTGATGTTACGCGGTATCACCGTAGTGAACACCATGTCGCCGAAGTGTCCCTTCAGTTCCTCGAATATCTGGTTGGCCAGCCTCAGGCGGGCGTCGTACATCGTCAGAAGGAAGCCTTCGATCTCAAGAGTGGGCTTCAGACGCGACTTGATGATACGTATAGTATTGAGCAACTGCGCGATACCCTCAAGGGCGAAGTATTCGGCCTGTACCGGAATCAGTACGGAGTCGGCGGCGGTCAGTGCGTTGACGGTGATGATGCCCAACGACGGCGAGCAGTCTATCAGGATGTAGTCGTAGTTGTCCTTGACCGGTTCGAGCACGCCGGAAAGCGTACGCTCGCGGTCGGCGCGGCTCATCAGCTCCACCTCGGCGCCCACAAGTCCGATACGCGAACATATTATGTCCAGGCCCTTGACCTGAGTATGCATTATGGCCTCGGCCGCAGGATATCCTTCGATCAGGCACTCGTATACAGTGGCGTCGGAATCCTCGGGTTCCATGCCTAAACCGGATGTGGCGTTGGCCTGCGGATCGGCGTCCACAAGCAATACCTTGCGGCCTCCCGCTGCAAGACATGCCCCCAGATTGAACGACGTCGTGGTCTTGCCTACGCCTCCCTTCTGGTTCGCTATCGCTATGATTTTTCCCATAGACGTTCTGCTCTTTCTGTTCTACTTTCGCAAGCTCAAGTTGATATTCATCCACTGTTGAGCAAGCTGAAAAACTTGCGAAACTTAAGCTATACCTATTTAAATATGCAAATTTACGAATTTATTCCCACATTCCCATACCGATTACTGCAAAATTTCCTTATTTCACGATTTTCAGCACTGGACAGCCAAAAAAAATTAGAGTCAGTCTTCTCACGAGGACTGACCCAATTCCGGCTTGGCTTGTCGCCGCGCAGACGATAGAAATTACTAATGTATATAACCCAAAATTTAGACAATATCCATAATCAATGCGTAATGCGCGATGTATTTCAGGCCGACCCGGCACTGCCACTGGAGAGGCGACATTCCTGTCACCTGCAAACCGGCAATGCCTGCAATGTCTTTCGTAAACTTGATGTCCTGGAGATTACTGTTGCATCAGTCATTTTCTCCGTTCCGACGCTTTATTGTTCTTTAGTGGATTAATAACGCCGCACCCCGGAACAATATTTTATTCCGGGGTGCAAAATAATGTTAAAGATTTGCGGCCTATAATGTTAACGCCGCGGCAATGAAACCCTCGGCCGCCACCATTATACCGTGGCCCTGTATCTTCCTTAGTGTCTTTTCTACTATTATAACCCCGCTGACACCCTTAAAGTTCGATTGTCTTCGCATGCATTTTTACCTGCATTTTTATTTGGGAGTTTAAGAATTGTTGATTAATTTTGTGATTATGATGGAGAATGTGCCCAGACACGCGGAGTATGTACCTGTTCCGCACCACGTTCCGGCTCCGGAATACAAGCCGATGAGCCCGGAAGAGGAAGACCTGATGATCGAGAATTCGTATCAGGAGCTGTTACGTGCGTACCTTCAGAGCAACCATCGCAAGAAAGTGGAGAAAATAGAGCGCGCCTACCGTTTCGCGCGAGAGGCACACAAGGGCGTGCGCCGCCGCAGCGGCGAGCCTTACATCCTCCATCCCATCGCCGTGGCCAAGATCGTGATTTCGGAACTGGGTCTCGGCTCCACATCCATCTGCGCCGCCCTGCTCCACGACGTGGTGGAGGACACGGAATATACCCGCGAGGACATCGAGAACAATTTCGGCGACAAGATAGCGTCCATCGTCGAGGGTCTGACCAAGATTTCGGGCGGCATCTTCGGCGCGCAGGCCTCGCTGCAGGCCGAGAACTTCCGCAAGCTTCTGCTCTCCATGAGCACCGACATCAGGGTGGTGCTCATCAAGATGGCCGACCGCCTGCACAACATGCGCACCCTGGCCTCCATGAGGCCGGAGAAGCAGTACAAGATAGCCGGCGAGACACTATACGTATACGCCCCCCTGGCACACCGCCTCGGCCTCTACAAGATCAAGCAGGAACTCGAGGACCTGGCGTTCAAGTACGAGCATCCTCAGAAATACGAGGAAATAATGGCCATGGTGAGCCAGTCGGAAGCCCATCGCGAGAAAGTGGTGGAGGAATTCGTGGCACCCATACGCAAGAAACTCGATGCCGCCGGATTCAAATACGAGATAAAGGCCCGCATCAAGAGCGCCTATTCCATCTATAACAAGATGGAGACCAAAAAGATACCCTTCAGCGAGATATACGACGTATACGCGGTGCGCGTCATATTCGAGAACGACGACGACTCGCAGGAACGTCTGCGCTGCTGGCAGATATATACCTTCTTCAGCGACGGCCACAAGGTGCATCCCGACCGGCTGCGCGACTGGACGTCGGTGCCCAAGGCCAACGGCTACCGCGCGCTGCACCTCACGGCAATGGGTCCGGAGGGAAAATGGATCGAGGTGCAGATACGCAGCCGCAAGATGGACGAGATAGCCGAACTCGGCTATGCCGCCCACTGGAAATACAAGACCGGCGAATACGAGGATGATTCGGAACTGGACAAATGGATGAACACCATCAAGGACATCTTAGCGAATCCGGAGCCGAACGCCATAGACTTCCTGGACACCATCAAGCTCAACCTCTTTGCCCGCGAGATATATGTGTTCACGCCGCGCGGCGACCTGATAACGCTGCCGGCGAAGGCCACTGTGCTGGACATGGCCTTCGCCATCCACACCGAACTTGGACTGCACTGTCTGGCCGGCAAGATCAACCACCGGCTCGTGCCACTCAGCTACGAGCTGGACAGCGGCGACCAGGTGGAAATCATCACCTCCAAGTCACAGAAACCGGTGACACAGTGGCTGGAATACTGCAATACGGCCAAGGCCCAGAACTGCATACGCGACTTCCTGCGCCGCAGCCGGCCGCACCTCATCTCCAGAGGACGCGACCTCCTGGTGCAGGTGGCCGAACAGGAAGGTCTCGACATAACCGACGAACTGGTGCAGAACCTGTGCCGCAACCTCGGAGCCACCACCCCCGACGAGCTGTACGTGCGCATCGCCAAGGAGGAGATAGACCTGACAGCCGACCAGCTCAAGGCCCTGTTCAAGAAACGCACCTCGCTGATCCGCAAGATACTGCGCAACCCGTTCGCCTCGCGCAAGAAGCTGAACAGCCAGGATCCGCCCAAGGACCCCATCAACCGCAAGGAGGTCTATATCCTGCATCCCGACGCCGAAAAGCCGAACTATCTGCTCGACGTGTGCTGCACCCCCATTCCGGGCGACGACGTGCTCGGATTCGTCAACGACGACGAGGAGGTGGTGCTGCACAAGCAGTCGTGTCCGGTGGCCATGCGTCTCAAGACCAGCTACGGCCCGAGGCTCGTTGCGACGCGCTGGGGCGGTACAGCCGAGAAATTCATAGCCCGAATCGCCGTCGAGGGCATAGACCGTCACGGCATCCTGGAGGAGATCACCAGCACCGTGTCGCAGAAGCTCGGCATCAACATACGCGGCCTCAACATCTCCGCGCCGCAGGAGGTGTTCCAGGCGGAACTCACAGTGCTGGTGGACAACACCGATACCGTAGAGGCCATCTGCAACGCGCTGAAAAACATCAAGGGCGTGCAGAAGGCGGCGCGAATCAGCTGAGGTCCTCCGGAACCGGCAGAACATTGTTTATGTGTAAAATGGTTCAGTGATGAACAAAAAGAAAAGAGACTTTTTCCTGAAACTGCTACTCATAGCGGGAGCCACGGCCGTGATAATGCTGTTGCTGCCCCACAACGACGTGCAGGACTATGTATACGAAGAGAACCAGCCGTGGCGCTATCCGCTGCTTATGGCCGACTTCGACATGGAAGTGAAGCGCGACGCGGAGTCCGCGCAACGCATGCGCGACAGCATCGACCGCAATTTCCTCCCTATCGTCAAGCGCATGGACTATCAGGCCGACAAGAGGATACAGATGTTCAACAAGGCCATAACAGGCAAGGCTCCCGACATGTCGCGTCTGGTATTGGGCAAGCTCCTGAACGAGATATACGCCCGCGGAGTGCTCGATTCCAAGGTGTACGACCGGGTGCGGCTCACCCCCGGACACGAGGCGCGTATCGCTTCCAAGATAAACGGCGCGGACGCCCTGATCACCATCGACTGCAAGGAGATGATGTCTCCGGCCCTGGCTTTCGAATTCATCGACTCGGCATACCGGGAGTCAGGTGCGCCGGTCATCGAACGGCATAACGACGAGATAGCCTCCGCGCTGAACACCATACTGATGCCCAACGTGGTGCTCGACACCGCCGCCGACCAGAAATTCCGCAAACAGGAGTACCTGACCGCCGACGCGTCGATAGGCGTGATCAAGAAGGGACAGCGCATCGTGGACCGGGGCGAGATAGTGACCCCGCAGATCTTCACCAACCTCAACACTTACCTGCAGAAAGTGGCCGAGAATCATGGCGAGGACAATACCGACACATACTTCTATGTAGGTCAGGCGCTGTTCATTCTGATATGCTTCGCAGGCCTGTACATCTTCCTGGCCGAATACCGCGAGAGGTTTTTCTCGTCATTGCGCAAGATGCTGTTCCTGATGACGTTCATCACTCTGTTCGTGGTGTTCGCCATCCTGATGTTCGAGTATTTCCGCAACGGCATCTACCTGGTGCCCTTCGCCGCCGTGCCGGTGGTGATCTTAGTGTTTTTCGACTCGCGCACGGCCTTTTTCTCGCTGCTGGTCACGGTGATGATCTCAAGCATGGTGGCCATCGAGCCCCTGCAGTTCATCTTCCTTGAACTTGCGGCAGGCCTGACTGCCGCATTCTCCATGCGCACCCTGAGCCGCCGCGGGCAGTTGCTCAAGACAGCGGCCCTTTCGTTCGTGGCATACGTGCTGGCCTACACCACGCTGCTGCTGCTCGACAACGGCACTCTCTCCGGCTACGAGTGGAGGCTGATAGGCATATTCGCCATCAACGCCGTGGTGCTCAGCTTCGTGTACATCCTGGTGCTGGTGATCGAGAAACTGTTCGGCTTCACCTCCACCGTAACGCTTGTGGAGCTTTCGGACATCAACAGTCCGCTGCTGCGCCGGCTCGCCCAGGAGGCTCCGGGCACTTTCCAGCATTCCATGCAGGTATCCATGCTCGCCGCAGAGGGGGCGCGGGCCATCGGGGCCAACACACAGCTGGTACGTACCGGCGCCCTGTACCACGACATCGGCAAGCTATACAACCCCTTGTTCTTCACCGAAAACCAGCATAACGTCAACCCGCACGACGGACTCGACCCCGAAGTCAGCGCGCAGAAGATAATCTCGCACGTCACCAAGGGCCTCGAACTGGCACAGAAGGAGAAACTGCCCGAGATGGTGCGGCGATTCATACCCGAACATCACGGCAAGAGCCTGACCAAATATTTCTACAACACCGCCGTGAACAACAATCCGGACCCCGAACATCCTATTGACAAAAAGCCATTCATGTATCCCGGTCCCAACCCGCAGAGCCGGGAAACCGCCATACTGATGATGGCGGACTCGGTGGAAGCGGCCTCGCGAAGCCTGACGGATTATTCCACAGAAGCCATCGACGGTCTGGTGGACAAGATAATTGACGGCCAGGTGCGCGACGGAATGTTCCGCGACTCCCCCATTTCGTTCAAGGACGTGGAAGACATCAAGGCCGCCTTCAAGAAGAGGCTGCAGACCATGTATCACGGCCGCGTGGCCTATCCTGAAATCAGACAGCAGGGAGAGACGGCACAAAATCAGCCGGCCGCGAACTAAAAACCGTAAAACCGACGTTATAGAAGTATGACGATATTCCTGATCATAACCGCCTGTCTGTGCTATGCGGCGTCCGTCTGGGCGCTGGCCACGCGCATCATGCTGGGTCCCGTGCTTTCGTATATCGGGCTGGTGCTGCTCAGCGTAGCCACACGCAACGGCTATCCGCTGCTGCCCGTCAACGGCACAATTCTGACAGGATGGTTCTGCATGACACTGGTGGTGTCCGTCATCATCATGCTTCAGCCCGAACCGGTGCGCCGTCAGACCCGCGGTATGGGATACATGATCGTGGGCGCCGTCACCGGACTGGCTGTCGGCCTGCTCGCTTTCTCCGCTTCGCAAAACCTCACGATGCTGTATTCGTTCATGATCCTGGCCGTGATAGCCGGAATCTTCTTCGGACTGCTGCTCTATTCGCGCACTCCCGACGGACGCCCTCTCGCAGTCGGCTCACAGAACTTCTTCAGGTATCTGCTGGCAAAGGGCTTCCCCGTCGCCATCACCATGATGCAGATCGGCGTCGCCGCCGTGCTGACCATCGCAGTATATTGAAATACATGAAATTATTCAGAAACATACTCATACTCTCCATAATGGCCGCAGGCGCTGTCGGCGTCACCGCCCAGAACGCCGCCAAATCACGTAAGATCGTGGTGGAGAAACCGAATCTCGAGGAGATACGTACGTCGACCCTCGACCCCGAGAGCAAATATTACTTCCCGAAGCTCATGGCCAAATACGAGGTGAACGACACAACGATGACCAACGACGAGTTCCGGCACCTGTACCTGGGCTATATGTTCCAGGAGGACTACGACCCATACCGCATGTCGCCCTACTCCGACCGCACGGACAGCCTGCGCAGCAAGCCCACGCATACCCGCGCCGAGATAGACACCATCACCAAATACGCGCAGCTGGCATTGGCCGACAATCCCTTCGACCTGCGCCAGATGTCGTTCTTAGTGCACGTGCTGAAGGAACGCCGCAAGGACATGCGCGCCAAGATATGGGAATACCGTCTGGAGCACCTGTTGGGCGCCATCAAGAGCACCGGCACGGGCGAGGACATAGAGAACGCATGGTATGTGATATACCCCATGCACGAATACGACATGGTGCAGCTGTTGGGCTACGAGGCCACCAACGCCGACTTCATCGAGCCGGGCTACGACTACCTGTCCGTGCGCCCCGACCCGTCGGACAAGCGCAAGCGCGACAAATCGGCACAGGGATTCTACTTCGACGTGCAGATTCCCCAGAACCAGTATGAACTGAAACATCCCGAATGATATGTCAACTATCCTGAATACGAACGGCACGGAACTGGAAGTGCCGCAGCTTCTCGACGCCGCCAATTTCAAATGCGCCGTCTTCACCGCCGAATGGAACGCCGAGGTCACGGACGCGTTGCTTAAGGGCGTGACGGACACCTTTGCCAAGGCAGGCGTCAACCCCGACAATATCTTCTCACAACCGGTGCCGGGCACCGTTGAACTGGTGAATGCCGCAGGCATGGCCATGCGCCATTTGCAGGACCTGAGCGCCATCATCATCCTGGGCTGCGTGGTGCGCGGCGACACACCGCATTTCGACTACGTGTGTCAGGTGGTGAGCCAGGGCGTGGCCGAGTTGAACGCCCGCGGTGAGGCCCCGGTGATATTCGGCGTGCTGACCGTCAACGACATGCAGCAGGCCCTGGACCGCGCAGGAGGCCGCTTGGGCAACAAGGGCGCCGAAGCGGCGGTGGCAGCCATCAAGATGGCCAACCTCCACATCCACTCCGGCGCCTTGCGTTACGCCTCGTTCCGGCAGTAAACCCATTAAGAATATAGCAAATAAAGAATATAGTAAATAGTAAGAAGTTTGTAAATAGGAAAAGGCCGGCCTGTGAAGGTCGGTCTTTTTACTTGTATCGATTTATATTTTACTTGTATCGATTTATATCTGTCGGCCAATCAGCAGCCTCCACAGCCGCCTTTGCCGCCGCAACAGCCGCCATCGTCATGGCCGCCGCAGCCTTCGTCGCCGCCGCAACCGCCGCCATGGCAGCAGCCGCCGCAACCGGACGCGGGATGAATCTCCTCCTCGGTGGCATCGCGCACTGTCTCTATCTCGCCGGTAAACGTGACAGTCAGCCCGGCGAACGGATGATTGAAGTCCATCACCACCTTAGGTCCTATGGCCACTACGGTGCCTATCACGCGATATCCCTCGGCCGTCATCATCGGGAGCGCGGCGCCTACCTTCACTTCTTCGGCAAGCTTGCCGTCACGCTCGAATATGGCGCGGTCAAGTTCCACCACATCCTCTTCGTTGCGCTCGCCGAAGGCCGCTGCCGGGGGCAGCGTCACCTCGAACCTGTCGCCGGCCTTCAGGCCCTCCATGGCGCCAACGAGGCCCGGGACTACCTCCTGGCTAACGCCATATACCATCTGGTCGGGACGATTTTTCGCAGCCTCGAACAGCTTGCGGCCCGTCGATGCGTCGGTAAGCGTGTACGAGTACTCTACATATTTGCCCGGTGATACTGTATCAGTCATAATCAAATTCAATTATTTTCTTCGGTCTCCTTGTCCTTCTTCAGGAATCGGGTTGCAGTCTGCATCTTGGCCAGGAACTGGCGCCATGCCGAATCGTGGATCACGTTTATCTCGATATTGTCAAGCAGGCTGAGTATCTCCTGCTCCAGTTCCACTATCTCAAGGGCCACGGCGTGCGGCAGTACGGCGTTGAGCAGGCGGCGGGCACGCTCCGTCTGCGAGCGGCTGCGCATCAGCAGACGCGCTACCTCGATGGTCATGGCCACCTCGCGGCGCGTGACACGGCCGGCACGCTTCTTCGATAGCTTGATGGCTTCCATATAGAACTTCACGGCACCCTTGTAATCGCCCGTAGAGGCCATCATCTCGGCATCCTTGCACAGCGACTCCACAAGCTTGTCGGTGGCCGTGGCCACGCCGTTGTGCACCTTGTCGTACAGCAGACCGGTATGGATCTGCTGCTTGGCCAGCATGTCCAGCATCTTCTTGCGGCTGCGCAAAATGCGCGTGCTCAGCTCCATGGCCATGACGTGATACTTGCCGAAGCGGTCGGCGTCAAGCTTCAGCAACGGCTCCAGGAACTTGAAGATCTGTTCCAGTTCCTTCTTCGACTGCTTGTAGTCCTTCAGCGCGTAGTGTATCTCCGACAGGTCGAACAGCAACACCACCACGGCCTCGCGGAATTCCACATGGCTGTAGTCGGAGAAATCGCGCAGGGCCTTGAGCGACTCTACGGTCTTTTCGAGAACCTTGTTGTATTCCTCGGCCTCGAACAGTTCAAGAGCCTCCTTGCGCTGATTCACCACAGTCTCCAGGATACGGGCGTCGTCCGAATCCATCTTCATCCCCTTGAAATGGGGGGCGTATTTCATAAGACTCATTTTCTCAACATATTTCAGGGTTACCGGACTGACCCGAGGACTTGTGGCCGAGATACCCGCCGTGATGACGCTTGGCGTATTCCTCCTTGGTGAATCCTATCTTTTGCATTGTAGCCACCACGAGCACGTCGCCCATCACGGTCATCATGGTGGTTGATGTGGTGGGCGTCAGGCCTAACGGGCACACTTCGGGGCTGTTGCCCGTGCTCAGCGTGACGTCGCCGTGCGTGCCGAGCTGCGACTCGGGGTTTCCTGTTATAACAATTATGGGAATTTCGGGGTTCAGCACGCGCGCCAGCTGCACCAGCTCCACTATCTCGCGGGTCTTGCCGGAGTTGGACAGCAACAGCAGCAGGTCGTTCCGCTGAATGATGCCGAGGTCGCCGTGCTGTGCCTCGCTGGGGTGCAGGAACACGGCCGGAGTGCCGGTGCTGCAGAATGTGGTGGCGATGTTCATGGCTATCTGGCCGGCCTTGCCCATGCCGGAGCATATCAGCTTGCCGCCTCGTCGGTTCACGTGCTCCACTATCAGGTCTACCGCGCGGCCATAGTCGTCCGTGACGGGGATGTCAAGTATGGCCTGCGATTCCCGCTCCAGAATGGAGCGCATTATGTCGTTTATGCTATTCATCGGGGTTTTAATTCAATTTTATCGTGATTAATCCGGATTTATCGGATTCAGGGCTATGGAGCGCTGCAGGGCACGACGCCATCTGTCGGGCATGGGCGCCGACTTCTGCGTTGCCGGGTCGAAGCTAACCATCACCGTACGGCACGCCGACTTGATGCGGCCCGTGCGGGCGTCGGCTATGACCTGCAGGATGTGGAAGCTGCGGTCGTGTATCGCCTCGCAGCGCGTGCCAACCACCAGGTCCTCGCCGAACATCAGCGGCTCCATGTATGTGCACTCCACGTTGGCGATGACCGTCTCCACCTGGCGCCAGTCTATCTCCCAGTCCACTATATCCTTGAAATACCACGCCTTGCCCGTGTCGTAGAACGAGAAGTACACCGTGTTGTTCACATGCCCCAGGATGTCTATGTCGTTGAACCGTATCTCCACCGGTATGCGGTGCGGAAACGCCGACAGCGGCGGCAACGTGTCTATGTCTATCATTATTCTCTTTCTCTTTTATATCGCGTCAGGACGTGAAGCGTATGCCACTGATCACGTTCTGTCCTAATTTCTTATTCAATGCTTCCATGAGCCGGGAGCGGCACATGGCCAGGTCCTGTCTCAGCGAGGCGTTGGCCACGGGCACCGTCATGACGCCGGCGTTGACCGTGGGACGGCCGCACAGCGACGCCAGGTCGCGGCCGAGTGTCTCGGGGAAGATGGCGCAGGCGCGCGTCTCCAGCAGCTTCTGCGTCATGTTCTGTTCCTCGATGGCGCGCCGCAGCACGTCGCCGAGCGCCTCGGCCTCCACACGCTTCATAACACTGTGAAGCGGCCCTCCTCCACCTCGTACATACGGCTCGGTCCCACCAGGGTCGACACCGTCTCGTCCAGATGCTCCCGGTTGGTGTCGGTGATGAAGATCTGGCCGAAGTTTCCGCTGCTCACCGTGCGCATGATGCGGCCCACGCGCTCGGAGTCCAGCTTGTCGAATATGTCGTCCAGCAGCAGTATCGGTTTCACGCCCGTCACGTCGCACAGATGCTCGTAGATGGCCAGCCGCAGGGCTATCACATAGCTTTTGAGCTGGCCCTGGCTGCCCACGCGGCGCATGGAGTGTCCGCGCAGCTCCATGCAGAGGTCGTCGCGGTGCACGCCCTGATGCGTGAAGCCCAACACGCCGTCCTTGGCGCGACCCTCGTCCAGTATGGCCTGCAGCGGCTTGCCGTCCAACACCGACGTATAGGTGAGCGACACCTTTTCCTGTTCGCCGGCCACTTCCTCGTAATAGCGGCGGAATATCGGTCTTATCGACTCGGTCCATGCCTTGCGCGCCTCGTAGACCGTGGCTGCGGCCGAACACATGCCGGCCTCGACGCTTTCGTACAGCAACTTGTCGCGCACTCCGGCGCGCAGCATCCGGTTGCGGCTCTCCAGCCCGCGGTTGTAGCGTATCAGCTCGGCCAGGTAACGGCGGTCGGTCTGTGAGATGACCATATCCAGCAGCTTGCGGCGCATCTCGCCGCTGCCGGTCACCAGCATCGAGTCCGCTGGCGTCACGGCCACAATAGGGAAGCGCCCGATATGCTCCGACAGCTTGCCGTATTCCTTGCCGTTGCGCAGCAGGGTTTTCCCCTTGCCGCGCTTGATGCCGATGGACACATCCTCGTCGCCGCCTGCGTCGGTCAGGTAATGCCCCTTGACCAAGAGCATATCCTCGCCGTGGCGTATCAGTCCGCTCTCGGGCATGGACTGCATGGGACGCGCCATGCTCAGGAAATGGATGGCCTCAAGCAGGTTGCTCTTGCCCATGCCGTTGCGCCCCACGAAACAGTTCACTCCCTCGGAGAAGTCCAGACGGGCCTCCCCGATGTTCTTGAAGTTCATTGCCTCGAGCGTCGTTATGAGCATGATGAATCAGTTTAAGTAAAAGCCGCGGGCTTTTACAACAGTAAGTCCGCTTAGTCCTTACGGCCGTAGGCGAGGTCGCCGGCATCGCCGAGACCGGGCACTATGTATGAATGGGCGTTTATTTCCTTGTCGATGGCTCCGCACCACAGCGTCGACTTCTCCTGCGGGAAATGTGTGCGCACATATTCCACGCTGGGTTCCGAGGCTATGACGGATGCTATGTGTATCTTGGCGGGCGTGCCTTTCTGCAGCAGCGCCTTGTAGGCTAACTCCATCGACGAGCCGGTGGCCAGCATCGGGTCAACGATGATCAGCGTCTTGCCTTCGATGGAAGGCGACGCAAGGTATTCCACCACGATGTCGAACGAGTCGCCCTTCTCGCGGTATCGGCGGTAGGCGCTGACAAATGCGTTCTCGGCATGGTCGAAGTATGACAGGAATCCGTGATGGAACGGCAGCCCGGCACGCAGTATGGTGGCCAATACCACCTTGTCGGCAGGCTCGTGACATTCGGCCTCGCCCAACGGCGTGGTGACGGTTACGGTCTTATAGTCCAGACGCTTCGAGATCTCGTACGCCATGATCTGGCCTATACGCTCCAGATTGATGCGGAAACGCATCGGGTCGTTCTGGACGGTGACGTCGCGGAGTTCCTCCATGTAACGGCTCACCAGACTCGGATGCTCGTCAAAATTTATTACTTCCATTATTTCGTGTCTTTTTATGGTTCTTTATTTAGGTATCACGCAGAGCATGAGTTTAATATCTCAAGGCTGCGGGCCACGTCGCGCTCGATGCCGAGGCGTAGGTCGCCTATGGTCTTGAAGCGTTCTTCGTCGCGTATTTTGGTCACAGGTCGGATGCAGAGTTCCGCGCCGTACAGGTCTCCCGCGAAACCGGGAATGTGCGTTTCGACCGACACGGGGCCCTGTTCGCCGAATGTGGGGCGCATCCCTATGTTGGTGACAGCCGGCAGCTCCGTGCCGTCGGGCATCGTCACCATTGTGGCGTACACACCGCGACCGGGCAGTTGCAGTCGCGGATCGACGCTGAGGTTTGCCGTGCGGAAACCTATGTCGCGTCCCATCTCGCGGCCATGCACCACGTTGCCGCGCAACGTCCAGTCATAACCCAACATGGCGTTGGCGCCGGCTATGTCGCCTGCCGCAAGCGCGCGACGTATGTCGCTCGAGCTGACGCCCGGCTCCACACCGCAGCTAAGCACTGCTATCCCCATGCCACGACCCAATTCCTCATAATCCCGGATGCCCAGGTCCGTGCCGTCGCAGCCGAACGTGTTGTCATAGCCCAGCATCACCCCCCTGGCGCCGTATTCGTCGCGCAGCCGGCGCATCCAGGCCTCGGCCGTGAGACAGCGCATCTCCTCGTCGAAATGCACCTCGGCCACTTCGAACCCGAGATCGCGCAGACGCACGTCACGCTCACCCGGAAGCATCAGGATATGAGGTGCCCGCGCAGGATTGATCATGGCCAGCGGATGCCGGTCAAACGTCACCACAACCGGCTTCCAGCCACGTCGCTCCCCCTCCATGCGGAGACTCTCCAACAACAGACGGTGCCCGCGATGCAATCCGTCGAAGGTGCCTGTCGTCACTATCCTGTCCATTCCTTTTCCTTACCTGTTTTGAGTCGTTTCGGCGTCGCCAAACCACGCCTAAGTTATCTTACTTTGCAAATATAATGCTTTTTTGTGGCATTATTGCCCAACTATGCCGTTTTTTTGTTATTTTTGTACTTAGAATGTAAAATGCCTGAAAAATCATGAATAATATCAATTCAGTAGGCATTCTGACGTCGGGCGGCGATGCTCCCGGCATGAATGCGGCAATCCGCGCCGTGACGCGCGCAGCCATCTACGCCGGATTTAAAGTTTACGGCATCTATCGCGGCTATCGCGGCCTCATCTATGACGAGATCGAGGAGTTCTCCACCCAGAACGTGTCGAACATCATACAGCGCGGCGGCACCATCCTTAAGACGGCGCGCTGCAAGGAATTCCAGACACCGGAGGGACGCCAGTGCGCCTACGACGTGCTGAAGCGACGCGGCATCGACTCGCTGTGCGTCATCGGCGGCGACGGCTCTCTGACCGGCGCACGCATCTTCGGCAACGAATTCCAGTTCCCGATCGTGGGTCTGCCCGGCACCATCGACAACGACCTGTACGGCACCGACACCACCATCGGCTATGACACGGCCCTGAACACCATCATGGACTGCGTGGACAAGATACGCGACACGGCCACCAGCCACGAGCGCCTGTTCTTCATCGAGGTCATGGGCCGCGATGCCGGCTTCCTCGCCCTGAACGGCGCCATCGCCAGCGGCGCCGAGGCCGCAATCATCCCCGAGATCTCCACACAGGTCGACCAGCTGTCGGAACTCATCAAGAACGGCTTCCGCAAGTCGAAGAACTCGTCGATAGTCCTTGTGGCCGAAAGCCCCATCACCGGCGGAGCAATGGGCCTGGCTCAGCGCGTCAAGGAGGAATATCCCGGTTATGACGTGCGCGTCACCATCTTAGGCCACCTGCAGCGCGGCGGCTCGCCTACGGCCAACGACCGCATCTTAGCTTCCCGCATGGGCGCCGCTGCCGTAGACGCCCTGCTCGACGACCAGCGCAACGTGATGATCGGTATCAAGAACGACGAAATAGTCTACATACCCTTCACCAAGGCAATCAAGAACGACAAGCCGATCAACCAGGATCTGCTGTCCACGCTGCGCCGTCTCTCCATCTGATGAAAACCATCGAAAAGATACAGAAATTCATGAGCGAGGCCACTAAAACTGCGGCCTCGCTCGTTAAAGTGCCTCTGATGTCGGGGCGACCCTCGCCGGCATCGTCCGCTCGGCGCGACACGGTCATAATCATGGGCAACGGCCCGAGCCTGAAGGAAGCGCTTACCATACACCGCGAGGTGCTGGACTCCACGCCCAAATTAGCTGTCAACTGGTCGGCCATGACGCCCGATTTCCTGGTATTGAAGCCGGAATACTACCTGCTGGCCGACGGTGTGTTCTTCAATCCGGCGGCTTCGGACAACGTTCCCAAGCTGTGGGACATAGTAAACCGCATCGACTGGCCGCTGACCATTTTCGTGCCGGCCAGGTTCCGCAAATATCCGGGGTTGAAGACCTTGCCCAAGAACATCACGGTCAAGTACTTCAACCTTACCCCGGCCGAAGGCTGGACGGGCGTGACCCATCGGCTGTTCCGCATGGGACTGGCCATGCCGCGCCCGCGCAACGTGCTGATACCGGCCATAATGTGCATGATCCGCGAGGGTTTCAGACGCATTGTCCTCACCGGCGCCGACCACAACTGGAGCCAGACGCTGTGGGTCACCGACCGCAACCGCGTGGTGACGGTGCAGCCCCACTACTACGAGGACGACGACGACGAACTGAGGCGCATCGAGGAGCTGTACAAAGACATCCACATCCATCAGCTGTACGAATCGTTCGCCGTGGCTTTCCGCTCCTATTTCGCCGTGCAGGCCTACGCTCAGAGCCGAGGCGTCCGGGTGCTGAACGCCACCCCCGGCTCCTTCATCGACGCCTTCCCCCGCACCACCCTCGACAGGTTAGGCGATTAGCCAGCCGTCGATATTGCGCGTTTCCGGTGAGATATTGACGCCTACCTTCACGACAGGCTTGGGATTCACCGTGTTCTCGAACGGCAAGGCATAATCTTTCTCATCAATCTGGGCCAATGCCTTTTCCGGTGTGGAATCATATTTGAACTCAAGGATGTAAATGGCTTTGGGACCGTCAAGCACCATGTCCATGCGGCCGCGTGACGTACGACGCTCCACGTCCACATTCATACCCACCAGCCTCGCTATGATCAGAATGTCTTTCTGCCACTGAGACTCCTTGTTGGTATCGGACATATATGGAATTCCGGCCAGGAACGACTGCAATTCGCGCAGGAAGCCGTCGATATCGTCCTTCTTGATAAACCGTCTGAGCGAACGCACAAAGTTCTGAGACTCCATTGAATTCCCACCTTGTATCGCCTGCATCAAATTATTGAAGAATCCGTTACGCACTTCCATATTGGGATACCCCAATGTGTATTCCGCATACTCCGCATCATATTCTTTGATTGTAAGATACCCCGTATAGTAGCACGCCAGCGCCAGATTACTGCCCAGCACGTCGCCACTGTCAAGGTCCGACGCGGATATGACAGTGTCTTCCAGGTCAGGAGTGCCCCAGTCATTCTTAAGGAACTGATCGATCAGCCGTGTCGGCGTTCCCGACTGGAACCAGAAATCGCGTATGTCACGTGAATAGATTGCCTTGACGACGCTGAACGGATTATATATGTCCACCATGTCTTTCGAGAAATGGTAGCCGTCATATCTTTTTTTAAGTTTAGCCAGCGCTTCATCGGCAGACATGCCCATTCCCTTTCCCAGGTCCTCTATTCCTTCCTGAAAATTGTCGTGCAATTCCCCGGTTGTGATTCCGCATATAGCGGAATACCTTGGATCAAGCGAAATATCGGTCAGGTTGTTGAGTCCGCTGAACACGTTGATCTGTCCCAGTTTGCCCACACCGGTCAGGAACACGAACTTTAGGCAATCCTCGCTGGCCTTCATCACTCCGTAGAAATCATGCAGGATTCTGCGGTGCTCGGTTTCAAGATCCTTATTGTCCGCCACGTCTATTATCGGCTTGTCATATTCATCGATAAGTATCACCACCTGTTGGCCGGTTCGTTTGTACGCCTCCCGGATTACATTGGTGAAGCGGCGTGCCGGAGCCTCGTCCGACGACAACTCGCCATATTGTTCCTCCCACTCCGACAACACATCCGACAGCACCCCCTGCAGTTCTCCCGCAGCTCGGTATCCTCCCCGCATAAAGTCGAGGCGCAACACCGGATGCCGGGTCCACTCTCCCGGCTCCAGACGGTCTATGGCCAGACCGTCGAACAGCTCACGTTCCCCACGGAAATATGAATCCATGGTGGAGATGAGCATACTCTTGCCGAACCGACGCGGACGGCTCAAAAAGAAATACTTGCCCGTTGACGCGAGCTCATGAATGTACATAGTCTTGTCAACGTACAGGAATCCTCCTTTTCTGATTTCGCGAAAACTCGACTGGCCTACCGGATACTTAATCATGACGATGTCTTTTAGAATTCAACTTTCAAAGATAACAAATTTCCTTTAAAACGCAAAAACAGAAAAAAGGTCCGAGACTCGGAGTCCCGGACCTTCCTTTTCGTATCGGTGTTGTGTCTTACTTCTTGACCCAAGTGCAGGTGTAGGGCACGCTGCTGATGTCCAGCGTAACCTCGTACGTGCCGGCACCGATGCTCATGTTGTCACCGTCAGCCACCAGCTTCTCGGGTGTGCCACCGAGGTTGGCATCCCAGCCATGGTTGACACGGAACTTGAAGCTCGTGTCGCCGTCGGCCGTCATGGTGGCAGTCCACTTCATCAAATCGGCAGAGGGAGTCATAACAATATCGTTATCCCAGTCGTTGTTCAGACCGATAATACCGATGGTTTCGACGTGAATCAACTGACAGCTCAAGGCATTCAAATTTGCCTTGACCCACCACAAGCCTGCGGGCTCCGTAACGATATTGCTTCCACCGGGTGTGAGCACGCCGTTGTCAAGACCCCAGTTCATCGACCAGTCTGTCGTGGCGTCAAGCTTGAACTCACCCTTTGCCTCTCCTTCGGCACCCGTGATGGTGAATCCGAAGTAATCGGCATAGTTCACAGTGTAAAGCTTCATGCTGGCAGTCTGACTCCAGCCGTTACCTGAGCCGGGAGTGTAAAGCACTTCGAAGGCGTATGTAAGCGTATAGGTCTTCTCCAGCATGTTGGCTGCAATGCGGTATTTGCCGGGATTGGTGATTACGCCTACCTTGCCGAGCGCCAACTTACCATCGCCGTCAGGTCCGTAACATTTGGCCTCGTCGGTAGTGGTGGCGGGATTGCCCGGAGCAATCTGCCACTTATAGCCGACAGCCGCCTGATCAGCAGTCACATCGAAGATTACCGTGAAGTTCGGATCGATATACTGATGCTGTTCGCCATGTTCGAACGGAACCGAAGCGGTACCGATCAACGTATAGCCTGCGGCTACGTCATATTTAACGTCAACCGGCAGGACGTTAACCTGCTTCTTGGCGAAGTAATAATCGGCGCCACCCACGCGCGACAGCGTCTTGCCGTCCTGCAGATAGGCTGCTATTGCCATCCAGGGATGTACCTCCTCAGGAGTCACGTTATAGAACTCAACGATTGCGTCCTCCAGAGCCTGACCCGATACCTGACCGTTCTCGAGGGTAAATTCCTGGGCACCGCTCAGGTCCTCGTTCTTTGACACCAAAAGGTGCAGAATAGCCTTGGTGTCAGCTGGAACGGAATCGGCCAGCTGGCACGTCGCGATGTCAATCATATTGTTGACATTGGCTTCAAGATTTATCAGCGAGTTGTAAGCCTCGGAAGGAGTGACAGCCACTGAATTGACCGACACGACGGGAAGCTGCGGGTTGACCTGTTCGATTCCCAGACCGTGATCGTCGTCACAAGCCGTCAAAGCAAGCGCCAACAATGCCGAAAATAATATATTGATTTTTTTCATCTCTATTAATCAATTGGCGTCCTCCGGAATCCCTTCGAAAATCCGAAGGACGCCTGGTTTTACAATTTTAGCTTTTTACGGTTTTGTGAAAGTCACCTTCATCTCCTTCAGGTTGACCGAGATGCTCAGATCACCGCCTGCCCATGCATCATCTTTCCATGAGCCTTTGCCATCAACGCAGTCAACAACGATGCCGTTAGCCGGGACAGTGATATCAACAGGGCTGTCATCTACCTGCGAGCCGACGGAACCGGTATCCCAGTCACCTAGAACACGGTAGAAGCGGAACTGGAACTCACCGGCATTGATGTTGAACGTGCCTGTGTATATTTCGCTTCCGTCCTCTGTCTCCTTGAGGGCCATCGCACCGGAATCAATCTTCCAACCCTGGCATGCGCCTACCACATAGATTTTGCGGGCCTGTCCGGGAACAAACTTCACTGTGTTGTCGTTCAGATTGACCTCGAAGTGAACTTTGCCGCCTTTCCAGCCTTCAATCTTCCATGTACCCTTGGCCGCGTTATTCTTTTCCGACTGATAGCAAGGCATTGTGACACCTTCCTCGGGAAGTTCGCCATCGGTGACGCCTTCTACATCAATAGGCTCGTCGGGGAAC
This sequence comes from uncultured Bacteroidales bacterium, assembly GCA_900542185.1. GTDB lineage: Bacteria > Bacteroidota > Bacteroidia > Bacteroidales > Muribaculaceae > Lepagella. The sequence continues at coordinate 39,486 of UQMZ01000035.1, forward strand.
TGCGAGCCGATGGAGTTGGCATTCCAGTCGCCGAGCTCGTCGTAGAAGCGGAGCTGGAACTCACCGGCGGGTATGTTGTAGTCGCCGGCATAGATCTTGTTTCCTATCTCGGTTTCCTCAAGAACCATTTTGCCATTGGTTATATCCCATCCCTGGCAAGCGCCGATAATCCAGATCTGATCGGGCACGGGCTTGACGTACGAGCGGACGTTGATCAGAATGGCGTTCGACCAGATGGCGCTATATGCAGCAGAGGCCAGAGCGGCGTGTACGCGCACTGCCACCGGATGAGGCTCGTTCTTTACATTAGCCAGAGTCAGTCCATAGAGTTGGTTGACTGCGGTGCAGAACACCTCGCCGTCGAATGTAATCGTGGCATTGGTGGTGGAACCAGGCAGCATCACTGCCAGAGGCAGTCCATCTTCAGTCTCCTCCGATTCCTTACCTTCGGCCTGCAACTGATCCCACTTGGCGAAATCAGCCTCGGAACGAGCCAGCTGTACCGTATAAGAGGGAGTGGTGCTCAGTCCATAATTAGGCTGGCTCACGGTAAACGTTATGTCGTTAAGGCTAACGCCATTGGCGTTGCAGTCGAAAACATACAGCTGGTCGCCCATCGGAGGCATGTTCAGAACGAACTCCGTAGGTTTCTCCAGACGCGGCTCGGTGTCGGCCTTACAACCTGTCAGAGACATGCCGGCTGCAAGCGTCAGAGCCATAAAAAATATTGTCTTTTTCATTTGATTCAATTTTTCTGGATTTACACTATTAATATCCGGGGTTCTGCTTCATCTTGCCACCGTAATAAGCCACTACGTCGGCAGGCAGCGGGAAGAGGTTCATGTGGCTTCCGATCGAGGCACCCTCACGTACATTGTTCTTCCAGGCCCAGTTGTAAGTATTGCCCGTAAAGAGGTTGAAACGGATCAGGTCGGTGCGACGTGTATTCTCCCAGTATAGTTCACGCGAACGTTCGTCAATCATGTTGGTAAGATTGTAGTCGCCCTCAAACCAGGGAGTGACACCCGCGCGGCGACGTACGTTGTTGACATACTCCAGGCCCTTGCTGCGGTCGCCGGCACCACGGAGGGCGCACTCGGCTGCCATCAGGTACACATCGGCCAGACGGATAATCGGGAAGTCGGTGTCGGGATACTTGTTGCTCATATCCGGCAGTCCGTTCACCTCAGGTTTGCCGGCCCAGTTAAAGGTATAGGTGAGCTTCTCGCCCGGGTTGTCAGGATCGTCCGTATCCGTTTTAAAAGTATATGTGTTGCGGGGCAGCGTTCCGTTCGCTTCAGCCTTGCAGTTGGTGAACTTGACGGGTGCATAACCGCTGGTGAATTTCGAGAATTCGTCGTTCGCCTTGGTGAAGCCCTGCTGCTCAGTAGCCCACAGATAGGTGCGGGAGTCATTCGACACGCCGTTTACGAAACCGAACTTGTCGGAGAACTGCTCGCGGGCGTGCATACTAGCCCAGGAGTCGGTGATTCCGTAAAGAACGGCGGGCATATTGTCGGCAGAAACGGCAGCGGCGATGAGGAACATCGTACCGCCATAGCTCTCGGTGTCGGGATACTGGAAAGGAATGCCCCACAGAATCTCGTTCTGGTCTTTCAGACTGCCGCCGGGCATGAACATGTCGTTGCTGCCGCAGAACAGAGCCAGGTAATCCTTGGCAAGACCGGTTTTGTCGAAACCGCCGCCCTGATGACGGCTTATGATGTTCTGGGCGTGCTCCCAGCACTTGGCATACATGTTTTCGCCAATCCAGGATTCCGCATTCAGATAGTAACGGCATAGCAGGGCCTCGACGCCATCCTTGCCTACGCGGCCATAGATGCCGGACTCCTTGAAGTTAGCCAGTACATCCTCCAGGTCGGCAGTAACGAGGTCGAACAGTTCCTTGCGTGTCACCTGTTCCGGAGTGTCGCCGTATGCCATGTCGTCCCAGGCACGTACGCCGTTGCCGAAGAAGTCGATGATATAGTAGTACGACAGGTCGCGGAGTGCGCGAGCCTCGAGCACGAACTGGTCACGGATAGGCACATCGGCGTCGCTGACGTTAAACACACCGTCGTTGACCTGACGGATGAAGTCGTTGCAGACTGCGATATGGGTGTACAGACGGCCGTATGCGCCATACAGGTTGCCGTTACCGTTGCTCCAGGTATTGGTGCAAAGGTCGAACACGCCGATATCGGGCCAGATCCAGCTCACCTCGTCGGTGGTGAACTCATTCAGCATGAAGATGACGCGGGTCCAGTTGGATGTTCCGCCGTCCAGACCCTGTCTCTTATACACATCTCCGAGCCCACGAGACTAGCGCTCATCT
>UQMZ01000036.1 GCA_900542185.1 uncultured Bacteroidales bacterium
TGAGCGCTAGTCTCGTGGGCTCGGAGATGTGTATAAGAGACAGGTATATGCTTTAGAATTATCTTAACTTTCTTAACTTTTTCAACTTCTAAACTATAATAAGCCCGCAATGAATACAATCAGAATACCGACCGGGGCGATGTAGCGCATACAGAAGGTGATGCTGTCGAACAGCCACTTCGACACGTTTGAATTGCGGCGCATCTGCTCTACGTAAGTGCTTTTCTTCATCTTCCAGCCTGTGAATACGCACACTCCCATGCCTCCCAACGGCATCAGCACGTTGCTCGATATGAAATCGAACAGGTTGAACAGATTCAGCCCCTGCAGCGGGCCGAACGAGAGTGAGCACAGTGTGGCCAATACCAGCGATAAGCCGGTCACAGCCATGGTGCTCTTGAATCTGCTCAATCCGAACTCGTCGCACAGGAACGCCACCACAATCTCGCTTACCGAGATGATTGACGTAAGCGAAGCCAATGCCAGCAGTATGAAGAAGAAGAAACTCCACACGCTGCCTCCAGGCATGTTATGGAATATGTTGGGCAATACCTCGAACACCAGTGTCGGCCCCTCCGCAGGCGACATGCCGAAACTGAACACCGCCGGGAAGATGATGACGCCTGCCATAACAGCCACCAACGTGTCAAGGGCCGCTATCTGGATCGACGTCTTCATCAACGGAGTGCTGTCGCTGAAATAGCTGGAATAAGTCACCAGACACCCCATGCCTAAAGAAAGGGAGAAGAATGCCTGACCCATCGCCCCAAGCACAACATCGGCCGTAAGTTTGCTGAAATCGGGTTTGAACAGGAATGTCAGTCCATCCGCCGCGCCGGGCATCATCAGCGAGTTGACGCAGAAGGCTATCAATATGACGAACAGCAACGGCATCAGGATGTTGCTGACACGTTCTATGCCCTTCACTACCCCGCCTATCATCACCAATGCATTGATGACCAGGAACACCACGGCCCACAGCACCGAACGCCAGCCGCTGACAAACGACTGGAACTGCGAATGAAGCTCCGTGTTGGGCGTGTCCTTGAACAGTCCCGTCGCCGAGTCAACGATATATTCCAGCGTCCAACCCGCCACCACGGCATAAAAGGCCAAGATCATGAAGGCTGCCAATATAGCGGCATAGCCTAAGAAATCCCAGCGCTTATTGCCCGTGATCCGGCGGAACGCCCCCGGCATTCCCTTGCGGCTGCTGCGTCCCAGGCTGAACTCGGCGCAGATGGCCGGCACGCCTAACAGGAACACGAAGCCGATATACACTATCAGGAACGCGGCACCACCTCCGGTGCCGCATTCGTAAGGAAATCTCCAAATATTGCCCAGTCCCACAGCCGATCCGACCGTGGCGGCGAGCACACCTAATTTCGTACCGAATTGCGCTCTTGCTTTCTCCATATATTCAATTTACGATCCGGGCCATCGTTCAGGATGGAACGGATCACCAGTTATCGGTGCGGAACGGCACCAAGGGCAGGTAGTTGTCGCCCACTACGTTTCCAAGCTGGAAATCCTTCCAGCAGTAGCGCACAGCCACCGGATCGGCCACTTCCGAACTCGAGACTATCAATGTATTCTTCTGGCCGTCCTGACGCACATTGTCGGCGGGATGGAACACCTTGTCGGCGCCGGCCACCTCAAATCCCTTTATATCGCAGTTGGGCGATATGATGTCGTTATTCAGTTCTATGTCCACCCATACCTCGTTGCCCTTCACAGTATGGCTCTTATATTTGGGGCTGACGCAGGGGAACATGGTCTGACCGTATGTCCTGTTAAGTATCAGGTCGGCCATGCGGTCGCCCACCACCTTCTTGTCGGAGGGATGCACGTTGAAACGCTCATACTCCACAGCGGCGTCGTTGGTACAGATTATTCCGCTGTTGGGAATCAGCGCGCAGGCATCCCACTGGGCCTTGCGCAGCTTCGGACCCTCGGCGGTCTTCATCGAGTGGTCGAAAGCGTAAGGAGCGAGTTCCACCTGATAGAAGGGAATGTCACCCAGCCCGATCTTCTCGCGCCAGTCCTTCACCATATTGGCCAGACGCTGAGCGTAGACGTCGTCGTGGCCCACGTTGCTGCAGCCCTGATACCACATTATACCCTTATAGGTATAGTCCTTGATGGGCATGAACATGGCGTTATAAGCCAACAGCGGACGCATATAGTGCTCCATCGGCTCCACATCCTTGGGATCAAGGCTTACGTCGGGATATGTCTCCAAGATTTCGCGGGGCGTCCAGCTCTCGACGCGCGCGCCGCCGTATGCAGCGCTCATGATGCCTACCGGCACCTGCAGCACGTCGGTCATGCGCTTGGCGGCATGCCAGGCCAGGGCGCTGTAGTCGGGCGATGTGGCGGGCGACGGCACCGTCCAGCTTGCGGCCACCGTGTCCATCGGCGTGTAGCTCTGGACCAGCGGCAAGGTCATGAAGCGTATCTTGTTATTCCAGTTGCCGGAATGGGCCACTTCCTCGTAGCCTCCCTTGATGGGACAGCCCCAATAACCGCGCAGAGGCATCTGCATGTTCGACTGACCGGAGGCAAGCCATACCTCGCCCACCAGCACGTTGTTAAGCGTCAGGGGTTCGCCGTCGCTCAGCACGATGCTGTAAGGTGTATAACCACCATTGGGAGTCTCGACCTCAACGATCCATTTGCCGTTTTTATCTGCTTTCGTTTCGTAAGTCTTGTTGTTCCAGCTCGGCGTGGCCGTGACTTTGGCGCCGGCCTTCGCTTTGCCGTAAAGACGAGCCTTGGTGTTCTGCTGAAGCACCATATTGTCGGTTATCGGAGAACCGGGCTGTACCTTGGCCATCATCGGCATGCCGCACAGCAGCGCGCCAAGAATTATCGAAATCCGTTTCATTTTCATTATGTTTTTAATATATTCGTGTTGTTTCTCAAACGAATTTACAAATTTATTCATTTTTCCACAAACATGTTCATAATATGTTATAAAAAAGACAAAAAGGTATTATCATATCTTTAATCGTAACTTTGCACCAAATGACTCACGACATCCCATACGAGGATGTCATCTTATCAACGACAATAACTTCATGAAAAGACTCACCTGCGGCATGCTTATGGCCGGAATCATGGTCACAGGCGCGACTGCACACGCTGAACTGATCATCAACGAGCTGATGCAGAGCAATATCGACTGCATCATGGACGATCTCAAGGAATTTCCAGACTCATGGGTGGAACTATACAATGCCGGTAACGAAAGCGTCAACCTTTCGGACTATGCCCTGTCAATCTCGTCTAAAGAGAAGAAATCCTACAAACTGCCGTCACGCACCGTCACCCCCGGACAGTATGCAGTGGTATACTGCGACAAGGAGGAGGAGGGTCTTCACGCATCCTTCCGACTCGAATCGGGCAACGACGGCGAACTCTATCTGTTGATGCCCTGCCGACAGGAGTTTATATCCTGAAGCAGGGCACCAAATCGAAAAAGGTCATAAAGAATTAAAACGGCCTGCCGCCTCCGGGCGGCGGTCCCATCGGAGGTCTGCCCCCGCCGCGTCCTTCGCGACCGGGAGGCGGTCCGGGATGCCCGTCGAGATCGGCGGGCATTTCCTGTGCCTGCTTCTTGTTCTTCATCGTATTGAACGTGTACGATACGCTGAACATGACGTAGCGCGTCAGGTCATTGTAACGCGAGTCGACAATCTGGTTGGCGCTGATGCTGCGGCTCACGTTCTTCTTCATGCCCAACAGGTCGTAGGCTCGCACACTGAATGTCAGACTCTTGTCCCTGAGAATACTGTATGATGCCTCGGCGTTCCACAGCCATGAGTCGTTGTCGAATCCGGCCGTATATCCTGTGGAACGGTCAAAGCTCAGGTCGGTTGAGAGGGAGAGTCCGAACGGCAGCGTCAGCTGTGCGTCGGCGTTGAAGCCGTATGTATGCGTGTACTGGTTCTTCTGCTGCTTCAGGGTGTTGGCGGTCATGCCGAACGAATAGGTAGGATTCACCGACATCTGGAACACGTCGCAGCTGTATGTCATTCCGAGGCGTGGAGTCAGGTTGAGATTGCTGGTACGGTTGAAATCGCCGTTGATATAACCGGCGTTAGATGCGTAGCGGGCCATCATATTGACCGAATAACGCCAGTGGCGGTTTGTGAACGGCTGGTTTATCATGACACCGGTGAACATGTTCATGTTGCCGTTGGCGTTTGCATAGCGGGTGGTGCGCGCGCCGGTGGAGGGGTCGGTGGTGGTGTTTGCCACTATCACGTTTGTGGCGTATTGCGCGTGGAGCATACACATCAGCGACCGCTGGGCATCCTGGTTATAGTTGTTGTAATGGAAATTGAGCGACTGCGTGAAGGTCGGTTTCAGGTCCGGATTACCGATGGTGATGTTCAGCGGGTTGGACACATCGGCCACAGGCTGCAGCTGCGACATGGAGGGCTGTGACGTGCGGGCGTTGTAACGCAGCATCATCGACTCGGTCTTTGAGAACTTGAGCCGCAGCCGGGCGTAGGGCGCAAAGTTCCACACGGTGCGCTGCGGAATGTTCCGCTCCGAATTTATCAGGTCGGTGCTCTTGCTGCTGGAGGGCGTGACTGCCAGACCCACTTCGAGATTGAGCTTCTTGTTCACCTTCTTGTATCCCAACTTGAGCTGATGGTTTATGAACCGGTTGCGGAAACTGTTTGACACATCCGGATTGAACACTCCGTCGGAGGGAACGCCTCCTAACGCCTCGGGTATGAAATTCTCGGGATCGTCGGGAAGTCCGATGTCGTAAGTCGATTTGTCGGAATTGTTGAAACGCATCTGTATACGGTATTCGGCCTGCAGGAAGTTGCCTTTGGCCACGTCGCCGAGTGGTTCGGTCCATGTGGCCGTACCGGTCACGTTATTGCTCCATTCATGGTCGCGGATGAACTGGTACAGCGTCTCGGACTCCTCGTTTTCCATATAATACAGAATGTCGTTCCACGATGTGGTGCTCTGGCGCGTGTCCGAGAAGTTGTACTGCGCGCGCAGGCTGAACGAACGACCCTGATGCGACTTGAACTTATGGTTGTATATCAGGTCGCCCGAAGCGTTCCAGCTCGTACCCTTGTTGAACTTGATGTTGTTGTTACGGTTCACCAGGCTTTTCAGCATGTCTCCGGCACGCAGGGTGGATGTGTCGGTCATCTCGGTGTTACGTATATTGAACGAGAAGTTTGGTCGGAAGTCAAGGGTGTTGTAATCGTCTATCTTCCATTCCATACGGAAGTTGGCGTTGACGTTGTGTCCCCTGTCGCGCGACTTTGAGCCTTGCGACTTCGTGCTGATGGAGTCGGGGAACAGATATTGCGTCTCGGTGCGCGAATCGACCTTGCTGTCGGAATGGCTGTAGAACACGTTGCCGCCGATGCGGAACTTCTCGGTCTTGCCTAAGTTGAAATTTATACCGAACCGCTGTGAGTCCGTGATGCCCCCCTGAGGGCCGAAACTGCGGAACCGTCCCCGGCCTCCGTCCATGAAGCCGAGGTCGTTGATGTTGTTGGCGCCGCCAACGATAGATATCTGGTTGTTGTCGGTGAATGTGGAGATGTTGAAGCTGCCGTTATACCTGTTGTCGGTGCCGTAGCCGGCCTGCACCGTGCCGAACCAGCCGTTTTTCATAGACTTCTTTACGGTCAGGTTAATTACCGTCTCCTCCTCGCCGTCGTCCACGCCGGTGAGTCGCGAGAAGTCGCTTTTACGGTCAACCACCTGTACCTTGTCCACCAGTTCGGAGGGGAGGTTCTTGGTGGCCATCTTGGTGTCCTCGCCGAAGAATTCCTTGCCGTCCACCAGCACCTTGGTCACGCTCTTGCCGTTGGACGTGATTTTACCGTCGCTGCCCACCTCGACGCCGGGAAGTTTCTTCAGCAGGTCCTCGACGGTGGCGTTCTGCATGGTGCGGTACGAGCCGGCGTTGAACTCCAGAGTGTCCTGCTTGGCAACTACAGCCGCCTTTGTCGCCGTTACGACGGCATCCTTCAGGGTGACCGACGCTTCATGCAGCTTGATTTCTCCCGCGTCGTATTGTTGGTCGGAATCCTCCAGACTCAACGTCCTATACTCCGGATCCATTCCCACCATCGACACTTTGAGGGAATAAAGTCCCGGTTTCACCGATTTGATTTGAAACTTACCGTCTACATCGGCTGTCGCCCCTTCCAGTGGAATACTGTCGTTGCCGGCCGTTAATGATATCGATGCACCGGTCAACGGCTCTCCTCCTTCATCTTTGACGGTTCCTGTTATCACCGCGCCGTACAATGCCGCGGCACAACAACATAATGTAATTGATATTATTGACCTTTTCATAATCTTGCCTGAATCAATTATTCTGACTTAATTATCGTATAAAAGGTTTATAAACGGGCAATAATAAAAAATGTTAACATTTAGTATTGCAAACGTTTCTTAACTCCGGGTTGTTGTAATGTCAAATGGAAATCAATATCAATTACCAGAATATGAAAGCACATTACTTAATCCTGGGACTGGGACTGGTCGCGTTAATGGCCTCCTGTTCCCACGACTCGAAAGACGAGCCGGCAAGATCCGACAAAGCCATCACATTCACGGCCGCTGTTCCACAGTCGGCCTACCGTTCGCTTGATGACGCTGTCACGACTACAGGTTCGATCAACACATTCCGCGTATACGGTTTTGTCGAGGGGTACGAGACCCCTTATATGAACGGTGTGGAGGTAGTTAAGAACAACGGCGTCTGGGGTTACAGCCCGATGCAGTTCTGGCCTGTCGGCAAGACCATGAACTTCTACTCCATCAGTCCGGCCATAGTCACTGACCCGGCCGCCGCCGACAATATCGGCATGGACTCATCCAAGCCCGATATACCAAACTTCAAGAACACGTTCCAGACCGACCTCCTCTATGGTGTCAACATGGGACTGACCGACGCAAGCTCGTCGCAGGTCAAGATCAACTTCCGTCACGCCTTGGCCCGCGTGGACTTCCTGTTCAAGAGCAAGGAGGGGCAGTCCATAGTGTTCAAGGCCGACGATATCGAACTGGTCAACATCTGCAACACGGGTGACTTCAAGTTCCCGCGTACCTCAACCACCGATTCCGATATCGAGGTATCCATAGGCAAATGGGCGGCAAAAGACAAGGGCTACATGACCTTGAACTCCACTCCCTCCGACTTCATCGGCAAGACTCCCGTTCAGCTCATGTCGGACAACAACCAGTTCGTGATTCCGCAAGACATATCCATGGCTTCGGAAACTAACACCGGCGGCATGTACCTGCGTGTACACGGCACTATCTATGATGAGGCATCGAAACTGCAGACATGGCCTCTGACCGGAGCCGCCTCCGACATCTATGTGCCGATCAACACGAAGGACGGCAAATTCAAACCCGGTTACCGCTACGTATTTACCGTAAGCATCGGCCAGCCCAACAACGAGGGATGGATCCAGTTCGACCAGAACGTAACCGTGGACGAATACGGCAATTCGGATGAATCCGCCGAAAACAAGTAACTGATTACTAATCCCCAATACATCTGCCTTCCCGCGCAGTGATGCCGGAAAGGCAACCAATTGATAAAAAAAGAGGGTGCGGAATGCGTCATGAAATTATGTCGAGCCATATTGCCATTATTGGTGGTCCTGCTTCCGGGATGCGATTCGGGACATCAGGACGTGCCTGAGAGGCCTGACGGCGAGCCTGTCTCTTTTGACATAATACCGTCATCCGGATCGAGTGTACAGGATTCCACCGGCATAATCACCACCCGCAACATTTCCGAATTCCTGGTATGCGCATACGAGGCCACGGGAGGACGTCCCATCCTGATGAACAATGTGCTTGTGACCCGCACCGGCCGCAATTCATGGACATATCCCGACCAGATAAAATGGCCGGACGTACCCCTGAATTTCGAGGCCGTCACCCCCGTCGATGTCAAGATTTCAATTAACGCCTGGGACTACCCCTCGTCGGTAAGTCTGCGGACATACAGCTATGTAAACGGCGTCGAGACTCCTGACGCCACTCGCGACTACTGCATATCCGTGCGTCGTGACGCCGTGAAAGGCGACGGGAAACTGCGTCTCAACTTCGGGCACTGCATGGCCCGCGTGGCCGTGGACATTGCCGCCGACATGCCATACACTTCCGTCATAGTCAAGGAAATAACCATGTACCGCATGAGCCGCGGAGGAGACTTCCATCTGCCTAAGACCACTACCGCACCCGGCTCGGAACGTGGCGCGCTCGACAATTGCTGGACCGGCTGGGCATTGGAACAGAAAAGCAACCAGATTCCCTATTTCCAGGCCGAAGACGGCAAGGAAGTTCCGATCTCCTCAACACCGGTATCGCTCAACAATAAGAACAATTTCTTCTACGTGCCGATTATCTTCGACCCGATGTCTACTCATGATGGCAACATCGACGGTTCGGCGATCCGTGTGCTGTGCCAGTTCACCCGCACCTCCGACGGCACATTGCTGTGGCCCGACAAAAATACCCCTTATCAGCTACTGCCCCATACCGGCTCGAAATACGCCTACATATTCTTCCCGCTGCAGAACAAGAACACGGGTCACCTGCGCTGGCAGACGGGCGTAAGCTATCATTACACCGTCATTATCCGCACTCAGGGCACATTACCTTCAGCCCAATCGGAAATACAAAAAAAGTCGTCGCCACAGTCCCCCCAATCGGGAACGAACCGTAGCAACGACATCAGTGTGGTTGAAACTGCCTGGAACTGAATTATTTTCCTGCCTTTATGTTTACTTTCCGGCTCGTATGTTTGCGGTGGCCGTCTGCAAGTTCGGAGAAGTGGCCTTTACCGAAATCTGACCGGGATTGCCGTCGTTCTGCACTATCAGCATAGCCTTGCCGTAGAAAGCCTTGCGCCTGTCGCTCTTGAAACGCTCCATCGATGTGGGCGATCCGTTGTCGACACCTACATTGCGACCGGCACCGTTGACTTCAAAAGTCACCTCGTTGTCGGCCCACGGACACAGGTTGCCGTCCTTGTCAAGTATCTCTACAAGCACATAGCTCAGGTCCGAGCCATCGGCCTTTATCGCGTTGCGGTCCGGGGTGAGACGTACCTGATACGGTTCGCCGGCTGTCTTCACAGTACGGCGCGCCACTTCCTTGCCGTCCTTGCGGCTCACCACCGTCACCTCGCCGGGCACATACTTCACACGCCACATCACGTGGTATTTGTCCTCGGGCATCTTTCGGACGCCCTGCGACTCGCCGTTTACAAACAGCTCGGCCTCATCGGCATTGTTGTAGTAAGCCCACATATCCACATCCTGACCTTCCTTCCAGTTCCAGTGCGGGAACAGGTGCAGCACCGTTTTGTCGGGACGCCACTGGCTCTGATACATATAGTACACATCCTTGGGGATGCCGGCAAGGTCTACGATACCGAAGTACGAGCTACGTGCCGGGAATCCGTATGGCGTAGGCTCGCCTATGTAGTCGAATCCGGTCCACACGAACTGGCCCATTATGAAGTCGTTGTTCTGCACGTCGTACATCGACTTCTCGTGCGTAGAACCCCAGGGCACATGGTTGTTGTCGTAGCTGGAGCATTCCAGCACCTCGCGGCTGAAGGGCTTGTCCCAGCGTTCGGGCCAGATATACATCGAGTCGGAAGGCATGATGTATGCGCCGCGGGTCATCAGGCCCGACACGCTTTCGGTCACGATGAACGGCTTGCCGGGGAAGTTCCTGGGAACATCCTGGAAGCAATAGTCGTGGTAGTTGTAGCCAATTATATCGAGTGCGTTGGAGCGGAACAGATGATTGCCCGGATCAGGCTCGTTGCAACCTGCCGTTATGTAGCGCGTGGAGTCGAGCGAACGGGTCAGGTCGGCTAATTTCTTGGTCAGCATAGAATTGACCGACATGCCGGAATCGGCGTGCGCAAGCATATCCTTGCTGTGGCCAAAGTTCAGTATCAGGTTGGCTTCCTCCAGGCTGAGAGTGTCGGCGTCGGCGCTGCTCCACTGCTCCAGCACCTCGTTGCCGATGCTCCACTGTATCACGGAGGGATGGTTGCGGTCGCGCTTCATCTGATCGGTCAGGTCGCGCTCGTGCCACTCGTCGAAGTAGTTGGAATAGTCGTACTGAGTCTTGCGGCGGCGCCACATGTCGAAGAACTCGTCCTGCACCATCAGTCCCATGCTGTCGCACAACGCCAACAGCTCGGGCGCGGGAGGATTGTGCGTGGTTCGGATGGCGTTCACACCCATCTCCTTCATGATCTGCAGCTGACGCTCGATGGCGCGGCGATTCACCACGGCTCCGAGCGCACCCGCATCATGGTGCAGGCATACGCCGTTTATCTTCATGGCCGAGTCGTTGAGGAAGAATCCTTTAGCGGCGTCATAACGCAGGTTTCGGAATCCGGTGGTGGTCTCCACGCGGTCCAGCACCTTCCCTTTCTCCTCTATCTCCGTGTGAACGGTGTACAGGTTGGGACTGTCCACACTCCACAGTTTCGGATTGTCGAACGCAAGGGTCTGCTCGCAGTCGCGCGTCTCTCCTTTCTTCAATATAAGCGGCGACCGGTTTCCGGCCACGATACGGCCGTTGGGTCCTATCAGCATGGTTACTACACTCAGCACTGCCGGCTTACTGCCCGTGTTGGTCACAGTGGTGGTGAGCTTCACCTTGGCGCTCTGCTTCGATATGTCGAAAGGAACCACGTGCTGGCCCCATAGCGGCACATGTATGGCGCTACGCTCGCGCATCCACACGTTGCGGTAGATGCCGCAGCCGGAATACCAGCGCGAGTTCGGTTGTTTGGAATTGTCCACCTTCACCGACAGCACGTTCTCGCCCTCCTTGATGTAAGGCGTCAGGTCGTAGCTGAACGAGGCGTAGCCGTAGGGCCGCGTACCGAGCAGATGGCCGTTGATCCACACCGACGCGTTCATGAACGCTCCGTCGAAGTCGATGAACAGTCGTTTGTCGCCACGGTTCTTACCGGCCGTGAACATTTTTGTATAATATCCGATACCGCCGGGCAATGCGCCGCCTCCGGCTCCCGATGGATTGTCGGCACTGAAATCTCCTTCTATCGCCCAGTCGTGAGGCAGGTCGAGCTGACGCCAGTTAACCGAGTCGAGCGAAAACCGCCACCCTTTGTTGAAGTTGGTGCGGTATGTGTTAGCCTCAGCAGCCGAACTCCCCGTCGCGAGGAATCCGGCCGCAATAAGACTCAGAATTGTTCTTCTGATTTGCATGAATAAACGTGTGTTTTTAAATCTTACTATCCAATATACACTTATTCTTATATCAGGGGTGTTTGATCAGAGTTTTACGACCGCTTTCCTGCCGTTGTAGTTCACAAGTTTGCCCTTGGCCTTGATGGCGTCTGCCACGGGATGGGCGGCATCTACCTTTACGATGTTGAACTTGCGGTCGGCCTGCATTCCGGGGAAGCTGCCCTCGCGGTCGGCTATGGTGAGTTCGTTGGTTTTGTCGTTGTACTCCAGACGGATCTTGCTGAATGCGCCCTTCTCATAGTTATAATTGGTGCCTTCGTCCTCGTAGATGGTGAAGTCGCCGTCACGTCCGCCGTAAACCACGATGGTCACAGGCTCGTCGCTTTTCTGTGCGGCATACTGTATGTCGCCGCCGGCAGGTACTATCGAACCGCCACGCACGAACAGAGGCATCGTCTCGTAGGGAGCGTCTACCTTCAGTGTCTGGCCACCCTTGACGGCCTTGCCGGTATAGAAGTCATACCATATCTCGCCGGCGGGGAAGTAAACCTCGCGGTCGCGTGCGCCGTACTTGTAGACGGGAGCCACTAAGAAAGCGGGACCGAACATGTACTGGTCCTTCAGGTTACGGGTGTTCAGGTCGGCGGTGAAGTCCATCACCATGGGACGCATGATGGTGTAATCGTCGAAATATGTCTTGCCGGCCAGCGAATAGATGTAAGGCATCAGGTTGTAGCGCAGCTTGGTATATTTCACGATGCTGTTGTAAGCGGGATGATCCTCGGGAGCGATGTTGTACACCTCGCGGAAGGGCCACTGTCCGTGGGCGCGGAACAGGGGTGCGAAGGCTCCGAACTGATACCAGCGTGTGTTGAGCTCGCGCCATTCCTTCAAGTCGTCGTTCTCCTCGCCGGCCTCAAGATATTTGGCCGCACCCTTCACGTAACGGTCCTCGACGCAGAATCCGCCGATGTCCATGGTCCAGTAGGGAACGCCGCTCATGGCGAAGTTAAGTCCGGCGGCAATCTGTGCCTCCATATCCTCCCAGCGTGTGCCGATGTCGCCGCTCCAAGTGGCGGTGCTGTAACGCTGCTGGCCGGAGAAACCGGAACGTGTCAGCAGGAACACGCGTTTGTCGGGATCCACGCCGCGCTGGCCGTCGTAGATGGCCTCGGCGTTCATCAGTGCGTATGCGTTGAAGTATTTGTCGGCCGGACCGGCGTATGTGGGATTCATCAGGTCCTTGCGGTATTCGATGTCGATGCAGTCGCGCACGTTGGGTTCGCTGGCGTCCATCCACCACGCATCGATGCCTAAGGGCATGTAGTGGTCGTTCATCTGGCTCCAGAACAGCTTGCGTGCGTCGGGATTGTATGCGTCGTAGAAGCTGCCGAGATAACCGGGACCTACCCAGTCACGGATGGAATCGCGCACGGCACCCTTGTACATCCAGCCGTTTTTGTCAAATTCCTTATAATGGTCGGTGGTGACGTAGAACTTAGGCCATACCGATACCATGACGTGTGCGTTCATGTCGTGGATGGAGTCTACCATTCCCTTCGGATCGGGGAAACGCTCCTTGTCGAACTCGTGGCTTCCCCACGAATCCTGCTTCCAGTGCAGCCAGTCGATCACCACGTTGTCGATGGGAATGTCGCGCTTGCGGAACTCGCTGACGGTACTCAACACCTCGTCGCGGGTGTTGTATTTCTCGCGGCTCTGCCAGTAACCCATGGCCCAGTTCGGCATAATCGGGGCCTTACCGGTCAATGTACGGTAGCCGGCGATGATGTCGTCCATGTCCTTGCCATAGATGAAGTAATAGTCTATCATATCCTGCATCTGGCCCCACCACGACAGCTGCTCGCCGTCCTTGACGGGTGCGTAGACACGCAGTCCGCAGTATGCCACCGATCCGTTGGGCTCCCATTCTATCTTGACGGGCACCTTCTTGCCGGCCTGCAGGTTGACCTGGAACTTATAGCTGTTCGGGTTCCATGCCGTGCGCCAGCGGGTGTCGACCACCTTCTTACCGTCGATGTATATGGTCTGGTAACCGGAATAATACATTATGAACTTGTAGAGACCGGTCTCCGAAGGCTCGATGTAACCTTCGTATGTCACGTTTGATCCGGCATAGTCGAAGTTCTGAGGCAGGTTGATGACATGAGCCAGGTCGCCGCGGATCAGATTCTCGAAGTAAATCTTCGGTTCCTGACGCACCATGGTCTTGCCTTCCTTGTCGATGTATGTGCCGGTCAGCGTACCTTCCTTTCCCTCCTTGTTAAAGAGCCTGAACACCTCGCCGAGCTGGCTGTAGTCCTTGGGATTGCCCCAGCGGCACAGCGAATAGCTGTCCCACAACAGGCCGTAGTTGTCGGTGGAAACCACGAAGGGCACCGACACCTTGGTGTTGTACTGGAACAGTTCCTCGTTCTTGTCCTTATAGTTGAACTCGTTGGCCTGATGCTGGCCGAGTCCGTAGATGCCCTCGTCGGGATTCAACGACTCCCATGTCTGCTGAACGGAGTATCCTTTCACACCGTCGGTTACCCGCGGAGTGAACGTGCGGCCGTTCTGGTTCTCTACCAGCAGTTCCTTGCCGTTGTGGTCGTAGAACTTCACCTGGCCGTTCTTCTCGTTGATCACGGCTTTGATCTGACTGGTGGCAACCTCCACAACGCCCTTCTTCTCGGTCACGGTGAACTGAGGGTTATTGACGTTGCCCTGAAATTTGGGAAGAACCACAAGCGAGGAGTCTGCCTTGAACTCCTGTTCGGGAGTGGCGGATACGCGCATTATCTTGTCGTTGATGACACAGACGCGCACCTTTGCGTCGGGTGCGGTCACCACTACACCGTCTTTCAGCCGTTCGTAGCCGGCCTTCTTTGCCCATGTCGATGCCGGAGTGAGGAGCGATCCCATCACCAGCACGCCTGCAAGCAAGTTGATATTATTTATTTTCATCTATCGGGGATGTTTTGTGTTAGTCTCTTTAAGGTTGACTGCCTTAGTGTGTTGTTGCCTTTAAAAAATGTTTTTAAGGTTCACTGTCAGTTCAAAACAATCAGTGCCGAAACCGTCTGGTTCCGACACTGCAAAATTAACTTAATATTTATCCCGAATCAATCAAATATGTTGACTGGTTATCAACACGATGTTAATACACATCACCTGATGTTTCCCAATAAGGCATAATTTGTTAAATTAACATATTTACTTGCCTAATTTATCCTGATATTCCTTGGGCGTTACGCCGTATTCCTCCTTGAAGTATTTGGAAAAATACTTAGGATTGTTGAAGCCGAGCTGGAATGCGATTTCCGATACGTTCATCTGCGATTCGCGCAGATACTGTGCCGCGCGTTTCAACCGCAGCACACGGATAAATTCCACCGGAGACTTGCCTGTAAGCGCCACTAACTTCTTGTAAAGATGCACGCGGCTCATGCCCAACTCACGGCTCATTTCCTCCACGGTTAGTTCCGGTCGCGACATATTTTCCTCCACATACTTCACGGCCTTGCTGACCAACTGCTCGTCGAGTGAGGTGATTTCTATCTCCGAAGGCGTCGGTTCGATGTACGACCGTTTCACGCCTCCGCGCTTCAATCCCACCAGACGCTTTATCTTCAGCGATAGCACCTGATTGTTGAACGGCTTGGTGACATAGTCATCCGCACCGAGGCTCAGTCCCTCCAGGACAGACGATACATCCTGCTTGGCCGTCAGCATTATCACCGGAATGTCCTGGGTGCCCTTTTTTGATTTCAGTTCGCGCGTCAGTTTTATGCCATCCATCACCGGCATCATTATGTCGGTCACTATCAGGTCGTAATCCTTGTGTTTCGTCATTTCCAGGGCCTCCATGCCATCCGAAGCCGTATCGACATCGTACGTGCCCGAGAATTCATCCTTCAGGAAGGTAGTCAGGTCCTTGTTGTCGTCCACAAACAGCACGGAGGGCCTGTCCGACCTCTCTGCTGCGGATACCGTTGCGTCCGGGTCTGCCTCGGCGCCTGCCGGAGCATTCCCTGTAGCCTCGCTTTCATTACCCGTTCCGGCAGTTTCGTCCACCTTGAGGTCCATGGGAATCGTCAGTCTGAATATGGCTCCGTTAGGCTTGTTATCCTCTACCGAAACCTCGCCGCCGTGCAGTTTGACATATTCAAACACAAGGCTCAGCCCGATTCCGGTACCGGTCTTGGCGCCCGACTCGTTGCCGGCCATGTAGAAACGCTCGAAAATATGTTTTTTATCCTTATCATCAATGCCACTGCCACTATCCGTCACGGCAATCTCCACATGGTCCCCTTTCTGTTCCACACGCACCAGTATGCTTCCGTCATCGGGAGTGTACTTCATGGCGTTTGAAAGCAGGTTCATGACGCACTTGGTGATCTTGTCGGCATCGTACACCATCGGAATTGCCGGCGGCTCCGACTCAAACCGCATGTCGATGTTGCGTCTGCCGGCCATGTCCAGAAAATCCTCCATCGCCTTGCGCACGGTGTCAGTCAGATTGCCTCGCGACAGGTTGAGATGCAGTCCCGACATCTCGTTCTTGCGGAAATCGAGCAATTGATTCACCAGGTACAGCAATCGGTCGGCATTACGCTTGATGGTGTTGAGGCGGTTCACGTCACGTTCCTCGGTCTTTTCGTTCAACAGCGATTCCACGGGCGACAGAATCAGCGTGAGCGGTGTGCGCAGGTCATGGCTGACGTTGGTGAAGAACCTGAATTTCATTTCATTGAGTTCTATCTCCTTGCGCCTTGCCTCCTTACGGCGCGCAGCCAGATAACGCATGCGTTCGCGACGCCTGGTCCACCACATCACCCCGCCAACTATCGCCAGTCCGACCAGCACATAGACGCATATCATCCACCATGTGGCGTACCATGGACGGGCCACGTTGATTTCCAGCTCGCCCGTTATCTCGTCGGCGGGAATGCCGGGATACAGCAGCCTGACTTTCAGCGTGTAATGTCCCGGAGGCAACTGGACGTAATGCACCTCGTTGACGCCGCGCGGACAGCGGCGCCAGTTGTCGTCGTATCCTTCCAGCATGTATTCATACTGTCCGAAGCTGGCGTGCTGGTACGAATCCGTGCTGAACGATATGGTGATTTCATTCTGTTTCGCTCCGAGATTAAGTTCCTTTATATAAGCCAAATTCTCGGGAAGCACCACCCTGCCGCCATATTTACGTCCCGGCTCGATTATGTCGTTGCCTATCTGCAGCGATGTGAAACGAAGCCTGGGCACTTTAGAGCCGAAACGCAGCTTCTGCGGATCAATCACAAGTATACCGCTCAGGTCGCCCGCCAACACAAGGCCGTCGGCAGTGACACACAGCGACCGCTGGTTGAAGCTCTGGCCGCTAAGGCCGTCCTCCACACCGAAGCCATAGCTGACAAACCTGTATTCATCGCTCTTAACATTACTTTCGACCGATACATTATATATGTTGCTTCCCGATGTCACCCATACGGTTTTATCCTCTCCTTCCGCCACTCCGCTGATAAACATGGACGAAGACTTGCCGTCGAGCGACACATTCACAAGCTTGTCCTTGGCCAGGTCGTAGACATACAGGCCCTCGCGCGTGGCTATCCACAGCAGCCCCCGCGAATCGTACATCAGCTGGTTCACGTTGCGGGCGCCGGGGCGTTTCACCTGCTTTGAATACCCTTCCACCGCAGCGATGCTGCCAGTGGATGGCTCAAGTACCGATACGCCCTCGGTGGTGCCTATGTAGATTCGTCCGTCGCGGCCCAAGGTCATGGTATTGATATAGTTGGACTTCAAGCCGGAGTTGCTGACGTTATAGTCGGTGAATTTGCCGGATGCCGGATCGAATTTCTGGATGCCCGACCCTAAGGTGCCTATCCACACAGTGCCGTCAGCCATGGGAATCACAGCCCATATATTGGGTGAATTGAGTCCATTCTGTTCGGCATATCTGGTGAACTGTCCGTTCCTGTACCTGTACATGCCCCCTTTATAGGTGCCGATCCATACCGTTCCGTCGGGGTTGATTCCGAGGTCGGTTATGGCCCGGTCGCCGTATTCTGCGGGTACCGGTATGTTGTGCCAGCTGTTCGTGTCGGTGTCTATCGCTATCAGCTCCCCGTGATCAGTGCCGGCATATACAGTTCCCCTTCCGGCCGACGCCATGCAATTGATATCGCCTACATCATAATGGCTGAACTTGTATTCGTTCGGGTAATAGACGGATACACCGTTTTTCATTGTGGCTATCCATAATCCGCCGTCCGAGTCCCGGTATATCGACTCCACCGAGTTGTTGCCCAGCGACGTTATATCGCCCGGTCTGTTTTTCAGCGAAGTAACGGATCCGTCGGCGCCACGCACTTCCAGGCCCTCGTTGTCGTATCCGATCCAGATATTGCCGACGGCATCCTGATCGATTGCCGTAACGGAGTTGCCGGCGAGCCTTGGACGCGCCTCGTCGCCGAGCCAGCGGCCCGAGCCCGTGTCATAGACCCATGCGCCGTATTCGCTGTACACCCACAGGCGCTCCATGCGGTCGACAAACAGCGAAAAGATAGCCCTGTCCACATTTTGGACACCTACGTGCAGCTTATTTACCAGCTTGCGGCCGGCCTTGTCATATTCACCGATACTTCCGTCGCTGCGTGCCACATACATGCGGCCGGTGCGCGGATTCGACACTATATCCGTCACCTCGGCCTGTGGATTGTATGCCTCTACCATACGCGTGACGCCCCCTATACGCGCGTACAATCCGTCACCTCGTGCCCACAGCCACATATCGTTTTTGTCGATATATACAATCTGGGCCTCCTGTTTCATGCCTATTCCCTTATAATAGTCGGGGCCGAGTTTACGGAAAGTCTCGGTACGCGGGTCGAAGACGGCATAGACATCACCTGCGCATATCCACAGATTACCCTGCGGATCCTCCTGGATGTCCTGGACATAATTGTCGTGTAGCGACGCTGGGTTGTCGGAATCGTTCATGAACACCTTCATGCCGACGCCGTCAAACCGGTTCAGACCCGAGGCCGTGCCGAACCACATGAAGCCGTTGCTGTCGCGCAACATCGACAGGACATGGTTGCTTGCAAGTCCCCCGCTCTCCTGGATGGTCCGAAATCTGATATCTTCGCCATGTAGTGCGAACGAGATGATGACAATCAGTATGAAGGTTAATGAAAATGTAATCCTTTTCATGCAATCAGGTTCTTTTCCGAGTGGCAAGGCAATGGTTAACATTCCTTGATGCATCCGGTGTGTATTTCATTGCAAAATTAACAAAACCTGTCTTATTTCGGAGGTTTCAGCCCATTTATTAAATATGTTATAAAACATATTATAGAAGCCAATTATCATTTTATACCCTTTTTATTTACAACAAATGTCAGGATGGAACAAATCATTCACGCCTTATAATCATTAACTCCCCTGAAAAAAATGTGAACGGATATTAATTTTGCAGCGGAAATAACACCGACGCCTCCATCCTGCGCCTGACCTTCGCAGGATTCCTGACGGATTATTACCATGACTCGACATAACCAGACCTTAACGGAAGGCATACGAACTGACTATATACCGAAAAACTATTAATAACAACAAGTATACCAATGGAAAAATCAAACAAGAGAAAATCTTGGATGCAGACACTTGGCCGGCAACTGCTGGCGGGCGTCGCACTGTTGGTCGGCGCCGGCATGATGAGTGCCGCGCCTATCAAGGTGACCGGTACGGTTACGTCGGCGCAGGACGGCGAACCGCTGATCGGGGCATCCGTGTTTGTAGTGGGTACCACCACGGGTGCCTCGACCGACATTGACGGTAATTACACCATCAATGCAGAAATGGGCCAGACATTGCGTTTCAGCTATGTCGGAATGAACAACCGCGAGATCAAGGTGACAGGCTCCAAGCTCGACGTCGCCCTGCTGGAGAACAGCTCCGTGCTCGACGAGGTCGTAGTGGTAGGTTACGGCACACAGAAGAAGAAGCTGGTGACCGGCGCCACATCGCAGGTGAAGGGTGACGAGATTGCCAAGATGAACACCACGTCTCCGCTGCAGGCCATGCAGGGCCAGATGCCGGGCGTGCAGATCAGTTCCGAATCCGGACAGCCCGGTGCTGCCATGAAGGTAAGCATCCGCGGTCTTGGCACCACAGGCAACGCATCGCCTCTGTACCTTATAGACGGTGTGGGTGGTGACATCTCCACCCTGAACCCGAACGACATCGAGAGCATCGACGTGCTTAAGGACGCCGCTTCCGCCGCCATCTACGGTGCGCAGGCCGCCAACGGCGTTGTGCTCGTCACGACCAAGAGCGGTAAGGAAGGCACGGCCAAGGTTACCTTCGACGGCTATTGCGGCTGGCAGGACGTGGCCCACAGCACCAAGATGCTCAACGCGCGCGAGTACATGACCATCATGGACGAGCAGCAGGTCAACAGCGGCGACAAGCCCTACGACTGGTCCAGCTTCAAGAGCATCTATGACGCCGACGGCAACCTTATCGACACCGACTGGCTCGGTTCCATGTTCCACAACGGCGCCATCACCCAGAGCTATAACTTAGGTGTTAGCGGCGGCTCGAAGACCAGCACATACGCCGTCAGCGCCGGTTATGTGAATCAGGAAGGTATCGTGGGCGGTCCGAAGGTATCGAACTATAACCGCTACAACTTCCGCGTCAATTCCGACCATCATCTGTTCGACGACATCCTGACCATCGGCGAGCAGGTGGCTTTCGTTTACCGCAAGTCCACCAGCATCGGCGACGGCAACGTCTACAACAACACCCTGCGCGGTGCGTTCAACACCTCGCCCCTCGCCCCTATCTATGACGCCGAGGGCAACTACAACTGCACCACCAACTCCGACTGGTACAACAACGACGGCAACCCTTACGGCGCCATGATGGTCAACACCGACCGCCAGTCTAAGAACGCCACGTTCAACGGCAACGCATACGTTCAGCTGCAGCCCATACAGGGCCTGAAGATACGCACCGTGTTCGGCGCCGTCTACAACAGCAGCGACTGGCGTTCGTTCAGTCCTACATACGAGTTCAGCCCCTATTCCAAGAACACTCTGGAAAAGGTGGACCAGAACATGAGCAATTCCTGGACGCTGACATGGACCAATACGGCCAGCTACGACTGGGAGATCAAGGACCACGCCTTCAACGTGATGATCGGTATGGAGGCATCGCAGTTCCGCGGCGAATACGTGGGCGCTTCCAACGCCTCGCTTAAGGAAGGCTTCAACACATGGCCCTTCGCATGGGTAAGCAACGGTACGGCCGCCTCCACCGGCGACGGTCTGGCCGCCTCGGGTTATCCCTTCGACAAGACACGCACCGTTTCCTACTTCGGCCGTATAGGCTGGAACTGGAAGGAGCGTTACATGATCAACTTCACGCTGCGTAACGACGGCAGTTCCAAGTTCGCCAAGGGCCACCGCCACGGCTGGTTCCCCTCGGTTTCCGTGGGCTGGAACATCAGCAACGAGAAATTCATGGAATCGGCGGCAAGCTGGCTGAGCTTCCTGAAGATCCGTGCCAGCTGGGGCCGCGTAGGTAACCAGAACATCGACAACTACCGCTACATCTCCCCCATCAAGGTGACCAACACCCACTATCTGTTCGGCCAGTACTTAGGTCCGAACGGCGTGTACAACACCGGCTACCCCACCATCCTGGAGAGCAACTGGGGCGCATATCCCAGCCGTCTGGGCAACATGGACCTGACATGGGAAACCTCCGAGCAAACCAATATCGGTTTCGACGCCCGCCTGTTCAATAGCCGCTTCGGCATCAACTTCGACTTCTACATGAAGAACACCAAGGACTGGCTCGTAGTGGCTCCTATCCTTGCCACGGCCGGTACGGACGCTCCCTTCATCAACGGCGGTAACGTAAAGAACACCGGTATAGAGCTGAACCTCGACTGGCACGACACCGTAGGCAACGACTTCAGCTACAACATCGGCTTCAACTGTGCATGGAACAAGAACCGCGTGGGCGCCATACCCAACAGCGACGGTATCATCCACGGCGACGTCGGTATGCTTTACAACAACTCCGCCGAGTTCTACCGCGCCGAGAACGGTCATCCCATCGGTTATTTCTGGGGCTACAAGACGGCCGGTCTGTTCCAGAACCAGAAGGATATCGACGACTGGATCGCAGCCGGCAACGGTATACTGCAGAACAATGTGGCTCCCGGCGATGTCAAGTTCGTGGACCTGAACCATGACGGCAAGATCAGCGACGAGGACAAAACCGACCTGGGCAACGGCATTCCCGACTTCACATACGGCGTCAACATCAACCTCTACTGGAAGAACTTCGACCTCGGCATCGTCGGTAACGGCGTGGCAGGCAACCAGCTGGTTCAGTCCTACCGTAGCGTCGACAACGCCCACGCAAACTATACCACACGCATCCTGGACCGCTGGACCGGCGAGGGAACCTCCAACAAGATTCCGCGCGTCACCACCGACTACACCAACTGGCAGTTCAGCGACCTGTATATCCAGAACGGCGACTTCTTCCGCATCTCCAACATCACCTTAGGCTACAACTTCGCTCCGCTCATCAACAAGAAATGGCTGAGCAACTGCCGCCTCTACTTCCAGGTGCAGAACGTGGCCACATTCACCAAGTACGACGGCATGGACCCGGAGATCGGTTTCGGTTCCCAGGCTTGGGTGTCGGGTATCGACAACGGTTTCTATCCCCGCTCGCGTACATACCTGTTCGGTGTCAACCTTGCTTTCTAAGATCAGAGTTTAAGATTCGACAATGAAATTTACGGATAATTAACTCCGGTCTAAACAGGCTTAAAAAATTGAAACAAATGAAAAATATAAATAAGATTTTGGGTCTCGGACTTGTATCGGCAGCGGCTCTGGGCATGGCTTCGTGCGCGGAGAGCTTCCTGGATACCGTCAGCAAGACTGAGCCGAACTCAAACAACTATTACAAGACAGAAACACAGGCCGAGCGTGCCCTGATAGGGTGCTACGACGGCTGGCGTCAGATATCGTCCCAACCCGGCACATATCCCTTCATGATAGCCTCAACGATCATGAGCGACGAATGCTATGGAGGCTCCGGCATGTCAGACGGATTCGGCGCCCAGAACGTCGACCAGTTCTCCACAGCCCCCGGCCCGTCGGAGATGAACATGTTCGAACAGGACTGGAAGTCGTACTACGCAGGTCTGTTCCGCTGCAACACGCTGATCACGCAGGTGAACAACGTGGACTGGAGCAGCGAGGCCAAGAAGAACCAGATACTCGGCGAAGCCCGCGCCATCCGTGCGTTCCTGTACTTCGACATGGTGCGTCTGTGGGGCAACATCCCGTTGTTCACCGAGCCCAGCAACGAAAACCGCGAGCAGGCTGATCCCAAGGATGTATATGCCGTGATATTCAGTGACCTGAAGTTTGCTATGGAGAATATTCCCGCCGACGCATACACATCGGCCGACAGCTTCGGCCGCATCACCAAATATGCCTGCGAGGCCATTCTGGCACGCGCATATCTGTTCTACAACGGCTACATGGGCGGCGACCCCGTCACCGTCGAAGGCACCACCATCACCAGGGCCGACGCCCTGGCCGCCTGCGAGGACGTTATCGCCTCCGACCGCTACAAGCTGGTTCCCGACTTCAAGGACCTGTGGCCCGCGGCATCGCTTGTTCCCCTGGCTGACGGCGCAATCGGCTGGGATCCCGAGAAATCCACCTACGCCGGCGACGCCAACAGCGAGGTGATTCTCTGCCAGATGTTCACCCCCACCCAGGACTATAACGGCAACAACGACTCCAACCGCTGGCTGGTGAATATCGGTATGCGCGGACTGAACTCAAGCCCCTACGGCAAGGGCTGGGGACTCGCCACAATATCTCCCAAATATTATAGTTCCTTATTTACAGCCAACGACACGCGTCGCACAGCTTCGGCCATCGACCTGGCAGGTGAAGGTGTGACCGGCAGCGCTGACTATGCTAATGCACTCAAGGACTGGCGTGAATACACCGGTTATTCCAACAAGAAATACTGTCCGTTAGTGTTCGGCAACAACTCGTCGGCAGCCACCAATCCTGACGGAACGGGTGACTTCATGACGCAGAACGCCCAGACCTGGATCATAATGCGTTATGCCGACGTCCTGCTGATGGCAGCCGAATTGGGCAGCAGCAACGGCAGCGCATATCTGGATCAGGTACGCAGCCGCGCCGGCCTGGGCCATCTGGCCCTGAACCAGCAGAACATCATGGAGGAACGCGCACGCGAACTGGCGTTCGAGGGTGTGCGCTACTGGGACCTTCTCCGTCAGGGTGTCGACGTGATGGCTGACGCTGTCTGCGCTTCCGCGGCTACCGTCCTGAACGGCGGCAACGAAGTTCAGCTGTCGTACGACCGCGCACAGATTATCCGCACCAAGGGCCTCTGCCAGATTCCCTACAACCAGATCACTCTGTCGCACGGTGTTCTGAAGCAGAACGAAGGATGGTAATGTGACCTATTAATCTTTAACTATATAAATCTCCCGGTCTCACGGGACCGGGAGGGAAACCGAAACAGCAAACCAACATGAAATTCAATTTTCTAACCTGCGCAGCAGCAGCGATGGCCATGGTGTTGGGAACGTCATGCGCCGACAAATATGAGCTGGATGCACCGGATGTAAGCCCCGACGACCTGGTACAGGGCGTGGCCTTCACGGTCACTCCGGACGCCCAGAACCCGAATCTGATACACCTCAAGAGCCTGATGCCTTCCAACTACCAGGTTTACTGGCAGCATGGCCAGGGCCAGTCGGAGAAACCGGAACTTGACCTGAAATGCGCTTTCCCGGGCGAGCAGACCGTAACCTTCGGCGTCATCACCCGAGGCGGCCTCGTAATGGGTCAGCCCTACACATTCAATATCGAGGACATGTGCGCCGATTTCATCACCGGCGAGATGTGGGAGAACCTGACCGGTGGCGGCGGCAACTCCAAGACCTGGGTGCCCGACAACGGCAACTACGGCAAGAAACAGGGCTACTATTCCTGCTTCGACCCAACCGCCACGCACACCGATTTCGGAAGCAAGACCTGGTGGGAACCCAGCGACGCCGATGTAGGCAATACCGAAGATGACCTGAAGGCCGAGATGACCTTCTCGCTCCAGGGCGGCGCCAAGCTCACGACCACCACATACGTGGACGGCGTGCCCACCACCAAAGAGGGTACATTCGACATGAATCCCGACGCATGGACCATGGCGGCCAACGGAGTAGACTTCCTGCATGCCGCATGGACCGACGGAAAGGCCAAGGACTTCCGCAACGGATACGTAATCCTCTATCTGGACGAGAACCAGCTGATGATAGCCAACCACCGCGACCCCATGCTGTCGAACGAGGGAGACGCATTATATTGCTTCAACTTCGTAAGCAAGGAATATGCCGAGAGCTATGTGCCCCCTACGATTGACGTGGTTCCCGAGCCTGAACTGGACAGCGAGTGGTACAACCTCCTGCTGACCCAGAACCGCTACTGCACATGGAGCATCGACGTCGACAAGCCTTTCGAATGGTGCGACCTCTACGGCAACAAGACCAAGGACGGCGAGAACTTCGTGGAGGCTACCGTGAACATCAACCTCGACACCGACGCTCCCGGCCTGTTCACCACTACCGTCGGCGAAGTGGAGACCAGCGGCAAGTACAACCTGTCGCAATCCGGCTTCCTCTCCTTTGATACTCCCATCAGCTCCACCGCGCTTAGTCCGGATGTGGACTTCGCCCTGAACGATGACAACACCCTGCGTGTGCTCCGCTACGAGAAGGATGACTTAGGCCGCGTTTCCGACCTCTATCTCGGACGTCTTGTCAAGGATTTCTCCGGCAAGCCTGTTCAGTATGTAGCCTATCATTTCGTGGCCCAGTTCGGCGGCAGCTCCGCTCCGAAGTTCAAGCTCCAGTTGTGCTATAACAACACCACCAGTTGGACTATGATAGAAGGCGCACCACTCTATATCGAAGGAGACGGAACATACACACTGTCCGTCACGGGAAGCAATTCAGAGAATGATCCCTGTCTTTGGGTGGATCTGTACAAAGTGCTGCCCAAATTCCCCAACTGCGACATCGTGATCAAGGAAATAAAGATTGACGGCAATTCCATCGCATTCGACGATAATGCGATTTCCCGCAAACCCGCCGATGCAAACAATCCTGTTGACGCACGGCGTTACATATACAATCCCTGGGGACCGGCTTCGTGCTTCCCCAACAAGGAGATATTCCTTTTCAACAATGAGATTACAGTGACCGTGGACGTCAAGTTCGATAACGGCCAACCTTTCGAAAGACCCGAATAATTAGGACCTACCAATGAAACATTCAATAATATATGGTGTGGCGGCACTTGCACTGTCGGGTTTCCTGACGGCGTGCAACGACGATGATGTCAACATCTACACCGACCCGATCATAAAAGAGGTCGTTACCGGCGACGCCGCCACAACGGCATTGACGGCCACAATCAACGGCCATGCTTCCGACCTGAGCGCCATGAACGTGGACTCGTACACCGTCGGAACAGTTTACTCCACCACCGAGAATCCCACTGCCGGCGGCACGTTCGTTGCCGGCACCATGGGCGAGAACGGCGATTTCGTCACCAACATCACCGGCCTGCAGGAAGGCGTTACCTACTACTACGCTTCGTGCGTCACGCTGCAGAAGATGCAGAGCTATTACGGCGAGATCAAGAGCTTCGTCACGACCGCCGGGCAGGTAGGCACCGCCGATCCTGCTTCGCTTGAAGCTACTTCTGTGACTTTAGGCGGTACGGTGAATGGCGTCTCCGACCTTATCGAAGCCGAAGAACTCGATTATGGCATCGTCCTGGCCGACAACGCTCCATCGATCAGATCGTCCGTAATCCGCCTCCGTCCCGAAGGCAAGACAAACTCATTCACCATCCCGGTGGAGAACCTGGTGCCCAACACGGAGTATGCCTACGCCACATACATGATCTTGGGCGGCAAGGAAATTTACGACAACGTCAAGACCTTCACCACTCCGAAGAAGTGTGACGCCGAGGCTGCGTCGCCCGACGACTATGTGGACATGGGCACTTCCGTGGAATGGTGCCGTTACAACGTCGGCGCAGCTGCCGAGAAAGCCAAAGGCGCCTTGCTGGGCTACGGCGACATGACCGGCCTAAACCGCTCGGAGAATCTGGCCGACTACGCTCCGATAGACATTTCCCAGTCCATTCGCGATGTGGCCAAGGCTGCCGGAATGGGCTACATACCCCTCAAGTCCGACTTCGAGGCTCTCCTTGAAGTGTCGGATATAACTAAAGAAGGCGACTGCTATAAGTTCACCTCCAGGAAGACCGGCAACAGCATCTATTTCCCCATTGACGG
Organism: uncultured Bacteroidales bacterium; assembly: GCA_900542185.1. Taxonomy (GTDB): domain Bacteria; phylum Bacteroidota; class Bacteroidia; order Bacteroidales; family Muribaculaceae; genus Lepagella. Next base: position 26,715 of record UQMZ01000036.1, read on the forward strand.
CATCCGCGAGGGTGAGACAGTGACGGAAGGCATGGGCGTTTACGCCACCGGCCAGGCATACGGCAACGAACCCGACTATACCGAAGTGCTGATGCTGAACGGCTCCGAGGCCAGGATGGCCATCGCCAAGCGCAGCACCGGCGTCTCCGTACGTCCCGTGCGCAAGCCGTTCGCCAAGGTGATAGTTCCCGACAGCAGCAAGCTCAACATCGGCGACCTCGAGGGCAACGGACGCATCCGCATCGAGATCTACAACGAGTTCGGCCAGACCAAGAACGATCCGGGTGTGGACATCAGCCAGATCAACTTCTCCAATTCGATGGCAGTGACTTTCACAGTCAAGGGTATCAACGACAACCTGAAGGAAGGCGCGGCCACCTCGTTCAAGGCCGGTCTGGAATTCGCCGACGCCAGCTGGGATCCCTGCTACTGGAGCAATTTCTCCAACCAGAAGTATGACGCTGTGGTGACCGGCGACGGCACCTACACCGTATGGATGGAGACTGCATCCGATGTCGAGGGCGCCGTGGTATTCTGCATCGACATCGAGGGTCTGGGAGCTGCTCTGGCCGACGCTGGCAAGATACAGGCTACCGTAGACAAGATCGCTCTTGATCCCAAGAGGCCCATAGTGCAGACCATAGCCGTTGACAACACCAAGGTGCTGTTCAACAACAAGGACGGCAACGGCGTGGACGGCCGCATCGAGATATTCAACGAATATGGCGACACCAAGGGTCTCGGCGCCGACTTCAGCGGTATGAAGTTCCCCGCCGGAACCATGACCATCACCTTCAAGCTCGAAGGCATCGACGGCAACCTGAAGGCTGACGCGGCCAAGAACTACAAGGCCGATATCTCGTATGCCGATGCGAGCTGGGATCCCAGCTACTGGGGCGGTCAGTGCGCTACGGCCGCCGTGACGGCAGACGGCACTTACACCGTGCAGTGCGCTCTTGGCGGTGAATGCGAAGGCGCCGTGGTCTGGTGCATCGAGGTTTACGGCCTCTGGCAGGATCTTGTAGACACCTCCAAGGTCAAGGCCACCATCGAGTCGGTCACCGTACCCAACTACGCTGAATAGTATTAATAATTTTCCATCATAAAAAATGAAGAAAATTTTGTTTCTTGCAACATTGATAAGTCTTGTTCTGGGTCTGGGCTCCTGCTCGGACTCGGACAAGACCCCCGACGGACCTTTTGCCGGCGAGTTCAAGGTAGGCGTCACCGAGCTTACCTTCCTGAAGACGGCCGCCACACAGACACTCTATGTCGCCGCGCCGGCCAAGCCGGCCGTGACATCCGATTCCGAATGGCTCTCGGTGGGCGACATCGCATTGAACGGTGAGTCTAACTCGGTATATGCCGTGGCCGTTAACGTAACCGACAATAACGTCTACGACAACCGTACGGGCAACCTGAAGATAACCTGCGGCGCCAACGAGGCCACCGTCAAGGTGACACAGCGCAACTCCGACGGCATTCTCCTGGCCGACGGTTACACCGCGCCCGAGGTCAAGGCCGACGGCGAGACCTTGGAAATCCCCGTGCTCGCCACCGGCGAATACACGGCTACCGTTTCCGACACATGGATGGAGATAGTGCCCGCGCCCGTGCGCGGACTGGTCGAGTCCAAGGTTTATGTCAAAGTTAGCTCCAATATCTCGAGCGACAAGCGCACCGGCGACATCGTGCTGACCCTAAATGCCGACAAGAACGCCACGCTGACCGTCACGCTGACCCAGGCGGGAGGCGGCGCCGCCAACATCAACTGGCCCGATTATCCCAAGGGTAACGAGATCGGTGAGACCGCTACGGAGGCTGCCAAGCATATCTATGCAGGATGGAACATCGGCAACACCATGGAGGTGCCTGCCGGCGAGACCGGATGGGGCAACCCGATGGTGAACCAGGCACTGATAGACGGCGTGGCAAAGGCCGGATTCAACGCCGTGCGTATTCCGCTGTCGTGGGGCGCGGCTCAGAAGCTCGTGGCCGACGCGGAACCCTGGACCATCAAGGAGGACTGGCTGAACCGCGTCAAGGAGGTTGTGGACTATTGCTACAGCCGTGGTCTCTATGTCATCATCAACTGTCATTGGGACGGTGGATGGCTGGAATTGCACGCCAATATGACCGACGGTCCCGCAGTAGCCAAGAAGGAGGCTGCGATCTGGACCCAGATAGCCGACAAGTTCAAGGACTACGGCCAGCGTCTGATATTCGCGGGCAACAACGAGATCCGCAACACCCGCAACGGCAACGAATGGTGGGGCGAGCCCAACGCCGACGAGTGCGAGGCCGTGGATCTGTTCAACCAGACCTTCGTCGATGCCGTCCGCGCCACCGGCGGCAATAACGCTCAGCGCAACCTGGTGGTGCAGTCCTACTGCTGCAATCCCTGGTATGCGCTGAACAAGACCGCCATTCCCAACGATCCCGCCAAGAACCATCTCATGATGGAAGTGCACTTCTACGATCCCTTCAACTACACCCATTCGGCCGATAACGACCAGTATTGGGGATACCGCAAGGGATATGTCACCAACAACACCGACCAGGAGGATCACGTAGACGACGTGTTCGGACGCCTTAAGGCCAAATTCGTCGACAACGGCATTCCCGTAGTGTTGGGCGAATACGGCACCACGCTGCACAGCAACGACGCAAGGATCAAGGAATCCGAGCAGTACTACATGGAATATATCACCAAAGCCGCTAAAGACAACGGCATCATCCCCTTTACCTGGGACAACGGTGAGCCCCGTGTAGGCATGTTCGGCCTGTTCAACCGCAGCAACGGTCAGGTAGGATCCGGCCATATCGTGGACGGCATCATGACCGGCGCCACTAACGGCAAGTATCCCTATTAATCCAAGCCAGCCGGAAGGCCCTTGCGGGCTTTCCGGCCACTCATATTAGGCTGGTTAATTCCGCCCCTTTCGCGTGTGTGGGTTAGTTCCGGCGCGGGCCTTCAGGTCCGCCTTAGCAGGCGGGTTGGTTCCGGCCTTTTGGCTTTAGCCAAAATAAATTTTCGCACCCGCATGGGTATTTCCGCACACACATACGTAATTAATGTAAAAACAAACACACGAATACCATTAATAGCGAAAATAGCGAAACACTATGATACTGTTAGGATATGATCTCGGGACATCGTCGGTCAAGGCGTGTCTGATGGATGCGGCCACCGGCAAAGTGCTGGCCACTGACTTTTACCCGCATCAGGAGGCTCCTATCAAGAGCCTTCAGCCAGGATGGGCCGAGCAGGCTCCCGAAGACTGGTGGACCCGCGTGGTCGAGGCCACCAAGTCGGTGATGGCCATGTCCAAAATCGACCCCAAGGACATCAAGGCCATCGGCATTTCGTACCAGATGCACGGTCTGGTCATGGTGGACAAGGGCGGCAAGGTGATACGCGACTCCATCATCTGGTGCGACAGCCGCGGCGTCCCCTACGGCGAGAAGGCGTCGGCCGAGCTGGGCGACGACAACATCATGCCCCATATCCTGAACCGTCCCGGCAACTTCACCGCTACGAAATTAGCCTGGGTCAAGGAGAACGAGCCGGAGAAATTCGACCGTATCTGGAAGATAATGCTGCCCGGCGACTATGTGGCCTGGCGCATGACCGGCAACTGCCTCACCAATCCCGAGGGCCTGTCGGAATACATGCTGTGGGACTTCCGCGAGAACGGTCCCGCCAGGATTCTGATGGACTATTTCGGCTACTCCCTCGACATACTGCCCGAGGTGGTGCCGACATTCAGCAACCAGGGCGGACTCACCGCCGAGGCTGCCGCTGAACTTGGCCTCGCTCCCGGCACACCCATCACATACCGTGCCGGCGACCAGCCCAACAACGCCCTGTCGCTTAACGTGTTCGAACCGGGCGAAGTGGCCGCTACAGCCGGTACTTCCGGCGTGGTGTTCGGCATAAACGACCGCGTGGACTATGACCCGCAGAGCCGCGTCAACAACTTCGCGCACGTAAACCACACCGCCGAGGACCCGCGCATCGGCGTAATGACCTGTATCAGCGGCACCGGCATCCTCAATTCTTGGATGAAACGCAACGTGGCCGCTCCCGACTGCTCGTACGACATGATGAACGAGCTGGCAGCCAAGTCGCCCGTCGGCTCGCGCGGTGTCACCATCCTCCCCTTCGGCAACGGCGCCGAGCGAGTACTGAAGAATCAGGATCCGGGCGCATCGTTCCATGGCATCCGCTTCAACATCAACGACCGCAACGACCTGCTGCGTGCCGCGCAGGAAGGCATCGTGTTCGCCCTGATGTACGGTATGGAGGTGATGGAGGGCATAGGAATGCAGATCAACAAGATACATGCCGGCCACGCCAACATGTTCCTAAGCCCCGTGTTCCGCGACACGTTGGCTTCCGTTTCGGGCGCCGACATCGTGCTGTTCGACACCGACGGCTCGGCCGGAGCGGCCCGTGGCGCAGGAATCGGTGCCGGTATCTACGACAACCGCGACCAGGCGTTCTCGACGCTCAAGCAGATTGACATAATCCATCCGGCAGCCGACCGTCAGCCCTACATCGACGCGTTCGCCCGCTGGAAAAACATACTCGAAAAATCATTATAACCTATAAAATCACACAAAGAAATGGCAACAAAGGAATATTTTCCCCATATAGGGAAGATCCAGTTCAAAGGCACGGAATCGTACGATCCGATGTCGTATCGTTACTATGACGCCGAGCGCGTAGTTCTGGGCAAGCCCATGAAGGAATGGCTGAAATTCGCCATGGCATGGTGGCACACATTGTGCGCCGAGGGCGGCGACCAGTTCGGCGGCGGAACGAAGAAGTTCCCCTGGAACGAGGGCGAGGACGCCATGACCATCGCCAAGCAGAAGGCTGACGCCGGCTTCGAGATCATGCAGAAGCTCGGCATCGAGTATTTCTGCTTCCACGACATCGACCTGATCGGCGACCTGGGCGACGACATCGAGGACTATGAGAACCGTATGCACGAAATCACCGCATACCTGAAGGAGAAGATGGCCGCCACGGGCATCAAGAACCTGTGGGGCACTGCCAACGTGTTCGGCCACGCACGGTATATGAACGGCGCCGCCACCAACCCCGACTTCGACGTTGTGGCACGCGCATGCGTCCAGATCAAGAACGCCATCGACGCCACCATCGCTCTTGGCGGTACAAACTATGTATTCTGGGGCGGCCGCGAGGGCTACATGAGCCTGCTGAACACCGACCAGAAGCGCGAGAAAGAGCACTTGGCCACCATGCTGACCATGGCACGCGACTATGCCCGCGCCAATGGCTTCACCGGAACGTTCCTGATCGAGCCCAAACCCATGGAGCCCAGCAAGCATCAGTATGACGTGGATACCGAGACCGTAATCGGCTTCCTGAAGGCCCACAATCTGGACAAGGACTTCAAGGTGAACATCGAGGTGAACCACGCCACTCTGGCCGGCCACACCTTCGAGCACGAGCTGGCAGTAGCCGTAGACAACGGTATGCTGGGCAGCATCGACGCCAACCGCGGCGACTATCAGAACGGCTGGGACACCGACCAGTTCCCCATCGACAACTATGAGCTGACCCAGGCCATGATGCAGATAATCCGCAACGGCGGCCTCGGCAACGGCGGTACCAACTTCGACGCCAAGACACGTCGCAACTCCACCGACCTGGACGACATCTTCATCGCTCACATCGCCGGTATGGACGCAATGGCCCGCGCTCTGCTCAGCGCAGCCGACGTGCTCGAGAAGTCGCCTTACAAGAAGATGCTGGCCGACCGCTACGCTTCATTCGACAGCGGAGAGGGCAAGAAGTTCGAGGAAGGCAAGATGACTCTGGAGGATGTCGTGGCCTACGCCAAGAAGAATCCCGAACCCGCTCAGACCAGCGGCAAGCAGGAACTCTACGAGGCTATCGTAAACATGTACGCCTGATACAAAGTTGAAAGTTAAAGTTTAAAGTTTAGCTTTCAACCGCATATTCCACCTAAGGCTGCCTTGCGGCGGCCTTAGGTACTATTAAAAATTTAGCATCATGACAAACGACAAAGGCAGCAAAGCCTACCTTTTTTCCATCGTTGCGGTGGCCGTATTGGGCGGTCTGCTGTTCGGTTACGACACAGCCGTGATTTCGGGAGCCGAGAAGGGTCTGCAGGCGTTCTTCTTAGGAGCCAGGGACTTCGTCTATACCGACGTGATACACGGCATCACATCCTCCAGCGCCCTGTTGGGATGTATCATCGGCTCGGCCATCTCGGGCCTCGTCGCCTCGCGCTACGGCCGCAAGCCCACATTGGTACTGGCCGGCATCCTGTTCCTGGTATCGGCCCTCGGCTCGTACTACCCGGAATTCTTCTTCTTCGATTACGGCAAGCCCACCTTCTCGCTGTTGGTGGCTTTCAACATCTACCGCATCATCGGCGGCATAGGCGTCGGCATCGCGTCGGCCATCTGCCCCATGTACATCGCCGAGGTGGCGCCCTCCAACCTGCGTGGAACACTCGTGTCGTGGAACCAGTTCGCCATCATCTTCGGTCAGTTAGTCGTTTACTTCGTCAACTTCCTGATCCTGGGCGAGCACACAAACCCCGTCATCGAAAAGATAGGCGAGACGGTCTATGCCGTCAGCCCGCAGTCCGATCCCTGGACCATCCAGACCGGATGGCGCTATATGTTCGGTTCCGAGGCCTTCGTGGCCGCCGCGTTCACCGTCCTGGTATGCTTCGTGCCCGAGTCTCCGCGTTATCTGGCATTGGTAGGCAAGGACACCAAGGCTCTGGCTATTCTGAGCCGCATCAACGGCCGTGCCAAGGGCGTGGAGGTGCTGAACCAGATAAAGAGTACTGTGGAGGCCAAGAGCGAGAAACTGTTCTCGTTCGGATATATGGTCATCTTCGTGGGCATCATGCTGTCGGTGTTCCAGCAGTTCGTAGGCATCAACGCCGTGCTGTACTACGCGCCGCGCATATTCGAGTCGATGGGTATGGGCAACCCGATGGTGCAGACCGTCATCATGGGCATCGTCAATATCTCTTTTACCCTCGTGGCCGTGTTCACGGTCGAGAAACTGGGCCGCAAACCTCTGCTGATATGGGGTTCGATCGGTATGGCTATTGGTGCCTTCGGCGTTGCGCTTGCCAATGTGGTGTCGCTTGGCACATATTTCCCCGCCGTGTCCATCATGATTTACTCCGCAAGCTTCATGTTCTCATGGGGTCCCATCTGCTGGGTGCTCATCTCCGAAATATTCCCCAACACCATCCGCAGCCAGGCCGTGGCCATAGCGGTGGCGTTCCAGTGGATTTCCAATTTCATAGTCTCCTCCACGTTCGTGCCTCTATACAACATGTCCACGCCTGACATGGGCTCCAGTTTCGGCCACATCTTCGTCTATGCTATGTATGGCGTGATCTGCGTGCTGGCCGCATGGTTCGTCGCCAAACTCGTGCCCGAGACCAAAGGCAAGACCCTGGAGCAGATGTCCAAACTCTGGGCCAAGAAGAAATAATACGGGATTTAGCCCTAAATTCCCCTACTACATGCCGACGTATGTGTAGGCGCACCACAGGGGGAGATACTCATTTTTAGGTATCTCCCCTTTTCGCATTTTTTCGTAACTTTGCAACAGAAATCAGAGCGTTATGGAGAATAGGAATAGCATTGAGGCATATCACGCCGACGACCGTCTGCGCGATCTTGTTGACGACAATAACCTGCTGCTTCTGGTCTTTGACCGTTTTAACATCCCTTTGGGCTTCGGCGACAGCTCGATTGCCGAAATATGCCGAAACGAGCATCTGGATACCGCCACATTCTTAGCTGTGGCCAATCTGGTATGCGGCCGTCCCTACTCCACGCACAATATCAGCCTGCCGGCGCTGATCACATATCTGGAGAACGCCCATTCATATTTCCTCGACTTCATACTCCCCTCCATCCGCGAGAAACTTATCAAAGCCATCAACTGTCAGGATGCAACCGACGTAGGATTCCTGATACTCAAATATTATGACGACTATCTCGCCGAGGTGAACCGCCACATGAAGCATGAGAACGACGTTATATTCCCGCACGTCAACCGCATGGCCGCCGGTCAGGACGACGACAGCGTCTCGCTGCTGGACTATTCGCTGAATCACGACGACATGGTCGACAAGCTGCAGGAGCTCAAGGACATCATAATCCGCCACTATCCGCACACCACCAACAACGTGCTGACCTACGCGCTCTACGACATCATAAACGTCGAGAACGATCTGACCTCGCACTGGCGCATAGAGAACGAGCTGTTCATGCCCGCCGGCCTCGCGCTGGAACAGAAGATGAAGGAACTGCGCGAGCAGCGTTCCGACGAAGCCGAGGATGAGTCCGAAGCCTCTGAATCCACCGGCAAAGAGAGCGACCTGATCAGCAACCGCGAGAAGGAGATTATCGGGCTCGTAGCCAAGGGGCTCTCCAACAAGGAGATAGCCGACCGGCTGTTCCTGTCCGTTCACACCGTCACCACCCACCGCCGCAACATAGCCTCCAAGTTGCAGATACACTCCGCAGCCGGCCTCACCATCTACGCCATCCTCCACAACATCATCGACATCTCCGAAGTAAGTCTCGACTGAAGCTTCGAGCTCTCTTCCCCCTCATCAGGCTGGTTAGTTCCGGTGCGGGCCTTCAGGTCCGCCCCCTCAGGCGTTGTGCTTCGAGAAGCTTCTGTACGACTGCGGCGCCAGGTTCAGCTTGCCCATGGCACGCAGCAGCTTACGCAACGACGTCACGAACTCCTGTGTCTCCTGCAGCACGTTCAGATATACATACGCCACCGTCATATTCTCCGTATCCCCTTTCTGCAACATGTCGTATACATCGCGTGTCATATACGACAGCCGGTCCTTGATGGCGCTGCATCGGTCGCGCAGCGAATCGATTGCCTCCGGATCGTTATAGTCCATGTCGCCGTCGGCATCACGCAGCACCTCCACGATCTGGCTGCTTATCCGGGCCAGCGCCTCGCGCAATTGCCCGGGCAACGGCCGGAAGTTGTTGTCCACATGCTCCTTGCACACCTCCGTTATGTGTATCATACTGTAGGTCATCGACATGGCCATGTTATTGCTCAGATGGAACCATGTCTGCTTCTCCATCGCCACGGCTGGCGTAACTCGGCGCAGACACAGCGTCAGCTTGCGGCGCTGCGATTTCAGCACGTTCTTCTCGTTCGCCAGTCCTTTGTACGACCGGGACAGCAGTTTGCCGCTGTCATCCATAAATCCCCGGGTCATATCATCGAAACATTCTACGGCAAACTCCAGGAATTTCTTCTGTTTCTCATTGATATAAACCACTAACAGATTCCATACCTCCGCCGGGTCTTCGGTAGCGAGGATGGCCTGGAACAATGAGTCTCCCTGCTCCTCGGCACGCTTCTTGCGGAATCGCATGTTGCTTCGTATCAGCACTATGATGGCTATCACTCCGCCCGCAATCATTACGGGCACACCGCCCAGATGCATCAGGCATACCACCATGCCGGCTCCCACGAAAGCCACTCCCGCCGTTATGAACCATCCTCCTATCACCGAGATGACACCGGTCACACGGAACACGGCGCTCTCGCGTCCCCATGCACGGTCGGCCAGCGACGTACCCATGGCTACCATGAAAGTGACGAAAGTGGTGGACAGCGGGAGCTTCATCGACGTACCGAACGCTATCAGTATCGCGGCCAGCATCAGGTTTACCGCACCGCGCACCAGGTCGAACGCCGCTCCGTCCTCTTCCTGCGTTACATTGGTATTCATGCGTCTGTCTATCCATGCTTTGACTCTACGTGGCGTATGGTCGCTGACCCAGGCGTGTACGTTAAGGCTTCCGCGCACCAGGGCGCGGCCCAGTCGTGAGCTTCCGAACATCTCGTCGCCCTGCGACTTGGAACTGAGACCTACCGTGGTCTGGGTCACCTGACGCGCCTTACGCGATGTGCTAAGCGCCACCACCATGATGCCTCCCGCTCCTATCAGAAAGTAGAAAGGCGTCTGTGCCGGGCCGTTGAGGCTGTTCATCATGAATCCATGCAGATCGCCCCCGCCATTGGCTATATAATCCTGATATGCCGCCAGCGATGTGAAGGGAACACCTACGAAATTCACCAGGTCATTGCCCGCAAAAGCCATGGCCAGCGAAAATGTGCCTAACAGCACCACCACCTTGAACACATTCACCTTCATCCAGTACAGCAGTTGCATCAGGATGGTGAAGCCTATGAAGCAGCATCCCAGTATCAGCGCGTTATGGCTGTTGATCCACGCCTTTAGTTCCGGCGTCATGATGGTCAGGTCCTTGATGCCTTTCAGCAGCATGAAGTATACGATGGCCGTACAGGCTATGCCGCCGAACAGACCTACCTTCCATTTCAGCTTGCTCTTATATTCGAATGTGAATATGAGTCGCGCCAGGAACTGCACTACCGTTCCGAATACGAATGCGATTCCCACCGACAGGAAGATGCCGAGTATCACGGAGAGAGCCTTCTCCGTGTTCAGCAATTCACCCATGCCTAAGGTGTTTGCCGGATCAGCCATCTTGAAGAGGGCCACAATGAATGTGGCGCCTAACAGCTCGAATACCAACGAAACCGTTGTGGAAGTGGGCATTCCCAATGAATTGAACACATCAAGCAGGATTACGTCAGTCACCATAACGGCCATGAAGATGGCTATCACGTCATAGAACGACAGGTTCTCCGGCCGGAAGATGCCGTGACGCGCCACGTCCATCATGCCGTTGCTCATGGCGGCGCCTACAAAGACGCCGATGGCCGCCACTATTATGATGCGTTTGAACGAAGCTGCGCGCGATCCGACCGCAGACGACAGGAAATTCACCGCGTCGTTGCTGACGCCTACCGACAGATCGAACACCGCCAGCAGAAACAGGAAGATTACTATTCCAAGAAACAATAAATCCATATATACCGTATTGTTTTGCGGCACCCCGACGCGACTTTAGCGTCATGTCACGGGCCTTTTATATTTTTATAATGCAAAATACGCCCTTATGTATTGAAATAATATTGCCAAATTGTTGCATTTTTGTTAACAATCCCCCTCTCGCCCTTCATTCGGCGTCCCGCGTCCCGTTCTCACGCAGCCGTGTTAGTCCCGGCGCGAAGCCTTCAGCCTCTTGCCATCCCAGGCGGGTTGGTTCCGGCACGGGCCTTCAGGTCCGCCCACCCGGCCGGGTTGGTCCTGGCGCACGGGCCTTCAGCCTCTGGCCCCGCAGGCGGGTTGGTTCCGGCGCGGGCCTTCAGGTCCGCCCACCCGCCGTGAACACCCGCTGCTCTGTTTTTGTTCTTTCTACAAAGATTCCACTCTGCTATGATGACACGAAGATTATTAATTACTTTTACAGGGCTGGCCGTGGCGCTTTCCGCGCTCGGCCAGCTTAAAAGTATGCGCGACGTAGCCATGGACTCCGCCCTGACCAGCCACAAGCTCATTTACTTCGGCAACGGTGAGGAACCGCCGCAGGATTCCGTCTCAAATCTGATCCGCAAGTTCTACGAGGATCAGTTCCATCACTTCTCCGACCCTCTGGCGCCATATTTCCTTTTCCTCTCCAAGGACTCCAAGCTGGCCATGGGCATGGGTGGCTGCGTGCGTATGCGCGCCTACTATGACTGGGGAGGGTCCATTCCCTCACCCGGATTCGCGCCCTATCTGATTCCCATGACCAAGGACCCGACGCGAAACCGTTACTTCGGCACCACCCCCTCGGGCACCGCCCTATTCTTCCGCGTCATCGGCACCAACAGAAAGATTGGCAACTACCAGATATACATCGAAGCCAATTTCAACGGCTACGAGGCCCGTGACTTCCGCCTTAAGAAAGCCTACGCCACAATCAACGACTGGACCATCGGCTATGCCAACTCCACTTTCAGCGACCCGCAGGCACTCCCCCCTGTCATAGACGCCTCCGGTCCCAACGCCAAGATGAGTGCCACGTCCGTGTTAGTCCGCTGGATGCACGACCTCCCCAAGGGCTTCACCGTCGCGGCCTCCATCGAGACTCCCGACGAAAGCATCGAGGTCATCGCCGATAAGACTGCCAGGTCATCGCAATATATCCCCGACGTAGCGGTGTTCGCGCAATGGGGCTTCAACACCTCCGACCATATCCGCCTCGCCGCTATCTGCCGCTCCCTCACCTACCGCGACCTGCTGACTCAGAAAAACCGCATCACACCCGGCTGGGGCGTCCAGCTTTCATCGTTGTGGAGTCCTATCCCGCAGCTCACTCTCTACGGAACCGTCAACGGTGGCGCCGGCTATGCCAGCCTGGGTGGCGACTGGCTGATGGGCAACTACGATCTGGTCGAGGACCGGAATCATCCCGGACGCCTGTACGCACCCTATGTCGTAGGCGGCTATGCCGGCGTGCAGTATAACATCACTCCCTCCATATTCATCTCGGGCACTTTCGGAGGCACCCGCTATTGCCCGCGCTTCAAGCTGCAGCCCGATGCATATAAGGAAGGCCTGTACATGGCCGCCAACGTATACTGGTACCTGACGCCCCGCATCTCCTGCGGCGCCGAGATCGACCTCGGTCGCCGCCGTAACGGCGACGGCGCCACCCGCTGGGCCCACCGCCTCAACGCCTTCGCCCAGTTCTCCTTTTAATTCCCGTCCTCGCCCCGCCCCGCCCATCGCCCTTCGCCCCTCGCCCATCATGCGAGTTAGTCCCGCCGCGGGCCTTTAGGTCCGCCCTCCTTCTCCTCTCGTGTTGGTCCAGGTACTCAGGCTTCTGCCTCGCGCATACCAGGCTGGTTAGTTCCGGCGCGGGCCTTTAGGTCCGCCCTCCCTTTCTTTTGTCCCGTTTTTTCACTAACTTTGCATTTAAACGCAAGGGTGATGATAATATTGAATTTTTTAGAAAGCGTAATCGCAGCTGTCAATTCGCTGGAAGTGAACTTAGTGAACAGCATATTCCGCCTCATGCTGAGCATGGTGCTCGGCATGGTCGTCGGCGCCGAGCGTAAGCGCAAGGGCCAGATAGCCGGAATCCGCACGTTCGCTCTCATTTCCATGGGCGCGTGCCTCGCCATGATTCTCTCCATATACGTACCCCAGGTGTACCTCGGCCTTAAGAACGGCGATCCAGGCCGTATCGCCGCACAGGTCATCACCGGTATCGGTTTCCTCGGCGGCGGTGCCATGATTCACATGAAGGGCGCCGTCAAGGGCCTCACCACGGCCGCCGGCATCTGGATGACCGCCATCATCGGCATGGCCGTCGGTATCGGCATGTATGTCATCTCCATCCTTGCCACGCTTTTTATCCTGCTAACGCTCATCACCTTCGAGCATTACGAGAAGCGCCGCCGCATGGGCCAGGAGTCCAAGGTCATCGGCCTCACCGTCAACGGCATCATCACCGACGTCAAGCCATACAAGGAAGTGTTCAGCAGGCATAACGTGCACTTATCCACTTACTTCCTTGAATACAACTACGACGAGCAGACCACCGAAATCAATTTCGTGGTCCTCACCCATTCTTACTCCAACTTGCTCCCCATGCTGGAGCAGGTCAGCCATGTCCTCCCCTCCAAGAAACTCACCCTCTCCTCCCAGCTGGATATATAATCCCCCTCGCTCTCACCCTCGTTTCCCCCTCGCCTCTCGCCCCGCAGGCGGGTTGGTTCCGGCGCGGGCCTTCAGGTCCGCAGCCTATTCCCCTTGCTACGCCAATCAGGCGGGTTGGTTCCGGCGCGGGCCTTTAGGTCCGCCGTTCTTACGCCGTTGTTATTTATTTTCATATATCGCGTTTTTTTTGTAATTTTGCCGCCGGAAAAGTCGTTTACGTCTGGCATTACGACTTACACACACATTCGCTCTTTTTAACTGCGTGCGAATTATCACCGACATATCCTCTCGTCCCCTCTGTTCTTGCCACCGAAATGCAATGACAGGGGCACGTTTTGAATATTCCCAATTCCCTTGTCGGTTACCCCTTCCCGTATGAGTCTTGCCACTGACAATAAACCGGTTGCGCCCTCGGCTTTAGCTCATTTTTTTGCAAACGAGCTCAAAACCGCCGACTCCGCCCCCTCTGCGATGGCATCTAAGGCCGCGCGTTCGTTCAGCGACTGGCAGCAGACTCTTCAAAACCCCGACACCCCCTCGGACATGGCCGTCATTCTGGCCGACTGGCTCGTATGGCTGCGCGTCCGCGACCTCTCCGCCACTACCGCCGCGTCATACCTCAAGGCCCTCAGCGGTCTTTACTCACGAGGAGCCAAACAAAACCTGCTGCCACCGACAGACGCCTTCGGCATTCTCAAGGCGCGCCTCAGAAATGAGTCCGACACCCTCTGGAACCGCGGCGTCACGCGTGCTGATCTGCAGCGCATGCAGCTACTGACCAAAGCCATAGGGACCCAGGATTCCCCCTCCGTCGCTGCCGACCTGCTGCTTCTCTCCTTGATACAGGGCGCCATGCCACTCGCTGAGACAGCCATGATCAAAGCAGCCGACCTCCCCTTCGGCGATGAAAATATCACGGCCATCGTGCGCCGGCAGCATTCCGGCAGCACACGGCAATACCTCTTTCCGTTGCATCAGAGCCGCCGCACACCGCGGCAGCTGCGTACCGAAGTCAATGCGCTTGTCACCAAGCACCTGATAGAACACGACATCCCCCTGTGGGACTCCATCGACGACACCATCGCCGGCTATTGGACCTGTCTCTTATACACATCTCCGAGCCCACGAGACTAGCGCTCATCTC
>UQMZ01000037.1 GCA_900542185.1 uncultured Bacteroidales bacterium
TGTTCCTCCCGTGATGCTCTGCAAGGAGGGCAGGGACAGCTCGGCAAGCGCGGCGGCGTTGTTGACAATTGTTCCTCCCGTGATGCTCTGCAAGGAGGGCAGGGACAGCTCGGCAAGCGCGGCGCAGGTGCTCGCCACCAAGCCGCCATATAGCATGGTAAGTGATGGAAGCATCAGACTCTGAATATAGTCTAAATGGTTTGTCAAAAAACCGTCTCGTAGCGTTTTAAGGTTCGGCAACAGCAAGGACGATAGACCTACGCCATCAATATGTATGCAACCTTCCTCCAGCGTCTCTACGGCGATGTCTTTGAAGTACCCTCCAGCTATGCGGAATGCGTTCACGTTATCAGTCGCAAACGGTTCGTCTCCGTATATCGATAGGCTGAAAACGCTCACTCGGTCGAAGTTGACTATGGGCGCGCCGTTATATACGCACATATTGTTTATGTAACGTGACGCCGTGGCCGTCAGTGCGAAGCTCTTGTTGCGGAAATAGTATATCACGTAATGCTCCTGCGCGAACGGCATCTTATGTGTGCCGCTTTCTTCCGTGAAATAGCCGTCCGAGCACAGGTATGCGTCCGCGCCCGAAAGTGTGACCATTGGGGCGTTGAACGATACGGCGTACATGTACGGAAACTCGGCCTTGCGGTGGTTGTGCATTACGTTATAAAGGTCGTAACCTCCTACACGGCTGTCATGCTCTACATAATGCGGGTCGCCCTCCACGGCCAATTGCAATCCCAGCACCTTGTCGGCCATCGTCTGCATGGATTCGTCAGATGTCGTGGCGACACCCTGCCTGGTGAGTGCGTCTGCAATCATGGCCTTGCCGTCTGCGAAGTCGGACAGCAGGGCATTGACGGTCTCGGCAGACTCCACGATCTGCGGGAAACGGTTGGTGTACGCCACATAATCCTCATACGTGCCGGTATAGCCGTTGCGCACGGCGAGGTCGTAGGCGGTAAGATAGACCGCCGGCATGTAGACCTCGACATCGGGAGTGTCCGGCACCTCGTCGCCGTCACCGTCCACAAGCTCGATGCCGAGCTGTGCCTTGCGAAACTGGTCCTGTATGCCGTCGGGATAGATGTCGTTCGGGAACCTGAAGTGCGGCTCCCAATGCAGTGTGCCTTTACCCATACGGTGGTTGTCGAACACGAAATGGATGCTGCCGTCCGATTCCCGGAAGCAGTTGACACACTCGCCGCCGATGCAGGACGCGCGGTATGCGTTGGGCTTGCTCGACGTCCAAAACAGGATGTCCCAGTCGCAATCGGGCCACGGCACATCCTTGCCCGAAGCGTCCTTTAACCTCATTATGAAGTCGAAGTCGGACTTGTAGTTTACCTTTCTCATGGCTTATCTTCTCCTTTTGCGTTTTACAATCCACACGATGACAGCTGCGGCCACCACGGCAATCAGACCTCCGAGGAACATCCCTCCGAAGTCCATTTTTACCTGCTCCCACTTGGTAAGGGGACGTTCGACCTCAACAGGCTTTTCCACATAGACGGAATCGACCTTGACCGATGCAAGCTGAGTGCGCAACGCATTGATGGTGCTGTCTCTCTCGCTTATCTCATGCTCCAGTTCTTTCTCGCGCTTGGACGATACGTAGATATAGTGATTTTGTATCAGGCGAACTGTATCGCCCTTGTCGTTGAGCGTGACCGTCTGTTTTTCGCGGTCAACCACGGAATCTGACGTGCGTTCTGTCTGACGCATTGACTCTATAAGTGACCTCCATCGGTTCATCAAGGCCGTTGTGTCCGTGTCGCGGTATTCTATGCGAGTCACTGTCCTCTCTACGGGAACATACTTTGTCGTGGTACATCCTCCCGACAACAGCAACGCAGCCATCGCAAGGAGCATCAACGACAGCCACGTCACTATCGCGCCGTAGGCCGCCACAAACCTCTTGTCACGCGCTTTCATCGTTTGCCGTATTTTGCCACGTAAGCCTTGATGCCCTCTACATGTAGCGTGATTATCGCCTCGCGGCCAGCCTCGGAAAGCAGATAGGCCACATCCTGCTTGTTGTCCTGGAACAGATTCTCGGTCAGACAGGCGGCGCACTTGGTACCGCGCACTACGGCCAGGTTGCCCTCCTTGTCGCGGTCGCCGTCTGTGAGGTCAGTACGGATTGGCGTGCCTTTCGGCAGATACTTCTCGGCGGCATCATACAGACAGTCGGCCAGCTTGTCGCCCATGGTCTGACCCTTTGAGGTCCATGCCTCCCAGCCTCGGGCGTCCATCCACTGACCGCATCCGGCGGCGTTGTTGTGGATGCTGACGAACAGCACGTTCTTGGCTCCGAGCCGGTCGCACCATGCGTTGACACGTGCGCAACGCTCGCCCAATGACACGTCGCCATTTTCGGGCACGGTGTTCTCGGCGTCATAGCCTTGGGCGCGCAGACGCCTGACCACCTCGGCCACGATTTCACGGCAGTAGACGTATTCCTTGAGCCGTCCGTCAGGCGACTGCTTACCTCCGGTCAGCGGAGGATTGCCGTGTCCTGCTTCAACCAGCACTTTCATACCTCGCCTCCTTTCTCGCAAAGTGCCTCCTGAAGCTCCATACACTGTCCCAGCGTCCAGTCGGGGTTGGAGTCGCACAGCGCGTCGAAAAACTCGTCCGACAATGGCTCGAAGTCAACCTCGGTTTCCTTCCCCATATATTCGGTAACGCACTTCTCCAAATCCTTGTTGAAACTGAAGTTGGCGCGCAGTGCATCCATATACTTCGACTGTTTTAGAGCCTCCTCGCGTTCCGTGGGCGACATTGCGTTGAACTCATTGATGATGTCAACGATACTCTGATAGTTCTCGGGCTGGAGTCGCTTCGCGGCCTCTTGCTGATAATCCTCGCATTCCTCCGCGATTTTCTTCATCGGGAACATCGCCTTGAACACCGCGCGACGCGCCTTGCCGTCCTTGACGGAGTTTGCCTTGTCAAGCGTCTTGTAGACGTTATGTATCACTGCATTCTTTAATGTTTTTTTCATATCTGTATTATTTATTTGGTTATGTTATTGATCGGGATTGATTATAATCGGCTCCGTGATGGGTTGCCATGTCACTTTACCAATGCCGATATAGTTTATTCCCAAGTATTGGTAGACGTCCGATAAAGACGCGTTTATCGTATGTTCCCATGTATCACCGCTGGCCACGACTACCGTTCCGTAATCCCTAAGGGTGAAAGCATCCGTACCTGTATTGCTTTTTGCCGCCCGTAAAGTGGTCTTCTGAAAGCTGCGGGCAGTATTGCTTCCGTTGTATATTTTCGTGTGGCAATTCACCATTGTGTGAGTGGCATTCCATACGGCCTTTATGGTTATGGTATATCTTTCCTGCTCGCTGATCAGTCTAATCGTCACGCCGCGACTTCCTATGCCGCAGGCCCGGAATGAATCCGGGTCTTTCTGACCGGCTATCCACCGCGTGTCGCATATAAACGGTATGGCCGTATATTCGCCGGTCGTCAGCCCTATGGAGCCGCTGAAGTCCACCTGCCATGCGTCACCATCGGCGAATGTTATCGCCGAAGTGGCGATCCACTGCCTTGTCCCGTCATCGAGAATTACGCCGAAGTACCACTGGGACAGCTCCACGCCCATCTTCCCGAAGTCTCCGAGGTTTATCACGCCTACCCCCGACGGAGGCGGTTCGCATGGTATGACCGGGCCGTCTGTCAGCAGCAGGTCCTGCGACTCGATTGTTCCGAATGGCGGGATTGCGTTATGATTATAGCCGTCAAAATCCGTGAGACGCTGCCAGTCTACGTCGGTAGGGCGGTCATATCCCCATGAGCCGCCGTTGCTCCTAAGTCCGGCAATCAATTCCGCCTTGCTGTTGTATATCGTCGGCAAGATTAGTCCGAAATTGATATACTTGCGCTGCGTGTCGGTAATATCTCCGGGCTGGTTGATGCGGTACGGCTTGAACTTCGCCCACATGTTTATCTTGGCGGACGTAAACAGCGTGCCAACGTCGTATGAGTCCTCGCCCATCGCGTCATGCACGTCGTCGCAGCTGACGGGAGCCGTCACTTTTCCGTTGTTTGCCGGCATGTTCTCACTCCGTTGCGGTATTGACGGCGGCCTTGGCCGACGCGATGAACTCGTGGATGAGGTTCAGCACCGCCACCTGCTGAGTGTCCGTAAGCGAGTCGTTCTGGTAGTTCACGGACAGCGAATCGTCATGGTTAACGGTAAAGGACGCGGCATACATGCCCGTGTTGTTGTCCTTTGTGAATACCTGTCCGTTGCCTACGGATGTAAATTGTCCGTCATGCACACGTATGTCGCCGCGGATGGTGTACTCGCGGCTCTCGTCCGCCTCGTTGGTCAGTGTGACCGTCATTGCTTCTGTCTTCAGTTCCATAATAGATTTTTTATGTTTTGTTGGTTTGGTACGTTATGCCGTCAGATACCCCGCCTGTATCAGCTTTGCCAGCTGTAAGGTGTAGGTCTTGCCCTGATACTTGATATGCACGCAATTGACGTTCGGTCCTCCTATGGTTACGTCGTATGCCGTCACGCCCTGAGCCGACAGGCTGTTGCATGTGATTGCCGAGCCGCTGGTTATCTTGACGCCGTTCAGCGTCAGCGTTCCCGGCTGGCATCCGATGCTCACGTTATCGCCGTCAACGGTAAAGGCCAGTCCCATCTTCGACTTGATGTAGGTCCAGAAATCGGAAGCGCTGTAGTACACGCCCTCGGCTTCCTCCCAGGACGCCGCGAAGAACCTGTCATTGTCGACGATGGAGCTTCCGGCCATGCACGCCGACATCATGTTGTACAGCGTGAACTCCGTGGCCCCGTCGCCGTCCGGACCGAGATACAGTCCGTCAGTCTTTGTCTTGACATACTGCCAGATTTTGTCAACGCTTGTGGAATAGCCGTTGCCGCCGTCGAAGAACAGCATCAAGTCCGTTCCTGCGGGCGTTTTAGGTGTTGCCGGTAGTTTCCGCTGCAAGTTTGAAAGACACGAATTGGCGGCGTTGCTTCCGTCTTTTTGCAGGTATGTCTCGGCGATCTCGCCGCCTTCCTCCAGCTCATCCACGGACAGGAAGTTTCCCTCCACCCAAGATTCAAGGGCGTACCCGGCCAGCGACGGGAATGCAATGGCCTCGTTCACCCATTTGTTGTTCCTGTAAACGAGGGCCTGTCCGTCCGCAGGTGTCCCTAATGAAACGTCAAGTAATTCGGACAGATAATTCTTTCCTCCACCTCCGCTACCGCCTGAGTTCGCGTTGATGCCGTGGGCCGTCACGCCGCCCTCGGAATACAGGCCCTTGTCAAACTTAAGCATGTTGTTGGCCGAGTCCCACGAGATAGTGCAGTCGCCGATGCGCACGGCTCCCTTGGAGTATATGCCGTTAGTCGGCACCTTGGTGGCGTCGGCCCATTTGTCGCTCACAAGCAGGGAGCCTACGTTGACGCCACGCGCCACACCGCCCCCTGCCACAAGGCGCGAGGAGTTCAGATACCATCCGTAGTCGGCTGTGCCGCCGATCTGAATGCCCGACGACGCCTTTACGAGTCCCGCGACGTCAAGTTTGGCGGCAGGGGCAGCAGAATAAGCTAAGCCTATGCCGACATTACCGTTTATGTCTATCTGCATGGACGTGGCTATTCCCGCTCCGACAAACAGTTTGTCAATGTAAGCCTGTACGTACCAATTGTGTGAGTTTAAGGTCAGTCTCAAATAAGGGTTCGTCGAGCCATTGGCAAGGTAATAATAATCTGCGATAATATTACTTACCCCCGTAATGCTTCCTGAGACGTTTGCCGTTCCGTTGAATGACTGTCCCCAAAGCGTGCGGGCCGTCTGTAGCTTCGTGGCGGAGGCCACGTTTGAGTCCACGAACGCGAACCGCCGCCATGCTTTCCAACCATCGCTTGAATGGAACGATCGGTAATAAAGATAGTCGGTGTTATGATAGTCACTGTATATCTGGAACGGATACTCCACGCCGAACGTAACGACGCCCGCAGCACTCGCCGCACCGTCGCCGGAGGGCTGTCCGTTGACGTTCGGTGCTGTCGCGTAATTCCATGAGAAGAAGTCTATTCCCTCGGAGACTACTCTGTTATTCAGACTCGTGGCAGCCGCCGGCATACGGCCGACGCGCAATATCTCTTCCCGGTGCCTTCCGTCCAGCAAATCGGCGTCAAGACCGCTGCCGGCTCCGTCGTTGCCCGCGTGCCAAAGATTGTACTTAGTGCCGTTATATCTGAATTTCGCGGAATTAATATCGTTTGTATCAAGGCATAATGTTGGACGAGACGCCAAAGCATCATTTTGGAAGTATGCACCCAGTCCATTATAACATCCAATCTCCGCTCCCACACCACCATGACCAAACTGAATGTATGAGCCATCTGTGGAGCCATAAAGAGCGAGTAGCATAGTTCGATTTGCTGAAACTGTCAGCATTCCGCTCATCGTGTCCCCGCTCTTCTTGACGTATGCCGTGTCGAGGACGGATGCGTAATTGTGGGTGTCGAGCAACTTGTGCCATTCACCCCACGTGTTATTGTTATAAGTTTTGTTGCGGTGGAGAATACTCCCTCCCTTATCTGCATCAAACCAAAGCTGAGGCTGCCAGTGATTGTATATGCCTGTAATCTCCAGCACATTGCCAAACATCGTAGGACCACCCGCCTCCGTGCCGTACACATCGAACGCACGCATTGTCATTGGGTCAGACACGCAGCGTATGTCGCTCCACTCCGTAGTCTTAAAACATTCTATGACCTTGATGTAGTTCTTTGCATTTACCTCAGTCTTGGTGTAGTAGTTCGCCTCTACCCACGACTCCAGCGCATAACCCGCCATATCGGGTAACGTCAGCGCGGAGTTCACCCACTTCGTGCCGTTCCACGTCAGCACGTTTCCCGAGGACAGCGTGCCGAGGTCTACGTCCAAAAGGTCCGACAGATACGACTTGCCCGCTCCTCCCGAACCGGAGCCGCCGTTGGGATTGCGGCCACGTGCCGACACGAAGCCTTCCGTCCAGATGCCAGCGTTCACCTTGACGCTCGTTATCTTCGATATGTCCGTTATCTCGCCCCAGTTTTTAGGCGAAGTGCCAATGTAGGGCGTGAACAGGTCGGCCAGCTTGTTGGCCAGGTTCGTCACGGACGATATGGACTGCGCCAGGCCTTGGGCGTTGCCGCCTATGTTGATGTCGATGCCGTTGCCGAGGGTAAGACGTCCGTCCATACCCATCGAAATGCCGTAGCCGTTGGCAGTGTCACCAATCTCAAGCCCTGTCTTCTTGATGCGGAAAAGACCGTCCACGAAATACCCGGTGCCGTCCATACGGATAAGCGACGTCGCATAGCGTTTGCCCGCGACATTCAGTCGATTGTCGTTGGCGTCGAAACGGTCTATCATATCGCCGCCCCACCATGAGCCTATGGTGCGTCCATTGTCATACACGCCGTTGTGTCCCGCCCATGTTGTCTGAGTGGTGAAGTCTGCATTGTGCTGTCCGAGCCTTATCTGTGACGAAAGCATCAGACCGCCCGCTATCGTGGTCACGTCGCCCAACGCTTCTTTCAGATATTTGTAGCCTGCAACTGCTTTCTCGGCTTCCTGCTTGGCGATGTTCTCGGCGTACTTCTTGGCCGCGTTGGCTATCGCGTTCAATGCCGCCGTCCTCGCGTTGTAGTACGCCGTCTGATTGGATGCGAAGTTGGAGGGGATGGTGATGTTCTCGGGAGTGGTCGCGCTCAGCGCCACAAGCTGCGTCCGATATGTCGCGTGCGCGTTGTTGTAGGCCGTGGGCGTGCCGAGACCGTAGCGCGTGTATTCGGCGGTGATATGCGCCTTGTCCGCGTCAATACGCGCTATCTCGTCTTTGATGGCCTGTTTCTCGGTAGGCGAGATAACGCCGTCTGCCGCCCATTGGTCGAGTCTGTCCTTCGCGGCCTTGGCGTCGGCCTTGGCTTTATCCGCATCGGCCTGTGCCTTGTCGGCTGCGTCCTTGGCCGCTTGGGCGAGGGTATCGTCCGTGTAGTTGCTCGACAGTCCCCAATCGCCGATTGCAAAGGCTCCCGTGGCGCGTGATGTGCCGCAACGGAGTATGTCGTTGTAGTATTTGCCCTGCGCGGGATCGCGTGTCGCTGCGGTCGTTCCTGCGGGGTATGTGGCGTTGACCCACAAATCGCCTTTGTCGTAGGGAGGTGTAGGCTGCGCGGTGAACACCCTGCGCTTCCCGTCGGCGGTGTCCTGCGCCTTCTGTGCTGCGGCCAACGCTTTGGTTATCGCGTCGTCGGTTATGACGTTCCAATAGAAAGACTCGTCTGTGTTCTGCGAGAAACGATATGCCGTACCCGTGTCGTTGTCATAATACAGGTCGCCGAGGTGCGCTATCTTCAAGGCTTCGGTATTCCAATCTGACGCGGGGTAGTTGGTCAGAGTCGGCACGCCGTTGAAGAACCATGTCTCGATTACTCCGTCTATCTGATTCTGTAAACCCGTTATCTTCGGGTCTACGATATTGTTCACGAAATCCTCGATGTCCTCCTGCTCGACGGGAGGCGACACAGACTTGATGTAGTCCTCGAGGGTCTGGTCGCCTATGGTAGTGCCAACGGAAAGAGTTACGTTGTAGAGGTTGAACTTGCGGTTGATGTATTCGATATACGAGCCGTTGCCGTCACCACTGTACGGCACAAGGTCTTTGTTGCCGACGAACCAGCGGCTCTGTCCGGCCTGCTTGCCGACAAAGTAATATTCAACGCCCTCCGCATTTACGGAATTGAGAGCTTCGATATAGCGTTCATAGCCTCCGCCTACAACGTCGCGCACCTTGACATACTGACGTGTGGCATCCGTGTAGTTGCCGAAGTGTATTATGTTGTCGCCCTCCGCAGGTATGCCCGTACCGTTTACGTCGGTCTTTGAGAGCGTGATATTGTCAACGCCAACAGCAGTGACCCTGCGCTTGTAGAATTTCAGATCTGAGTTTTCCGCAGTCCATTGATTGCAGAACGCCACATCATCGACGTGAAAGAGATTCGCCACAGAGCCACCTTTCTGATCGAAGTAGCAGACATAGCCGTCGGCGGTATCGTCCACACGTGTGACGGACATGAATGCCGCCGTGTCCACCTCCATGCCTCCGCGTCCTTCGGCCTGGTTTATGACGAGGGTGTTGACCTGCATTTCCTGACGGACGTTCACACGGTCGGCCTCCAGTACCCAGTTGCCGTTCTCGTCCTTGAAGAAGCCCCACCCGGCACCGCCCACAAGTCCAGCGCGGAAGTCGCCGCTTGTCAGCAGAGAGAAGAATTGGGTAGGGGAGAGGCTTCTATCGGATATGCCGTCCTTGCGCAGATACAGTTTGTCGCCCACGGCACGAACAATCTGCTCTATATTGCTTATTGACCCTACTTGTCGCTGCAAGGCGTTTATTTCGCTTTGCATCATAGAGACAGGGTTGGCCGAAGATGTGTATTCGTCACCGAGCACAATCTGAACATCGGGATTCAGTGCCGCATCATCTTTAGTCGGTTCGCGGTAAGTGTAGGTTATGGATTGAAGATACAGCGTTTCATACGCTTTCCCCTCCTCGTTGAAAAAGCGTTGGTCGAAAAGCCGCAAAGAATTGCCTACGCGGAGCTGATTGATAAGGGCGTTTGACTTGCCCTCGTTGTTCAGCCTGACGCGGTCGGTAGTCACCACAGCCGTAGGCTTTATCTCTTTCACCTCGCCAAGCTGGTCTTTCAGCCAGTCGGCCAGCCGCACTTCCGCATCAACGACGTATGGAACATGCGTCATTTCCGTGCCGATGAACACGAATCTATCGCCGGCCTTTCCCTGCTTCTGCGTCGAGGGTACATACAGCCCCGTCGCTTCAAGCTCCGCATCGCTCTTGGCGAGCTTTATGCGCCAATGTGAGGTATGCGTCGCAATTACGCCGCCCTGCTCGTTCTTTTCTTCCCATGTCTTGCTTGTGTCCGGAACGGGAAAGTCTACTATCGTAAATTCATAGTCTTCGCTTACGGCAAGCGCACCGGAAGTGAACACCACTTTTGCTGTGTTTTTCTCGCGATCTCCGAGCACGGGTTTCCAAACTCTTTCGGAATACTGCGCGTCTGTCTCTCCGCTCTGCCTTGCACTATCCCAAATGTTCTTTACCCATATATCGAAAGTGTTGCGCCACTTGTCACCCTGCAACGAAGCCGTCTGTAGTTTGGGCGATTCATAACCTACGGTAATCCATCCTTCTTTCGGAAGATGAACATTGGGGTCAAGCACAAGCTCAACCTTGAACACCGCTTTCCATTTCCATCTGCCGGCAGGGATTCCACTGGCCGAACGCTCCGCACCCGTAAGGGCATTCACGGCTATTATCTCGGGAGAATCCGATATTACAAGAAGATCGGTGACATCATTGTCGCCTCCGATATAGGCATAAGTGTAGTGCGCTTTTTTAGAATACGCTCCCGTGACGATATTGGCGGTCTGACCGTCAGGAACATCAAACGGGGGAAACTCCACCGTTATCGTTCTCTTTGTGGTCATTTCCTTTATGTCTACCGTTGTGGTCGCTCCCTTGATGTTGGATATTTTCGCGTCGTTCTCCGTGCTTTCGGCAACATCATCGCTTTCTATCTGCTCCACGGCCACGGCAATATCCAGCCCCGTGCCTTGCAGGGTCGGGTAGATGTCCCCGTTGTTGTCGAGCGTGTCGGGAAGCGGACCGTATTTGTCGAGAGACGAGCCTTTCTTCACGTATGGCGAGTAGCCGGGAAGTATCTCAACCTGCTTGTCACCCGTTGCCGGATTGATAGTGATTTCATCCGCCACGAATTCTACGGGATGAAATTTAGTGTCGGTGTAGCCCTTGCGGTAAGCCCACGGCGCGTATGCGTTAGCCTCACCTTTGGCCGTATAACCCGGATATTTCGATATGTGCGCCGCTTTCCAGCCCTGTACGTAGCTGCGGAATGTCGCGGGCATAAGATTCGGGAAATAGATGTTGGCAAGCTCCTCCACCCAGTCGGGGTCGGGACGGAAGTCTTTGTTGTTCGGATCGGTGTCCTTGAAATAGCGGAAAGGGATATTGGTCTCGCCTCCGCGCCCCTTGAGCATGTTGCGGATTTCCTCGCTCTGCACTTGACGCTCCACTTTTAGCAGACCGCCCTCAAAGCCATACTCAAATATGTGGTCTACCTCCGTGGTTGGATAGCCCACCCGAATAACGTAACGCTCACCGCCTTTCACGGTGTTGCTGTTACCATTGGCGGCCTTGATTTCCCATCTGACGCCGAACAGTTTATATAGCCCGTTATCACCCGCAAGTACGTTCCAAATCTTGGTATGGCTTATGGTTATCACTGTAGCGGCATTGTCATATTCCCATGCCGGATTAAGGTCTATGGTTATCGCATCGCCATAGTAGTATTCAAGCACCTGCCCGAATAGGATGCAGAAGTCTTTGAGGTTAAGCGATACCGTCTCAACCTCCTTGTCGGGAAGATATGTCCCTGCCGCAATCTGCTGAATCGTGACGAACGGCCAACGTTTCAGCTGATAGATGGCCCAATGCTGAAACGTAAGGTCTATTGTGGAATTGAGGCTTGTATTCTCCTTTGCCCCTTGCGGTATGCGCAGAGGCATGATGTATTTCTCCCCTTGAAACTCAACCTCCCAATCCCGCGAGAAGTCCGGCACTATCTCGCCGTCTATCTTTATCTGCGTGGTTATGGTCTTCTCGCCCATGTCGGCTATGTTCGCCGTGGCTTGGGTGAGAGTGGCGTATTGCTTCCCATCTTTCTTCGGGAAGTTAAGCTCAGTTATATCGGGTATCAATCTGCTTCATTATGGCAAAGGCTCTTGGCTCAAATGGTTAGACTGATTTTTCAAAATTGCATTTTGTCGGGTCGCTCACGTGTATTACAAGCTCCACCTGCGCGAACTCATATCCGTTCCTGCTTTTCTTGAACTCTTTGCATTCAGCGATAGGTTCAGGCAATCCGACAATCTTGCAAGGCTTGAAGTCGTTGTAGAACGTCACTTCCTTGTAGACGCGGATGTCGCTGTTAGCTTCCTGCGTGTATAGCTTCTTGTTGAACGCGGCTATTATGGAATTGACGCGCTTCAAGTCTTTGTCCTGACCGTCAATGATAAACTGCACCTTATAGTCGAAAGCGTCCTGCACCGTGCGCGGGTCGGTATTATCTCCGGCTTGTTCGGCATAGGTCGTGACGTCGCGCTTCTTTATCGGAGCCTCCGTGCGGTTGTCGGCCTCCATATAAATCAGCCCATACGCGGTAAAGGTGTCCTCTATCGCGCCGTCGCCTATCTTTATGCGCACGTTTATCATTGCTCTATCAATTTTATGGTCTTGCGCTTGAAATTGCAGTTGTCGGTTTTTGCGCCCACCACCTTACAGTCCTCGGCTATATACAGCGGCACGTTGATTGCAGGATCATTCTTCTGCTCGCACTCCACGCGCATCCGGCATCCGTTGGCGAAATACAACATAGGAATCACGGCGTTGCCATAGTCCATCGCTACGCGGATTGTTCCCTTGCAATCGTGGAAGATGTATGTCTGCAACTTGTCGAACACCTCGCCGTCGAAAGTCTTGCCTATGAACACTCCCTTGTCCTCGATGTCCAAAAACTCGCGGCGCAGAAGTTCAAGGCTCGGAAAGCCGCGCTCCATACACCAATCAGGATTCTGAACATAATAGTCTATCAGTCCCTCGCGGTCATATCCACGCATAAGCTCGTAACCCGGCGCGCATATTCCACCCCTCCGAGCATCCTCCATAAGCGTTTCTTTCAACTTTGTTTCTTTCATATCGCAAAGTTAGTTATTTATTGTCTATTATGCAATAGAATCTATAATATAACTATAGATATTGCGCGATGATAAAAAAGAGGCGACACTTCAATGAGTGCCGCCCCTAATGCTCAGATTGCTTGTTTGGTTTCTTTCGGTGTTATCCTCTCCATGAAGTCGGCGCAGGTCAGCAGGGTGTCCCAAATAGAGTGAGCCGCCTTGCGGTTGCGCTTGTTCTCCAAAGCGGTAACGATTGCCATTGCTCCCACGATTTCCTCATAGAGTTCTTCGGGGGTTATGCCTGCCTCGTCAGTCAGGAAGTCAGAGGCGGCTGTGAAGTCGTAGGCACTCATGCTTGTCCGATAAAGTGGTTAATCAAACGCCTATCCTCGGCAATCTCCTCGTTTTTCTCGGAGAGCGTGGCTTTGAGATACTTGTTTTCCTCCCTCAGACGCACAAGCTCGTCATGCTCTGTTTGGTCGGCTTTGAGCGAGATTGTCGCCTTGCCGATTGAGAATATGCGGATTTTCATACTTCCTCCCCTCTGAGCATACGCCCTATTGCCTTACGGAGTATATACACGTTTGAGAAAAAGTCGGTCACGGCATCTTTCACATCTTCCATGTTTACGCTACCCTCAATGTTCCAGGCTGCCATTGTGAGTGCTAACGCTTCCTCGCCTCCGAGACCGCTCATCATGTCGTAGATAGTGTCAATCTCTTCATTGGGAACTAAACGGATAGTCCCGTCGCATTTCTTAACGGCTAACTTGTTGCTCATTTCACGCCTCCTTTCTCCTTGTGCCAACGGTAAGTAGTAACGATTGTCGGCATGGCGTAAATTACTGCGAACACGAGATAGGCAACAAGTGCGGGCCATCCGTAGTTGATGTAGAAGAAAGTAGAGAACCCGATGACAACCGCCACAGAGATTATGACAAGGGTGGCAATGCAAAGCTTCATCGTGCGCCTCCTTTCTGACAAGGGCAGTCCGGGTCGTGGAGGACGTTCACTGGGGTATAGAAATCGCCTTTAGTGTAAAAATACACATAGCTGTGTCCGTAGCGGTTTACTTTTTCTGCTTTAAGACGTGCTGAAATAACACTTTCTGCATTTAGAGAACGCGCTTGTGCAGTTTTAGCACAGCCGCTCATCGCGGCGCACACAGCAACCGCCACGGCGATTGCGAGCAGGGCTTTTCGCCCTTTGTTTTCTTTTTCTTTCATTGTAAGGCATTTTATGAAAGATTATAGGCAATAGAAAAACGGCATTGCCTTTCCCGTTGCCTTACACCACAGAGGGCAGTAGTCCATTACAGATTTCCACGGGGGTACAATGCCGC
Organism: uncultured Bacteroidales bacterium; assembly: GCA_900542185.1. GTDB lineage: Bacteria > Bacteroidota > Bacteroidia > Bacteroidales > Muribaculaceae > Lepagella. The sequence continues at coordinate 14,163 of UQMZ01000037.1, forward strand.
TATATTGCGTATGGGTATAAAAATACCGCACACGGTCTATGTTTGCGGTTCAACTCACCGCTCTCTGTAATGTAAGGCATCGCAAAATTAGAACTAATTTTTGACTTGTGCAATACCCTAATCCGAGGCGCGGTTTTGACCGCCTTTAATTTCGTTGTGCAAATTTAATGATATATTGTGAGATATTCAACTCAACCTATAATATAACTTTAGAAAAATATTTTTATGTTATAAAACATATTCTGATTTTGCGCCTTAAATGTCTAATATTTCGGAGATTTGGAGTAACTTTGCTCAATTTTAGAGCCCCAGAGCCAATGGAAAATACTGACGTAAGTAAACGGTTGCTTGACTTCATAGCGAGCATAGGCATATCCACATCTTCTTTTGCGTACCAATGCAAGGTGAGCGAAAACGCTCTGTTAAAACTTGATGGCAGGCAACAGAATATCCTTTGCAAGATTTACAAGGCATATCCCCAATTAAACCCGTATTGGCTTGAGCGCGGAGGCGGTTCAATGTTAAAAACAGGGAAAGAATCTTTTGCAATCACAGACGAGAAACTTATAGCTGACATAAGAGAGAAGTCGGAAGATGTCAGACGCCGCAAGACAAAGACCGTCAAGGTTGGCTATGAGCCTCAAATGCGAGAACGCCTCTTGCTGTATATCAATTACATAAATATGAGTGTCAAAGATTTTGCAATATCATGTTCTCTGCCCGAATCAAGCATACACACCATTGACAAAAAGGCAACGCCGACAACATTGAACAGAATTTACGCTTGTTATCCTCGTCTCAATCCCGTATGGCTTCAAACGGGAAATGGGGAAATGGAGCGTCTTACAGATGCAGTAGAGTCGTACAAGCTGACTGTGTTGGAAGCCGAAAACAAGAAACTGACAGAGCAAATCCAATTGAAAGACGAACAGATAACCAAATTGCTCGCAATGGTTGAAGAAAAGGATAAGATGATTGCTAAACTTGTAGAGAAACTATGAAATTCGGATTCAGGACACCATCATTCAAAAGAAGTTTATCTGCTGCCACAAAAGGTGCGGCAAAACGTGCTCTTATGCGCGAAATTGTCCCTTATTACGGCAAACGCGGCATGGGTTGGTCAAACCCAAAGAAAGCTGCATACAATCGCGTATATAATATGACCACAGCAAGTCCGATTGATATTCTTACAGACAAGCCTAAAGACCGCAAAGCCACAATAGAAGCTCCGACAACACAAAATACCGCATCATCCACAAAATCGCAATCAAAAAAAGATTTGCAAACATGGGAGGTAATCATGCGTTGTGTCGGCGCTTTAGCAGGAGTTATATTATTGACATATATAATAATGGAGATTATCGGCCCTGCAATATTAGTTGTTTTGATATTTCTTTCAATCCTTTTTGCAAAGAAATAGCCGCCGTAGATACCGCAGGGAGCGCACGGATTCAGATCTGTACGCTCCCCGATTGGTTTCTCTCGGATGAGAGATACATGTCTGACTAAACCATTTTTTATTTTAGGGTTGAGACTATGAATTTAAGAATGTGTTGAAGCCCGTAGTCGCTCCTTTCGTCCGCAACGCCCGTCCGAGCATGGTGTGTATCTCGGCAAGGTGCTGCTCCATCCGTGGCAGACTTGAAAGGTGCTGATTGGCGGTGTTGAATAAATCGGTATAGTCAACCGCTCCCGCAGTGGCACCCGAAGCCGTAGGCAATGCGGCGCCGCGTCCCTCCATGATAGCCACAACCCTCGCAAGATTCTCGTCGATGCGCGGGATAGGGGAGACGTAGTACATCAGAGTGTTGCCTATCTGCGCAGCTGTGTTTATCTCCTCGCTCGTCGCTCCGGCCACGCTCTTGGCAATGCCGGTGTACTCGTTGTCCATGTTGTTGAACATATTCTTCATGTCAAAACCACGGGCTTCCATAGCTTTCCACCATACTTCCATGCCGTCATTGGCATTGGTCAGCGCGGTGTCCATACCGTTGATAAACGCATTGACAGCCCCGTCAACATCATTGTCCTTAAGCCTTTCGTCTACATCTTTCCAAACCTGCGAAAAAGCGTTTTCAATAATCTTTGCGGCCATTGTCTCTACCAGCATGTTCTTTATCAAGTCCTGATAGTCTCCCTTGATGGCGGCAAAGGTATCGCTCATGCTCGCTCTCGCGTCAATCCACGACTGAGCCATCTGACGGGCAATATCAGTGCGGCTACTGCCCGTGAAGTGCTCGATAAGGTCTTCCTGCATGTCGGCTATCTGATCGCCTATGTCACGGGCTTTGTCAAGGTATTCCTGCGTCTTTTCCTCGTCCTCTTTCTTGCCTTTGCTCTTTTCCGCTTCGGCCTGTTTCAGATAGGCTTCCTGCTGGGCCTGCAAGTTTTTCAGTTGCTGGTTGTAGTTGTCGATATAGTCGGAACCGAAGACATTCTCGGCAATCTTGCCAAGTCTGTCGTATCTATATTCCAGGTCTTTCAGTATTTTGCCCTGTTCTTCGATAAGTTTGTTGGCCTTTTTCATTGCCTTACGGCCTCCTAAATCAAAAGCGCTGAATGTTAAGAGATTTACAATGCCATACGCTACCTGCTGAACAAGTTCGCCCACTCCTTCGAGAATGCCGGGGATCGTGGTTTCCAACAGTTCGGACAGAATGCCGTTCACGGCATCCCCTACATCTTCAAGCAGGGTTTTGATGAACTCACCGATACCGTTCTCAGCGAACTCGTCGAGCAATTGCAGTATGAGGCCGATAATCGCGCCCCACATATTGCCGGAACTCTGACCGCCCTTGGCGAGAGCTTCTTTTAAGGCTTCTGCTGACTGTCCGATTCCGTTGCTTATGGCTTCTTTCGTTGCTTCGCTTGTCAACTGGGAAACAATCGCATTGGTCATGGTATCGGCCATATACTTGGCAATATCCTCGCCAAATCCCATTCCCTTGAAAGCCTCCACCAATGTATTTTTGGTAGCCTCCGTTATCGCTTCGATGTCTTCCGGGTCTATGTCCTGGGTGGCTTTAAGGATTTTTTCAGTGATGGATTCTGAAAAACCCCCGAGACCTCCCTCCGTCTCGTCGATTGCTTTCTGTAATTTCTCAGCAGCCTTTATCAGCTTGGAGCCGCCGCTTAAAAGTTCGCCTATCTTCCGGTGGGCCTTTGGTCCAAGCATATCCCACAACGGTTTCAACGCTCCGTTGTTGAGCGATCGGATTGAGTTGCCTATCCGTTCAAGGTTCCCCTCAAATTGTTTTGACGCCCGTTCCGCATTATGCTGAGTTCGCATAAGGTCGGTGCTTGCGGCATTGACCGTGGCCGACGCGCTCTGCACTCTTGCGTCGGCAAGGGCCTTCTCCGCTTCAGCCGCCTTGATGGCTTCTTCGTTGCCCGTGTTCTTGACTGCCGTCAGGTTCCGGTCAGCTTCGATTGCGGCAAGCGTGGCATTTTTCAGTTCCTCCTGAGCGTTGAGATACTGACTCGCCGCGAAACTGTAATCACGCACAAGAGTGCTTACGGTGCCGACGCCTATCCCCTGGAAGCCCTCCTGTATGCGGTCCTCTAACTTGTCGATCTGCTCGTAAACGTTTTTCTGTGCTTCCTGTCCGAGACGTGCGAACTCGGAGGATTGGGTGTACTCGCGCAATTGCTCCAGTATGCGTTTGAACGATTCGCTGAGCCGTATGCCTATGTCGTCGAACATACCTATCTGCTCCTTGATCTGCTCATAGTCAAGTTTGGCCCCCTCGTTTTTCTCGCGCTCGCGGTAGTCCTTGATCATGCGGTCGTACATGGCCCTGTCACGCTCGTATCCCTTGTCGTTCGGGTTGAGCGTGTCTCGTTTAGCCTCAATCTCGGCTATCTGTTCCTCGGTGTACTGTGCCAGCTCTATGCGCTTGTCGTAATATTGTTTAGCACGTTCAAGGTCGCGGCCCCAACGCTCAAACTGCTTCTCGCTGAGTTTGTCGCCTGCGTCAAGTATGGACTTTATCGCGCTGTCGTATGCCTGCGGTATCTTGCGGAGATTGTCGGGCATAGCCTTGTCTGCTTCCCATATCTCACGCAACGCTTTGTAGTCAATCTGCTTGGTGTTCAGGTTTATCGCCGCAGTTATGTCAATCTCCCCGAAGTTCTGCTTCAACTGCTCGACTTCATCAGTGAATGTGTCGAGCTTGTCCTGTCCGAACACCGAGAATGTGGCGCGGAATGCCATATCCTCGTTGCGTGTAAGACGGAGTATCTTCTCATAGAACTCCTTCGCCGTCTTGGTGCGGGATATGCGGTCGGCTAATTCCTTAAGCTGCTTCTCGATGTCTTTCTGCAAGTAATCTGAATCGGCTTTGCCAATCATTGTCTTGAAGTCAAGGATTGTTTTCTCCGAGCCTTTCGGCAATCCTTTGAGAGACTGCATCACTTTCAGAATAGCATTGCGGTATTCCTGCAAGGTCTTGAACTCAGTGGGGAAGTCGAAATTCAGTCCGAACTTGCCTCCGATTTTGTTTGTGTATGCAAGCACTTCCTTGAACTGTTCCTTAATGTCCGCAAGTGCTTTCGACGCACCTTCTTTCTTGGCTAAATCATCATACTCTTTGTTGATTGTGGCAAGTGTCTGAGCAACCTCCTGCAATACCTGCAAGCGGGTATCGGACTTGCGGCCCTTGTTCTTGTTCTTCTCGGGGACAGTATACCCAGTAACGAAAGGCACCAATGTATCGAGAGCTTTAATCTCTTTCTTCATCTGCTCAACCTCTGCTTCAATATCTTTGCCGAGAAGTTTATTCCACCATTTGCTCAGTACGCCCATGTTGACCAACTGTTGTTGCTTTTCTTTCAGGCGCGCGTTCAGTTCCGTCTGCTGGTCTTTCAGTCGTTTCAGATAGTCGTCTACCGAACCGGAGCCATCCCACAGATACTTCTGCATCTTATCCATGGATACCTTGAACGCATCTGCAATCTGACCCATCTTGTACTTAATCTGTACGGCGGTGGCGTTTGTCGGCGCGACATTGCCCCACTCTTTCTGAATATCGCGGATTTTGTCTGCAAGTTCAGGATGTTTTTTGTCAAGAGCCTCTATAATCGCATCGAAGTTGACAGTGGTTATATCCATCAGATTCTTCGGGTCAACGCTTCCGACAAGATGAATCCAATCGTTGTTCCATTCAACTTCCTTATTCTTTATCGCATCCTTGATTTGCGTATCGTTGTTAATCAAGTCTGCGACAACTTTCATCGTCTCGTTGGCCTTTATCTGACTGCCCTGGAATGTGGAATTGTCAATCGGCGAGCCATCGGGGTTGGAGAGTGACAGTTCGTCAATCTTTTTCTTAGCTGCTTCCAATTCTTTCGACCATGCGCCAGTAGCTCCGGTGGAAGCGTCTACTCGTTTGTTCCACTCGTCAAGTTCGTTGTATTGACCTGCGACAGCTTCTGTCAATGCCTGAAACTCATTTGTAGCTTTGCCGAGTCCGATATGGTCATACCAGTTGTCATACCAGCTTGATGTTGTCATGGAACCGGCAAGAGAATCGCTAATATTGATTCCGAATTTGGCGGCGGCGGCTTGGAGTTTCTGCCCGGTGGTGCGGAAGTCCGTCTTGCCCTTTTCGAGTTTTTCCTGAATGTCGCGCTGCATCTCGCCAACGATGTTGATTGCAACGTCGCGCTCTACTCCAGCATACTCGACAAGTGAGTCAATGGCTTTCTTGGACGCTTCGTTTATCTTGCCACCATACTCACTGGAGATTTCCTCCATCCCCTTATTCTTCTGCTGTACGGCAATATATTCTTTAAGTGTGGTGGTAAGTTTTGTGTAGTTGTGGTCCAGTCTTTTCAGATTCTCTAACTTTAGGGCGTCCTGCGGCAGAATATCTCCATAAGTCCGGCTCAGTTCGGCGAGTGCGTCGCGCTGTTTCTTGCTTCCGTCTGCGGCATTTACGGCAGCTTCGGCAAGATGCTCAAAGCGTCCGACAGACTGATTCTGTAAGCTTACTGTAGATGCTTCAATATCATCAAGAGCACGTTTGAGACGTGTGGCTTTCTCTATCGCACCAACAATAGCCACACTTATTGCGGCAACGGCAGCGACGGTAAGCATTATCCAATTTCCAGCCATTGCCGCCTTTAGCTGACTTGTAGCTGCGATAAGTCTGTATTTAGCCGCAGTCCAAACATTCGTAGCATTTGCGGCAAGTCTATTTGCGGCAGCAGCCTTTACAGTCCATTGTGCTTCAAGCACAGCAAGATTGGTATGTCGAATCGCCGCTTTATTTCCGAGCCGTTGTGCGGCGGTCAGTCTGTTCTGCGCAGCGGTAAGGCCATTTTTTGCCGCCATTAAACGTTGAGTTGCTTTTGTAGAAGCCTCCGTGCTTACCACAGTCAATGCCTGTATCGCCTTGTATGCTCCGAAACTTGCGACTGCAACCATAGCCTCTCCTGCCACTAGCCTCCAATTCTTCATAAGTGAAGTCAGACCGCTTATAAGAGACTTCATACCATCGTTAACCGGACCTGTATTGCCAATCTCGGAGTACATCACGGAAGCAGCGTCTCCCAGCTTCGCCCATAGGCCGTAGAGGGTGTTACCCTGCTTCTCCTGCATATTGTAGAATATACCTCCGGCACTCGTCATGTCATCGAACACGTCCTTGACCATTTCAAAGGAAATTCCACGCTTGCTCACCAAGTCCATCACCTGTGCCGCCGTCACAAGCTCACCATTCATCTTTGACAACTTGGACGCGAGTTCTTCGACAATCGGTACACCCATTTCGGTGAACTGCCTGATCTCTGAGGCGCGTAAATATCCCGTAGCACGCACCTGTCCATAAGCAAGCACTACGCGATCCATAGATACACCGAGACCAACGGACACGTCCGTTAGCTTCTTGGTGGTCTCGAAAAGTTCGTCATAGCCCACATTGTAGGCTGCCAATTGCTTCGTATACTTCGTGAGGTCGAGAATTGAGACTGGCGATTTCAGTGCGAACGACTTAATTTCAGAGAACAGCTGATTGGCCTTGTTCTGGTCTTGCAGGATTGCACCGAGCGACACCCTCTGCAACTCAAACTGCGCAGTTACCTCGCGCACCTGGGTAATAAAATTCCCAACCTGATTTATGCTCCATAATGCGGCAGTCTTTTTCAGAAGATTAGTAAGATAAGAGTCTTGCTTATTAAATTCCTGACTCACTTGACTCACCGCTGCTGCCTGCCGCGACGCTCCGCTCTGTGCTTTGCCTGTAAGTTCTGCAACTTTTGATTTTGCCTTATCAAGTTGTTCCGTTAGTTTGCGTATTTTCTCAGCAACCCTTTCAAAAGACTTGCTCCCGATCTCCTTACTGTTGAGAATCTGCTGATACGCTTTGATTTTTGCAGACAGATTGGCGATACTGTTCTCTTGCGCTCCAAGGGTTTTGCGCAGTTTTGCATAGCCGTCATTTCGCTTTTGATTAGCCTTTGCTTCTTCATCGGCAACGCGCTTGATTTTTCCGGCAATCTGTGAAAGCGTCTGCCCGTAAGTGCTTGATGCGGTTGCAAGCTCATTGAACTGGCGAACCATTTCTTGCGCTTTAGGGGTAAGGCGGTCGTTTATGTCGAACTTCTGATTATTCGGTAACGCTTTCCATGCGGCTTCAAGGTTCCGCATCGCTTCGGTAATACGTTTGATATTTGCCGAATTATCCGTTTGCAATGAGCTGTCAAGAGCTGCTTTCAGGTTTTTAGCATCATCTGTAATATGCTGTATACTGCCGCGTAAAGCTGCCTCAAATGTCGTGAACTTTGAAGTGTCGAGACTCATCGGGATTGTCAAAGGCTTCCCGTCTACGGTCTTTTGCAGACGGCGTAGAACGCTATCCATCTGCGCTTGCGCATCTTTTACACCTTTTTCTAAGTCAAACCCTATCGGAAAAATTAAATTATCAGCCATTGCTTATTCAGATATTTTTAGTAAATTTGCGCATCAATAAATCGTTACTGCTATGGAGTTTGTCTCAGCTATAGCCCTGGTCTGGGCAGTTCTAAACATCATTCTTTTCTTTAAGCTTTGGGGCGCCTGTAACAACATCAAGCGCATTGCTGACAAATACGACCCCGAAGGCAAAGCTGAACGAGAACGTGCAAAACGATTATCTCCCTTCTCGTCTAAGGAGGAAATCGACAATTGGCTGAAAGAGGGTAAGTAAACGGTCATCGCCTTAAACAATTAAAGCCGAGACCGCTTGCGCGGCATCGGCTCTAAGGCTCTCGGCTTGGTTTGAAAATCGAGTTAAAGAGAAAAAGCCACACCCCTTTCGGGATATGGCTCTTGGCTCTAATTCAAACGCAAAGATAATAAAAATTACGCAGAATATAAAGCGTAATTATTGATTACAATATATAACATGCTAAATATAACCTGATTTGTGCATTGAATTTAGACTAATCAACTAAGATTTAACTATTTATATTTGCGATAGCCAACTATTTATGTTAATTTTGCGTTGAAATAATACCAGCAAACCCTAAGCCTCAGAGCTTTTATGGAACCCGTAACTCGCTTTATAGAGCAAAATTTCGGACTGTCATTTCTTGTAGGAGTGATAGTCGTTGGTACTGTTATCAGCGGAATTGTATGGATTACAATTTGGGCTGTCAAGCTAACCAATAAGCATAAAGACGTATCAAAGCGCATTGATGATTTACCATGTCCTCACCATACATCAAAAATAGAGAAGCATGATGAACAGTTTGCCGATACACGTGCCTTGATGAGTCGCATGGAGGGACAGCTTGAATTATTGGTGCAAAACTCAATAGAAAAGAGCAATCGCAAAATAAAGAAAAAATCAGGACTTGCGTTTAGCGCAAAACACAGTCCTCGGCAGCTCAATCAGAACGGGACGGAGTTGTTAAACGATTGCGGCGGAAAGAATTTCCTCGATACGAATATTGGTTTCTTCATAGACAAAATGGAGAAGCTGCAACCCAAGACAGCCCTTGATGTTGAGGATATGGCATTAGCTGTCCTGCAAACCCATACCAATGAGGATATGTTTATCCCTCTGAAAAGCTGGGTATATAATGCGCCATCAAGAGAGCTTAAAAACCCTAATGGCTCTACAAGGATACAAGATGTTGATTTGGATGATGTGATATTTGTTCTATCGCTTCCATTGAGAGATAAATACCTTGAACTTCATCCCGAAATTATTAAATAATAATGAAATAGAAAGGGGGCGACACATCACCGTGTCGCCCTTTTCTTTTCCTCCGCCATCACCTCCGCTTGCAGCTCCTCCGGCGTGAGGGTTTTCTTCTTCGGCCTTACGTTCAGCCCCATTCCTCGAAGTTGGGCGGCTATCTCATCGTCGCTCTTGGCTGCTGTCAGTGCCGCCTCGGTGCGCTCGCTCGGCTTCTCGTAGTCATAGTCGTAATAGCTCTTGTCGAGAAGCATAAATGTGACGTAGTTCTCGGTATCGAGGAACCAATAGCGCAGCCACGACCACAAGCCATAGTTGCCGTATATCGCCTTAATTTTCTCGTTGTCCGTAGCCTCGGTGAACAGACTGCCTACTTGCTGTCCTCCCCCTTTTTCTTCGTAGCGTCCTCCGCCGCTTGCGCCTCCGCCGCTCTCCATCTTTTCAGCGTCTCTCTTACGCCGTCGCCAATTGGTTTCATGGAAAGTGCGAGTTGATGCTTTGTATTTTCCCAATTGGCTAAAGAAAAACCCACTTCTTCATCGTTGAGGGCGGCATTGTTGATTGCGGCGGTATGTTCCTCGTAGCGGAGCATAAGTCGCCGCCATGTCAGAGCGAAAAGGAATGGAACGAATAACGCCCGGTTGCCTAACAGATAGTAGGCGGCTGTCTTAGCATGGAGCGTGTCGAGTTTGCGCTGTATCTTCTTCGCTTTGCGAAGCGGCATAGCCTCTTTCTGCTTGCCGGATAGCGCATAGGCTTCAAGTTCGAGGGTATGGATGCGTTCTCTCACTTTCTTGCTCACCTGCCTTACGGTGTAGGTCTTGCCACCGACGGCTATCACCCTCGGGAATCCATGCTTGATATGCTCCTTTGCCGCAACCATGCGGTCAAGTTCCTCGGCGGTAAGCTCCTGCGGTTTTTCTTTGTCTTCGGTCATAATAGTGTGTTAAAAGGGGCGGCGGCAATGAAGCTACCGCCCCTCGTTGAAAAGATTGTTATAGATTACGCGCCTGTCGTCGCGAAAGTGAGGTTCACCTTGTCGATCAACATGAACGTGCCGAGCTTACCCTCCACGTTACAGTCCTGCGCCTTGCAGACAGCTTTCAGCACGAACAGTTTATCCTCCATTGCCGGACCCGTGAGGATGCGTGCTTTGGGGAGGAAGATGGCTTTATCGGCGGTGTCGTTCACTATTGCCACGGGACGCTCGATAATCGGCATCTCCGAAGTCGTCGCTACAGCTGTAGCGGTCGCGCCGAACGCGCTGCCTGTGCCTACCGTGATGCTGTCGTCGCCATTGAGGAATGTCTTGAACTTGCTTGCCGAGAAGTCCGCCATCTCGAAGTCGAAGCCGTATGTACCCTTTGTAGGGTTGGAAACGATGATGTCCCCCTGCTCGTCGAGCACATCGTCAAACGAGGGGTCATCGCCGTTCCATGTGGTCGAACCCTGGAACACCTGGCCAACATCGAAGCCGTTCTTAGTGATGTCGGCAACGGTCGCGTTCGAATAGTCGTTTACCTCATCGAACACAATCATATAGCTCTGACCGTTAAATTCGGAGGTCGGGGTTGCTTTTGTAATTCCTGCCATGTTTATATGGTTTTAATTGTTATTGATTCAAAAATTCGTCTGTCACGTGCCATTCCACGTTGAGTATTGTGGTGGAGTAGCCCGTGGTGAGATTTGTCGTTGTCGGGGTAATCACGTTTGTGGGGTCGAAAGTGAACACGAAGCCCTGCGAAGCCTTGCGGTGAACGAGCGGAGCGACTTGCGCCACAATCTGCTTTACGAGCTTCTTCTTCGCCCTGCCGTCCGTCTGAGCCTTGCACCATATCGTCAGCAGGAGGTTGCCTCGGAAAAGTGCCGGGTCTTCCGTGAGCGACTGCGCACCTCCGTTCCATTCCACGTCGATAAACTCGTCCGCGAGGTTCTTGTTGGGGCGTTCCTCGTCGGCATAAGCCCGTATTGTGTGGCTCTGCGTCGCCGAGGTCTGCACGCTCACCTTGCCGTCAAGCAAAGCGGCAAGTACCACGTCCGGGTTGAGGTCTGCGATTGTACTCATGCTGTTATCGGTTGAAGTCCTGAAATCACATCATTAAGCAAGGTCTGTTTCAACGTCTCAAAGAAGTTCACGCCGCGCCCGATCTTGGAGCCTTGCGTGTTAATCTTGTAGGCGTAGGGCACAGTGGAGAAAAGCACTATCCATATTCCTTTGGAGAATTGTGTCGCTCCGTTGGATATGGCTGCTTGAAGCAGGGGAGAGCCGAATATCCCTTTCACATCTCCGTGCGATTGCGCTTTTGTCGCCATAGCCGTAGGTATGAAATGCTGGATTGCTCCGTCGGCATATACTCCCACTCCCGTAGCATCATGGAGGTTTGCGGTATTGACCGGGAACTGCGTCGTGCCGTCGGGCATTACGAAACTTCCGTCAATCACGCCTACAAGCGTCTGCGCCACACTTTTCAGCATAGCCACAAGTTTAGCCTTGATAACACGCTCTGCGTATTGCTCAACGCCAACTTTGAAAACCTTGCTGTTATGTGCCGTGTAGTCGCTCATTTCTCCACGCTTTGCTTAATCTCAATCTCCGTCACGTAGTCGCCCGTCAGGTCAAGTCCGAGGTCGTTGGCGAGCTTCACCACCCCCTCGCGCTTACGTCCGAGTGCCGTAGTAACCGTGATATTGTCGTTCTCCAACACCATCACGGCCCGGGGCAGATACACCACGTCGTTGTGCGTGATTATCGAGAGGCTTGTCTGTCCTCCCGGCTGAAAATCACACACGCCGCTGTATATCTCATCGCTAACGAGGTTGTCCCACTTGTCCGTCTCGCCCGTGCTTCGGGTGATGACGCACTTGTCGGGGTAGCTCAAATCGCTCATCGCCAACCTCCTTTCGTGCGTAGGTTCGTGGCGTCAAACATACCTCCACTGTCTGTCACTTCCTCGTCCACCTCCGCGCCAAGCTCTCTGCGCAACTTGTCGCCAAGAGCGCGGAAAGCCTCGCGGTCTTTGGTGGTAAGGGGGTAGCCGCCGATGGAGATTTGTCTGTTGCCGCGTTTCTCGCTTTTCGTGCCGCCCGTGATTGCCGCTGACATCGAGTAGTAGAGGGTAGAGAGGGCGTAGTTCAGACCTTTCATGTATTCCTCGTCGCCGATATAGTCCTCCACCTCGTCGGTCAGTGCGACCACGCGGAAAGGTTCGGGGCGCGCCTCAATCGGCGACAAAGCCGCCACTTCAAGCACGTTCCCCTCTATCTGATTGCCGAGGCCGTGAAAATGCCCCCTAAGCCATTGCTCTACCGTCATACTCTTCTCTCACTTAGGATTTGGTGTAGTAGGTCTTGCCCGACTGCACGGTGGTGTCCTCGGTCAGCACATACTCACCGCTGCTGTTCTTCTCGTAGTAGCCCTGCGTCTTGGGGTTGCCGGTGGGAGAAGTCACTGCGGTGTAGGTCGGCTGCGGCTGCACTTCCTCCACGTTGATGTAATGGAGGTCACGCGGGCAGGTAGGCATGGCGAGGAACGACACCTCGCTTATCCATTCCTGAGTCTTCTGCCGCCCATTGTAGAAGTATTCGATGATACCCCAGCCGTTCATGAAGTTGGCGTACACATACTGCTTGTCGGGGCGGATTACCTGCACGGGCTGGATGATGCCGATGTTGCCGGTAGGACGGATAAGTACCACGCCCTCCTCGAACACGTCGAGCTTCTTTTGCTTGTAGCGCTTGGTGGTGCCGTCGAGTTTGTCAACGCCTACCACTGCGGTATGCAGCTTAACCTCGTCCGCACCGATTGCGGTCTTGAACCATGCGACTGCGGCTGCATCGCTCCAGTCAAGGATTTTGTTGCGGCCTACTTCCTGCGCTTTTGCCTGTGCGGCGGTGTTCTTGCTCAGACCCTCGATAAGAATTGCAAGCTCCTGATTTGGATTGCCAATCATTTCAAGCACCTTCGGATGCTCCAGCATACGGAAGAATGTGCGGTAGTGCATTTCCACTCGGATGTTGGAATAGCCGTTGTACTTGTCCATGCGAAGCTCGCGGAGCTTCTTCTTCAGGGTCAGAACGGGATTGACCGTGGTTACATACTCGATGGTGCCGTCATTCTTGACGGTATACCACTTCTCGGTCTTGATGTTGCCTTCGGGTACGCGGCTCTCGAACTTCACGCCTACGATACCGTCGGGGTTGTTCTCGCGGGTCACATAGAGGCCGCGCTTGGAGAGCATCTGACCGCACTGATAGTTCAGCGAGGCGACGGTGCTCTCGGGGAAGGCACGCATATCCTCCACGGTCTCGGTGATGAGGTAGTTGCGGAGTGCCTGGCGCGCTCCGGTCTTGCTGTCCTCCAGGATGGCCGAAAGCACTGCGTCCTGTGCGGCAAGAAGACGCTTCTTGTAGTCGTCCTTGCCGAGTTTCACGGCGTAGCGGATGGTTGGAATATTCTCCGACCATGTGGTGAGTTCCGCCTCGCGGCCACGGGCGATAGGCTCGGAATCCTGGGAGGTGTAGGTCGCCATACCGCGGATGTACTTCTTGGCTTCGGCGAAGTCAACCTCCGAATTGAGTTTAATCTGCGCCGGGACGAATCCATCGGTTTCCAGATTCATTGTCTCGTAGCCTTTCAGAGCAGTGTCGTAGAATGTCTGAAGGCGGGAGGACGAACTGATGTCCAGTGTCTTGGCGATGTCAACGCCGGCGATAAATTCTTCGATATTCATACGTCTTAGTCTTTAATCTGTGGAGTGAATTTGATTCTGCCCTTCAGGGCGGTTTTCTGCGCTTCTGTGATTGTCGCGCTTACGCGGTCGATAAGGAGGTCGCCTTCGTCGATCACATCAAGGGTGCAGCAGTCCGGACCCATAGGGGTGTCGTGCTCGACAAGACCGCTGAAACGCTGCGACATGTCGGCCGACGAGCCTACGGTGGCCGCGCCGCCGAGTTCGGTGCCGGAGGCGGGAGTACCTGCGAGGATAATCTTGCCCTCAGGCCATGTGTCGCTCTTGGCGAGGACGAGACCCACGGGGATGCGGCTTCTGATTTCGTTCCACACGTTGATTGTGGAGACTTTTACCGTACCGCGCTCCTTTCTGCCGAATGATTCGCCATAATTTCCCATTGTCTTTTCGGATTTTGGATGTTAATAATCGGATTGATTCTCCGGCAACTATTCTCCCTTAATTCCGAGCGCATTGCGGATTTCCGCAGCGAAAGCCGCGTTCTTCTCCGCCTCGCTTGTCCCCGCTCCGCCGTCGCTTTGGAACGGCTTGGTGGTGTCAATGCCTTTCTTGCTCACACGCTCGTTGAAAGTTTCTTTATACTTCGCCGTGAGCTGTTCGGCTGTCCACGTCTTGCCGATTCCGTTGTAGATGCCCATTGCCATGTTGTAGGCATACTCGCTTTCGTCGGGATAGCCTTTCGCATAGTCCCATGTCGCTTTCAGCTCGTCAAGAGCAGCGACCGCTGATTTCTGCGACTGCGCCGTCTCGAAGTTGTTCAGACGCTCGGTTATCGGGTTCAGCTTCTTGTCAAGAGCCGCCTCGATAAGTGCAGCAATGTCGGGAGCGTCCTGCGGTTTCGGTTCGGGTTTGGGTTCGGGTGGTTGGTTGCCGGTGTCAGAGGGTTTCGGAGTAGGCTCGGGCTTGTTGCGTTTCGCCCTGTCCTTGTCCAGCACACTCTGATAGGATTTCAGCATGGCAAGAGTCGCCTCGTTTTTCACGAACTCCTCAATCTTGCTTTCATCCGTTACGAATGTCGATGCGAAAGCGGCAACTCCATCCAGTCTGTCATCGTCCAGCTCCAGTCGTGACTTGTACTCCTGTCGCAGAGCTTCCTTGATTTTTTGCTTCATATTGAAGTTGTTATCGGTTAATAAAAAAAAGAGCCGACCATCCCGTGAGGGACAATCGGCTCTGTGGCTCTAATTCTATTTGTGGCGTGGGGCGGACTCGAACCGCCGACCTTAGCCTTATGAGGGCTACGAGCTACCGCTGCTCCACCGCGCTATGTCTGTAAACCAACAGAGCCGACAAATGCACTCCTGCATCCATCGGCTCTGTGGCTCTGTGGTTAACAATCTTTTTTTACCTATCGAGGCTTATATCCTCAATCCTTATGTGTATCTCCTTTTTGCATTTCTTGCACCAGAGATATAGGTCGCCTCGCCCTCGTACTTCCTCGTATTTCCCGAGAACGCATGGCTTTCGACCTATCGCTTGACACTTCGGACATAGAATATCACCCTTCATACGCGCAAAGTTATATATAATTAGTAGATTGTGCAAGAAAAACTATAAAATAACTTTAGATTTTATTATCTTTGCACCAAAATCAGAGCCGCAGAGCCACTTGACCCCATCGGGACAGGTGGCTTTCGCGGTTTTTAAGCATCTATGGCGTTCAGATTACTCGATAAATCACTCAAATTCGATGTCGCGCTTTACCCGAAGGTGGAGCGCAAACTTGCCACGGTCAAAAGCAAGAGCAAAACGATTGTGGGAGGGTTTGAACTGCGCCATAAGATAGACTACATTCCGCAGGTAGGGCTTCAGGAGAATGTATGCGCCTCGGAGTGCAATCTTGTGTTTATGTGCGGACAAGGTACATCAGGCAAAACTTTCTCAATGTATCTTAAAGCACTTTCAGGCGTAGATAAGCAGGACTTCAAGGCTCGTCTTATATCTGTCCGTGCATTGGACTCCAAAAAAGGCTCGTCAATTTTCACGGACGGTGTAAAGGTCTGTGGAGGTTTCGCCGGATGTCAGGCAAGCTCATCCGATATTCCCTCGTTTGTATGGCCGCAATGGAACTCAAACCTCCAGCTCATACACTCCAACTTCAACTACGCCAATCCCGACGAAAAAAAGTTGTTTGAGGACTACGCCAAGAAAAATCAGGCTTCGCTGATAATGATTGACGAGGCAACCGAAATGAATCACTTCGGTATGTTCTCGTTTTGGTTTATGCGTAACCGCGACGATTCGGGCATGATTCCGCAGATGATTCTCTCGTTCAACCCTCTGCATGAGCATTGGACTACGGAAATGCTACGCGACGCAGGCTATCTCGGAGCGGACTGGTATCTGCGCAGGGATATGATCGGCAAGATACGCTATTTCTATGTCAAAGGCGACACTCCGGCTGAAATCATTTGGGGCGATACACGCGAGGAAGTAGTGGAGAAAGCAAATCCCAGAATATCGCAGGAGGACAGAGAGGCGGGGCTTACCGAAGCCGACATGGTAAAATCGTTTACCGTGTTCACGGGTACTGCCGCAGACAATCGCGAGCTTGTAAACGCTACGGGCGGTCAGTCAGTCGCCAACCTACACGCTGTCGGCGGTACACAACGCGCCATTGTCGGGGAGGCATACTTCGGCCCGGTGGAGAACGAGGAAATCAACGTAAGCCGCTCAATGATCCATTCGTTGTGGGAAAACCCGATTGACAACAAGGATGCCAACGTATATGCCACCATGGATATTTCCAAAGGCGGCGTGGATTCTGACGGCTGTCCCTGCATCATTTGGAAAGGCTTGCAGATAATAGCCATTGAGTTTTTCCGAAAAGACACCGAATCCGAGGAAACACATCAGTTGGAGAATTTCATAAACGGTATACTCTTTCGCTACAACATACCGATAGCCAACTTCGCCTACGATGCGAACGGTATAGGCGGTCTGATTGAGGATTTCCTGAAAAAAGGCGCGAGAGGAATAAGCGGTCAGGGGCGAGTTGAACAGGAGTATGATGAGAACGGCAATCAGGTAACAGTAGCTCGGTACTTCAACCTCCGCTCCCAACTTCTCGGTAAGACCGAGATAATGCTCAAAAAGGGAGAAATCTCGGTTGGCGTAAGCAAAGACCTTGTAATCCCCTACGGGAAGAAAGGACAACACCGCAGGCTCATTGACGTGCTTTTCGATGAAATCAACGTGTTCATCACAACCGACCGCAACGGCAAAATCTACTACCGCAAGAAAGAGGAATACAAGGACAAATTCAAGTCCTCGCCCGACCTAATGGATGCTATTTCCTACCGGGCAATCTTTGAACTCGACACACGCGAGAGGAAGCAACCCTCCAAACGAGTACCCGAAAACGCCTACTTCAACTTAGTAAACCGTCCGCGCATAGTCAATCCATGGCGCAGATTCCGATAACAACAGATACGAGATATGAGAATTTCAGACAGACTACAAAAACAGTTTTGGCGGCGCAGGATAAATCCCGATGCCGTAGATAAGCATACGCCCGTCGGGGCGCAGTATTATCAGGAACCCGCCATGTCGTTTGACGATGGCTGTTATATGCTGCTTACGCAAGAGGATTTCTGCCGTGAGAACGACCCTTTGGCACACGACATCAACAGCAAGTATATGAGTATGCGCCCGATTTACGAGGTACGCAAAAAGTTGGATGCAGACGGCAACGCGGTTCTTGACGAAGAAGGGAAGCCGATAAACGAGTGGCATATTGTTGATTTTGAACCCGTGGAAACGGTGCGTTTCGGCTTGCAGATGCGAATAAACACCTCTAAGACAGCGTTCATGGCTGGCAACGGCTTTTGGGTATGTCATGAGGACAAAGACCACGACCTCGGCGAAAAGCTCAATTCGTGGAAAGACAGCGCGGGGCTTGACACGGCATGGATGGAGCTGGTGAAGTCCTGCTACCTCACGGGCGACGGGGCGATTTATCAATACGTACACAACGGGCAGCTTCGGTATGAGGTTTTCAGCTATCTCAAAGGAGACATTCTGTTTCCTGACTATGATGAGAACCGCAATCCCGTGCTTACACGTCTTTACACTCTCCGAGGGAGACGTGCCGTGGATATTTTCACTACCGAGCGCGTGCAGACATGGATTGAGGGCGACAAGTTGAGCGAAAAGGACGCTTCGTGGTTCATGCGCTTTTCAGGTTGGTTTGCCAAAGGTCTGAAATGGGATTCCGCAAAGACGAGTGAGGACGGTTGGCGCTGTCTTGCCGACAATCCCACGCAGACTCCCGTGGGTATCAATCCTTGCACCTATTTCAGAGTGCCTGACATCCCCTCCGGCATAGCCAATCAAGAAATCGGAACGCTTGAAAAGGCTTGCTCGTTTGTCGCCGACGGTGTGCGGGCCAACTCGCAGGCTCCGCTATTTGTCAAGGCGACCGACATAGATAATCTGCCTCGCACCGATTCTACAGGCAAGATTATCGGCGTGAAAGGCGCGGTGGAAGAACTTAAAGCCGCCGATGCAAAGTTCTTGACACCCCCGAATCTCTCCGACATTGCCACCATTGACATAGCCAACAAAGAGAAGTCTATCCGCGAATCCACCATGAGCGTAGATATTTCTCCTGAGATATTCCGTGCGGCAGATCCATCGTCAGCGGCGATCAAACTGCTTTTCACCGATACAATCATCTGGTGCAAGAATGAGTTTGTGCATCTTTATCCCTCGCTCGTGCAGATGGTAGACATTTTCAAGGCTCTTGTCGCAAAGATTGAGGGCAACGGAAAGATTGCGACTATGCGGACTTCTTGCGGCTCTGACCCTTGGATTCCTCAAAACGACTCCGAAGTCCTGAAGCGTGAGATAGACCAGGTGCAGAATCGTATGAAATCACGAAAGGCTGCAATGTCCGACGCAGGGAATAACCATGTCGAGGATTACGAGCAGATTATAAAAGAATGGAAAGAGGAGCTTGACATCAAGGCTCGAATCCCGGCTGTCGCAAAAGCGGAGGTCGAAAAGGAATACGGCGAACCGCAGGAAACAATAGAGGTGGTGGATGATGATAATGGCGCAAAGCCAAAAATCAATAATGCCGCAAAAGGGAAGTCAATAGCCGAATAAGCAGAGGGCGCAAGGTCAATCCCTGCGCCCTCGTTTCTGTTCCTACGCTTGGCAGGTCAGAATGACAGATCGTCAGCTTGTGCTGCAGGAGGCGTAGCCGGAGCTTGTGGCTGTGCCTGCTGATAGACAGGCTGCTGTGTCGGCTGTGCGCCTTGACGCTCCACTTTCCATGCGTTGAGCTGAGTGAACCACTTGCCGTTCCATTCGCGGCTTTCCGCGTCAAACGATACTTTGACTTCCTCTCCGACATTCGGACACTCATTCACCTTGTCACCGAAAAGCTGCATACACACCTTCTTCGGGTATTGTCCTGCGGTTTCGATTACGAACTCCCTTTTCTGAAAGGCTTTGCCTGACTTGCTTGTGCCGCTTACCAAATCTAAGACAGCAACTGTTTTTCCTTGTAGTTCCATATTTTTGTTGATTAATTCTCTATCTTTCCGCTCAGAATATCAAGCGTTTTTACCGTATTTTCGGGTTCGGCATCAAGCACATCTTTGGGTATGTCAAGCCGCTTGGTCGCATCGTCTTTGTAGCCATTCTCCGTAGCGTAGGCGAGAGCTTTACAATATTGGCACTCGTCAATCACAGAGCCACCTTTGACGGCATTTTCAACGAATAGACGGTAACGGCAACCTGAGAAACAACGCTCAGGCAAAAAACGCAGTGGTTTGATTTCTTGCTCCACATCATCCTTGAAGCGACCAAGTTTCTTGAATAGCTCCATATAGAGCTTATATGTGTCATTATCTACGACGTTACCCCTTTCCAAATCTTCAATAGCGAGCCGCAGAAGATTTTTGTAGGCATTGTCTATTCGGTCTTCGCTCAGTTCTGCGTCGATGCTTACATCGCCGTCTTTCTTCTCCAGGAACTCAGCAAGCGTCCTCTTATACGCATCTGCATATTCCCGGTTCTTCGCATAGTTGAAAAACTGCGTGCAGGCCGCACGGCCCGTCTTATTGAGCTTCCCCGAGCTGTCTAAAAACTCAGGATGCCACAACGCGAAAGCCTTTTGATTAGGAATCGCAAAGGCGATAGAGTAGGATAGCATATCCTTATCCCCCGCCGGAATCTTGCTCTCGTCTGGAATCGGTCTGTTCGGTATCAATCTTTCGTCTGCCATATCTATCTCACGCCTAATAGTAACTTAATATCTTCTTCGGGCACAACGTAACGCTCAACGTGTCCCTTGCGCCGTTCCATAAACTCAACAAGGCAGTTTTGTCCCATCTGTTTAATGCGTTCAACATGTCCGTAAATCTCGCCACACACGCCATTAAGCACCACGAAATCGCCGTGTCTTATCTTCATTTCCTCGGCTAATTTGCGTTGCCTTTCAGCTTCTTCTCGCTTCTCTCGCTCCTGCTTGCGTAACTGATAAATCGCCGCATCTGTGGCAATCCCGTAAACATAAGGGTGCGGCATAGGTATCTCCGCCCCTCTGCGCCACTTCTGAATGTAGTGCAGGGCCTTGGCTATCTGCTTCGGCTTCATCTTCGTGTGGTCTAACGCGCATTGGTCGCCGCAGTATGTGCTATGCTCCGCAAGGTTGCAATATCCGAAGCCGTCCGCACATTCGGGGTCTCGGAAACAGCAGCTCTCGCCGCAGCAGGGTATGTTGATGTCTCTCATATCGGTTCACTTGCTTTATATACACATTTGACTTTTATTCCGTGGATAGCCCGCATCATCTTGACCTTTAAGACAAATTCTTTCGGCAACATTTTCGGGCTTATCTTCACATCTTCAATAATTCGCTCTCCGCCTTTAGTGTAGGCGAAGTCTGCGGTATAGGTTATAGGCAGCTGCGCCGTCCGTTCACAAATCTTGTCCTTTGTCTTTAAGTGCTTGACATAGGTTTCCGTGATTTTCGGAATAAGTTCCCATTTCGGTTGCAGTTGCAAATCGGATATGATGCCATCCTCCTGCGCCTCTTTCAGCACAAGGTATCGCTGCATTTCCTTTTTGCTGTCAAAGGACATGCCTTGCCATTCAACCTTTTTATTTCGATATTTATTTTGCATTGCCTTCAATCGGTTCAACTTCCAAAATGATGCAATTCTCGTGGTCAATGCCAGCGGCGCCTATCCCCTCCACAACAGCCCACGCCTCCCAACGCTCCATCAGCTTGGCGATAGTCATATTCTCGCCATAGATACTGCGGAGCATAAAGGTGAACTCCGGCGAGTTGATGCGGAAACGGCAGATGTTGGTGATTACACGCTTGTCCTTTCGCCATTCCGTTTCAAAAATTACCTCCGAGCCTATCTGCGCTTTCTGCAACTTTTGGTTACAGTAAAGCCCCACGGGGATGATAGCCATTCCGCGATTACTCGGCCTCGGGGTCGGGTGCTGTATCTTTATCGGTCTGCTCATATCGCTAATGTGGGTTGCGAGTTTTCGATATGCCTACTCAATCTTGCATAAGCATTGTTGTAATACGTTTTGTCAATCTCTATGCCCGTAAACTTAAAACCGAGGTCATAAGCCGCGATTGCACTGCTTCCGCTTCCGAGATGCGTGTCAAGGATTATGTCGCCCTCTTTGGCATACCGTTCCAATATCCACTTGTAGAGTACAATCGGCTTCTGACAAGGGTGTATGCGAGGGTCGTTCTTCTTTCCTTGCGGAGCGCAATCGAACACCTTTGCGTTACCGTCAAACGAAGTCCACGCATATTCAGCCATCGCCATGGTGAAATTCTCCGAGATAGAGAGTTTGCGCCAAATAAGAAAGCATCGTGTCGGCGGCAGATTGAAATAGTTGCCTCCCCAGATTATCTGATTGCGGCTCACGCGGAACAACTCTCTGAAATACTCGTCAGACGGCGCAATATCCCAATTCCGAATAGACGTTCCGTATTTAGCCGCCCAAGTTCCGCCCGTGCGTCCTACATTGCCGCCAGCCTTAGAATACGGAGGGTCTACAACAGCCAAGTCAAAAGCATTGTCGGGCAACGACCTCATATAGTCCATGCAGTCGCCGTGAATAAGGGTTATGTTATTTTTTTGGCGTGTTCCCATACTCAATCCTTATTAGTCATTAAGGCAAGCCCCATCGCCCTGCGGTACCACTCGTAATGCTGAGATTTCATCGCTCCGAGTTTATTGGCATCATATTTCGTTTTGCTCTCCCACACCGTATTGTCACGCCGTTGCAGGTCGAAACAACATAGCTGTATCTCGTCTATGTAGCGGCGATTATTCACGTTCTGAAAGCCTTTCGCCGTCAAAAACACCCTCGTTTTCTCTTGAAAGAGCGCATAATCAAACTGCTGCCTGTTATCCACATAGTCGCGCACCCCTTTGGCGTAGAACGCTTCCGAGACGGGGATAAACGCGCCGAGGTAGTTCTGATTCGGGCGACTGCCGATAAGCGAGAAATAGCGCGTCATCGCCCCGTTCCAGCTCGTCATTCGCGCCTGCGCCATAAGCCGTAGAGTCCACTCTTTCCAGCTCATAGTAATGCCGTCCTCGTTCAGAAAGCCGTACACGCCCGTCTGCGACACCTTGTCGAGAAATTCCCTCGCCAAGCCCTCGTCGCCTATGCGGTGCGCGTCCTCAACCCCCTTGCGGTAGCAATAATCTACAAGGGATATGGTGCTTAACGCTACACCTCTGTCAATTATGGGTCGGTTCTTACTCGCCATTGTCTTTTTCATTCAGCGCGGCTCTTGCCTCGTCTTTCCATTCCTCCCTCATCTTCTTGCGCTCTTTCGGGGTCGCATCGGCATAAGCGGCAACGTCCTCCATGAACGCCTGCGAAGCCTGCTCCTCGGAATCGGTAACGGCAGCGGCGTTTTTCTCTGCTTGCTTCATCAGACGCTCGTCACGGGCATTAAAGCACGTCACAAGGTCTTTGGCAAGCGTTTCGTCTTGATAGCACTCCTGCGTCATGCGCCAAAGGAGTATGCAGAACGCCTCCAATTCGCGTGTGTTGCCTTGATTGATTGCCGCCATAAGGTAGCCGTAAGTATGGCACGCTCCGATTTTGTAATCAAACGCTCCATTACGGGCGTACATCCGCATATAGCGCTTCTTTATGTCTTTCTCGTTGACGTAGAAGTCAACAATCACCGCTCCGTTGGCAATCTCAATGTGATGCTTCGGGGCGTTTCTGAGTTTAAGCCTGTTGCTCATATCAGTCTTTCTTTCGTTTATCAAATCGGTTCATCCTCGCACATCCGCAGTCGGGAGTGCAAGCAACAGATATATGTCCTGTCCACAGAACGAAACTCATAAAGTAAGGCTGAATTGGATAACTTTGCTTTATGCAATTATCGTTTACTCCGTGATACTTACACTTCATTCTGTACGCCTCGCGCTCCTTGCTCTCGGTCATTCCTCGTCAAGTTTCTTAATCTCGGCTTCCAGAGCGTCCACGATGATTTTACGAATGTCGTCAGGAAGAGGGAACGCCCCGAAAGCGATGGTGCCGTCATAATCAAGAACCGTGAGACTCGGAACATTCAACGAAACACCATTCTCTACAAAATCTGTCTCTTATACACATCTCCGAGCCCACGAGACTAGCGCTC
>UQMZ01000038.1 GCA_900542185.1 uncultured Bacteroidales bacterium
TCTGAGGCACATCTGCGACCCTGGCGTATATATTTTTTAAGGAACGATGCCTAAGTGATATTGACATGAATTTTATTAAAATGATTTGGGCATTGACGGCATTAATGCTGCCGTTGCAATGTCTGGCAGAGGATTATCGAAAGGATAAACCACAATCCGTAAACTACCTTCAGGGAAAGATACTGTCCGTTATCGGCGACAGTGAGGCGGCGGGCGATAAAAACGGCATTGCCGACACATACTGCTACTTCATCGCACAGCGCAACTGCATGAAGGTCCATAATCTGGCTCTCAACGGTCAGAAACTGTGCAATGCCGTTGAAGGCAAGGACTGGCCGGCATTAATCGACAACTATGACCGGATACCGGAAGAATCGGACTATATCCTGGTCCACATAGGGTATAATGACAGTTTCGATCCCCTTGAGCCTGACGAATCCCTGGATTCATTGAAATTCAAAGGTGCGTTCAACGGTCTTGTCAAGGGATTACGCTCCCGCTATCCCCATGCACGGATCGGCGTTATCTGTCCTTATTACTTCAACAACGAGCCCACACGAATCGCGCGCGCCGAATGGCTGATGCGACGCTGCCGGGAGCTGCATGTACAGTGCATCGACGGTTGCGCCATGTCCGGTCTTTCACTCGATGTCCCCGGGCAGGCCGACATGTTTCGGGATGAAGTCCATCTCACGATAAAGGGTCACAGACACATGTCGTATATCTACGAGAATTTCATGCGGGGATTATAAGGCATTGTTCCTTCATGGCCTATAGCTATGATAATCACGCCCCCTCCACCATGGTGAAGGGGGCTTTGATATTGTTCCTCAGGCATTGCCTCTTAAGATATTTCGTGTATCTTGTACATCTGAAACCGGGTATCTTTATAATCAGGCGACCAAAAGCCGTCAGAATACATATAACCCAGTACAATTGCGAGAGCCACTGCCGGAAGATAATCGCTGAGGTCCCGGTGGAGTTGTTTTAATGCCTGCTGAATACGATAATAAATGGTTTTTTGCGACAGATTGTATATTTCAGCTATTTCTTTGCAACTCTTTCCTTCGAAGCGATACATCAGAAATGCGGTACGATAGGTTTCAGGCAAAGCGTCTATCGCCTTTCTGATTCGTTCTTTCAATTCTTCGACAACCATGAAATCACTTTCGTTCAATTCATGGCGGCGTCTATATTCCTCCATGTACACAGCCGTTGATTGTGCCTGCCGGTTGCGTACGGCTATTTTACATGCACGATGGTACACCATGGAATACAGGTAATGGCGGAAATCGGTCTCTATCTCAATCTGCTCATGTTTCTCCCAAAGCCATACCATCACGTCACAGGCAACACTCTCGGCATCCCGGGCATCATCTAAAAAACGTGTCGCGTACGCACAGATCGATGTGTAATAGCGGCGGAACAAGGTCTCGAAAGCTTTGTGACTTCCATCCTTGAGCCGCCTGACCAATTGCTCGTCGTCTAATTCCTTATAACTGGAAACCATTATGAGTGTTCTGTGTGTTTCTGATTATTCTTTTATCGCTCCCCCGGGGCTATATGTACATGGACATGGGGTCCTATCCGCAGCCTGTCCGGTTACCTGGAGTATGTTTACTCTTATATGTTTCAAAGTTAATAATTATTTCATTCTCCACAAAATCGCATCAACGATTTAACAAGTGTGTTAACAAGTGGGCGTTCCTTATTTCAGGCGCAGGTAGGAGTAACCGAAGCGTTCGGCGGCGGCGCGGTCCAGTTCCTCGCGGAATTCCGGGGCGGCTATGGATACCATCAGCTTGGCGCGCTCGGCCAGGTTCTTGCCGCGCAGGTTGACGATACCGTTCTCCGTCACTATGTAGTTGGTCTGGAAACGTGTCGTAACAACGCCGGCTCCGGGCGTCAGCACAGGCTTGATCTTGTTATGCCCCTTGTTGGTCTTGGACAGCATCGCCAGGAACGACAATCCTCCCTCGCTGCGACTGGAGCCATACACGAAGTCGTGCTGGCCGCCCACGCCCGAGAACAAGCGTGTGCCTATCGAATCGGCGCACACCTGACCTGTCAGGTCTATCTCTAAGCATGAGTTGATGGACATCACCTTCGGGTTCTGCGCTATGGTGAATGGATTGTTGGTCCATGCCACATCCTTGAACACCACATCCTCGTTGCCGTCCAGGAACTCGTACAGAGCCTTGGATCCGAGGGCCAGCGAACCTACAGACTTGCCGGGCATCACGGTCTTGCACGAGTTGTCTATGACGCCGCTTTTCAACAGCGGCAGCACGCCGTCGGTCATCGCCTCGGTGTGCAGACCCAGGTGCTTGTGATTGGCCAGGGCGCGTATCACGGCATTGGGTATGCCGCCCACACCTATCTGCATCGTGGCGCCGTCCGGTATCAGCTCGGCTATGTAGTTTCCGATGCGTATCTCCTCCTCGGTCGGCACGGCCGTAGGCACCTCCACCAGCGGTTCGTCCACCTCCACGGCGGCGGCAAGCTGCGACACGTGTATCACGGCGTCGCCGGGCAGGTAAGGCACATTGGGGTTGATCTGCGCTATCACCCTGTCGGCACATTCCACGGCGGCAGTGGCCAGGTCGGCCGACACGCCGAAGCTGACCAGTCCATCCTCGTTGGGCACCGAGCAGTTTATCAGCGCCACGTCCACACGGCAGGTGCCGTCGCGAAACAGCTCCGGCACCTCGCCTAAGAATCGCGGCGTCATGGTGCCGTAGCCCTCGTTGATGTAGTTGCGGAAGGCATTGGAGATAAAGAACGAGTCAATCAGAAACGAGTCCTTGTACTCGGAATTGCACAGCGGCGACGGGCGACGCCCCACGGCGAAACCGCTGTACACCGTCACGTCGCGCAGTTCATGTCCGCGCTGAGCCAATGCCTCTACCAGCATCTCGGGTATCGACGTCGACCCCTGTATATATACATGGTCGCCGCTCTCTATCAGCTTCACCGCCTCCGCGGCGCTCACAAACTTCAGTCCTTCCATCATTTCGTATTCTTATGTGTGGGATGGTCCTTGGCAAACGCCTCCAGGCGTTCCTCCAGTCGTTTGAAATCATCGGGCGTCGACACCATCGACACGCACACGCGTATACCCTGCTGGTCGCTTCCCGTGGAATCCAGCGTGATGGCCGAGATGCCGTAACGCATCAGATCGCGCTGCAACTCGGCGCCCGTCATGTCGTTGTAGCCGACCGTGAAGAAGAAGCCGTCGGATATGGGACGGTCGCAGTCACGCTCATACACGATATGAAACCCGTTTTCCAGGAACAGCTCCTTCATTATCTCGGCACGGCGCGCATACTCCGAGGTATGGTCCACAAACTTCAATTCTCCGCTCGCCGCCTTCTCCAGCATGGCGGCCAGTGCGTACTGGGCCGAATGCGACGTGCCGGACGACGACACGTACAGGACACCGTTTATATAAGCCTCGCCTAATTTCGGCATCTCGTAGAATTTCTCCAGATACTCGTACTTGCGGTCGTACACCTTATCGCTCATGCACACCAATGCGATACGCTGACCGGCGTAGCTGAACATCTTGGAGCCGGACATCAGCAGGATGTAGTTGTCGGTGTAATGAGACACCGATACTCCAGTCTTGCCAGGTTCCTGCACGTTCTCGCGGAAGTCCATGCCGAAATAGGCCATGTCCTCAAGCACTATCACATCGTACTTGGTGGCGAGACGTCCAATTATCTCCAGCTCCTCCTCGGTCAGGTTGGTCCACGCCGGGTTATTGGGATTGCTGTACATCAGCGCCGTTACGTTGCCTTTCTTCAGATATTCCTCCAGCTTGGCCTCAAGTGCCTTACCACGATAATTGTATATGTCAAACTGCTCGTGCTTGATACCCAACACCTTGGCTTGCTGAGGGTTTGCAGGGAATCCCGGCATCAGGAACAGCATGGTGTCCTTCTGATCCTTCAACCTCTGCGCCAGAATGATCTGCAGCGTGAAACTGCCCTGCATGGAGCCTACGGTGGGCACGATGCACTTTTCGCTGACATCGATGCCTAAGAACCGCTTCAGGAAAGCCTTTCCGGCCTTCTTTAGGCGGGGCACTCCGAATATGGGCGGATACTGGTTGGCCACTCCGCAGCGCAGGGCCTCGATCTCGGCCTCCACGCCGTCTGTTTCGGCAGGTAACCCGGGATTGCCCAATTCAAGGTGGACAACCGGCTCGCCCATCTGGTCTTCCAATGCATGAGCCAACGAGTTGATCTGACGTATCGTGGCGCCGGACAGGTCCATGATGGACAGTTCCTCCACCAGCGCGTTGAATTCCTGTTCGTTTATCGGAAACATGGTATGTATTATTTAAGGAGATTTCGATTTAAGGTAATTTCTATCTGTCGTTTGGCTTAAGCACAGCTTATTTCGTATTCAGTGCCATTTCGCGGCCGCGGCGGAATGCGGCTATGTTGGCCTCGACCACCTGCGGACCCTTGCGGCCGAACAGTCCCTCGATAGCCTTCTCTATCTTATCCTGCGGGATGTCGACGAATGGCGAAGCCGCGCCTAACAGCACTAAGTTCGAGCTGCGTGCCGACGCCACTTCCTTGGCCACGGCCTCCATGTCGAATGCCACCACGTTACCGTGCTTCTGCAGCTCGGCCTTGACGGCCTCTAAGTCGGGATAGTTGTCGATGTTGACGAAGGGCAGCGTCGAGGTCACTATCCACCCCTCGGACGAGAGATATGGAAGGTAACGCAGTGCCTCCATAGGCTCCATCGAGACTATCAGGTCAGCCGCTCCCTTGGGTATCAGGTCGGAATGAATGGGTTTGGAGCTGAGACGCAGATTGGACTGCACGTCGCCGCCGCGCTGGCTCATGCCGTGCACCTCGGCTTGTTTCAGATACAGATCGTCGGCCAATGCCGCCGAGCCTAATATGGTGGCTATGGTCAATATGCCCTGTCCGCCGACACCGGCCAAAATTATATCGCTTTTCATCGTAATTTCTGTCTTAAGTTGTTATTTCCCTTATTTCTTGGCGCCGGCATGACGGCGGGCCGTCTGGATGCATTCGCGGCGCGAGATTATCACCGACAGGCCGGGATGCTGTATCTCCTCCTCGAACAGATCGCGGATCTTGTCGTGCAGCTTGGGCAGCGAGTCGATGGTGCGTACATGCGCGGGATCTGCGCCAAGTCCGAGGCATATCTCCTCCAGTTTACCGGTACCCTGCGAGTCCTGGCCTCCGGTCATACCGGTGGTGAGGTTGTCGGATATCACCACCACTATGTTGGAATTCTCGTTGATGGCGTCTAACAGTCCGGTCATTCCGGAATGGGTGAAAGTGGAGTCGCCTATGATGGCCAGCGACGGGAACTGTCCGGCATCGGCCGCACCCTTGGCCATGGTGATGGAGGCGCCCATGTCCACGCACGAGTCAATGGCGTTGAACGGCTTCAGGAATCCGAGCGTGTAGCAGCCTATGTCGCCGAACACCTTTGCGTCGGGATATTTTTCCAATGCCGCGTTCATGGCGCCGTACACGTCACGGTGACCGCAACCCTGGCACAATGCCGGCGGACGACCCACTACATTCTCGGGTGCATTCCCCTCCTTATGCGCTTTCAGGCCCGCAGCTTCGGGACGCAGTGCCTTGATGGTTCGCGCCACCTCGTCGGGCGTCAGCTCGCCGTCGCGTACCACATGACCGCTCAGCTTGCCGTAGATTGTCTTGCCGTCGTATAGGAGTCCGCCCATCTGACGCTCGATGAATGGCTGGCCTTCCTCCAATATAAGGATAGCGTCACTCTTGTCGCGTAGATGTTTCAGCATCTTGACGGGCAGCGGATACTGCCCTATCTTCACCACGCTGAACGGCACCTTGCCGCCGAACACCTCCTGAAGATAATTGTATGCTATACCGCTCGCCACGATTCCCAAGGAGTGGTCGTCGCCCTCCTCAAGACGGTTGAACTGCGACTTTTCAGATTCATATACGAACTTCTCCTGATCCTTGATCAGCTGGCGGTTGCGTTCGCGCGACACCGCCGGCATCAGCACCCACTGGCGCGGATTGGCCGGATAATGCAGATGGTTTTCCATATCGGCCTCGTTATCGGTGTTTACCACGGCGCGCGAGTGCGACAAACGCGTCACCATCCTTACCAATACGGGGATGTGCAGATGCTCGGAGAGTTCGAATCCCTTGCGGGCCATGTCGTAGGCCTCCTGCTGATTGCTCGGCTCCAGCATGGGCATCATGGCGAAATCTCCGTAGAATCGTGAATCCTGCTCGTTCTGCGAGGAATGCATCGAAGGGTCGTCGGCCGAAATCACCAACAGACCGCCGTTGGCGCCCGTCATGGCCGAATTCACGAACGGATCGGCCGCCACGTTCAGACCAACATGCTTCATCGATGTTATGGCGCGTTTGCCGCAGTACGACATTCCCAACGCGGCTTCCAGCGCGGTCTTCTCGTTGCTCGACCAGTGGCAGTGTATGCCGCGGCGACGGCTCTCCTCGTCGCCCTGTACATATTCCATAATTTCAGTGGAGGGAGTTCCGGGATAGGCATACGCGCCTGACAGTCCCGCCTTGATTGCTCCCAGCGCCAGGGCCTCATCCCCAAGCAGCAGACGTTTTGTTCTCATGGTATAGGTTTTGATTCATCGGTTTCCGACACGGACAGTGCCCGTAGCGAATAATAATTGCAAATATAATCAATATTTCGTAACTTAGCAAAAATTTTCAGAACACACCTATAATAATTATGATAAAAAGAATTTCGAGTCTTCTTGTATTCTCCCTGTTGATAGCCCTGTCGTGCGTGGCCGAGCAGGTGACGTGGAGTTATAAGGTATTGGGAGACAACACTCCTACCCCGTCCATCCAGATCACGGCCGCGGTCGAGCCGGGATTTCATCTGTACGCGCCCAATACTCCCGACGGCGGCGGACAACCGCTGGAGTTTCATTTCGACGTGAACGGCTGCACCCTTGACGGCACTCCGAAAGCCAACAAGGCCTACACCAAGGAATACAACGACGTATTCGAGGTTGACGAATACTTCTACACCGGCACCGTGACCTTCACCCAGAAGCTGAAGGCCGCAGCCGACAAGTGGGAAGTAAAGGCTGAAGTCAAGGGTCAGGTATGCGACGAACAGGGATGTTTCCGCGTTCTTGGTTCGCACGCGTTCAAGGGCACGGCACCGGTGACCGATGCGGTCAAGAAAGAGGCCGAGGCTCTGAAAGAAGCCGAGAAAGAGAAGAAAGACAGTGTGGTGGAGGCCGTTACGGTCATGACCGACTCACTGCAGGGTTCGGAGGCGTTCATGACGCCGGCTGCCAACATGAGTGGCGTCAATGCCGACAAGTGGTGGGCTAACGTCGAGGCCGAAATCAATGTGTTCAAGGAAGACCCCGTGCAGCAGTCACGCTCGCTGTGGTACATATTCATAGCCGGATTCATCGGCGGCCTCATAGCATTGGTAACGCCCTGCGTGTGGCCCATGATTCCCATGACAGTTTCCTTCTTCCTGAAGGGCAACAAGACGCGTAGCAAAGCCATCACGTCGGCAATGGTGTATGGTGCCGGCATAGTGGTTATCTACGTGCTGTTGGGACTTGTGGTGACGGCCATATTCGGCGCCTCGGCGCTTAACGAGCTGGCTACTTCGGCGGGATTCAACATCGCCTTCTTCATCCTCCTTGTAATATTCGCCATCTCGTTCATGGGGGGCTTCGAACTTACGCTTCCCGCCAAATGGACCAACCGCGTGGACTCCAAAGTGGACTCCACTACCGGTTACCTCTCCATATTCTTTATGGCGTTCACCCTCTGCTTGGTGTCGTTCAGCTGCACCGGTCCGATCATCGGCACGCTATTGGTCGAGGCCGCGGCCACATCCAACTTCATCTCGCCGGCCGTGGGTATGTTCGGTTTCGCTCTGGCACTGGCCATTCCGTTCACGCTGTTCGCCTGCTTCCCGACAATGCTTAAGTCCATGCCCAAGTCGGGCGGATGGATGAATACGGTCAAGGTGGTGCTCGGATTCCTTGAGCTGGCTCTGGCACTGAAGTTCCTGTCGGTGGCCGATCTGGCATACGGATGGCGCATCATGGACCGCGAGGTGTTCCTGTCGCTGTGGATCGTGATATTCGGTCTGTTGGGCTGTTACCTGCTGGGCTGGATCACTCTGCCACACGATGACAAGGTAGAGCGTATCGGCGTCACACGCTTCTCGCTGGCTGCAATCTCGCTGGCATTCGCCATATATATGGTACCGGGCTTGTGGGGCGCGCCGCTTAAGAGCATCAGCGCCTTCTCGCCTCCGATGTACACCCAGGACTTCAACCTATACACCGGCGAGACCCACGCCCAGACCGACGACTACGACCAGGGTATGACAATGGCCGCACAGCTCGGCAAGCCCGTGCTCGTGGACTTCTCGGGCTATGGCTGCGTCAACTGCCGCAAGATGGAGGCTGCCGTGCTCACCGACTCCGATATAAAGAATTCAATTGACAATGATTTTGTACTCATCACGCTGATGGTGGACGACAAGAAACCCCTCCCCGCACCCGTCAAAGTCAAGGAAAAGGATGGACAGGAAACTACCCTTCGCACCTACGGCGACAAGTGGAGCTATCTGCAGCGCAACAAATTCGGCACCAACTCCCAGCCTTACTATGTGATACTCGACAACGAGGGGATGCCGCTCAACCACGGATATGTCTACGACGAGAATGTACCCAAGTACAAGGACTTCCTCAAGGGTGGTCTGGAACGTTACGGAAAGGAAGCCGCGAAGTGAGACACGCAGGACTGATATTCTCCGGACTGATGCTGGTCAGCGTCTGCGCCCCTATGGGTGCCCAGACGCTGACCAAGCGCTATGTGGAGTTGGCGGATTCGGCCGACTATTATATGAAGCGCGAACAGTGGCGCGATGCGGAGCGCGTCATCGTCACGGCGCTGCGCCACGAGCCGGCCAATCCGAGCAACTGGCTTCTATGGTCCAACCTCGGTGTGGTGCGCACCCATTCCGACGACTACAAAGGGGCGATGGAGGCATACGATGTCGGACTGGCGTCGGCGCCCAAGTCTACGGTGCTGCTGTCCAACCGCGCCTGGACCCAATTGTCGTTCGGCCACCGCGACGAGGCCATGAAGGACATAGACGCCACGCTGGCACTCGATTCGCTGCAGGCATGGCCGCTGAAAATGCGCGGTCTGTTGCGGCTATCACATCCCGACAGCGCCGAGCGCGACCTGCTGAAAGCCGATGAGCTGTCTCCGCGCGATCCGGCTGTATTGGCAGGACTCGGCGACATCCGCGCCGCGCGGGGCGACCTGGACAAAGCGCTGGACTATTACGCCAAGTCACTCGACATAGAGCCTGACCAGGACGTTACATTCAAACAGCTGCTTATCCTTACTGAACACGGCGATTTCCGACAGGCACAGGACAAAACCATCGCCGCCCTGGCTAAGTGGCCGAAAAACCCGAACCTGCACATCGTGCGGGCCATGCAACATCGAAAAAGCTACCAGCAGGACGCCGAACTGAAAGAAAAAAATCTTGCCTTGGCCTACGGCGCTGACCCACTTTTAGTTGACCGCCTGTTGGGTCAAAAATCGTCAAAAAAGTAAAAAAATCTTATTGACAGCATAGCCGGAATCTGACAAATTTTCACTAACTTTGTACCCGTTTTCGCATAACCCCATGGAGAGACTGGCTTTACATATTGAATATCTGCTGCTGCGTCACGACTGCGTTGTCGTGCCGGGCTTCGGTGCATTTATCAATGTGTATCACAGTGCGTTAGAGGATTCCGAGACGCACGGCCTCCAGCCCATGACCTCGGAGGTAAGGTTCAATTCGGCACTGAAGCACAACGACGGGATGCTGGCCACGAGCTATGCGCGTCGCGAGCGCGTGTCGTATGCCGAAGGACGCGAGATGGTGCGCGTTGCCGTCTCCGACCTGCAGGACACCTTAGCGCTTGAGGGCGAGGTATCCATCGGGCGTATCGGACGCATCCGCACCGATAAGTCCGGCAATCTCTCTTTCCATCCTCTCCTCACTCCCCACAGGCTGTCGGCAGCCTTGGGTTATCTCCCCGTGAAGCGTCACGCTCCGGCGGTCGAAGTCGCTCCGGCAGCGGCAACAGCCGTAACCGAGACCGAAACTGCCGAACCGGTAGTGGAGAATCCTATCAGGAAATTCGACACGGACAGGAATTACTACATACCTATTAATAAGATGTTCGCCCGTATGGCGTCATCGTTCGCGGTTGTGGCCGTCCTGTGTCTGTCGCTGATACTCCCTTTCACACGCGATTACCACGAGGACCAGGCTTCGGTGGTGCCCGTCAAGGCCATCACCACAGCCGTGACCAAGGCTTCGCAGCAGATTCAGGCCGAGGAGCAGCCCGCTCCCGCTGCTGAACCGGAGGCCGAGGCCGCTCCGCAGCCTAAGACATGGCACCTGGTGGTCGGAACATTCCGCAGCCAGGACGAGGCCGACAACTTCATCTCCTCTAAAAATGACAGCCCCTACGAACTGCATACCGTGGCATCCAAGCGGATGGTGCGCGTCGTGGCCATCAGCGCGACCGACAAGGAGACGCTGCTGCCCGAGCTGAACTCGCCGGAATTCCAGTCCGCCTTCCCGCAGGCCTGGATTTTCCATCAGCAGTAAGGCATCGCTCATTAAATTCGATAAATTTAGTGAAATCACTAAGCAGTTAGTAATAAGGAAGAAGAACAAACAAGGTGCTTAAAAGTTAAGAAAATTGCCAAAAAAGTTTGGTGGATTCAAAAAAAAGCAGTAACTTTGCAACGCAAAAAGGGAAAACAACCTCCCTGATGAACGCGAAAATAGCTCAGTTGGTAGAGCACGACCTTGCCAAGGTCGGGGTCGCGGGTTCGAGTCCCGTTTTTCGCTCCATTCCCTCTGCCGCGTTTGCGGCCCTTGAGTGATTGTCCAGGTGGCGGAATTGGTAGACGCGCTACTTTGAGGGGGTAGTGGCAGTATTTGCCGTGTGAGTTCGAGTCTCATCCCGGACACTTCGTTCCCGAGTCCTTTGGATTCGGGATTATTGTTTTTATACCCCCTGCTATTATTTCTCAAGGCCCTATAATACTATGAGTCTTCAAAAACTGCAAGGACGCGAATGGCTGTTTTGCGCAATATATATTATTGCCCTGCTGCCCGTCATGATAATGCGTGACTTCACGCCCATGAACGAGCTTCGCTATCTCAGCATCGCCGACGAGGCTTTGGCCAACGGTTCTTTCTTCGCTTTCACCAACCACGGAATCCCTTACGCCGACAAACCGCCGCTCTATCTTTGGTGGGTCATGCTGTGCCGCGTCATGACGGGCGAACACGTGCTATGGCTACTGTCGTTTATGACACTGATACCGGCCTGCGTCATCTTTATTGTGATGAGCCGCTGGGTGGCTCCGTATCTCGACACGCGCCGCCGCTACACAGCCATGTTGATGCTGGCCACGTGCGAGATGTTCATCGGCGCCGCCGTGGTGTTGCGGATGGACATGCTGATGTGCATGTTCATCATCCTGGCTCTGCGCTCGTTCTTCGTATGGTACAGGGATCCGGAACGTAACAGGCGCCAGCGCTGGTGGTTCCCCGTGTGGGTGTTCCTCGGCATTTTCAGCAAAGGCCCTCTCGCCTTCCTCATTCCCCTCGTAGGTATTGCCGTCTTCCTGTTGGTGGAGGGCCGCATCAAGACATTTTTCCGTTACTGGAACTGGTACACATGGACCGTGCTGCTCGTGCTGTGCGGCGCGTGGTTTGGCTGCGTATACGCCGACGGCGGCTATGAATACCTCGACAACCTGCTGTTCAAGCAGACCGTGGGACGCGCCGTAGACGCATTCCATCACAAGCGCCCGTTCTATTACTACTTCATCTCGATGTGGTACTGCATGGCGCCCTGGTCGCTGCTGATGGCGGCATTGCTCCTGAAGGGTACGGTCAGACGCAGATTCTCGCGCAATAATCCCACGGTGTTCATGATCACGGTGGCTATTGTAACCCTCGTGATACTGTCTTGTATCAGCTCGAAGGTAGACATCTATCTGCTGCCCGCCATACCGTTGTTCGTGTACGCATCGGCATTCTTCCTCAACGATTACCAGCGTTCGCCGCTGATGCGCTGGATGGCCGGAATACCGGCATTCATACTGGCCCTGGCGTTGCCGGGACTGATCATAGCATCCACATACGGCCTGCTCCCCTTCCCCGTATCGGTGCTGCTGTATATCGGAGCCGGAATCATCTCGCTGGGCGGCGTGCTCGCCATCGTGGCACTGTTCCGCAAACGGGACAAGTACCCTGTCGAAACGAGCGTGCGGTGCGTGACATACGGCCTGTTGGCCGGCGTGTTCATCGGCGCATGGGGAATCGGCGACGCCAACCCTATCGTGGGTTACCGCGATATGTGCGACAAGGCCATCGAGCTGTCGCACTCCTATCCGCAGGCCGAAATCATGGTAAAGGATATTAAGCGTCCCGAGAATATGGATGTCTACCTGCAGCGGCCCTTCACCATTCTCCCCGATTCGGTCGACATTCCCAAGGACCGTCAGGTGATACTGATGACTAAAAAGGAAACAGGCCGGGATATTTCTGCTGTTCGTAAGGAGGAATCCGGCAAGTTCGTGGTTATCGTCACGGACAAAACGGAATAAAGAATAGTAAATAATAACAGAACGATATTAGAACGTAAGTATGAACATTATTGAAGTCCAGGGAGTCTCCAAGCAGTACAGTTCACACAAGGCGCTGGACAATGTAAGTCTTGAGATTCCTGCAGGAAGCGTATACGGCTTGCTCGGCCCCAACGGAGCCGGCAAGACCACCCTGATACGCATCATCAATCACATCACGGCCCCCGACTCGGGTCAGGTGCTGTTCGACGGCCATCCCCTCGTGGCAGAAGACGTGGTAAACATCGGCTATCTCCCCGAGGAGCGTGGTCTGTATAAGAAAATGAAGGTGGGCGACCAGGCCCTGTTCTTCGCCAAGCTGAAGGGCCTCAAGACACGCGAGGCCGAGACGCAGCTACGCGCATGGTTCGAGAAGTTCGGCATCAGCGACTGGTGGAACAAAAAGGTGGAAGAACTTTCCAAAGGCATGGCGCAGAAAGTGCAGTTCATCGTCACCGTGCTGCACCGTCCCAAGCTGCTGATATTCGACGAGCCCTTCTCAGGCTTCGACCCCATCAACGCAGAGCTGCTCAAGAACGAGATTCTTCAGCTGCGCGACGAGGGCGCCACGGTGATTTTCTCCACCCACAACATGGAGAGCGTCGAGGCTCTGTGCGACAACTTCACGCTGATAAACCGCTCGCGCAACATCCTGAGCGGCAACGTGGCCGAGATACGCCGCGAGATGGGCAAGAACCATTACCGCCTCTCGTTCCAGGGCGACGCCGACAAGCTGATTCAGACGCTCGGCCCCTCCATCCGCAACTACAACATGTCGGCACCCGAGCAGACCGAATCTGGCATCATCTACAATTCCGAATTCACGCTGAATCCCGACGTGACGATGCACGACTTCATCCAGGCGGCCAACGACACGGTGGAGATAGTCACCTTCGACCGCGCCCTGCCTTCGATGAACGAGATCTTCATCCGCACGGTGGAAAACTACAACAATCCCGCCCCGTTCGCCAACGCAAACAATGAGTAATTATTAATTTGACATAATACGGGGATATTCAAATAAGAAACAATCAAATGAATAATTTAAATATAATAATAGGGCGGGAAGTCAAGGAGCGTGTGGCTAAGAAAAGCTTCATCTTCACCACGCTTCTCACACCGCTGTTCATGATACTGCTGATGGCTCTGCCGTCGCTCATCATGCTGTTCTCACACGGTTCGAAGCAAAAGATCGTGACCATCGACAAGAGCGAGTTAGTGCTTCCCGCTTTGCTTAAGGAAGCCCAGAACAACGAGCTTGTGGCTATAGTGCCGGCCAAGAGCGGCGCCACCCAGCAGGAGCTGATTCACGACGAGAATTACGACGGCGTGCTTGTCATCGGACCCGACATCGTGTCCAATCCGAGCAACGTCACCCTCTATTCGCGCGAGTCGTCGACCATGGACGTAAAGGATGCGGTCAGCTCCACGGTGGCCGAAGTAGTGCGCGAACAACGCATGAAGAAGTATAACGTGGAGGACATAGACCGTCTGCTGGCCGACAGCCGCGTGTCGGTCGACATCAAGGAGGTGCGCGTGGACGAGGAGGGCAACGAATCCGACTCGTCATCCACTCTGGCTATGGCCCTGGGATTCATCATGACCTTCATGCTCTATACCTTCCTGCTGCTGTACGGACAGATGGTGATGAACTCCATAATCGAGGAGAAAAACAACCGCGTGCTTGAGCTGATGGTGTCGTCGGTCAAGCCCATACAGCTGATGTTGGGCAAGATTATCGGCGTCGGACTCGTGGCACTGATACAGATTGTGGTATGGGCCATCCTGGTATGCGCGTTCGTGGCGATGGTGATGCCGCTGCTGATACCCGCCGACATAGCCACAGACATGGCCGCCATGCAGGCCGGCACGTTCAATGCCGCTTCCAGCGACGTCTCGACTGAAATGCTGACGGCAATCTCCACATTCTCCAATGTGGGTTACGTGGCCTCTATATTCGGATACCTGGCTCTGTTCATGGTGGGCGGCTTCCTGTTCTACGCCTCCATCTTCGCGGCCATAGGCGCCAGCGTCGACAACGCCCAGGATGCCTCGAACCTTACGACTTTCGCCACTATTCCCATCATATTCGGTCTGGTGTTCGGCATGATGGCCTTCCAGGATCCCAACTCAACGGCCGTGATATGGATGTCGATGATTCCGTTCACGTCGCCCATGGTGATGATAGCCCGTATACCGTTCGACATCGCCCAGTGGCAGATATGGCTCTCGTTCGCAATCCTGATAGCCTCGTTCGTGGGCATGGCCTGGTTCGCCGGCAAGGTGTACCGCATCGGTATCTTCATGTACGGCAAGAAACCTACCGTCAAGGATATAATACGCTGGGCCCGCTACAAATAAGGGTACTTTCTGATACAACATTTGCGAATCGTGCGACAAATACTGACATATTGTTGCACGATTCGCATTTTTATTGTAATTTTGCAAGCGATTAAGGTTATTACACGCATTTGTGTTTTGTTATTACCCAAATTCAAGATAAAGTGAAAGCTGCAGAATTAATGGAGGAGCTGCGCCAGCGGTTCCCGAACGAGCCTGAGTATCTCCAGGCCGTAGAGGAAGTGGTGACATCCATCGAGGACGTCTACAACGAGTATCCCGAATTCGAACGTTACAATCTGATTGAGCGTCTCTGCATACCCGACCGCGTCATTTCGTTCCGCGTGTCATGGGTGGACGACCAGGGCCGCGTGCGCAACAACATGGGTTACCGCATCCAGCACAACAACGCCATCGGCCCCTACAAGGGCGGCATCCGTTTCCACGCTTCGGTCAACCTCTCCATCCTTAAGTTCCTGGCTTTCGAACAGACATTCAAGAACTCGCTGACCACCCTGATGATGGGCGGCGCCAAGGGCGGCTCCGACTTCTCGCCGCGCGGCAAGAGCGACATGGAGGTGATGCGTTTCTGCCAGGCGTTCGTCAACGAGCTGTGGCGCAACATCGGCGCGGACATGGACGTTCCGGCCGGCGACATCGGCGTAGGTGGCCGCGAAGTGGGCTATATGTTCGGCTGGTATAAGAAAATGACCCGCGAGTTCACGGGCAGCTTCACAGGCAAGGGACTGGACTTCGGCGGTTCGCTGATGCGCCCCGAGGCTACCGGCTACGGCAACGTCTACTTCCTGCTGAATATGCTCGGTACAAAGAACATCGAGCTGGCAGGCAAGCGTGTGGCCATATCCGGCGCCGGTAACGTCGCGCTCTACACTTGCGAGAAACTGCTGGCTCTCGGCGCGGTACCCGTGTCAATGTCCGATTCCGACGGCACGCTATATGTGCCCGACGGCATCACGCCCGAACAGTTCCAGAAGATATTCGACCTGAAGATGATGTATCGCGGCCGTCTCAGCGAGCTGGCTCAGGAACCGGGCTGCGAGTATTATCCCGGCGAGCGTCCCTGGAAAATCGCCAAATGCGACATCGCCATGCCGTCTGCGACTCAGAACGAAATTGACGGCGACGATGCACGTGCGTTATTGAAGCAGGGTTGCATCGCCGTGAGCGAGGGCGCCAACATGCCTTCCACTGCCGAGGCCGTTCACGAGTTTATCGACGCTAAGATACTTTATGCTCCCGGCAAGGCTGCAAACGCGGGAGGCGTATCGGTTTCCGGACTGGAAATGGCTCAGGACAGCCAGCGTCTCACCTGGACCGCCGAGGAAGTGGACGAGAAACTGAAGCATATCATGGCTGACATCCACGCACAGTGCCTCAAATATGGCGTGCAGGAGGACGGTTACTGCAACTATGTGAAGGGTGCCAACACCGCCGGATTCATCAAGGTGGCAAAGGCCATGATGGCGCAGGGAATCGTGTGAGTCGCAACAGTCTTTTCCGGGAATTGATGCGCAGCCGCGTGCTGACGCTCGACGGTGCGTTGGGCGTGCAGCTTCAACGCTCGCTGGCCACGGCCGGCGGCAACGTCGATATGCTCAACATCACGCGCCCCGAGGTAGTGGCGGCCGTACACCGCTCCTACCTCGACGCCGGCGCCGACATAATCGAGACAAACACGTTCAACTCCAACGCCATTTCCCAGCGGGAATACGCAATGGAGCATCGTGTGGAGGAACTGAACCGTCGCGGTGTGGAGATAGCCCGCGCCGAAGCACGACGCGCCGAGGAACAGGATCCGTCGCGGCCTCAATTCGTGGCCGGATCAATGGGACCGACGCCCGTAGCCGCCTCGCTCCCCGACGATGTCGACAACCCGGCTCACCGCGCCGTTGACTTCGACACATTGGCCGAGGGCGCCCGTCAGCAATCGGAGGCTCTGATACGTGCCGGCGTGGACCTGATAATTCTCGAGACATGCTTCGACGCCCTCAACATCAAGGCACAGCTGTTCGGCATCCGTCAGTCTCTGAACGCACTCAATTCGGACCTGCCGCTGATTGTGTCAGTCACCCTTTCCGATGCTTCGGGTCGTCTGCTGTCAGGCCACACGCCTGAAGCCGTATTGGAAATCGTAAAGGAATTCCGTCCCGATGCCGTGGGGTTCAACTGCGGAACGGGTCCCGATTCATTGGCCCGTCACGTGCGCGAACTTGCCGACAAATCGCCTTTCCCCATCATATTCTACCCCAATGCAGGTCTCCCCGACCGCATGGGCAATTACAGCCTGACGCCGGAGCAGTTTGCTGACACTGTGCGTCAACTGCTTGATGACCGCTTACTGAATATTGTTGGCGGTTGCTGCGGCACAACCCCCAAGCACATCGCATACATTTCGGAACTCGCGCGCGACGCCACTCCACGCGAGTTCTGAAATATTTTACTTGCAGATAGCTTCCTTAAGCTGATCGGCAATCTGGCGCATCCCTTTGACGGAAGGGTGGCCGTTTATCTTGTCTATATCCTTCAGCCGGATGGTAGGCACGCCATATTTCTTGCAGGCTGTCTCAACCGACTCCACAATCTCGGGGCGCAACTCGCTGTTAATGATGTAGTAGATATCCACGTTTGGATAACGCACGGTCACATCCTTCATCAGCCGGGCGATTGCGGGACGGAACGTATAAAGGTCCATGTCGGTCTGTCCTTCCCATTTGTACTCGCCCACCTCCACGTTGGCCCAGCTGTCGTTGGTGGCGCCGAATATCAGCAGTATGTCCGGGCTACCTAAGTTATTGACGCGGGTTATGAAGCTGCGGGGCTGGTAGTTGCTCTCGTTATACCCCTTGTACGATATAGTCGAGCCGGAATATGAATTGTTCTGCTCCAGGCGGAAACCGTTCTCCTTGATGAACTGCCACCACCATGTCTGGGTCACGTCGCGCACATCGGTACGGTCGCCGGACTCATTGGCAAAGTACCACATCTCGTTGGTGGCCGGCTTGATATAACCCTCGTAAGTGGAATAGCTGTCGCCCAGGATCGAAACCGACGGCTTATACTCCCACATCTTGGCCGCTCCCGCCGCCAGGCACACCAGCCCGGCCGCCGCCATTGTCATTATTCTTCGCATAGTATTTGAGTTTTAATTATTCCTGATTTATCCAGATTAATCCTGATTCATCCCGATTAATCCTGATTTATCTCGATTTATCTCGATTAATCGGGATTAATCGAGATTAAACTTGACTTATCGGGAGGATTCCGTTGCATCTGGGATAGTCGCTGCAACCCCAGAATTCACGCCCCTGCATCTGGCCCTTTCGCTGCATCCTCCTCAGCATCGGCTTCCCGCATTTCGGACAATTCGGCGTGTTGTCGGCCTGTGCCTGCAGTCTTCGCGCCTCAATCCGTTCCACTGTCATATTTTCAGTAAAGCCGCCTGTCTGTCGGAAGGAGTCGAGTTGGCTCTGAATCTGAGACTGAAGCATCCTGTTTTCCCGCAGGCATAACACTAATAACGCATTTGCGGCAATTACAGGATTATCGCTTTCAAGCCAACGGTCAAATTTACTTTTCTGCGCGAGGATATGCTTTGCCGCATCATGCAGATAACTGTCGGTATATTGCGGAGCGTCAAGCCTGATCTGCCAGATGGCTTCACGGTCATGGTTGCCTATGGACCAGACATCCGCCCTTTTTCGAAGAAGGAAATTGAATAAGTCGCCTTGCAGTTCATCAAAGCTGGCCCTTGCCACATCCAGCAACCGCATTTCAGTTTCGACAGATGTAGAATGCCTGGCCGAGCCTTCCGCGATATTCGCCACGCCACATCTCGCCGCCATCACTATCTGATCATAGAGTCTGCGGCCCGGGTCAATGCGATGGTCGATAAACCGCTCGCAAAAATCCTGCGTCGCAAGTTGAAGCACATTGGCCAGAATCCATGAATTCAGCCAATGATATGATTGAGAAAACCGAATGTTAACGCCCATGACTAAAGCTGCTGATTTATCAAATGTTAACGCCCATGACCAAAGGTACTGATTTATGGAATTGTCTATCATCCTTCCGCTTCCACAATCCAGTCTGAGATGGAGCGGATGGCGTCGTCGAAGTTGGCACCGACCTTGATAATCCGACGGCCATCGGCACGGAACGGCAACAGATAGTCGCGGTCGCGAAGCTCTGCACGCCGATGGGATAAAGTTTTGCCATTTCTCTCTGTTCTTGATATTCTACCGCTAAATTACTAAAAAAGATGGAGAATATCAAAACGGACAATCATGGTTCAATTGGTAAGTGCATCCGGCCTTTGAATATTAGGTAAAAAAATGCTAACTTTGCATTCATTATATGAGGGCCTACCCTATATTACACCCGAATCAATGGACAATCAATCAAACATGACTCAGATACCTGTACTGCTCCTGACAGGATATCTGGGCAGCGGCAAGACCACGCTGCTCAACAATATACTGGCCAACCGCCAGGGCATTAAGTTCGCTGTCATAGTCAACGACATAGGCGAAGTCAACATCGACGCCGACCTCATTGCCAAAGGCGGTGTGGTCAATGCCGGCGACGATTCATTAGTGCCGCTGCAGAACGGTTGTATCTGCTGTACGCTGAAGACCGACCTGGCCAAGCAGCTCTGCGACCTCGCCGAATCTGGAAAGTTCGATTACATAGTGATCGAAGCCAGCGGTATCTGCGAGCCGGAGCCGATAGCACAGACCATCTGTGCCCTGCCCCAGATGGGCAGCGAGTTCCAGGCTGGCAAGAACATCTATCTGGATTGCATCACGACTGTAGTCGATGCCCTCCGCCTCCGCGACGAGTTCGAGAGCGGCGACGCGCTGACCCGCGACAATATAGACGAGGAGGACATCGAGAACTTAGTGATCCAGCAGATCGAGTTCTGCGACATAATCCTGCTCAACAAGATATCCGAGATCAGCCGCAGCGACGCCGACAAGGTTCACGCCGTAATCAAGGCAATCCAGCCCACGGCCAAGATCAT
The DNA here is from genome assembly GCA_900542185.1 of uncultured Bacteroidales bacterium. Taxonomy (GTDB): domain Bacteria; phylum Bacteroidota; class Bacteroidia; order Bacteroidales; family Muribaculaceae; genus Lepagella. The sequence continues at coordinate 20,107 of UQMZ01000038.1, forward strand.
CGAATGCGACTTCTGTAACGTTCCTCTCGACGACCTGATCCACACGCACCTGTTCGATTTCGAGAAGGTAGCCACCTCGGCCACCTGGGTCAAGGAACTGGAAAATCAGGACAACAACGAGGAAGAACATGAGCATGAGCATGAGCATCACCATGAACATGAACATGAACATGAACATGGCCATCACCACCACCATCATCACCATGACGACGAAGGAGAGGCCGAAGAATACGGCATCGGTACATTCGTGTATTTCGCCCGTAAGCCTTTCTCGCTGAATAAGTTCGACTATTTCTGCGCCAAATACTGGCCCGATTCGGTGATCCGCGCCAAGGGTGTATGCTATTTCGTGGAGAATCCCGACATGTCGTATCTATTCGAGCAGGCCGGACGCCAGAAACGCCTCACTCCTGCGGGCAAGTGGTACGCAACGGCACCGGAGGATGACCTGCGAATGCTGTTGGCCAACGAGCCGGGACTGATGCGCGACTGGGATCCTGTATACGGCGACCGTATGGACAAGATAGTGTTCATAGGGCGCCACATGGACCGTGGTGCTATCACCGGCGCCCTCGACGCCATCCTCGACCCCGACTGGAAACCGTCGAAATAATCCTCTAACCCGAAATCATGACGATAAAACATACCCGGAGGGTGCGCGGCCTCATACTGGCCGCGTTCCCCCTTTGCTTTGCATCGCCGGCGGCATCGGCCGACGATGTCCAGACCACTTCCGCTCCGACGGAACCGAAGTTCTCGTACATACCCACTTTCCACGGAGCCATACGCCCCCGCTGGGAGATCGACACCAAAACAGGCGACCAGCGGTTTCAGGTGCGCAACGCACGTTTCTCCATCGAAGGCAAGGTCATGCCTCAGATCGGTTACTTCGTGCAGCTTGACCTCTGCGACCAGGGAAAGATCAAGATTCTGGACGCTTACGGCAAGTTCGATCTTGTGAAGGGTCTGACGCTGCAGGCCGGTCAGTTCCGTATGCCGTTCGGCGTCGAACCCTTCCGCGCGCCGGCCAACTATTATTTCGCCAACCGCTCGTTCATGGCCAAGCAGGTGATGAACTACCGTGCCGTCGGCGCCAAACTGTCGTACACGCTGCCCAAGACGCCGCTAACACTCGAGGCTGGAGCGTTCAACCCAGCCAACATGGCCGACCACAACGTGTGGAGCAAGACTGTGGCATGGTCAGCCAAGGCACTCTACAAACTTCCCGCCGGGTTCAGCCTCAGCGCCGGATATGCCTCCATCAAGCCCGGCGAACGACGCGCCAACCTGATTGACGGATTTGCCGGCTGGGAAAACAAGAACTGGCTGGTATGCGCCGAATACATGTACGAGAAATACTGCAACGCGAAGCATAAGGACGCGCACAGCTATCTCGCATTCGTCGACTGGCATATACCCGTGAAGTGGTGGCTGTTCAACCGCTGGAGCGTTCAGGCCCGTTATGACGGCATGACCGACCATTACTCGCTGGCGCAGACAGGCGACGACACGTTTGACGCCGCGCGTCAGCGTGTCACCATCGGCTCGACCCTTACCTATACATTCAAGGCCGTACACGCCGACTTGCGCCTGAACTACGAAGCATACACGCAATGGAAGGGCGAAGGCAAGTCTCCCGACCGATTCGTGGCCGAAATCGTAGTCAGATTCTGACACCAGACTACAATACCAAAGACCGCCAACCCTTCGGGGCCGGCGGTCTTTTTTATGTTCTCAGTTGATTTCGGTCTGTCTGAACCTCATCACTTGTCACTTGTCACTCCTTGACTTCTTCCAGATTAACCTCGAATCCGTCGAGGAAGTCCATGGTGCGGCGGATATAGTCGTTCATCACCACATCCTCCTGCACGAAGGGCACTACCTTGCGGTACTCCTCCATCACATGCTCGATGTAAGGCGACGACTTCAGCGGACGGCGGAACTCGATGCCTTGCGCGGCGTTCATCAGCTCGATGGCGGCGATGTACTTCAGGTTGTCGATAATCTTGTGCAGCTTTGTGGCGGCGTTGGCACCCATCGACACGAGGTCCTCCTGGCCGTTGCTGCTCACTATCGAGTCGCACGACGCGGGCCATGCGTACATCTTGTTCTGGCTCACCATCGACGCTGCGGCATACTGCGGAATCATGAAGCCGGAGTTCAGTCCCGGATGGGCCACAAGGAACTCGGGAAGGCCGCGCTGGCCGTCAATCAGCTGCGCCACGCGACGCTCCGATATATTGCCGAGTTCGTGCAGTGCCACGCCCATGTAGTCGAATGCCAAAGCCAACGGCTCGCCGTGGAAGTTGCCGCCCGACACCACCATGTCCTCGTCGGGATATACGGTAGGATTGTCGGTTACGGAATTGATCTCGATATGCAGCACGTCCGTCACGTGAAGCATGGCGTCTTTGATTGCGCCGTGCACCTGCGGGATGCAGCGGAACGAATATGGATCCTGCACATGCTCCTTGTGTCGGGCTATTATCTCGCTCCCCTTCAGCAGCGCGCGATAAACACGGCCCGTCTCTATCTGTCCGGGATGCGGGCGCACCTGCTGTATGCAGTCTAAGAACGGCTCGATGCGGCCGTCGAAGGCCTCAAGCGACATGGCACCGAACAGGTCGAAACAGTTCACTATATGCCAGCCGTCTATCAGCGCCTTGATGCCGTTTGCGCTCATGAACTGCGTGCCGTTCAGCAGCGCAAGGCCCTCCTTGCTTTGCAACTTGATCGGTTCCCAGCCATATTTCTCCAGTGCCTTGCGGGCCGGCACCTGCTCGCCGTCCATCCACACGTCCCCCTCGCCTATCAGCGGCAGGAACAGGTTGGCCAACGGAGCCAAGTCGCCGCTGGCACCGAGCGAGCCTCGGTCGCGCACCACGGGCAGCACGTTGTTGTTGTACATGTCGATGATGCGCTCCACGGTGCACACCTGCACGCCGCTGAAGCCCATCGACAGGGCATGCGCCTTGAGCAGCAGCATCAGTTTCACTATCTCGGTGCTTACAGGCGTACCCACACTGCAGCTGTGGCTCTTTACAAGATTCTCCTGCAAGGTCGACAGCTCATCGCGGCTGATGTGCTTGCTGCATAGCGAACCGAAACCGGTGGTCACGCCGTAAATCGGCTCGGTGTCATGGTCCGTCTTGTGGTCCAGATATGAGCGGCAATGCTCTATCCGCTTGCGGGCGGCTTCCGAAAGGCGCAGCTCCTTGCCTTCCTTAAGTATTCTCTCTATTTCGTCATAGGTCAGCTCGCCGCTGCCCACTTCATATATCTTATGTTCTGACATGTCCTTTATAGTATTATTCCGTTTTTGATTGTCACGTCCACGCAGTTCATACCCACGTAGTAAGGGAGTGCGTCGAGGGTGTCGAAGTGCAATATCACCACATCTCCCTGCTTGCCGGCCTCGATGCTTCCTATGCGGTCCGCGCGGTCGATAGCGGCCGCACCGTTCAGCGTAAGTGCCGTCAGCGTCTCCTCCACGCTCATCTTCATGTAGATGCACGCCAATGCGATGGTCAGGGGTATCGAGCCGCTGAAGCATGAGCCGGGATTGAGGTCGGTGGCCAGTGCCACGGTGCATCCGGCGTCAATGAACTTGCGGGCCGGGGCGAATTCCTCCTTCAGCGCGAAGGCCGTCAGAGGCAGCAGCGTGGCCACTGTGCCGGATTCTGCCATACGGCGTATTCCCTCGTCGCTGACGTGCAGCAGATGGTCGGCCGAGACAGCGCCCAAGTCGGCGGCCAGTTCGGCGCCTCCCAACGACACTATCTCGTCGGCGTGCATCTTCAGTTTGTAGCCGGCCTCGCGGGCGGCCTCAAGCAGACGGCGCGAATCCTCAAGCTCGAATACGTTCTTTTCCGTGAATATGTCGCAGAACTCCGCCATGTCGCGGAACCGGGGCAGCATCTCCTTTATTATCAGGTCCACATACTCGTCGGTGCGTCCCTTGTATTCCTTAGGCACCGCGTGTGCGCCAAGGAATGTGGCCACCACATCCACCTTGCGTTCGGGATCCTCGGCAAGCTCCTTGATGACGCGCAGCATCCGCTCCTCTGTCTCGGTATCGAGTCCGTAGCCGCTCTTGGCCTCTACCGTAGTGACGCCCATGGCGCTCATCTCGTCAAGGTACCATTCCGCTTTTTCGCGCAGTTCTTCGGCCGATGCGGCTCGGGTGGCGTTCACGGTGCTCTGTATGCCTCCGCCACGCTCCATGATGCTCATGTACGTGTCCCCTTTCAGGCGCCAGCCGAATTCCTCCGGGCGATAACCGCCGAACACCAGGTGCGTGTGGCTGTCGACGAATCCAGGCAGCACGGCGCGTCCTAAGGCGTCCATATACACCTCGTCGCGTACATGGCCCTCAGGCTCCGGCATCTCCGAGTCCGGACCGACCCAGCGGATTATCCCGTCCTCGATGATGATTCCGCCCTTTTCGATATGCAATATGTCGCCCATTTCGGCACCGCGTTTTCCTGCGGTGCCGACGGGCGTGTAGATATTGGCGTTGGTTATGACCAGTCTTCTCATTATGGTCTTAAGATATTTTCTGATTTACTATATCCAGCACCTCTGCTTCCTCCTTCCGGGCCTTTTCGGCGATGTCGGCGGCTTCCTTCAGCAGCTTGTCGGCCTGTTCGCGGTCCTTGAGTCCGGCGGCGTTGATCTTGACGTTAAGCCATGCGCCGAACACTGCGGCACGGGCGGCGAGCGCTCCTACTCCGGCATCGCTCACCGAAGCGGGGTTGCCGTTATGGGCCATAGCCTTTACCAGTTCGAATACCCGGAACGACTCGCGCATGGTGCGCAGGGGAACCTCGGTGGCATACAGCGTGGCCTTCTGCAAGGCTGCGCTGCGGGCCTCCTTCTCCTCGGGCGTACCCTTGGGCATGGCGAACACGGCCATGATGCGGTTGAAGGCGTCGGTGTCCTCGTCTACCAGGTGCATCAGTTTCTCCTGAATCTCGCGTCCCTTGACGGCCTGGTCCGAGAATTCCTCCCAGCGGTCGTCCCAGCCGGCCTTGTGGGCCGACAGGTTGGCCACCATCGCCCCGAGGGCCGCGCCCAATGCTCCCATGTAGGCCGAGATAGAGCCGCCGCCGGGTGCCGGCGATTCGCTCGACGTCTCGTCGGCAAACTCCGTCAGGGTCATGTCGACAAGGCCCTTATTATGGCCTCCCAACATCGACTCAATTATCTTTTCCTCGGGCTTGAACGGCTTGAGGTCGTCCAGGCCCATCGACTTGACGGCTATCTTGATGATCTCATGCTCGGGAATGCCGAGCGAACGGTTCTGCATCCTGAGGTAATGCTTGCCGGCGTCGAGTATGGCCGACTTGGGTACGAGACCGACTATCTCCGTTCCGGTGACGCGCAGACCGCGGGCCATGGCTGCACGGCTCACCTCGTCGAATGCACGGTACAGCGGCGTGGCCTTCATGTCGGTGATGTTCATCGACACCTGGGCGATGCCATATTCATCTATGTACCATCCTATGGCCTTGGTACCTTTCAGCGTGCCGGGAATCATGATGGTGTTGCCGTTCTCATCCTTAAGCGGCTTGCCGGTCAGCTTGTCTCCCTCGCGCCTGGGGCGTCCCTTCTCGCGCACGTCGAATGCTATGGCGTTGGCGCGGCGGGTACTGGTGGTGTTGAGGTTGAAGTTTACGGCAATAAGGAAATCGCGTGCTCCTACGGCTGTGCAGCCGGTACGTGCCACTCCTTCGTCAAACGGGCGGTCGCCGAAATCGGGACCCTTACCCTCGTGACCCAAGCGTTCGGGCAGTCCCTCGTACTCTCCTTCGCGGCAAACAGCCAAGTTCTTGCGCTCGGGCGTGAATGCCGCGGCCTCGTAGCTGTAACAGGGTATGTTCAGCTCCGTGGCTGCGCGCTCGGCCAGCTTACGTGCCAGTTCTGCGCATTCATCCAAGGTGATGCCCGACACGGGAATCAGCGGAAGCACGTCGGTGGCGCCCATACGCGGGTGCGCGCCGTGGTGCGTGCGCATGTCTATCAGTTCGGCAGCCTTGCGCATTCCGGCTATCGCCGCGTCGCACACGGCCTCCGGCTCGCCCACGAAGGTCACTACCGTACGGTTTGTGGCCTCGCCCGGGTCTACGTCAAGCACGCGGACGTCGCCGCCCTGCTCTATCGCCTTTACAATCTCGTCTATCTTCGCCTTGTCGCGCCCCTCGGAAAAGTTGGGCACACATTCTATTATCCTTTTCATCAGATATCGAATTTGTCAAGAAGTTCGTCATTCACTATATAAGGCTCCGTAATCATGAAGCCACGGTCGCCCTGTGTGTCGTTCCATTCGCGCACGGTCTCCATTGCGTTGGGGTTACGGGCCCAGCTGCGGCGGGCCACACCGCCCATCACATCCCACAGCATGGCGCGTTTCAGGATTTCGTCTACACGTTCCGAGCCGTCGCACACCATTCCGAATCCGCCGTTGATGGCCTTGCCTATGCCGACGCCGCCGCCGTTGTGCAGGGCCACCAGGCTCATGCCCCGGGCGCAGTTGCCGGCGAAGCACTGCACGGCCATGTCGGCCATCACGTTCGAGCCGTCCTTGATGTTGCTGGTCTCGCGGAAGGGCGAGTCTGTGCCGCTCACGTCATGATGGTCGCGGCCTAACATTATGGGTCCGACCTCCCCGTTGCGCACCATTTCGTTAAACTTCAGGGCTATGCGCAGACGTCCCATTGCGTCCTGATACAGGATGCGTGCCTGGCTGCCTACGACAAGCGCGTTCTTTTCGGCGTCGCGTATCCAGTTGTAGTTGTCGCGGTCCTGACCGCGACGGTTCGGGTCGATGCATTCCATAGCGGCGCGGTCGGTCTTGACCAGGTCCTCGTGCTTGCCGCTGAGGCATACCCAGCGGAAGGGACCGTAGCCGTAATCAAACAGCATCGGGCCCATGATGTCCTCCACGTAGCTGGGCCAGATGAAGCCGTCCTTTTCGTCCACACCGTTGCGCGAAATCTCTTTCACGCCTGAATCATACACGGCCTTCATGAAGGCGTTGCCGTAATCGAAGAAGTATGTGCCGCGGGCCACAAGGGCCTTGATGGCCTCGAAATGACGCTTCAGCGACTTGTCGACTTCCTCACGGAACTGTTCGGGATTTTCGTGCAGCATCCGGGTGCGTTCGTCGAACGTGAGCGACACGGGACAGTAGCCGCCGTCATAAACGGCATGGCAGCTGGTCTGGTCGCTGAGCAGTTCTATATGTTCGTCGTGCTTCACCGCATATTCCAGCAGGTCCACCACATTGCCGTGATATGCAATGGAGATCGGTTCCTTGCGGGCCATTGCCTCGCGCGCCATGCGGAACGCCTCGGGGATGGAGTCGGTTACCTCCTGCACCCAACCCTGGTTGCGGCGGGTTTCGATGCGCGACTGGTCTACTTCGGCTATGATGGCTGCCGCACCGGCTATCTCGGCTGCCTTGGGTTGAGCGCCGCTCATTCCGCCTAAGCCGGACGAAACGAAGATGTGACCTTTCAGGTCGCCGTCGTCGGGTACGCCGAGTTTCATGCGTCCGGCGTTAAGGATAGTGTTGAACGTGCCGTGCACTATACCCTGCGGGCCTATGTACATCCAGCCGCCGGCCGTCATCTGGCCATAATTGGCCACGCCGAGCTGCATGGCTTCGTGCCAGTCGTGCTGAGTGTCGAACATGCCTACCATCATGGCGTTGGTGATGATGACGCGCGGCGCGTCGGGACGCGACGGAAACAGGCCGAGAGGATGGCCAGACTCCACCACCAATGTCTGGTGATCGGTCAGTTCCTCAAGATATTTCTTTATGAGGCGGTACTGCAGCCAGTTCTGTGCAACCTGGCCGGTCTCGCCGTATGTTACCAGTTCGTAAGGATAGAGGGCCACCTCGAAGTCCAGGTTATTGTCTATCATAAGCTGAAAAGCCTTGCCTTCGATGCAGTTGCCCTTGTATTCGTCGATGGGCTTGGCCTTGATACGCCCTTCGGGACGGAAACGGTAGGCGTAGATGCGGCCGCGCGTCTTCAGTTCCTCTAAGAACTCCGGGATGGCGCGTTCATGCAGTTCGGGCGGCAGATAGCGCAGGGCGTTCTGCAGAGCTAATTTGGTTTTGGTTTTGTCGAGGGTATATCCACGGTCGGGAGCGCGCCTGATTCCCTTCGCGAATGCAGGGTAATCGGGCCATTCATTGTCGAGAGTGATGCGTTTCATGGTCTTTGTTGTTATTTTTTGCGAAGATACTAAAAAAATCTCACTCCACAAACAACAAAAGGCCATCCGGGACCGACAATTGAATTTGGTTTTATTGCATATTTCATGTAATTTTGTTTTATGAAACTTAATGCAATGGTAATTGCCTGTGTGCTGCTCGCCGTGACCGGCGCCTGCAACAGGACACAAACACGACAAAACCCTCACGCGACGTTCGAACAATTGTCAGAGCGCGGCCGCGAACTGTGCCGTGACGGCCACTATGTGGAAGGCCTTTCGCTGCTGCAGGCCGCTGCCGATTCGCTGGAGACGATGCATCCGGACAGCATCAATCCCGAAGGCGCCGTACGGCTGTTGGGCAACATAGGCAACCTGTACCAGCGCATGGGTATGTTCGAGGAAGCCAAAGCCGCCAACTCACGCGCCATGGCCATAGCCGAAGCCAAGGTCCCGGAACGACTTCAGGACCTGTGGCGCATGCGAGGCATGATATACGAGATAACCAATCAGCCTGACTCGCAGCTGGTATGCCTTCACCGCGCCGTAGAGGCATGCTCGCTGGTCGAGAACGAAAAATGGCGCCGTAATGACTTAAGGCATAACCGCACTTTCCTGGCGGTATTCTATTTAGAGCATCCGGAGTATGCCCCGGACTCAATAGCATCGGCACGCAGGACGCTGGAACGCATCAATCCCGATTTTTCCGTAAGCCGGTTGCTGATAGGATATGCATACGTGCTCGAAGGGAATTACGCGAAGGGCATCCCTATAATGGAAGATGCCGTGAAAATATTTCGTACGGATAACGACCGCGAGAGCCTGGAATGGAGCCTGCAGTATCTGGCCCGCGCTTACGCCAAGGCAGGCGACCGAAAGCTGATAGACATCTATCCGGAAGCCGCCGCTCTGCACGACAGCATCAAGGAAGAACTCCGCAGCGACCTCCTGCTCGGTATGGACTTCAAGTACCGCACCTCGCAGCTGAAACGCGAGACTGCCGTGCTGCAAGCTGAACTGCGGACACGTCAGCAACGTATCATCCTGATAAGCGTAATCGGCCTGCTCATCGTGGCGGGACTTGTCGCATTCCTGATAATGCGCTCGCGCAACCACAAACAGAAGCAACAGCTCACGCAGCAGAACATCGACACACTGCTGGCCGAGCGCATCGCCCTTAACTCCAAAATCGAAGAACTGAACCGGAGGCTGGCTGAAACTAACTCTGACATCAAACTGTTCGAAGCATTGCCGGCCATACTGCTTGAAAAGGATGACGAGACACGGTTCCGCAAGAGTTTCAACGACCTGCATCCCGGTTTTATAGACAATCTGAGGAAGAAATATCCCGACCTGACCTCAGGCAATGAATTGCTGTGCATGCTTATCGCGCTGCGCCGCCGCAACGAGGAGATAGCATTGGCCTTGGGTATATCGCGCGACAGTGTGGCCACATCGCGTTACCGTCTCCGCACCCGTTTCAATCTCCCCAAGGACGTCGACCTCAACGACTTCATCCAGTCCATGCTCTAAGCCCGCGCCACTATTGCTCGTAGACGGCTTTGTACCAGTCAAGGGTGCGGTAGAAGGGTTCGTGGTCCGCTTCCTTCTGACCGTACTCGCCGAGGCTGTGCATGCTCACGCCGCACAGGGGCGTCTGCACCCACTGACGGTTGTTGAAATCCTTCGACGATTCGGCATGATATACCACAAAACGGTTCATGCTGTCCTGAACGCCCTGCCATAACTCGCCCTGATCCTTCAGCTTCAACAGCTGCATCATGTCGTAATAACCGTAAGTGCCCCCTCGGCGATAATTAGATACGCCCGTCACTTTGCTGATCTCGTCGGGATACTGCTGCATCAGTGCGCGGGTAGCCTGGGCCACGGCCTCGATTCTGTTCATGTCCATCACCGATACCGTCACAGCATCGCTCTTACTATTATAATATGAATAGAACTCGGCGGCACCACCGGTCAGGTCCTGGTTCTTGCGCATTATATAAGGAAGAACCTCGTTATAGTTCAGACCTTCGTCCCATACCTCGGTGGGATAGGCCACATACATCTGCGTCTTATGTCGAAACTGATACGCCACCTCGATCGACGACATATAGCAGCAGTCGAACCAGATGGTGCGGAACGCTCCGTCGGGAACAGCATCGGCTATGTCGGTTATCTCAGCCCATTCAGGATTTCTGGGGTCATCCCCATATTCTCCGCCATAGCTATGCTGGGCAGGGATATTGGCCGGAGCGCCGTTGCGCGTCTCATGGTCGCTGAAACCGGGAGTCCACGCCGTGCCGTGCCCCCAGAATATCAACGAGTGCTCGGCATCGGGATAGACAGCGAGTGCATCGGATATGACGCGCTTCATCACCGCAGGTGCCGTGGATGTCTGCTGGCGGTCATACTCTTTCACCTTGCGCCAGGTCAACACCTTGTTCTTCTTCCCGATCTGCTGCAACTCGAAAAGACCCGTCTTGGATGACGATTCGGTCAGATACACCAACAGCCGTTGACGTGACATATCCACACTTGCCATTGCGGCCTTCATTTCGGCGGTGTCCTGCATGAAATTGCCCGACAACGAGCTTTTGTTTATGGCGTACACTATCGTGACGCCATCCGGATTGACGGGCTGAGGCTCCGGCTCGTTCTTTGTATGCTTGCAGCCGGAGAGAAGCACCGTCAGCAACGATATGATAATTATAAGGGATGTTCTGAGTATCTGCATAATAATATTAAAACGGTGTGGCCTGAGGCTTATTGTTTACTACGGGCGGTCTTGATACGTGCCGGAGGTTCGAACTTTAAATGTAAAATTTTGTTAATACATTAGGAAACCGGTGTAGAATCACTGACGCATAAACGGGATTTAACGGGACTAATCAAGATTTCTCGGGATTAATCGAGAGAATCAGGATTAATCGAGAGAATCGGGATTTAACGGGATTAATCGGGATAAATCAAGAAAATTTGCAATTTTCATATTTAATTGTTAAATTTGCCCCGAATTGTTAATTAACAATCTAAATTTTTAGGACTTGTGAGGGGAACGGCTATATGAAAAGATCTTTAATCTGGATACTTACCATACTGATGGCCATTACTTTCGGCACTCTGCTGTATTTTCAGATCATGTATCTTGAGAATATGGTGAAGATGCGCGAGGAGCAGTTCTCGGAGGGCGTGATGCGCTCGCTGTACGCCACTTCGGAGTTCATGGACCGCCAGGAAACGCTGCACTTCCTGCAGGAAGACGCCAACGTGATTGAGTCGAGTTTTTACGAAGACCTCAACAATACCGGCAGCACCGACAGCCAGATGACCAAGGAGCCGAGCGCTCCCCCGTCGCTCACCTTCCCGTCGGCCACAGGCTCGGTAAGCTCGCATTACGGCACGATGCAGGAGGTGATACGCAGCCAGTACCTGTATCAGAAGGGGCTGCTGGCGGAAGTGATACTCAACATATTGCGCGATTCCGGCTCACGTCCGGTGATGCAGCGCGCCGACTCGACCGTGCTGCGCAACTGTCTGTCGACTGAACTGGCCAACAACGGCGTGAACCTACCCTTCGCATTCTCAGTCAACACGGCCGGCGGCCGCGAGATTTACGCCACATCGGACTATGACCCAAAAGTCAATGACATATATTCCATACCGCTGTTCGGAAACACCGACGTGTCATACCGCCTCAGCGTGGAATTCCCCAACAAGCATAACTACATATTCAGTTCCGTGCGGTTCATCATCCCGTCGCTGGCATTCTCGGCCATACTGTTGGTGGTGTTCCTCTACACCGTGATACTGGCTTTCAGACAGAAGAAGCTGACGGAGATGAAGACCGACTTCGTCAACAACATGACGCACGAGCTTAAGACACCCATCGCCACCATTTCGCTGGCGGCGCAGATGCTTGAGGACTCGTCGGTACGCAAGTCGCCCGAATCGATCAAACACCTTGCCGGCGTCATTTCCGACGAGTCGAAACGCCTGCGATTCCAGGTTGAGAAGGTGCTGCACCTCTCGGTGATAGACAATGCCGAAAGCTCCCTGAAATTCACCGATGTCAACGCCAACGAGATAATCGAGAACGTAGTGACCAACTTCAAGCTCAAGGTGGAGCGTCAGGGAGGCACGCTGTTTGCCGACCTGGAGGCTACGGACTCCGACATCCATGTGGATCAGCTGCAGTTTACCAACGTGATACACAATCTGCTTGAAAACGCCCTGAAATACAGTCGCGAAGACGTTGAGCCGGAGTTGTCGGTACTCACGAACAATCCGGATGGGCGGCATCTGGAGATTCGGGTCAGGGACAACGGCATCGGCATACACAAGGACGACCTGAAGCGCATATTCGACAAGTTCTACCGCGTGTCGACGGGCAACCGTCACGACGTCAAGGGCTTCGGACTCGGCCTGGCATACGTCAAGAAGATGATAACCGCCTTCCATGGCAGCATACAGGTGGAATCCGTTCCCGGCGAAGGCTCCACGTTCATCATCAAACTTCCGCTGACCCAGCCTCAGCCGGACGCTTCTTAATAATTCTGTATAAAATTTGACACCGATAAATATATTTTAATACTTAATTGTTATAATTATAAAATAAACACCGACTACGATATGAATGAGAAACTAAAAATACTTCTTTGCGAAGACGACGAGAATCTGGGCATGCTGTTGCGTGAGTTTCTGCAGGCCAAGGGATTCTATGCCGATTTGTGCAATGACGGTGACAAAGGATACAAGGCATTCCTGAAAGGGAAATACGATCTGTGTGTTCTCGACGTAATGATGCCCAAGAAAGACGGCTTCACGCTGGCACAGGAGATTCGTGCCGTGAACCGCGACGTGCCCATCATCTTCCTGACGGCCAAGAACCTGAAGGAGGACGTGCTGCAGGGCTTCAAGATCGGTGCCGACGACTACATCCCGAAGCCATTCTCCATGGAGGAGCTGGTGTCGCGTATCGGAGCCATCCTGCGACGCGTGCGCGGCAAGAAGGACAAGGACGTGACCGTGTTCCAGATAGGCAAATACACGTTCGACACTCAGAAACAGACCCTGCTGTGCGACGGCAAGGTCCAGAAGCTGACCACCAAGGAGTGCGAGCTTCTGTCGCTGCTGTGCCAGCACATGAACGAGATACTGGAACGCAACTACGCACTGAAGTCCATCTGGATCGACGACAATTACTTCAACGCCCGAAGCATGGACGTGTACATCACCAAGCTCCGTAAGCTGCTGAAGGACGATCCCGCCGTAGAGATCATCAACATCCACGGCAAGGGCTACAAGCTGATCGCCCCCGGCGACGAGGAATAACAACCGAACCGCATCCGGCTCCGGCCGGTCATCAAGGCTCCGTCCCGCCCCAATGGCGAGGCGGAGTCTTAATATGTTGTCCCGGAGTCTTAATATGTCTTAATTACTTTGATTTTTCGCGAAAATAACTTAATTTTGTAATGTCGGTTCATAGACGATAGAAAACGATAGAAAAGGTTAGAAAATAGGACAATAATGGAACAGAGACCTCCCGTGCGAGCCGCGAGGCCACATCGCAACGCGTGGCAGTGGATGCTGCGCGGCCTCTACATATTTTATGAAATATTCATAGCCACACCGATATTCGTGGTGCTGACCCTGATCACAGCCGCCATCACGCTGGCAGGATGCTGGCTGGGCAACCGCGATTTCTGGGGTTACTGGCCGGCCAAGATATGGTCGCAGGTGACGTGCGCGCTCTATCTGATGCGAGTCACGGTAACCGGCCGCGAAAACATCGACCCGAAGCAATCGTACGTGTTCGTGGCAAACCATCAGGGAGCATACGACATCTGGACCATCTACGGATTCCTGAACCACAACTTCAAGTGGCTTATGAAGAAGGAACTGGAAAGCATATTCATGGTGGGCGCAGCCTGCCGCAAGGCGGGACACATCATGGTGGACGACAGCAGCATAGCCGGCATCAAGAGCACCATCCGTGAATCGGAAGGCACTCTGCAGGGCGGCATGTCGCTGGTGATATTCCCCGAAGGCAGCCGCACATGGGACGGCAACATGACGGCCTTCAAACGGGGCGCCTTCATGCTGGCCGGCGAGTTCAAGCTGCCGGTGGTGCCCATCACCATCGACGGCAGTTTCCGCGCCATGCCGCGATACACATACCTGATGACGCCCTCGCATATCCGCATGACCATCCACAAGCCGATATGGCCCGGCGAGCGTGGATTCAACACCAAGGCGCTGATGGAACAGTGCCGCCAGGAAATAGCCTCGGCCCTCCCGCAGCCCGAGACCGAGAAAACAGAACAAAACGTCTGACCATGTCCAAGACTCCGGTGATATTGCTGATAAGCGGGATGGACCCGACGGGAGGCGCCGGCATGAGCGCCGACATCCGCACGTGCGTGCGCACCGGGTCTTATCCACTCGGCTGCGTCACCGCCCTGACCGTACAGAACCAGCACGGCGTCCGCGCTATCAACCCAACACCCGCCCACCTGGTCCGCGACCAGATAGACGCCGCCGTCGAGGCCGCGCGGCCCGATGCCGTGAAAATCGGACTGCTCCCCACTCCTGAAACAGTCGTGACCGTAGCCGAAACCATAAGCCGCCACAATCTTAAGAACGTAGTCGTAGACCCGGTGCTGGCCCCCACAGCCGGAGGCGCGCTTATAGACCGCCTCGACGACACTGCCCGCGCCATGTTGGAATCCCTCTTTCCACTTGCCTCCCTCGTCACCCCGAACGTTCAGGAAGTCTCTTTATTCCTTGCAATGGCCGGAAGGCCATTGAATGCCCTCTCCTCTTACCTCCTGCTGAAAGGCGGCGACGCCGACTGCGCCGACTGCACCGACTCCCTCTATCGCAGCTCGGAATTGCTTCAGGAATACTCCATGCCGCGCATCGCTTCGCCCAACCTGCACGGCACCGGCTGTGTGCTCAGCTCGGCCATCGCCTCATATTTGGGCCACGGCCTGAATATGCCTGAAGCCGTCGACCGCGCCAAGCAGTTCGTGCATGAGGCTATCCGGCGTAACGTTAACAACAGAATAATTGAAGGATACGGACCTGTGCTGGAATAAGCGCCGGGCCGTTCATATACATAGAATTATGAAGATAGTATTTTTCGGGACACCAGAGTTTGCGGTGCCGAGTCTTGACAGACTGGTGGCGGACGGCCACGAGATAGCCGCCGTGGTGACGATGCCCGACAAGATAGCCGGCCGCGGCCACAAGCTGATTCAAAGCGACGTCAAGAAATATGCCGTGGAGCACGGTCTGAAGGTGATGCAGCCCGAGAAGCTGAAGAATCCCGAATTCCTGTCCGAGCTTCAGTCGCTGCAGGCCGACCTGTTCGTGGTGATAGCCTTCCGCATGCTGCCCGAAGCCGTGTGGGCCATGCCTCCCAAAGGCACGTTCAACCTCCACGCGGCCCTGCTGCCCAAATACCGTGGCGCAGCTCCCATCAACCGCGCCATAATGAACGGCGAGACCGAAACCGGCGTCACCACATTCTTCCTGAACCACGACATCGACACCGGCTCCATCATCGACCAGCAGCGCATAGACATCCTGCCCGAGGATAACGTCGGCACCGTATACGACCGCCTCATGGTCCTGGGGGCCGACATGGTATCAAAGACCGTCAGGGACATCGAAAACGGATGCGTCAAACCTCTCCCGCAACCCGAAGGGGAATTCATTCCGGCTCCAAAGATCTTCAAGGAGGATATGGCCATACACTGGGACCGTCCGGCTGTGGAGATACACAATCAGGTACGCGGCCTGTCGCCGTATCCCGCCGCCTACTCGGCGCTGGAACTGTTGAACCACGCCCCCATGGACGTCAAGATTTACACCACCGCACTGACTGACGAGCCCAGCACCGGCATAGTGCCGGATGCCGGCAACGAGGACAGTACAGGCATTGTGCCCGGCGGCGTGCGCATCGAAAAGAAGCGCTTGCTCGTCGCCACCTCCGACCGCTGGCTTGAAATTGTGGAGCTGCAGCCCGCCGGCAAGAAACGCATGGCCGCATCCGCCTTCCTGCTCGGTTACACCCCGCTCCGCTTCAAAGCCCCCGTGCTCTGACCCTCCCGCTACACCTCCCTCATCCTCATCC
>UQMZ01000039.1 GCA_900542185.1 uncultured Bacteroidales bacterium
CTACACTCTCTCCGTCGTCGGCAGCGTCAGATGTGTATAAGAGACAGAGGTGGGCGCGGGCGCATTTGTCCCAGGAGAAGAGGGATGCGTGCTTAAAGCCTCGTTCGCTCAGGTCGGCGCGGAGGTCGGGACTGTCCAGCATACGCGTCATGGCGTCCGATATCTCTTCCACACTCTCGGCGTTGAAGTATTCGGCTGCGTCGCCCGCTATTTCCGGAAAACAGCTGGCGTTGGCCAGCAGAGTAGGACATCTGTTGACCATAGCCTCTAAAATAGGCATTCCGAATCCTTCGTACAGCGAGGGGAAAATGAAAAACAATGCGTGGCGGTATAGATTGTTAAGCTCGTCCTCGTTGGCCTTGATGGCCTTGAACCTGTTGATGACGCCCAGTTGAGTAAGCATGTCGGCCTCGCCATGACTGAAGTCGGAGCCGGTGCATACCACATGCAGGTCGGGATATCTGGAGGCTATTCGGCTGAATGCCGTTGCGAAACGGTTGAAGTTCTTGAACAGATGCCGGTTGCCGACGAACAGTATATATGGCCTGTCGCACAGTGGTGTGTCGGGGCCGGTCACAGGTGGCGGCAATTCGATGCCGTGATGTATCACTTGTATTTTTCCGGGGTCGATGTCGAAGTATTTCAGCATGTCGCGCCTGGTGTTCTCACTGATGGCCACTATGGCGTCGGCGCGCTTCAGTGATGCTTTCTGCAGGCGCTCCATGCGGGCGTTGTAGTTGTATTCGGTCAGGAAATTGACGTCGTGGTATGTCGTGACCATCGGCCGGTTGCCGATGAATGGAATCAGGTAAGTATCGAAATGGGTCTGATGCACCACATCGTATTTTCCGGTCTTCATCCTAAGCGCCGACCATGGTTTGCCCAGTTCGGCCATGATGCGGCCTTTACCTCGGAATTCGCGGCCCGGCAGAAATGGAATCGTGCGCAACAATCGATGATGACGTACGTATTCGTTGTTCGACAGCCACGCGGTGGTGGTCCAGCATTCGCGGGGCATGCGGCTGATGATTTCCGCAAAATATTTCGAGACGCCCCCGAAACGCTGGGCTGAAAATATCTGGTGATCAAACAGAACCCTCATGTGGAATTGGAAATTAGAAATTAGTAATTAGAAATTTGAATTCTATCGGCGCTTCAGGAGCTTGCGTGAGAGGACGAAAAGTCGGTAGAGGATGTTGGCCGTATGGCGGCGCAGCGGTGGGACATTGCGACGGTAATAAGTGTCGCGGCCGTGTTCGGCACGTTGCCGGCGAGCCGCCAGTGCTGCGGGATCGGGCGAAAAGCTGCCTCCCTCCAGGTGCTGTATTTTAGCTTCGGGCAGCGACATGATACGGCATCCCGCAAGTGAGATGCGCCGGCATAGGTCCGTTTCCTCGTAATACATGAAGAATTCCGGAGAGAATCCTCCTATGCTTTGGAACAGTGAGGCGGGAATCATCAGGTCGGCGCCCGTGATGTACGCCACCTTCATTGGTCGGCCGGTATGGTTGAACTTCCGGTTCTCGCTGTATTTCATCCGGTCGGGCCAATTGTGCAGCAGCTCGTTAAGTTCCCAGCGCACGCCGGGGAATCGGCGTCGGAACGACAGCATCGGATTCATGTCCTCGTCATAAAGATTGCCGCCTACGGCTCCTGTGTCGGAATGCGCGTCAAGATAATCCGACAGAATGGACACTGCATCGTTAAGCAGAATGGTGTCGGGATTGAGAAAGAAGAGGTTACGCCCCGAGGCTATCTCCGCGCCGGCGTTGTTGGCGCGGCCGAAGCCTACATTCTCGTCAAGTTGCAGACACTTTACTTCGTGGTGCGGGAACAACTCGTCGAATTTACGCTGCAATCCCTGTTCGGAGGCATTGTCAACAATTATCACCTCGAACTCCACGCCACGGCACTGCGCGTAGAGACTGCGCAGGCAATCAGTCACCAATTCAGAGGTGTGATAGTTTACAATTATTACCGATACATCCATCACAGCATAGTTAGTGTGTCCATCACTACAAAATTAATAACGTGGCTCCACAATTCCAAATTTGATATGTCATAAAAAATTCGTAAATTTGCAAGTCATACCGACGGGTAGCGGAAGATTGCTCCCCAACAGTGTTATAAGATAGAAATTCAAAAAGATAAGATTAGAAGATATGTCAAAGAAATCAATGTTGATTATCCTGGATGGATATGGATTGGGCGATCACAAGAAGGATGACGCCATTTACAACACTCCGACACCTTACATGGACAAACTGATGGAGGAGTATCCTCATTCGCAGCTGGAGGCCAGCGGCGAGAACGTAGGTCTGCCCGACGGCCAGATGGGCAACTCGGAGGTGGGTCACCTCAACATCGGCGGCGGCCGCGTGGTGTATCAGGACCTGGTGAAGATCAACCGCGCCATCAAGGACGGCTCGTTCCAGAAGAATCCCGAGATAATCAGCGCGTTCAGCTATGCCAAGGAGCACAATGTGCCCATCCACTTCATGGGCCTGACGTCGGCCGGCGGCGTTCACTCGTCGCTGCAGCATCTCTACGCCCTGTGCGACACGGCCAAGGCATACGGTCTGAGCGAGGTGTATCTGCACGCATTCATGGACGGCCGTGACACCGACCCCAAGAGCGGCGCCGGCTTCCTGACCGAAGTTCAGGACCACTGCAAGCAGAGCGCAGGCGTGATCGCAACAGTTTGCGGCCGCTACTACGCCATGGACCGCGACAAGCGCTGGGAGCGCGTCAAGGAGGCCTACGACATGCTGGTGGACGGCACGGGCAAGAAGACCGACGACGTGGTGAAGGCCGTCGAGGAGTCGTACGCCGAGGGCGTTACCGACGAATTCATCAAGCCTATTGTCAACGAGACTGTGGACGGCCGCATCAAGGAGGGCCACGTGGTGATATTCTTCAACTACCGCAACGACCGCGCCAAGGAGATGACCACCGTGCTGACACAGCACGAGGAAGGCGGCATGAAGCCCGTGCCCGGCCTGCAGTATTACTGCATGACACCGTACGACGACTCGTTCAAGGGCGTGCACATCCTGTTCGCCAAGAGCGACGTACCCAACACGCTGAGCGAGTATGTGTCGGCCCAGGGCAAGAAGCAGCTGCACATAGCCGAGACCGAGAAATACGCTCACGTCACGTTCTTCTTCAACGGAGGCCGCGAGGCACCGTTCGAGGGCGAGGACCGCATCCTGGTGCCCAGTCCCAAGGTGGCCACCTACGACCTGAAGCCCGAGATGAGCGCTCCCGAGGTGACCGAGAAACTGGTGGACGCCATTGACAGCGACAAGTATGACTTCATCGTAGTCAACTTCGCCAACGGCGACATGGTGGGCCACACCGGAGTGTACGAGGCCATTCAGAAGGCTGTGGCCACACTCGACACCTGCGTCGAGAAGGTGGTTGAGGCCGGCAAGAAGCACGAGTACGAGATGATCATCATCGCCGACCACGGCAACGCCGACCACGCCCTGAACGCCGACGACACTCCCAACACGGCGCATTCGCTGAATCCCGTGCCTTTCATCTACATCGGCAGCCACAAGGACGCCAAGTGCGAGAACGGCCGTCTGGCCGACGTGGCTCCCAGCCTGCTGAAGCTGATGGGCCTGCAGCAGCCTGCCGACATGGACGGCCATAACCTGATAGAGTTCTGATGAGACTCCGTAACATTATCGCCTGCGCGCTGACGGCGACGGTGGCATTGTCCGCCGCCGCCGAGCGTCTGGTGATTCTGCACACCAACGACACGCATTCCAATATCGAATCCGACAGGAGCGGTGTCGGAGGCATTCTGCCCCGCAAGGCCATTATCGACTCGGTGCGCAAGGCCGAGAAGAACGTGATCCTGGTCGATGCCGGCGACATGGTGCAGGGAACGCTCTATTTCAAGTATTTCCGTGGCGACGTGGAGTATCCCCTGTTCAACATGATGGGATACGATGTCCGTATCTTGGGCAACCATGAGTTCGACAACGGCATTGACGAGCTGGCCCGCAACTGGAAGAAAGTGAAGGGCGCGCGTCTGTCGGCCAACTACGATTTCAGCAAGACTCCGGCCGCCGGTCTGTTCAAGCCCTACGTCGTAAAGAAGATAGGAAAGAAGAAGATTGGCTTCATCGGAATCAACGTAGACCCGGCAAGCCTTATCTCCACCGCCAACACCGGAGCTATGGAGTTCAGGCCGGTCATCGAGACAGCCAACCATTGGGCCGAATTCCTGAAAAAGAAAGAGAAATGCGACCTCGTGGTGGCCGTGACGCACATAGGCTATGAGTCGGAAAACGGCAAGACCAATGACGTGGACCTGGCCCGTGCTTCGAAGGACATAGACATCATCATCGGCGGTCACAGCCATACGTTCGTCGACCCCAAGACACCCGACAAGACGCCCTACTGGATTGAAAATGCCGAGGGACGCCCGGTGCTGGTGGCACAGACAGGCAAGTATGGCCGCAATGTGGGTTACATATCGATTGATCTCGACAACCTGAAGGGACAGAAGTTCGATTACGAATACATCCCCGTGACCGACCGCTTCTCGCCTTCGGCCTACGACAAGGAGATCGAGGAGTTCCTCGCTCCGTATGCCGCCAAGGTCGATTCGATAGACCGTGTGCCGGTGGGTTACAGTTATCAGGCGCTTCCGAATGCAGAAAGAACCGGAGCGTTGGCCAACTGGGCCGGTGACACCGGAATGTGGCTCGGCATGCAGATTGCCGATTCGCTGCGCCGTGCCGGACACGACATCCCGGCCGTAGACCTGGCCCTGATGAATGTGGGCGGCATCCGTCAGCCCATGCCCGAAGGGATGGTCAGCGAGGGAAGGGTGCTCAGCATGTTCCCGTTCAGCAACAAGCTGATGCTGATTAAGATGAAGGGCCGTGACTTTATCAAGACCATGGCGATAGTGTCGCCTAAGGGTGGCGAGGCTGTCAGCGACGAAATCCGGGTGATAACCGGCAGCGACGGGAAGATGAAGCACGTGCTTGTAAACGGTGTGCCCATGGACCCGGACCGCGATTATGTGGTATGCACCATCGACTACATAGCCGAGGGCAACGACGATATGACTCCTATGGCCGAGCACGAGACTCTTTTTACAGATTCAAAGGAACTTGGTTACCGTGTTCTGGAGTATTTTCATGCCGTCACGCCGTTGGGCGTGGGCGTGATGCCCGATCCGAACCCAAGATTCGTAAAGGATTTTCATGATGACATGAAACAATAGCGCATGAAACCCGTAACACTACACCTGGCCATCGCAACGTTACTGACGGTTGCGGTGGCCTCGTGTGGTTTTAACGGGCATCATCGTGAAGATAACGTCGACACGGCACAGGTGGAGATAATGGACCTGACCGCCGAGGCCATGCAATGGGCCGACAGCGTGACGATGCGCATGGACACCGCGAGTCTTGGCGCGCAGGTGCTGATGCCGGCGCTATATGCCAGTGACGATCCCTGGACCGTGGCGTTGCTGCAAAGGTATGCCCGGGAGGGAATCGGGGGGATAATTCTGTTGAAGGGCACGGTCGAGGAGGCGCGGACGCTTGCCGACTCCATGCGGAGAGTGTCGGCCGTAGATCCGTTCGTGGCCATTGACGCGGAATGGGGTCTGAACATGCGTCTTGCCGACGCCCCGAAGTTTCCGGCCAACGGGCGCCTGTCGCCCAAGGTGCAGGACCAGCTGATGTACGATTATGGCCGCGAGGTGGCACGCGAGTGCCGGCAGATAGGCATAAACATGGTGCTCGGTCCCGTGCTTGACGTGACGCGGCGAGACAGTTATGTCGGTATCCGCAGTTTCGGGTCGGATCCCCGTCGTGTATCCGATCTGGGCCTGGCATACGGTAAGGGTCTGTCGGGAGGTGGAGTGATGCCCGTGGCCAAGCACTTCCCCGGACACGGCACTGTGCGGACCGACTCGCATAAAGGGAAGGGTGTGATAGACGGGTCGCTTCAGCGTCTCGATACGGTCGACCTCGTTCCGTTCCGCGCATGGTCAGCGGCCGGAATGCCCGCAGTGATGGTGGGGCATCTCGCCGTGCCGGCGATTGATTCGAAGATGCTACCGGCGGCGGTTTCGTCCACCATCATCAGCGACCTGCTGCGCGGCGACCTAAGATTCAGCGGCCTTGTCCTTACAGACGCAATGAACATGCTCGGGGCCGAAGGCTACACCGCAGCCGACGCTCTCAGGGCAGGCTCGAATCTGATTCTCGCGCCGGCCGACACCCACGGCGAACTTGCCGGCATAACCGAATCCGTAAGGCAAGGGACGTTGCCTCTGGACACTCTGCGTCAGCGTGTCAGGCTTATCCTGTTTCACAAATACCTGTTGCGTCGCGCTCCCGACATGCGGGAATCCGTCAGCACTCCTCAGGCCGATTCGTTGGCCCGCGAACTGTCGGAATTATAAATGCCTTAGAAATTGTTTCAGTTTCTAAGGCATTTATCGAAGTTGTCTAAACTAATTTACGTCTAAAAACAGTTCTTAGAACTCGGTGGCGGCAGGGCCTGTGAAAGTCATTTTGACAGGAAGTATCCGGCCCTTGGAATCGAAACGCAGTTCATCGATACAGGTGACGCGGTCGTGTCCGTCCTCGGAACCGATGGGGTGTCTGTGATAGACTATGTAGTATTTCCCGGTCTTGGACGAGCGGACTACGGAATGATGTCCGGCGCCCGTTCCTATCTCGGGGTCAGATTCCAGTATAGTGCCAATCCGTTCAAACGGCCCGAACGGAGAGTCGGCTATCGCATACGCCACCCGGTAGTTGTCTTTGGTCCAGTCCCCCTCGCTCCACATGAAATAATACTTTCCGTCTTTGATTAGCATGAACGGACCCTCGGTATAATCCTTCGGCGTCACTTCCTTATAAAGGGTACCGTCGGGAAAAGGAACCAGAGTCTTGAAATCGTCCGACAGCCGGACCATGTTGCAGTGTCCCCAGCCTCCGTAATACATATACCAGTTGCCGTCCTTGTCATGGAACACGAACTGGTCGATGGGTTGTGCCCCGTTTACTATTTCATTGATTAGCGGACGGCCCAGCAGGTCCTTGTACGGCCCTTCGGGGCGGTCGCTCACGGCCACTCCTATGCCGCCGGTCTCTCCCTCGTGAACATCGTTGGCTCCGAAAAAGAGATAGTACTTGCCATCCTTCTGAAGTACGGCCGGCGCCCACATCGCGCCCCAGGCCCATTTCACTTCGTCTGTGTTGAGGATGTTCTCATATTTGGTCCAGTGCTTGAGGTCGGTGGTCGAGAAGCAGTCGAATGCGGTCTGGTCCTTGAACGGCAGGCTGCGCGTGGGATATACGAACAGGGTGCCGTCGTATACGATTCCTTCCGGATCGGCGTATGGACCCTGAAAACAAGGATTGCCGCCTTCGGTGTGTGCCTGGCATGACGCGGTTGTGGCGCACAGGGCTAACCCGCTTAGAACCATGCTGAATAATAAGATTAAAGTTTTGTCAGTCATTTTCATAATGATAGTTTTATAATGATAGCGTTTTAGGAGTGATGTCTTAGGCGTTACAAAGGCCTGATACGATATCTTTGCTTAAGATTGGCTGTATCGTTACCTTCCTTTGGTGTCTGGGATTCGCAAACCACGGGGGCCGACATTTCGAAGAACCGTGTCACCTCGTTGATGTTCTCGCCGTTCAGAATCATTCGGAATGTCCTGTTCCTCAGTTCCGGCGCGATATCGAACTCCACGTCGTACATCTGCTGCAATCTGTTGCAGATGCTCACAAGCGACTCGTCTTCAAAAATCAGCATTCCCTTTTTCCAGCAGCAATATTTTTCCGTGTCGGACAGTTTGGATATAACCGGACGTCCGTCTGTCATGCTCAGGTGTTCGCCGGGCTTGAGAGCAAGTGACCGGTCCTTTATCCCTACGTTCACATGACCGTTGACTAACGTGACCGAAGCAATCGAGTCATACGCATTTACATTGAACTCCGTGCCTGTTGCCGTGACGGTCATGTACGGTGTCTGCACGTTAAACGGATGCCGCGTATCGGCCTTGATCTTGAAATAAGCCTCTCCCTGCAGGAAAACGTTCCGTTCATCTCCGTCCATTGCCGGACTGTATGTCAGCGAGCTGTTGGCATTGAGCCAGACTGTGGTGCCGTCGGGCAGATCGGTGGAACTCAGACTGCCGAATGCGGTGGTGATGGTCACGTTGTCGAGGGTAGCGCGCTGCGGGCGGTCGATCAACAGATAGGCCACCACGGCCAGAAGCGGCAGGAGGATGACGGCCGCGATGCGTGACCAGAAGCCGAACAGCTTGCGGAATACCGACCGTCGGCGCGGTATGATGCCGGTTTCCTTCAGTATTTTCCGTTCCGCGTCCGCCGTATTGATGTCGCTGATGTCTACAGCGGGATTCAGCACCGACCATATATCCTGCTGGCGTAGAAAATACCTTCTATTGTTGTCATCACTCTGAATCCAGTTGAACAATTCCTCAATCTCCGGCGAAGTTGCATCACCCGCCAGATAACGGCTTATCAGAATGTCTATATGATTGTTATCGTAATAATCCATCGCGTTCAGTTAGATAAGTGGTGAAACAATAGGGTCAGATATATGATGAATTTGTAGCCCTTCAGATTCTTCTGAAGGAATTTGACGGCTTTGCTGACACGGGCCTCTACGGTTCTGACCGATATGTTTAGCTTTTCGGCTATTTCCGTGTATTTCAGGTGATGGGTTCTGGACAGGCTATATGTTTCAAGCACCTCGGGATCAAGTTGTGAAAGCAGCTTCTCCATGGCATCGTTCAGTTCCGTATAGAATACATGTTCGTCGGCGGGGAGTGCCAGAATCATCTCATGGTATGTGTCCTGATACAGGGTCCTGACTTTGCGGTGCTTGATTTCGTTCAATGCCAGATGCTGCACCAGGGATATCAGATAAGTCCTGAGCGAAGTGCGTATCTCAAGAATCTTCCTGTTGGCCCAGATCTTGATGAACGCTTCCTGCACAATGTCCTCGCAGGTCTCCGAATCGAGTATGAAACGCGATGCGAACAGAACGAGGTCCGGATAATATTTACGAAAAATTTGTAAAAAGGCCTCATGGCTGTCTAATTTCAAGGCAGCCAGCAGAAGTGTTTCATTTTCAAATATTTCGTTTTCCATGTTATTTAGGTATCGTTCCTAAAGTAGCCGCGAAGTTAGATATTATTGTTCGATAATGCAAGCACTTACGACAAAAAGTTGCAAGATCTGAAAATTTTCCGGTTTTCCGATGTGGATTATTTTTTGTGAGTTGCTCTATGGATATACGGATGTTAAAAAGTCCCTAATGAAACCTAAAATCAATTAAAATACCAATAATACTTTAACATGAACGAAAACACTCACTTGCAATCTCACAGCAGCCGGTACAGTCTGGCGCTAAGAGTATTGCTCTTTCTGCTGATGTTCGGCTGTGTGCTGTCGGCCCGGGCATCCGACAGCAAGGTGTCCATCAATGCCAATGGAATCGCCTTGGAAAATGTTCTTAAATCCATAGAACGACAGACAAAGTACAGGTTCATCTACAGCAAGGAAACCATAAACGTCACGGTCCCTGTAACACTCAAGGTGAAAGATGAGGCCATAACGACGGTACTTGACAAACTGTTTGCGAAACATGACATCACCTATGCCATAGACAAAAAGCAGATAGTGCTGAACAAGAAATCGGCCACCCGTCCCAAGTCATCGAAACAGCAGTCCGCCGCAGCCGGGAAAGTGAAAATCACCGGTAAGGTAACCGACCCTCAGGGGGTGCCTCTGATCGGTGCCTCGGTTACGGTAGAAGGCACGCATATAGGCGTGACCACCGACATCGACGGCAACTATGACATCGATGTCCCCGAGGGCGGAAGACTGATGTTCTCGTATATCGGTTATTCGTCGGAAAAGAAGAAAGTCGACAAACCGGGCCGGCTTGATATCGTCATGTCGGAGAACCAGCAGCTGCTTAACGAGGTGGTGGTGATCGGCTACGGCACGATGGACAAGAAGGAGCTTACCTCGGCCATAAGCCACGTGAGCGAGAAGGACTTCCTGTCCATGAGCACTACGGACCCCTCGATGCTTATTCAGGGAAAAGTCCCCGGCGTGTCTATAACCAATACGGCGGCAGGCGATCCCAACAATGCAGCGAGCATCCAGATCCGCGGTGTATCGTCGCGTTCGGCCGGACTCGGTCCTCTCATAGTGATTGACGGCGTGCCGGGAGGCAACCTCACCAACGTCAATCCCACCGACATAGCGTCCTTCGACATCCTTAAGGACGGTGCCGCTTCGGCCATTTACGGAACGCGCGGTTCCAACGGCGTTATTCTCGTAACCACGAAAAAGGGAGCCAAGGATGGCACGTACAATGTCACATATTCCGGCAGCGTGGCCTGGGATAAAATAATCGACGAACTCGATTTCATGGATGCCGACGACTATCGCAACATCCGTCTGGGATGGGGAGATTCGGGCACCGACCTGGGTGGTGATTACGACTGGTTCAAGGGCGTGAGCCGGACGGGCTTCACCCACAAGCATACACTGAGCATATCGGGCGGCACTCAACGTGCGAATTTCAGGGTAAGCGCCGACTATCGCAAATCGAACGGCGTCGATTTACGCTCAAGCCGCGAGGAATACGGAGCCCGCGCGTCGATGAATCTGAAATCGAAGGGCGACCTGTTCAATTTCAACGTCAATGTGGCACCCCGCATAATCTATCAGAATTTCGCAAACTGGCAGGTGTTCACCAACGCCAAGCAGGCAAACCCTACCACACCGCTGATGGACCCCGAGAATCCTCAGCTTTACTATAATTTTCAAGGTCAGGTGTGCCCCTGGAATCCGGTGGAACTGATGAATCTTGAAAAGAACAAGGGCGAGACCAAACTCCTGGATATGGACGCCACCGCCAAGATCAATCTGCTGCCATTGCTATGGAACTCCGACAGGGACTGTCCCTTTAACCTCGACAGCCAGCTGACCTTCGCCGACCATCAGTATGACAACAACAACTCATGGTTCATACCGTCCACGAGCACAATCGCCATCAACAACGGCCGCGAGGGAGAGGCAAGCCGCGAGTATTACAAGAACAACCAGTATATCCTGGAATGGCTGGTGAATTTCGGAGCGAAGTTCGGCAAGAACAATGCCAAGGTGATGCTGGGTTATTCGTATCAGTATTCCCAATACTCGCGTCTGTATGCCGAGAACAAGGATTTTCCCAATGACGGTCTCGGCTCGGACAATCTTGGGTCCGGATCGTATGCCAAGGATGAGGGAGAAGTGGGAATGGACAGCTATAAGTCGGACAGCAGGCTGATCTCGTTCTTCGGCCGCATAAGCTATGACTTTGACGGAAAATACCTTATGACCGCATCCTTGCGTCACGAAGGCTCCTCCAAGTTCGGTCCCAACAACAAGTGGGGTAATTTCCCCGCCGTGTCTGTCGGATGGCGTATCAGTCAGGAATCTTTCATGGAAAATTCCAGAGGCTGGCTCGACGATCTCAAGATACGTGCCGACTATGGCGTGACCGGAAACCAGGATTTCGACAATTATCTGTCCATCGCAGCCATGAAGGGTTTCGGTTATTATAGTTTCGGAGGCAAATACTTTCAGGTATGGGGCCCCGCAAACAATGTGAACCGTAACCTCAAATGGGAGAAGGCGAAGAACTGGAACGTCGGCATCGACTTCTCGATGTTCAACAACCTCTTTTACGGCTCGCTGAACTATTTCAACCGCCGCACCGAAGACCTGTTGGGCTATTACAAGGTGCCCATCCCTCCGTATCTGTTTGACGAGACATTCGTAAACGTGGGTACCATGAAGAACTACGGTTTCGAGTTCGACCTTAACTTCAATGTCGTGAACAATCGTGATTTCGGCTATAACTTCAGCGTGGTCGGCTCCACCATGACCAATAAGTTCGTCAGCTTCAGCAATTCGGATTATGTGGGCAAGGATTATTATGCCATCTGCTCCACCGAGGCCCCGTACCCGAACTATAACCTGCAGCGTATAGAAAAGGGACAGTCCATCGGCAACTTCTATATGTGGAAATATGCCGGAATCAATACCGAAGGCGAATGGCTGATATACGACAAGAACGACAATATCATCAAGGCCGCGCAGGGAAGCGAGGACGACCGCAGGAAAGTGGGCAACGGATTGCCGAAGTTCACCATGTCCACCACTCACAATTTCCGTTACAGGAATTTTGATCTGAGCCTGTTCTTCCGGGGTGCCTTCGGTTACGACATCTTCAATGTCCATGACTTCTACTATGGAACACGGAAATTCAACGGCAACGTGCTCAAGAAGGCGTACAGCAAGAACTTCGACATCAGTCCGACAGCCGGTCATGCCGTGACGGACTACTTTCTGGAGCGGGGCGACTATTTCAAGCTCGACATGCTGACGCTGGGGTACACGCTCAATCTGCAGAAAGCCCGCTTTATAAACAAAATAAGGATCTACGGAACTGTACACAACGTGTTCACGCTTACCAAATTCTCAGGTGTGGATCCCTCCACGTATCAGGTGAACGGACTGACCCCCGGAGCCACCGGAAGTAGGACATACTTCCCGTCCACACGCCAGTTTATGCTGGGAGTGCAGATTGATTTCTAACAAACCGAATTATTATCATGAATCGAAATACAGTAATAAAATCATTGGCGGTGCTGGCACTGACGGTGTCAGCCGGCTGTACGAATCTTGACGAAAAGCTGTACAGCACCGTCGGCTCGGATAATTATTATAATACGAAAGGCGATGTCGAGAGGGCGGTGGGACGTCCCTTCGAACATGCTTTCGCCACCATACAGGAACGTCAGGTGCTTCAGGAGCTCACCGCCGACCAGCTTATAACCCCCGTACGCGACGGATGGTGGGACGACGGCGGCCGGTGGCGCAGATACCATTACCATACCTGGAACCTTGAGGACAGCCCCCAGATCCTGTATCTCTGGAACGGCCAGTATCAGGGGATAGGCCAATGCAACTGGGTGATAGAAGACCTGGAATCGCTTGACCCGGAAAAATTCGGTTATACCGAATCGGAATTCAACGACATGAAGGCTCAATGCCGCACCCTCCGCTCCATGTTCTATCTCACGCTGCTGGATGCGTTCCGCAACTGCCCTCTGGTCGTGAGTTTCTATGACCAGAGCAAGAACACCAAGACGCAGGTGGAGCCGAAAGTCCTGTTTGAGTTCATCGAAAGCGAGCTCAAGGAGTGCATCAAACTGTTGGGGACCAAAGAGTCCCTCGGATCGCAGGCCATGGTGCAGGGCAAATGGACCAAGGCCTCCGCGGCCGCGTTGCTGGTGCGCCTGTATCTTAACGCCGAAGTCTACATAGGCGAAGACCGTTACAGCGACTGCGCCCGCGTATGTCAGGAGATTCTTGACGGAGTCTACGGGCCTTACAGAGTGGCTGACCGTTGGGATGCGGCGTTCGACTGGGACAACAACAACTGCGACGAGGTGATTTTCGGATACCCGGCAAGTTCGGGCTATTCATACTGGCATTATTCGGGCGAGGTCTACTGGTATGCGGTTCCCTCCCAGGCCCGGTACTATCTGAAAGACTCCAAGTGCAAGGCCGGCGAGCATAACGTGAAATACGCGGCTTCCCCGAGCTATGATGTCGACGGAACGCTTTATAGCTATAAGCTGGGAATGCCGATACAGAATTTCCGCAAGTATCCCGGCGACGAGCGTATGAAGCTCTATCGCAATCTGGGAAACAGCAAGCGTGAGGGAATGTTCCTGTACGGGTATCTGGAATATGTGAACGACAACGGCAAGACGGCCCGCGTGCGTGCGCCGGAGCGCCCCTACGACCTGTATATACGTGATGCCGTCGGCAATTTCCAGGACATGGCTCCCGACGTGTGGCCCACGGGCCAGACCAGCAACCTGATGAACGGTGACCATAACTCGGGATGGCATTTTGTAAAATATCCCATGTACACCGACGAGGACGAGCATCAGCTTGAAAGCGACTATACCGAGATCCGTCTGCCCGAGATCATATATTCGCTTGCGGAATGCAAGCTCAGAAGCGGCGACACGCAGGGCGCCGCAAAACTCCTCAACAGTGTCCGCGCCCGCAACTATCCGGCTGAGAACTTAAAGGAAGTGCTCTACAAGCCGGAAGGAAAGGCTGACCTTGACATGGACGAGATGCTGGCCGAGTGGGGACGCGAGTTCTTCGCCGAGGCGCGCCGTCGCACGGACCTGATACGTTTCGGCAAGTTCTCGACCGGCACCTGGTGGGACAAGACTCCCGACGCCGACCGACACACCGAGATTTTCCCGCTTGTACGCGACGTGCTCGATACCAATCCCGATTTGAAGCAGAATCCGGGTTACACCAATTAAGGCATATATATATTTTAAGGAACGATGCCTAAGTCAATCAATCGCTAAAAAGAAGCAAAAATGGCTAAATTCAAACATATTCTGTCGTCATGCGCCGCCGTGGCCATGGCTGCCATGTTCTCCGCGTGCGACAGTGAAAAGGACCTCATAATATACGACGGGGACCTGCCGATAATGACGGAAACGCTATACATGGTAGGCAATGCCGCGCCATGCGGCTGGACGCTGTCGAATCCGACACCCTTTACCCAGTCTGAAGAAGATCATCTGGTGTTCACATACGAAGGGTCTCTTGGAATAGGGGAGATCAAGCTCTGCCTCAATCCTTCGGAAGACTGGAACATCCCGTTCATACGTCCGGTAGAGGCCGGACAAAGCATAGGCAAGGAGAACTATACCGACGAACCCTTTACCATGGCTATCGATCCCGACGACAAGTGGAACGTGGTGGAGCCGGGCGAATACAGGCTGACGTTTAACTTGAGGAACTGGACGTTCAGCACGGAATTCCTCAAAGGTCCGGAACGTCCGGCAGTCGTGCCCATCCAGGCGGATGCCGTGTACGTGATAGGCTGGTCCACGGCAGCAGGATGGAACATCGATGAAGCCATCGAGACGAAAAAGGAGAGTCAGTATATCTTCACGTTTGAAGGCAACCTGGGTGAAGGTGAGTTCAGAGCCTGCACCGAGCGCTCATGGGGCACACACATCCGTCCGGTGACCAACAACATGGAAATAAACGAAAACGGAGTGGAAGATCCGGACTTCATATATGTAGGCACCCCGGATACCAACTGGCGTGTGACAAAGGCCGGCAAGTATCGCATCACGTTCGACCTGGAGCACTGGAAGATTTCCGTTCAGTACGGTGTGGGCGGTGAGGACCCCGACCCCGTCGTAGATCCGATCGAGACTTCCACGCTGTACATGCTGGGCACCAGCACCAAGGGTGGCTGGGACGGCAATGCCATGACTCCATTGGTGCAGGATGCGTCCGATCCTTATGTGTTCTCCTACGAGGGAACGTTGTCGGACGGCGAGCTGAAACTCTACACCCGGACAGGCGACTACGAAAGTCAGCCCGCAATCCGTCCCGCGATGCCGGGTGCGGAAATCGGTAAGGACAATATCGTGGATGCGCCGTTTGCATACGCTGTCGCTCCCGATAACAAGTGGAACGTGAAGGCCGGCAAATACCGCCTGGAATTCAACCTCCGCACACACAGGATGAGTTCTACCTATCTTGGTGAACCCGAATACGAATGGCCGCCTGTCACACCGATCTCTACTGACAATGTGTATATTCTCGGAGATGCAAGCACGGCCGGCTGGGGCTTTAGTGACAACTGCCGCTGCACCAAGGAGAGTGACTACATCTTCGTTTACGAAGGCAAGCTCAATACCGGAAGTATGCGTGCCTCCGCAATCGCTGACTGGGGTGCGCACATACGCCCGAAGATTGAAAATCTCGAAGTCGGCAAGGACGGATGCAAGAATAATGAATTCGTCAATGTGTCAACTCCCGATTTCAACTGGAAAATAGTTGACGCCGGCACATACCGCATCACGTTCGACCTTGAGAAGTGGACGGTGAAATTCGAATATCTGGGCAACTAATAACTAAAACAAGATGATAAAGAATCTCATAATATCAGGCATAATAGGCTGCACATTCCTCGGAATGTGCGCCTGCCG
This sequence comes from uncultured Bacteroidales bacterium, assembly GCA_900542185.1. Lineage (GTDB taxonomy): Bacteria > Bacteroidota > Bacteroidia > Bacteroidales > Muribaculaceae > Lepagella. The sequence goes on from UQMZ01000039.1 coordinate 16,133, forward strand.
GGAAGACTACTCGGACATGAGGCTTCCCAACCAGCACGAGCATCCGAAGATGGAGGATGTCGGCAACATACACAAATTCAAGGCGCCTCTGTACTGGAGCGTTTACGAACGTGCCTACGCACTCGACGGCCAGGTGTGGGAGGACCGTAACATCCCCCTGTCGGAATGGGAGTCCAATTTCGACTGGGTGGCCAAGGAGCTGAAGCCCTACGGCTATGACATGATATGCACCGACGGCTTCCTGCCGATGAACTGCGAAGGGGGCCAGCCGTACATGACGCGACTCGGGCAGGTGCCGATCAAGGACCTTATAGCGGCTGCGAAGAAGCGCGGACTGCGCGTGGGTATCTACGACAGCCCGCTGGAGGTATGGGGCGACCACGACAACCTGATTCCGGGCACGGAATATACCGTAGGGTCGCTGCTGTACAACAAGGAGATCGACCAGGTGCTTCACCCCAAGGTGAAGGACAAGTGGCACACCTACATCGTGTTCTCGCATCCGGGAGCCAAAGAGTATATAGACGGATTCTTCAAGCATTACAGCGAACTGGGTGTGGAGATGATCCGCATAGACTTCCTGTCGTGGTTCGAAGACGGATACTTCCGCCTGTCCGAAGGCTTTGTAGGCAAAGGCTACGGCCGTCAGACGTATGCCGACGCGCTCGCCTACATCTGCAAGACGGCTCAGAAATACGGGATGTTCCTGTCGCTGGTAATGCCCCATCTGTATAACGATGCGGAGGTGGAGAGCCGTTACGGCAACATGGTGCGCATAGTGAACGATACCTTCAACGGCGGCTGGGGATTTACGTCGGGCAAGGAACCGGGCAAGGCCTGGCTGTCCTGGCCCACGAGCCAGAATCAGTTTGACGGATTCACCTACTGGAGCCGACGCATCGCCGGCCGCGACAAGGTGATTCTCGACGGCGACTTCACCATCATGCACAGCTATGCTACTCCCGCCGAAAAGGAATTCGCCATATCCATCCAGCTGATGGCCGGCGGTCCGATCGCCGTCACTGACCAATACTGCACCATAGGCGAAGGCGACGTGGCGTATTATACCAACGAGGAAATGCTCGCACTGAACAAGGACCGTTTCGTGGGACATCCCATGGACGACGAGTTGATGTCGCCCGGCAGCAACATCTGGTATGGCCAGATGAGCAACGGCGATTATGTGGTGGGATTCTTCAATCGCGGCGAAGAGGAGAAGTCATTCTCTTTGAATCTTGCCGATATCGGCATCACGCAGCAGATGGCGGTGCGTGACCTGTGGCGCCATGCCGACGAAGGACGCACGTCAAAGCTGGAGGCCACGGTCGCACCTCATGGATGCAAGATAATGCGGCTCAGTAAATGACGCAATAATTTCTATACTGCAATCAGATAACCTTTAATCAAATAATTTCTATGAACCATTTAAAGACATTAGTATCGGCGGCAGTGGTTTCGATGTCGCTTCCGGTCATGGTAAATGCCGAAACCACCCCTATAGTAGTGCCTGACGGCGAGAACGTGTATATCGTCGGCGACGGCATCAGCTGGGTGCCCGGACTAAAGGCAATGAACAGTTCCGAGAAAGGTGTATATACCTGGGAAGGGTTCATCCCCAAACACACCGAGGGAGATACCGGCCGTTTCCGCGCGCAGATCGGCAGCGACTGGTCTAAACCGATTCATCCGCTGACCAACGGCGTCATGGTAGGAGAGACCCCCGTGACGGAAACTCCGCTCTCCGACGCCCCGACTACTGACGGCGACATGAACTGGTTCGCAGCCGCCGGCGGCAACTACTCTCTGGTGTTTGACCTAAACAATTGCACGCTCAAGGCTACGTATTCTCACATCAATGTACAGGAATTGTACATGATAGGAGCTGCTACGCCCGGAGGTTGGGATCTGACCACCACCACGGCAATGACACCTGACGCGAACAACAATAAGATCTATACCTGGGAGGGAGATCTTAAAGTCGGGGAATTCAAGATTCTTACCGACCTCGCGGAAGGTTATGACGGACTTACCCTTCATCCGTTGGCGGCGAACACGCCCATAGGCAAGGATAAAATCGACAATGCTCCCTTCGCTTGCTACAAAGGTGGAGACGACAACAAGTGGAATGTCACCGTGGCCGGCACATACAGGCTGACATTCAATTGCGAGGATTGCACCATGAGTTCCGAATTTGTCAAAGAAACGGAATACGAGTGGCCTGACGTGACTCCGATCGAGACAGAGACCCTCTACATCATCGGTGTCGTATGCGGCTGGAACATAGACAACGCCCCGGCATGCACAAAGGCTGCGGAAGGCAATGTGTTTGCCTACGAGGGCCATCTGCCCGAAGGCGCGTTCCGCGCCACCACTACAAAGGCCTGGGGAACTCATATCCGTCCGAAAGTCAATAACTGTCCGATAGGATCGGAAGCCTATGCCGGCGATTTCACCTACGTGGATGAGCCTGACTTCAATTGGGATGTGAAGGAAGCCGGAAACTACCGTCTTACATTCAATCTCGATAACTGGACTATCAATACGGAACGTCTGGATGTGTCTTCATCGGCTCAGTTTGCCATTGACAATATGGATAATATGCCGCGTGAGTATTACAACCTGAACGGTGTAAGGGTTCAGTCGCCGGCCAAGGGCGTGTATATTGTAAAACAAGGTTCGAAAGTCTCGAAAGTAATAATCAATTGATTCCTGAATTTCAGGAGGAGGGAATAGACAGACTTCCGGAAGTCTATTCCCTTCTTTTTTGTATAATTTTGATGCCTGAATGGGTTAAACAACGATAGCAATACAGGGTATATGAATAACGGATTGGGATTGATGGCGGCATGCGTGGCGGTGATGGCCTGTAGCGGAATCTGCAGGGGAGCGATAGATACGGAAATGAACGCCTTTGTCGATAACCTTATGGGAAGAATGACGCTGGAAGAAAAAATAGGTCAGCTGAATCTGCCGGCCGGAGGCGACGTAGTGTCCGGGCAGGTTTTCGAGACTGACATCGCCGACCTTATCGTGAAAGGCAAGGCCGGAGGCTTCTTCAACGTGAAGGGTGTGGACAGGATTACCGAGTTCCAGCGGCTGGCGGTAGAGAAATCGCGGCTGGGCATTCCTCTCCTGGTCGGCGCCGACGTGATTCACGGATATGAAACCGTGTTTTCTATACCTATTGCCCTTTCCTGTTCGTGGAATCCCGAGGCCATAGAGCGCATGGCACGCATCTCGGCCATCGAAGCGAGTGCCGACGGCGTCAACTGGACATTCAGTCCCATGGTGGACATCTGCCGCGATGCCCGGTGGGGACGCATGGCAGAAGGCTCGGGCGAGGATCCGTGGCTCGGATCTCTGATGGCCGCGGCTTATGTGCGGGGCTATCAGGGAGCCGATATGAGCCGCGACAATGAGATAATGGCCTGCGTAAAGCATTTCGCCGCTTATGGAGCTCCCGAGGCTGGCCGCGATTATACGTCGGTCGACATGAGCGCGCAAAAGCTGTTCAATTATTATCTGCCGCCCTATAAGGCGGCCGTGGATGCCGGTGTCGGAAGCGTGATGACATCGTTCAATCTCCTGAACGGAGAGCATCCTACAGCGAGCCGCCGGCTGCTTGACGATGTCCTGCGTACCCGGTGGGGTTTCAGCGGAATGGTGGTGACCGATTACAATTCCATCAGCGATATGGCCACTCTCGGTCTGGCCGAAAAGGCCGAGGCGGCGGCGATGAGCCTTAAGGCCGGCACAGACATGGACATGGTGTCGAACGCATATCTCGGCACGCTTGCCGAGTCGTATAAAAAAGGCCTTGTCACGATGACCGAGATTGACAACGCCTGCCGTCGCGTGCTTGAGGCGAAATATAAGCTCGGACTTTTCTCCGATCCGTATAAATATTGCAAGCCCCGACGTGCGAAAACAGAATTATACACCGACGCGCATCTGAAGGCCGCGCGGGAGATAGCCGCTCAGACATTTGTCCTTCTCAAGAATGACAACGGTCTGCTGCCGCTTCAGAAGAAAGGGAAAATAGCCCTGATCGGGCCGCTTGCCGATGCCGGCAACAATATGTGCGGCATGTGGAGCCAGCTGTGTGTCGATTCGCGCCACATATCCTTGCTGCAGGCGTTCAGGGAAGAACTTGGCGACGATGCGGAGCTGATCTATGCTCAGGGAAGCAACGTCTATTACAGCGAAAAGACCCAGCAGTACGCCACCGGACGCCGCGCTATTCCTCGAGGTGATGACGTAGCCCTGCTCCGGGAGGCCCTTGATGCGGCGGCAAAGGCCGACGTAATCGTAGCGGCCTTGGGCGAGAGTTGCGAGATGTCGGGTGAATCCGCATCCCGCTCCGATATCACGATTCCCGATGCGCAGCGTGACCTGTTGAAAAAACTTGTCGCCACAGGCAAGCCGGTGGTGCTGCTTCTTTTTACCGGGCGTCCGCTGGCACTCGACTGGGAAAGCGAGAACGTTCCGGCCATCCTCAATGTATGGTATGCCGGCAGCGAAGCGGGCCATGCCGTTTCCGATGCTGTGTTCGGCAGGACGAATCCGTGCGGCAGGCTCACGACCACATTCCCCCGGGCAGTAGGGCAGGAGCCTTTGTATTACAATTATCTGCAATGCAGCCGTCCGCCGTGGACCGACGACCATTTCGCGGCATATAGCAGCAGCTATATAGATGTGCCCAATACTCCGCTTTACCCGTTCGGGTTCGGATTGAGCTACACCACTTTCGAATATGGCGAACCGGTACTTTCGTCCGACATCATTTCCGACGGCAAGCCTGTAAGGATTTCGGTTGCCGTGACCAACACCGGCAAACGGGAGGGTGTGGAGACGGTACAGCTGTACATACACGATTGTCTCGCATCGTTGGCCCGGCCGGTCAAGGAACTGAAGAATTATCAGCGTGTCACGCTTAAGCCCGGAGAAACCAGGGAGGTGGAATTCACGCTGACTGTCGAGGATCTGAAATTCTATAATGCCGACCTGAAGCCGGTGTACGAGCCGGGGGATTTCGAGATTATGGTTGGTCCGGACTCCGGTCATCTGAACGTAAAACGAATAAAGGGAATATGATGATACGAAACCAGACATTATCTCTGGTGTTGCTAGCGGTTTCATCCGTGGCATATTCCGCATGGGACGGCAGTAAGCCGGCACATCGCTTTTATTCCGTTGAACCGGGAAACGACAGTACGGCCCGGGGAATAGAATATACCATCGAAACGATGAGGTCTGGGAATACCGAGATCATAACCCTGAACCTGCGCAATACGCGCCATACTCCCTACCAGCCGCTGAAAGCCGGACTGAAGCTGGGAATAGACACGTATATGGATTCCTATCCGGAGTGGTACGGCAAGTTTTTCCCGACACTTGCCGTCTGCGAGCCTGATCATTTCTACGGCTACATGCAGTCGCCGGGCGGAAAGGTCAAGGCCGTGCTGTCCGCAGACCCGATTGCGTCGTGGAGTCTCGACTATAACATGGGATACCCGGACTGGACACAGGAAAACCGGTGGTTCTACGGCCACAGGATAGAATGCCTGAACCTGGATATGTTGTGCCGCGGGCCGTTGCCCGACCATAACCCGCTGCTCTGGAAACTCGAACCCGGCGAACAACGTTCATGGACGGTGAAGATAATAGATCTCGACGCCCCGGACAGATTTGAGGAGGCCGTGTACAGTAATACGGGTGCGCCTGTTCTGGCGATGGAACGCACGTCATGTTCTCCCGGCGATTCGCTTGAGATAAAGGTATGGGGCTCCGCACCCCGTATGACAGTGGATGGGAATGTTATAGGTTTGCAAAAGGTGGATGACTCTCTGTGGCGCGGAATATACCGCGCCACAGAACCCGGTATCAAGGCCATCAGCGTATGTGACGGCGTCCGTCAGGCGCACGGCACCGTTGCCGTGCGTCATCCGTGGAACACCACGATGCGGCTTGCGCGCGAAGCTGTGGTCCGGTACAGGCAGAAGCCGACATCGCATGTCGAAAGCTGGTATGGATTCCACACGGCGTTCGATGCCGCGCGCATCATGCCTGAACCGGGCATAGACAGCGTGATTAACCGCCGGTTCGATATGGTGGTAGATAAAATCTTCGACCGCGAGAAAGGAACTCCGTATAAATTCCACTGGCGGATACAAAACGTGTCGTCGACAATCGGAATGCTGGCGGACCGTTATCTTGCTTTCGGCAATCCCGCCGACCTCGATTTGGGTGAACGGATGGCCCGGTATGTCATGGATTGCCAGCGGGAGGACGGGGCCTATATGAATGGCCACACCGACTATACGTCCGTGATTTATCCGGCCAAAAGTATGCTTGAATTTGCCGACGCCGAGCGTGTGGCGGGCAGGAAAAAGCAGGCTGCACGTATCGAGGCGTCAGCACGGCGCGCCATAGACCATCTTGCGGCCGCCGACGGCGACCTTGAGACCGAGGGACAGATTACCTACGAAGACGGAATGATAAGCTGTTCGGCCCTGCAGCTTGGCGAACTTGCATTGCGTAGCAGGAATGCCAAGGACCGGCGCAGATATGCCGAGGCGATGCTCAGGCTCCTTGACGGCCACGACTGCCTCACGCAGCTGCGCGTGCCCGATGGGCGCCGTCGGGGAGGAACGCTTAGATTCTGGGAGGCTCAGTACGACGTGTTCATGTTGCCCAACATGATTTCGTCGCCTCATGGCTGGAGCGCATGGAGGGCGTATGCCACATACTATGCCTATCTGCTGACAGGTCAGGAGCGATGGCTGCGCGAGACTTTCGACGCCGCGGCTGCCTTCGCTGCATTGATCGACCACACGACGGGCGACCTTAACTGGGCTTTTGTCATCGACCCGTATGTCCGGGCGCTTCAGGTAAGTGAACCCGACACAAGATTCACTGCCGACGATGACACTTACGGCAATCCTCATCCCGAGCTGTATCCGAATCGGGAAATCATCATAGGCGAACAATACGTGCCGATGATCGCCGACTGGCAGACGATAGTGTCGAGCGACAATGACGTGCACGAATGCTTCAAGTTCATAGCCGAAGCCGTGTTGTGCAACGCCTTTGTCGTCGAGAGGCCCGATGGGTCGTTCGGCACTTACAATTGCCGTCTGGTCAGAGAGGGGGATGACCTCCGGGTGACCGCTGACGAGCCGCAGATAAGGAATCTGTATGTCAACCTGATCCATCCCCGGAAGGTGGTGTTTGACGGTAAGGTGACGTCACATCAGGCCCCGGTCGCAGTAAGATAACGTCAGATCAGGCCCTGGTCGCGGAATGAGAAGAAACTGTCGGTGGTGACTATGACGTGGTCCAGGAATCGGAGATCCAGGGTCTTGCAGGCCTTGGCGAAACTGTCAGTGAGCTGCCGGTCCGGTCCGCTGGGCTGGCATGCTCCCGACGGATGGTTGTGACACAGCACAACGGCCTGCGAATCGTTGAGCAGGGCATGTTTCAGCACTTTCTTGATGTCGAACAGGGTGGCGGTGGCACTGCCCTCCGACACTTTCAGCTGCCCGATGACCCTGTTGGCGTTATTGAGAAACAGAGCCCACATCTCCTCGTACAGCAGATTGGCTATGGTGGGCTTCATGTATTCGTATATGTGTGATGACTGGGTGATTAGTTTCAGGTCGGTCACCTTCTCGCGTGCGTAACGGCGCATGATCTCCAGCATGGTGCGGATTTCCAGCACCTTGACCGGACCTATCCCCTTGATGGCCATGAATTCGCGGTCGGTCATACGTTCCAGCAGGGTGAACTGGTTCTGCCTGCTGTTCATCAGGGTTTCGGTTATCTTTGTTATGGGATTGCCGGGCTGGCCCACACGCAGCATTATGGCCAGCAGTTCGGCGTTGGTGAGATGCTGCAGTCCGTATTTCTCCGCCTTCTCGCGAGGGCGGTCGTCGGGGTGTAGCTCTTTGACGGTACTCATAGGCCTTCGTTTTTGCCCATGCGTATCTCACGTTCCTTGGCTTCGTCGCGGCCCCGGCCCATTATGATTTTGGTTACGTATGCCTTTATGAATCCGGTGCCGTAACCTGTCAGCTGCACCATTGCGGCCACGATGGCCTTTGACGCTATCTTCAGGCTTCGGGTAGCTGCCATAGCGCCTATCCATAGCGCTACGATATAAAGTCCGAGAGGAATCAGCAGCCAGGGACACCAGATGCTGCCTATCAGCAGCCCGAGCGCACCGATGGTGAATACGGCGGGAAGCCAGTGCACCAGTTTCATCGAGCCGGGGTACAGCAGTTCGAGCGTGATGCGCGACTGGCCGAACACATGCACCTGTTTCCAGAATTTCTTCATGTCGACGCGGCGCTTGTGGTAAACCTCAACGTCGGGGAACAGCGTGATGCTGAATCCGGCCATGCGTATGCGGGTGGACATGTCGATGTCCTCGCTGAACATCTCGCGGAAACCGCCGACGGTTTCCCACACACGGCGCGAATAGCCCATGTTGAACGTGCGGGGAGTGAATTTCTCCATCGACACCTTGCCGCCGCGTATGCCGCCGGTGGTCAGGAAAGCGGTCATGCTGTAGTTGATGGCCTTCTGTGTGTCGGTAAACGACTGATGCGCGGCGTCGGGTCCGCCGAAACAGTCCACGGGATTCGCGGCCAATGCCTTGCGCAGTTTTTCGAAATAGTCGGGTGGCAGAATGCAGTCGGAATCGACGAATACGAAGAAATCGCCTTTGGCGCGTTCCAGTCCGTAGTTGCGCGCTATGCTGCGGCCTTCGTTCTCTTTTTGATAATATTGAAGGCGGAGGGACGGATATCCCTTCGCCTTCTGCACTCCGTCGGAGTCTGATTCAAGAGTGAGGCAAGGGATTGTGGAACCGTCCTCGACGATCACCACTTCGAATCCCTTGTCGGTCTGGTCGCACAGACTGGCGAGCAGGTCGGCCACCTCGTCGGGTCGGTTGTACACCGGCACGATCAGGGAGAACAACAGCTGCTGGTCCGTGGCCATGGCTAAAAGTCCTTTAGGCCTTCACGCGGCTTACGTAGCTGCCGTCGCGGGTGTCTACCTCGATCAGTTCGCCTTCGTTGATGAAAAGGGGCACCTTGACGGTTGCGCCGGTCTCGACGGTGGCGGGCTTCAGCGTGTTGGTGGCGGTGTCACCCTTGAGTCCGGGCTCGGTGTAAGTGATTTTGAGCACGGTCTTCATCGGCATCTCGGCATAGAGCACGGTGTTGGTCGATGCGTCGCGCACCACTTCCACTGTGTCGCCCTCCTTCATGTAGGCGGCGCCGGTCACCAGTTCCTTGCTGATGGGAATCTGGTCGAATGTCTCGTTGTCCATGAAGATGTCGTCCTCGCCCTCGGCGTAGAGGTACTGATAGGGACGGCGCTCCACGCGTACGTCCTCAAGCTTCTCGCCGATGTTGAAGCGGCGTTCCAGTACGCGGCCGTCAACCACATCCTTAAGCTTGGTGCGCATGAAGGTATTGCCCTTGCCGGGCTTTACGTGGAGGAATTCCACGCAGAAGTACAAACGTCCATCAAGACGGATGCATGTGCCGTTCTTGATGTCTTGAGCGTTCATCATTGTGATATATTCTTTAAGTTGATTACTCGTAAATATTAATATAGGGATGCGTCAAAACACAATTTTGACACATCCCCTCATGATTTCTTGCAGAAAGTCCGTCGCTTATTTGCCTGCGATGTTTTCGGAAACACTCAGGGAGTGGCGGCCTTTGGCGCGACGTGCGGCCAGCACCTTACGGCCATTCTTTGTAGCCATTCTCAGACGGAAGCCGTGCTTGTTGATTCTGCGACGGTTCGAGGGTTGGAAAGTCCTTTTCATTTTGTATTTTGCGTTTTATTTTACGTGTAGAAAACGGCTCCGTATGGCGCCGAGGGTTGCGGAGTGTCCGCAATCGACTGCAAAATTAGCAAAAATTATTGACACTCCAAAATCTGAGGCCAAACAATGACGAAAAAATAACAATCTCTATGAAAAATCGTTAAGTGAGTGACAGCTTTCCCTCTGTATATTCGGAATATTCTTTATGGGGAGCATGGAAACACAGGACAGGTGGAAACGAACGGCAACAGCTACGGCAACATATTGAGGCGTGTGTCTGCATTCGGCGGAGTGCAGCTGTTCAACATAGCCACCGGGCTGTTGCGCGGCAAGTTCGTAGCCATGTTTCTCGGCACTGTCGGCATGGGCTGCAATGCGCTTTATTTTTCGGCCTGTACCGCGCTTCAGAATGTCACCGGCCTTGGCCTGAACTTAGCTATCGTTCGCGAGGTTTCCGCGGCCAAGAGCGATGAAGGCCGGTTTGCCGATGTGTTGTCGGTAGTGCGGCGTCTGATTCTGTTGACGGCCATGTTGGGGGCGGTGGCCTGTTTCCTGTTGGCTCCGTTGCTGAGCCGCTGGTCGTTCGGTAACGGCGACTACACCTGCGGATTCATGATTCTGGCGGTGTTTGTGGCCCTTTCCACCGGCGCCGCCGCATATCTGTCGATGCTGCAGGGAGTCGGAGCGGTCAGACTGCTGACCCGCGTTTCTGTCGTGGCCGGACTGACCGGACTGCTGGTGGGGGTGCCGTTGTATTACTTTTTTTGCACCGGGGGCATCGTACCGGCGCTTATAGCCGTGGCGCTGGCCAATTTCATCGCATATTATCAGGCATTCCGCAAGGCCACACAGATCCGCGCATCCCGCTTCAGCTGGAAGCAGCACAAGGGATTGGTCAAGGGACTGTTGGGACTGGGAATAATCCTGGCCATCAGTTCTACATTGGGATCGTTGGTGGTGTATGCCGTTAACGCATTCGTGCGTCATTACGGCAGTATGGAGGATGTGGGTCTGTTCCAGGCCGCCAATTCGTTGACGTCGCAGTATGTGGGTGTGGTAGTGAGTGCCCTTGCGATGGATTATTTTCCGAGACTGTCCGAGGTGCAGCACGATAACGTCCGGATGGCACAGGTGGTGAACCGTCAGGCGGAGGTGGTGTCGTTGATTACGGCTCCGTTATGTATGGCGCTTATTGCCACCGCGCCCTGGGTGATACGTATTCTGCTTACCGACGAGTATCTGCCGGCCGTGCCGCTGATGAGATGGCTCGGGCTTGGAGTGCTGTTGCAATTGATTCAATTTCCGTTGGGTTACGTATATGCCGCCAAGGGAAACAAGAAAGTTTTTTTCTGGCTTGAGGCCATCTGGGGCAACATGGTGTGGCTGATATGCAGCATCGGTTTCTTTTATTGGCTTGGGCTGATAGGTCTGGGCATCAGCCTGGTGGCAAGGAATGCCATAGCATTTGGCGTCGATTTGTTTATGAACAGCCGCATGTATGGATTCCGGTATTCCGGGCGCGCATGGCGCGAAAGCGGTGTGGCCGTGGTGCTTGCATCTGCGGTTTTCATGGCGTCGTTCCGTGAGGATGGCATCGGATATGTGTTGATGGGGACATTGTTGCTCGTAAGCTGTGTATATACATTTCTGAGGATGCGCAGACTTGTGGGGAGTGATAAGTGAGGAATAGCGAGTGATAGCGAGTGATAGCAAAAAAGCGTGCCGGAATTGCTTCCGACACGCCTCCTTATTCCCGGTCTTACGATAAAAATACAACCCCTTATTGGGACTTTGAATGGCCGGTAATGAGTATCTTTAGTTGCCGTTGATCACTCCCGACAGGTCTTCCGCGGTGCCGATGCTGAATATCCACCACACCAGCAGGATGCAGAGTACCAGAACTCCGAGCCACAGCCACAGTTTGTTGATCTTGCGTGTGCTCCTGTTATGGTCGATGTGATTCTTGGCTTTTGCCATATCGGTTGCCTGGTCTATAGACTCACGCACCTCTTTTTTTTCTTCTTTCTCCTTTGCTTCCATAACCTTTGTGTTTTATCTTTGTCATTAGAACAACACATACTCCGATTAGGTTCATGGGAGGGGCGCGAAAAGTGGGAGATATGGGAAGGAATCAGAACGGAACCGGTGAGTCGTCGGGTCCGGGCATGATGTCTGGCATGGGGGCGTCAGCGGGCATCGAGGCGAAATTGAATCCTCCCTGCGGGGCGTCGCCTTGTGAATCGCTGCCTATCTTGCTGACGCGTCTTACGGAGGTGCCTTCCTGTGACTGTTCGTCGCCGAACGCCTCCTGCATCATCTGGTATCCCTCGTCCCAGTTCTCGAATCTCGCGAACTGGCTTACGAACCTCAGCTTCACGTCGCCCACGGCACCGCTACGGTGCTTGGCCACAATCAACTCGGCCAGGCCGCGGATGTCGTTGTTGTTGCTGTCCACTGTGCTTTTGGTGTAATATTCGGGACGGTGTATGAAGCAGACGATGTCGGCGTCCTGCTCGATGGCTCCCGACTCACGCAGGTCGGAGAGAACGGGGCGCTTGTCCTCGCGGGTCTCGGTGCTTCGGTTCAGCTGCGACAGGGCGATGATGGGTATGTTCAGCTCCTTGGCCAGGGCCTTGAGCGATCGGGATATCGTAGACACCTCCTGCTCGCGGCTTCCTAATTTCAGGCCGGTGGCGTTCATCAGCTGCAGGTAGTCTATCATGATCAGCTTCACGTTGCGCTCCCTGACCAGACGGCGCGCCTTGGTACGCAGCTCGGTGATGGAGAGGCCCGGAGTCTCGTCCAGATACAGCGGCGCGCTGAACATCTGGCGCACGTTGTTGTTCAGCCGGCTCCATTCCTCGGGAGTGAGCTGCCCGGACTTTATTTTCTCGCCGTTCAGTTCCGCCACGTTGCTTATAAGACGTTTCACCAACTGCACGTTGGCCATCTCAAGCGTGAATATGGCCACCGGGATGTTGCGGTCCACAGCCATGTTCTTGGCCATGGATAGCACGAATGCGGTCTTGCCCATGGCGGGACGCGCCGCGATGATGATAAGGTCGGAGTTCTGCCAGCCGGAGGTCATCTTGTCCAGGCCTGTGTAGCCCGTCTCAAGACCAGACAGACCGGTCTCGGTATGCGACGCTATCTGTATCTGTTCAAGGGCTAAGTTCAGCACCGGGTCAATCTGTGTCACCTCGCGCTTAAGGTGAGTCTGCGATATGTCGAACAGCTGACCCTCGGCCTGCTGCAGCAGGTCGTCCACGTCGTTGCTCTCGTCGAAGGCGTCGGTCTCGATCTGGCTGGCAAAGGTTATGAGTCGTCGGGCCAGGTATTTCTGCGAGATGATCTTCGCATGGTACATGATGTTCGCGGCCGAATAGACGCGGGCAGTCAGGTCGGCCAAATGCATGGCGCCCCCCACTTCCTGCAGCGTGCCGTTGGCGCGAAGCTGCTCGGCTACCGTCATCATGTCTATGGGGCGCTGGTTCAGGCCCAGGGTCGAGATGGCCTCGTATATCTTGGCGTTGACGGGATCATAGAATGCGTCGGGCGTCAGGATGTCGGCCACATTCATGTATGCGTCCTTCTCCAGCATCAGCGCGCCGATCACCACCTCCTCCAGATCGGTGTCGTGGGGAGGCAGCTTACCCGTAGGCGATTCCTTAGGTTTGTCGTATTGAGGTTTTCTCTTGAACGGTTTCTGATCAGCAGGCATAGTTCCGGTGTGTTATGATATGCGAACTGCAAAATTAATCAAAAAAATCGGGAAAACGAAACGGCATTTTATGCTGTGGCGAGGGCAGCGAGCACACACAGGGAGAGCAGGAACATGGTGACGGCGGTCTTGCCTAAGATAGGGTTTAGTTCGTGGCCCCTGGACACACGCATACGTTGCCATAGTATCCATGATACATTGATGTAGGCCAGGGGCGCGAGCTGCCACAGTACGTCTTTACGTGTTATGGTGGCTATTTCTATCAGCAGCAACGCAATGAAACAGTTCACTATATATAGCGCGAGCGTGGCTTTCGGACCGATAATGACGGCCAGTGTATGCTTGCCGGCCGCGCGGTCGTCGTCAAGGTCGCGGTAATTGTTCACGATCATTACGTTGGCGCCCATCAGTCCTATGGCAATCGAAAGTGGAAGCGCCACCGGAAGCACGGACCAGCTGAGAGTCTGCACGTAAGCGGTGAACACCACCGGCACGATGCCGAAGAATACCACCACGGCCGCTTCGCCGAGTCCATGGTGTGACAGTGGCCAGGGACCGGTGGAGTAAGCCAGGGCGAACAGCGCGATGGCGATGCCGACGAGCAGCAGCCACCATCCGGCCATGAACATCAGCGGGAGGCCGACGGCGCATGTCAGTGCCAACAGTCCGAAAGTGGCCAGTTTCATGGCCCGGGGGGAGATGTCGCCCTCGGTAACTCCCCGGCGAAACCCCTCGCGGCCTTTTTTGTCAAGGCCGTTGCGATAGTCGAAGTATTCATTGCCGAAATTGCTGACAATCTGTGCCATAACCGCGAAGCAAAGGCATATCAGGAACGGCACCGTGCGGAACGACCCCATATACGCCGCGCAACCGGCGCCGGCCAATACGCCGCTCACCGACACCGGCAGCGTCCGCAGACGCATTGCCTCAATCCATGACCTAACCGCACTCATCACTTATCCTTCGTCACTCATCACTTATTCCTCGTCACTTATAACTAAACGCTGCCACACGCCGTGCCAGGTCGTCGAAGTAATCTTTATCGATCAGGTCGTTCTTGATGTCGGGCAGTGCATCGTATCCGAAGCGGATACCCGCCAGGGCACCGGTGATGGCGCCGTTGGAATCTGCGTCGCCGGCCTCGTCTATCACAGCATATATCGAATCGGCCGCGTTGTCGCAATGCCATATAGTCCACAAAGCCGAACCCATGTTCTTGCGCGTCCAGCCCATCGAGCTTTCGTCGTCAAGATCGAAATCCTCCAGCTTTCCGTTGACGGACATTTCAAGGAAAGGTACCGTGCGGGTGTCGTAAGCGTAGCAAACGCTCATCAGGTCCTTGAGGGATGCCGGTTCGCCGGTGTGCAGCAACGAATGGGCCATGTGCGCCAATATTACGGTCGATGCCACGCATCGCATGTCGTCGTGGGTCATCAGCACCAGCTGTTTCACCATATCGTCCAGATCCGGACGGTCGAACAGCAGCGCCATCGCGATGCCGCGGTGGTTGGCCTCGTTCGTGCCCTCTTCCAGCCCGTGGTGCTTCCATATCTTATGTGTGTTGACCAGCGGTGACTCCTCCCAGTCGGGGAATGCCAGCAGCGTACGGAACGTAGGCACGATGTCTTTGGTGGTGTTGCGTATCTTGTCGATGAATGCCTTGGCGCATACGTTCAGGTCGTATCCGCCGTTGGCAAGGATGGTTTCCAGCAGAGTGCAGAAGAAGTGGGTGTCGTTTGTGACCTCGCCCGGCTTCCACTGGCAGCGGTGTGAGTCGCGGATTATGCTTTTGAAGTCGCGGAGCTTGTCCGGATAATATCCCTGCATCTCGGTTTTGGTCATGAATTCGGAGCCTACGCCTAAGGCGTCTCCTAAGGCATAGCCCGCTATGGCTCCGCGGATGCGGTCGTACTTGGTAAGATTAGATTCTTTGTTCATTTTGTTCTAAAAATTCACCGCCGCTCCATGAGACGGCTGCTAAGTCAGACAGATAGTTTATTTATAAGTGTGTTTTTATGGTTGGTAAAGTTAACATTTTAATCCGAAATATCCAACTGTCATGTCCAGATTATTTTCTTCTGGCTTTAAAAAAATCCGACATCAGGGCCGCGCATTCCTCCTCCAGGAGACCCGATTCCACTATAGTCTTGGGGTGGAGAGGCGAAGGATCGGAGCAGAAATAGGACTCGAATCCGCGCTTGCGGTCGTACGCGCCGTATACGAGGCGTCCCATCTGCGACCATCCGATGGCACCGGCGCACATGGCACATGGCTCCACGGTGACATAAAGCGTGCAGTTGGGCAGGTATTTCCCTCCCAGTGTATTGGCGGCGGCGGTTATGGCCATCATTTCGGCGTGGGCCGTCACGTCCTTCAAGGTCTCGGTCATGTTATGGCCGCGTCCCACTATCTTGCCGTTGCACACCACCACGGCGCCTACGGGCACCTCGCCCTCCTCGGCGGCCTGTTCGGCTTCCAGGAGGGCCATCCGCATCCAGCGTTCGTCCTGACTATCCATTGATTCTGATTTTCTCGATTAATCGGGATTAATCCTGATTTCTCTCGATAATCCCGATTAATCCCGATTAAACTTGATTTACCCCGATTAATCGGGATTGATTATCTCTTTTATTCTGTCGGCCACGCGCTGCATCAGCCAGGCGGGCGTGGAAGTGGCGCCGCACACGCCGATGCTCACGGCCTGGTCCAGCCATTCGCGGCGCAGTCCGTCGGCGTCGGTGACGCGGTAGGTGTTCGGATTCACCATGCGGCATTCCTCGTACAGCACCTTGCCGTTGCTTGACTTGGCTCCGGTCACGAACACCACTACGTCATGGCCGGCGGCGAAGTCGCGTATCTTGGCCGACCGCGTGGCCACCTGGCGGCAGATAGTGTCGAAGTATTCGAAACCGCCCTGACGCTTGCGCCCCTTGATATGCTCCACGATGTCGCGGAATCCGTCCAGGCTCATGGTGGTCTGCGAATATAGCAAGACGTCGCGGCTCAGGTCCAGCTCGTCGAGTTGCTCCGGACCCTGTATCACCACAGCCTCGCCGTCGGTCTGGCCAACCAGGCCCAGCACCTCGGCGTGTCCCTTCTTGCCGTATATTATGAACAGCGGCATCTGAAGTCTGTCGCCCTGTGCTAACTCGGCGCGGGCCTGGTCGTATGCCTCCTTGATGCGGCGCTGCAGCCTCAGCACAACGGGGCATGTCGCGTCTATGACGTTGATGTTGCGGTCGCGCAGCGTACGGTAGGTAGATGGCGGTTCGCCGTGCGCGCGCAAGAGCACGGTGGTGTCGCGCAGGTCCTCCAGGTCGGCGTGGGTGATGGTGATCAGTCCAAGCCGGCCGAGGCGGTCCACCTCCGAGGCGTTGTGCACGATGTCGCCGAGACAGCGCAGCTGACCGGTGCGCGCAAGTTCGGCTTCCGCTTTCTGTATGGCAGTGACCACACCGAAGCAGAAGCCGGAATTGGAATCTATCTCTATCGACGGGGTTCCCGTCTGTCCTTTGTCGTCCATCAATCCTTTACAATGGAATGATACAGGTCCATCAGCCATTGCATCTGCTGCTGATGATTCATGTCGTCGTTGTCGAGCAGCACGGCGTCGTCGGCCTGGCGCAGCGGCGACACCTCGCGCGTGGAGTCGATGCGGTCGCGCTCGCGTATATTACTTAGGATTTCGGCATAGTCCACAGGCTTGCCGGTCTTTTCTTCCAGTTCCTTCTGTCGGCGACGGGCACGTTCCTCGGCGCTGGCGTTGACGAATACCTTCATCTCGGCACGGGGGAACACGGTGGTGCCTATGTCGCGGCCATCCATCACGATTCCACCGGTCCTGCCGAACTCCTGCTGCAGTTTCACCAGGCGTTCGCGCACTTCCGGAATCACGGCCACGGGGCTGACATGCTCGCTGACCTCCATGCCGCGGATGGCGCGCTCCACGTCCTCGCCGTTCAACAGCGTATGCTGCACTCCGTCGGCCGTGGATGCCGGCGCGAACGATATGTGAATGTAGGGCAGCGCGGCTGTCAGCGCGGCAGTGTCCACCTTGCCCTGAGGGTCGATCATGCCGTGACGCATGGCATAAAGCGTCACGGCACGGTACATCGCCCCGGAGTCAATATATGTGTAGCCTATGCGACGCGCCAGGTCGCGGGCCATAGTCGATTTGCCCGACGATGAATAACCGTCGATGGCTATCGTTATCTTCTTCATTGTCTTAGTCTTTCTCTCCTCTTACTTCTTGGTTTTCTTGGCAGCGGTTTTGGCAGCGGGCTTGCGTCCCTTCTTCACCATGCGCAGCACCTGTGCGGTGCGGGCAGGCAGATACATCTTGAGCCATCCCTTGCCGCTGGGGCTATACAGCGGGTCGGGCTGCGTGAAGTGATGCACCTTGTCGTCGATCATACCGAAACCTCCATATTCGGGCGAGTCGCTGTCCAGCACCACCTCGTATTCGCCGGCCGGAGCAAGGAATCCGTATCCCTCGAACGAACGCGTCGGGCTCCAGTTGAATACGAATATCAGGTCGCCGCGCATGAACGCTAAAATCTGGTCATCGTCCTTCTCCCACAGTTTCTCGACGGGAAGCGCCTGGAAGTTATAATGCTGCGACACCAGATCAATCATGTCGTTGTCGAACTTGTTCAGGAATTTATACTTCAGGTCCTCGCGGTCCACCAGGTCCCACTGACGGCGGGCGTACTTGTAGCTCCAGCCGTTGCCCTCGCGCGGGAAGTCGATCCATTCGGGATGGCCGAACTCGTTGCCCATGAAGTTGAGGTATCCGCCGTTGATGGTGCCCAGGGTCACCAGGCGTATCATCTTGTGCATGGCCATGCCTCGTGCCACAGTGCCGTCCGGGTCGTCCACCTGCATGTGCCAGTACATCTCCTTGTCTATCAGACGGAATATGATGGTCTTGTCGCCTACCAGGGCCTGGTCGTGGCTCTCGCAGTAGCTTACGGTCTTCTCGTCGGCGCGGCGGTTGGTCAGCTCCCAGTATATCGAAGTCGGGTGCCAGTCCTCGTCCTTCTTCTCCTTGATCATCTTGATCCAGTAGTCGGGGATGCCCATTGCCAGACGGTAGTCGAATCCCATGCCGCCGTCCTCGAACTTGATGGCCAGGCCGGGCATGCCGCTCATCTCCTCGGCGATGGTGATGGCCGTGGCCTTCACCTCGTGTATCAGGATGTTGGCCAGTGTCAGATATACGATGGCGTTGGTGTCCTGGTTGCCGTCGTAATAGTCGGCATA
Organism: uncultured Bacteroidales bacterium; assembly: GCA_900542185.1. GTDB lineage: Bacteria > Bacteroidota > Bacteroidia > Bacteroidales > Muribaculaceae > Lepagella. The sequence continues at coordinate 34,960 of UQMZ01000039.1, forward strand.
GCTGCCGAACGCCTTACCCAGTCCGTGGTCGTAATACAGCATCGAGGTCACGCCGTCGAAGCGGAAACCGTCGAAGCGGTACTCCTCCATCCAGTATTTGCAGTTGGAGAGCAGGAAGTAGAGCACATAGTTCTTGCCGTAGTCGAAGCAGAGGCTGTCCCATGCCGGATGCTCGCGGCGTCCGTCGCCGTAGAAGTAGAGGTTGTGGCTACCGTCGATGCGGCCCAGGCCCTCGTTCTCGTTCTTGACGGCGTGGCTGTGCACTATGTCCATGATCACGGCGATGCCGAGCGAATGGGCCTCGTCTATCAGGCGCTTCAGGTCGTCGGGCGTACCGAAACGGCTGGATGCGGCGTAGAAGCTGCTGACATGATAGCCGAACGAGCCATAATAGGGATGCTCCTGTATGGCCATGAGCTGTATGGCGTTGTAGCCGTCCTTGGCGATCCGGGGCAGGATGTTGAGTCGGAATTCCTCGTATGTGCCCACGCCCTCCTTCTCCTCGGCCATGCCGATGTGGGCCTCGTATATCAGCAGCGGGCGCGTGTCGGGACGGAAACGCGTGGTCTTGAATTTATAAGGGGTCTCGGGGGCGTATACCTCGGCCGAGAATATCTTGGTGTCGGGGTCCTGCACCACTCGTGTGGCGTATGCCGGGATGCGGTCGCCTTCGCCGCCGTGCCAGTACACGCGCATCTTGTACAGGTCGCCGTTATGGATCATGTCGGCGGCGAACTTGCCCTCCCACGATCCGTCCTGGAGGCGTGTCAGGGCATAGCGTTCGTCGCTCTGCCAGTTGCTGAAGTCACCTATCAGCACCACCTTCTCGGCGTTGGGCAGATAGTCGCGGAACAACCATGTACCGTTGGCCTGGCGGTGCAGACCGTAGTATTTATATGCGTTGGCGAATTTGGACAGGCTGCCGTCGGAATTGGCCGTAAGTTCGTCGAATTTCTTTATTACGTCGTTGTGGCGACCGTCGATGGCCGGCTTATAGGGCTCCAGCCACGGGTCGTTGCGAAGTATTGCAAGTTCTTTTTCCATTTTTTTATCTTGGCTTTTGTAATTTCTAACGTTTATTATTGTCAACAATTTTGTCGGCCTCAAGGATGTGGGCGATGGCGTTCCGCAGGTTTTTGGCGTCGTCGTCGTTACCCTTCAGAGCCTCGAGTACGCCCGAAATGTAATGTTGCGGCGAGGGGTAGCCCAGCATGGTGTGCACGTTTGATGCGGCCAGCATGGGCTTGTGGTTGAACACGCGCAGGATGCCGTACAGGTCGCCGGCGGCCGCCAGCTTGTGGAACTGGTCGCGCAGCCGGTTGAAGTGACGGCGCGGCTCCAGCTGATACACCAACTGCTTGAGGTGTGTCTCCATGGCCGTGATGCATGTGAACTTGGCGTCGATGCGGCATTCCACGTCACGCTTTATCTTGTGGCGGGTGTGCTGCAGCGCCTGTTCGTCGGCATGGGCCTTGAA
>UQMZ01000040.1 GCA_900542185.1 uncultured Bacteroidales bacterium
ACGCAAATTTAACACTTTTCCCTAAATCCATGCACCGGGATTTCGGCTTGTGCCGAAAATACCCGCCTTGCTCATCTCAGCCCTGATCAGGGATAATTCCGTATTCTTCAAGCCATACGGCGCATTGCACCGCATGATGATAAAGCAATTCTCGCATATATTTTGCCTGAACGACAGATCGGCCGACAATCTGAAGAAACTTGGCGTCGCCTCATATTCCGTAATAGGAGATCCGCTGTTTGACAACGCATACATCAATTCAAGAAAAGAATACTCCAATCCCGTCATCGAACGCTTCAAGGGCACGGACAGGCTGTTTGTAGCCGGAAGCATCGACACCGACCGGGACCTGAAACTGGTATCGTCGCTCGCCAACACATTCAGCGACACGAAATTCCTGATTGTCCCCCATACCATCAGCGAGAACGTCCTGAACCGGATCATATCTTCGCTGAACGGCAAGGCGGCCCTATATTCGGAATGCACCGACAATACCGATTTTTCCTATGTCCAGACTCTGGTGGTAGATTATTTCGGCGACCTCCCCTTATTATACCGCTACGGCACGTGGGCATACGTCGGAGGCGGATTCACCCGATACCTTCACAGTGTCATCGAGCCGGTGGTGTATGGAATCCCCGTCGCCTTCGGGCCGGACATCAGACGCAAGACCACACCGCTGCAGCTGATTGATTCGGGAATCGGCGAGAAGGTCGGCAGTCCGGCGGAAATAAGGAATTGGTTCAGGGCCATCATGCGTGACGACGCACGTCTGTCGGAAATCCGGGAGAAAGCCCGGGAGTATGTACAGGCAAACTTAGGAGCGTCACGGCATATCGTAAACATCATATCCGGCATACTCGACGCCGACAAATGCTGAATACTTATTTAATCTCAATCAAACAACTGACTTATGAACATATTGTGTGTAATCCCGGCTCGGGCGGAGTCATCCCGGTTCTTCGAGAAGCCGCTCGCGCTGATCAAGGGTAAGCCCATGCTGCAATGGGTTTATGAACATTGCCGTGAGGTCGAGGCCTTTACAGACGTGGTCGTAGCGACCGACAGCGACAGAATCAAGGATGCGGCCCGGTCGTTCGGAGCCACTGTGGTAATGACTTCGTCCCGTCATGACACTGCGACCGAACGGCTGTACGAGGTATCGACCAAAATAGACGCCGACCTGTATGTAATGGTGAACGGCGACGAACCCCTGCTGACCAAGGAGGCAATCGTGCAGTGCATTCCCCCGCATATTCCGGCCGGCGAGATATATGTTTCCAATCTGATGACGGATTTCTCCAATCCGGTCGAGGTGGTTGACTCCACAAACCTGAAAATCGTGACGGCCGCCGACCATCGCTGCCTGTTCATTTCCCGCAGCCCGATTCCCTATCCCAAAGGGAGTCTGGACGTGATATATCACAAATTCGTGGGCGTCGGAGCGTTCAACCGCGAAGCTCTGGAGTTCTACCACACCACGCCGCGCGGGCCGATAGAAAAGGTTGAGGAGAACGATTCCTTCCGCTTTCTGGAGAATCACGTTCCCATTTACTATTACAACTGTCATTGCAAGTCCCTGTCTGTCGACACCCGGAAGGACATCGAGGGCGTGGAGGCATACCTTGATTCAATGGGTCTATAAGTTTGATTCAACAGGTCGATAAGAGAACGCAAAGCATGACAAATCTCAGAGAGGGATGGCGACGGGCCCGCTACTATGCTTCGGGATTCATGGAATACCTGCTTCCGGGAGGCATCCTGTCCCGTTTCATAGATTCAGAATTGAGGGAGCTGACGCCCCGGCAGAAAGCCGTGGTCGAGGAGCGGGTGGCATATTATGTCCGGCTGCCTCAGGATTGCCCCTTGACGTTTGTCGGCGATTTTGAGATAGACCGGTTCCGTTTCCCCTGGGACCGGCAGGAAAGGCATTCGGCGTATTTCCTTGACCTGTATCCTTATCTGAGCATTCTTCCCGGTCATTTGCGATTCAATTATTTCGCGGGAGACACCGATAAGGAAGCCGTATGCCCCACACTAATCAAATCGCGCCCCGTCGCCGACGGTGCCACGAATTCCGCGATATGCCGCCTCAACAGCCTGCGACACTTCCGGTTTGTCAAAGACCGGATTCCGTTCGGACAGAAACTCGACATGGCCGTTTCGCGCAACGAGGTCAGGCTGCAGCCGTGGCGAAGCAAATTACTCGACATGTATTGCGGGCATCCACTGACTGACTTCGGACAGATAAACAGCGACTGCGGTAACCCGGAATGGATACGGCCTTTTATGCCTGTCACAGACCAATTGAAATACAAATTCGTGATGTGCATCCGTGGCAACGATGTGGCCACCAACCTCAAATGGGTCATGTCGTCCAATTCCCTGGCCGTCATGCCCAGGCCCACGGTAGAATCATGGTATCAGGAGGGACTGCTGGAACCGGACGTGCATTATGTGGAAATCAATGACGACTATTCCGACCTGCCCGACAGAATGGAATGGTTCATCTCGCATCCCAAGGATGCGGAATATATCATCCACAATGCCAACCAATGGACCGAACGGTTCATGAACTCCCATATCGACCGGTGCGCCATGGCTCTGGCAGTCCGCGAATATTTCATACAGACGGGACAATTATGACAGACGGGACAGTTATGAACGAAACAATATTCATATTGCGGTTCAGCGCGCTCGGAGATGTGGCCATGACCATACCTCCGGTATATGCCGTGGCCAGAGCGAACCCGGCCTGCCGGTTCGTGTATTTCACCAAGGCGGGGTTCTCCGGACTGTTTGTCGACGCGCCCGCTAATCTGACAGTAATCGGACTGAACGACACAAGGCCACTGAACGTATACCGAACGCTCCGGAAAGAAATCCGGCTGAGTAAACCCGCTTTGATCGCCGACTTACACAACGTATCACGCACCTGGCTCACCGACCTTTATGCCATGGCGCATGGCATAAAGGTGGTATGTGTCAACAAACGGCGGCTTTCCAGGCATTCCGCCCTTAAACGGAAGTCGAACCAACGGAATTTCATAGACAGATACCTGGATGTGTTCACCAAATCAGGTCTGGAAACATCAGGCGCCATCATGGCCACATTGCCGTCTGTGGCCACGCCCCCTGTCCCTATCAGACAGCCGGCAGTCGGCATAGCGCCATTCGCAAGATTCCATACCAAAACCTATCCTTTGGAGAAGATGGAGGAAGTGATAGCATCGCTCACGAAAACCAATGTCAATGTATATCTGTTCGGAGCCGGTGGCAAGGAACAGAAACAGCTTGACGAATGGTCGCACAAATATCCCTGCTGCCATTCCATGGCCGGCCGATATTCGCTGCAGGAAGAAATGTCAGTCATACAATCACTCCCGCTGATGCTGTCAATGGATTCGGCCAACCAGCATATCGCGTCGCTCGTCGGCACCAAGGTCATCACGATATGGGGAGCCACCACACCCTTATGCGGCTTCGCGCCGTTCCGACAATCTCCCGACAACAGCATCGTGGCCGGCATTCCATGTCAGCCATGCTCAATAGCCGGCTCACGCCTGTGCCCCGAAGGTCATTTCAACTGTATGCACTCCATCGAACCTAATCAGATAGTAGATAAAATTGTACATGAACTCACACCCGACCATGACACGGAGACACATCAGTAAATGGTTATATCTGTTGCTTTGCGCATCAGCATATTTCCTCGGAATCGCGGCGATATTCCTCCTGATACAGAAACCTCTGTTTTTGATATTCAGCCTGCCGGACAATGTACAGCTGTCCGCATCGGAAGTGTGGCACATATACCGCCACGGCCTGACCCTCGACTTGGCGGCATGCGCCTATCTCTCGGCCATCCCTTTGATTCTGTACATCCTGAGCGTATGGATTCCAAAGCTGAAGATGAACCGGATATTCACGGTATATAACTGCATCATCGCGTTTGCGCTGGCTCTGCTGATTGTGGCCGACTGCGTGCTGTACACATTCTGGGGATTCAAAATAGACTCCACCGTTCTGTTGTATCTTGGCGATCTTGACAAACTGGGACAGAATGTGTCGTGGGGATATATGGCCGGGGCGATTGCAGCGGTAGCCGTATTGTTTCTTTTGATATGGTGGTGGCTTAACTTCATTTGCATCAAGATCGCTGTCCTTACGGCCCGGGAATCATCATTGAAATGGAAATGCGTTCAGAGCCTCGAATTCGTCATCACCGGCGCCATCCTGTTCATCTTTGCCCGTGGCATCGAGATATGGCCCAAGACACCCGCCAATTCATACTATTCCGAAGTTCAGTGTTTCAACCACGCGGCCGTCAATCCGTTGTTCAACTTTATATACAGCCTGTCGTATCAGGGTAAGAATTTTGACGAGTTTCAGTTTTTCGACACCGATACGGTTGAACGCGACGTACGCGCCTGGTATCCGACACAAAGCACCGACACTGAGAAGATTATCAATACCGAACGTCCCGACATCCTGTTGATCACCATCGAGGGGATGGGAGCATGTTTCATCAAGGAATTAGGCGGACTTGACGGCGTGACGCCGAATATGGACAGACTTATCAACGATTCATACGCATTCACGCAGTGCTACGCCAGCAGTTTCCGTACAGACCGTGGATTAGTGGCCATACTGAGCGGTTTCCCCGCGCAGCCCACCACCTCGGCCATGCGGTATCACCACGTGATTCGCGCTCTGCCCGGCATCGCCCGCTCACTCGCTGACAAAGCCGGATATTCTACCACCGCCATGTTGGGCGGCGACGCATCCTTCTTCAATATGGTCGATTATCTGGCGGCGGTCGGTCATCAAAAGGTAATCGACATCCACGATTTTCCTGATTCCGAGAAAACTACGGAATGGGGTGTTCCTGACCATCTTCTGTTCAAACGCGCACTCACGGAACTGAATATTGACCATACTTCTCCCCATTATACCTTTCTGCTGACCCAAAGCTCCCACACACCGTTCGATGTACCATATCATAAACTGAAAGATGAAAAACTTAACGCATTCGCGTATACCGACGAATCAATCGGAGAATTTCTAAACGAGTTAAAACGAACGCCGGCATGGACCAATCTTATGGTGATCATTACGGCCGACCATGGCTTCCGTTATGGCGCATTCAGTGACCCTCCCTATCATCACATTCCCTTGCTTGTCACCGGCGGTGCCTTGGCTAAAAAATCCAAGGACTCAAGAATAGTATCACAGACCGATATCCCGGCTATGATACTTGGACAGCTCGGATTACCTCACGATGATTTCCAGTTTAGCCGGGACATAATGTCTAAAAATTATTCTTACCCCTTCAGTTTCAGCACTTTCGTCAATGGATTCACGTTCCGCGACTCCACCGGGGTCACGGTGTACGACAATGTGCTGCGGAAGGCCGTGCATTACCCCGACAGCATCCGTACGCGCAAGGGCAAGGAGATATTGCAGAACGTATACAGGAAACTCAAGATTATGAATTCATAACCGCTACTATTCAATATTTAAGGAACAAATATTAACCCAATCATTCTCATTGAATGATTTAAATATAAACCTAAACTTAAACTTAAAAAATGAAGAAACTGAAATTTCTGACATTGGCGCTGATTACGGTGCTGACGTGCGCAGGTGCTGCATCATGCAGCAAGGATGACGGAGGCGTGACAACTCCGGGACAGAGCGAGATCGAGAAGGAGACCGGCATGCGTCTCACCCGCGTAGGCAACTACAGGTTCAACTACGACGACAAAGGCTGTTGCATCGGCGTGGATGATCTCAGCGGTTATGACGACAGCGACATGACCATAGACTGGAATAAAGGAGAAATCGTCGCAACGGATTCAGACGATGACACTGGAGGAGCACCGGTCAAATTCAAGACCAACGGCCAAGGCTACATCACGGAGTTTACCCAGTCATGGAATTATAAAGAGGAGGACTATTCAAGCAAGGGCAGCGGTAAGGCATCTCTGTCGTATGACAAATCCGGACATCTGACCAAGGCTACCTTCGATTCCTCGGAAAGCGGAACGGATGAAGGAGAGGAATACTCATACAAGGGTTCGTCCGTCTATACGTTGACATGGGAAAACGGCAATCTCGTGCGTCTCAAGCATGAATGGAGCGGTGTTGAAGATGGTGAAGGGGAGAAAGGGACAGACAATTACGAAGTAACCTACGACCGTAACTCGGAAAATGTCTTCAAGCAGTGGACCGCAGGCCTGCTCGGTCACGTATTCAACTTCGAGTTCAGCGTGCTGGGCCATGTGGGCATGTTCGGTGTCGGTACGGCAAACTTTCCTTCGCACATAGAAATAGACGAGGAGGGCTATAACAACAATTATTCCGTCAGCATCTCCACCAACAGTGACGACCTCATAAGCTCCGAGAGAGTTGGCAGTTGGACGTACAACTATTCGTACGATGACGTCGACACGCGCAGTGCCGCATTCGACAACACGCTTCCGGTCAAAGCCAGAAAGATCCTATTCCCCCGTCACCGCAAGGTGCAGAAATGACTGAGCATGTTACATGGGAAACGGTGTCAGCGTGGCTGCCACCGTTTTATTGTTTACGCATCGTAATTGAGCGTGTCGACGGATACGGCCGTAATGTTCTTATAGCCGATAATTTGCTGACTGAGTACTTCGAAGCAATGAGGCCGAACATTTTAAAGGTGTAAATAAATCCAATTGATATGTCAGGATCAAATACGTTCGCATGTGCGGCAATCGCATGGCTGATGTCAAGCGCATTTTTCATTCAGGCCGATGCCGCGAAAGTCACCAAATACACTACCGTCGAAGGTAGGCCGTGGAGCGAGTCGGTCGTAAAGCTGTCAAACAAGCCTGCATCCGATTTTATAATAACCGTCGATACATCTTCGGAGGGCACTCCCCTCAAGGCATGGGGAACCACTTTCAATGAACTCGACTGGGACGCGTTTCTGACTCTGACGCGCACCGAGCAGGAGGAAATCATGCACAATCTTTTCGCTCCGGACGGCGACCTGAAGTTCACGCGAGGCCGTATCTCGATGAACTGCAACGATTACGGTCGCTCGTGGTACAGCTGCGACGAAGTTGCCGGCGACCTCGAGCTGAAGCATTTCAACATAGAACGCGACAAGCGCGGCATCATACCCCTGATACGGGCCGCACAGCGTTATAACCCTGACCTCACCTTCTGGATTTCCCCCTGGAGTCCGCCGAGCTGGATGAAAATCAACCACGACTATCCCGTGGTAAGCAGCCGGCACAATGACGCTAATCCAAGCATAGATTACCTGCTCTATGGTTCGGTAGAGGGGATAGACGAGGACGAGATGAAATTTCTGGGCGAACGCAACGGCAAGTTCCCCCGCAAACTGGCCACGCAGGACTATTTCATCCAGGACCCTCGCTATCTGCAGGCATACGCCAACTATTTCTGCAGGTTCATCGACGAATACGGCAAGCAGGGCATACCGATCGACATGGTGATCTATCAGAACGAGGCGTACAGCTATACCCCCTACCCCGGCTGCCCCTGGACGGCGGAGGGTACCATCCGTTTCAACCGCGACTATCTCGCTCCGACGCTCCGCAGGAATCACCCTGAAGTCAAGCTGTACATCGGCACGTTCAATACCAACCGTCAGGACCATGTGGAAAAGGTACTTGGCGACGCGGGGCTGCGTGATTGCATCGACGGCGTCGCGTTTCAGTGGGAAGGCCGGGAGATTCTGCCCGCAATACGCAGGCAATATCCCGATTTCCATTACATCTGTTCCGAAAGCGAATGCGGCGACGGCTCGATGGACTGGAAGGCCGGCGAACACACGTTTTTCCTGATAGCAGACAATATGGGCAACGGATGCGATGAGTGGTACAACTGGAATTTTCTTCTCCCCGACAATGGCGAAAGTCCCTGGGGCTGGAAGCAGAACGCGCTGATCCAGGTCGATTCCAAGACACGTAAATTCCGCTATACGCCCGAATACTACGCCGTAAAGCATTTCACCAACCACGTGGCTCCCGGCAGCAGGATGATCGGGTACCGGCCCCGAACCGCCGACAGCAACCTTCTGTCCATTATCTTCGCAACGCCGGACAACCGTACTGTCGTCGTAGCCGGAAATTTCGAAGACACCGCGCAATCCCTATCCGTGAAAGTCGGCGACAGGTATCTGAACCAATCGCTCCAGCCCCACTCATTCAATACCTTCGTGATAACAGGCAATTAATTCCTCGGCAACATCAACCGTGATGCCGGTTCTGTAACCGCATGTCTTTGAACGGGCATGCGGTTGCCAGTTTATTTACTTGATTCTTGCCCGGTAGCTTTTGGGGCTCATGCCCATCACCTTCGAGAACTGGCGCGAGAAGTAGTAGGGATCATCGTAGCCTAATTTCAGGGATATCTGGTTTATCTTCATGTCGGTGGTGTCCAGCAGCTCACCCGCCTTCTTGATTTTCAACAATATGAAGTAATTGCAGATCCGACAAGAATCTAAGACATCGTTCCTAAGGATGGAGCTGAATTAATTGTCATTTAATATCCATAGCCCGTTTTTATCGCTTCCTTCCCGTTTTAACAGTCCTAATTTACGGAGTGTTTGAGTTGCCCGTCTTGCCGTTTTTTCAGTCAATAATAATTTTTGAGACATTTCAATATGAGTGATTGATGGATTCTCATTAATAAGTTTTAACACTTTCTGTTGAGTTGCCGTTAGTTTTACAGGGACATTTACAGGGACATTTACAGGGACATTTACAGGGACATTTTTAGCGACACCAGTCTTTTCCACTTCGCGGGTCTTGAGGTCAAAGATTACTTTGACGGAATTAATTGCGGTCTCAATGTGCATCGGGCGACCGGTTACTTCTTGCCAACGTTTGAGTTTGCGGAGTCCATAGCCGAGATTCTCTGACAGGTGCGCCAGACGGAACAGTTTCGCGATTACCGGATTGCGGGGCTGGGATTCAAACGAGCTTTCCATTACATCCAACGGCATTGGCATGCCACCGGGATTAAGGAACTCTATGCGGTCGTCAAAAACATGGACGCAACTGCGTCGAGGGCTGAAATGATCAGCGTGGGCCATCTGGTTTGCCATTGCCTCCCTCAGTATGTCGTACTCGGATAAATCTTCTACCGATTGTCCACGCTCGTTGATACCGACCATCGGAGTGTTGACGAGAGTGCGGAGACGACGGAGGATAACACGGCTCGCTTCCCAAAGATTCTGCTGTTCAGGAATGCGATAAGTATAATTGTTCGTCATTGCCTCCAAGCCGGTACCGGGTATTTCGACATAATCGGCGCAGAATGTCGGAACGAAATTGAAGATGTAAGGGCTTCTACCAAGCATTATCAGTCCGCCGTAGGTCAGCTGGCCGGAATGGTCGGCGATTCCGACACCTTTACAAAAATCCTCATCGCTCACACTGTCAAGATGTGAGACCAAGCCCCAATGACGCACCTCCCCGCGAAAGTCAGTCAGGGCATCACGGTTGAGCATATCGATATTGGTGTCTGGAATGGATTTCTGCGACCGGATGCCAAACGACTGGTCGCGAATCATCGACATTATTTCCTGCTGAGTGGCACGTTGATCTCCGCTCCCCATGCGGATAAAGGTGTTTTCGAGTGATCCGAAATAAACGGGCTTGACCTCCGATGACGGAAGAAAGAATGCAATGACATTCTTACCGTCAATCTCATAGCGGTGTAGGGTGGCAAAGAGAGGGACATTGAATTTCTTTGAACGGAGTGTGCCGAAAAAGTCCTGTTCCAGTTTCTCGATGTTATCCACACCGATAATCTCGAACAGGCGACCGGACTGTTTTACGCCAAGCACAATCCAACCGCCGGAGCAATTTGAGAAGGCACTTACAGTCTCCCAGATGTTCTTCGGCAGGTCTGACTTCGCGGCCTTGACCTCGAAATCGTCCCATTCTATGTCGCGTAGCCGTGCTACAAGTTCTTCTTTTGTCATTCAAAAAGCAAAGTTAGACATAAAATTTGACTATTACAATAGCCGTCAGACTTTTAGAAACGCTTAGACTTTTTCTTGATTTTGACAAAGTCATTTTATTCGCGACCGGTAGCTTTTGGGGCTCATGCCCATCACCTTCGAAAACTGGCGCGAGAAGTAGTAGGGATCATCGTAGCCTAATTTCAGGGATATCTGGTTTATCTTCATACCGGAATTATCCAGCATCTCGCAGGCCTTCTTTATTTTCAGCAACGTGAAATAATTAAGGGGGCTGTATCCGATTTTTTCTTTAAAGACCGATGAAAGATGTGACGGGGATTTGCCGACGAAATCGCTGACGTTTTTCAGCGTGATTTCGTGCTCTATGTTTTCCTCGAAATAGTGAATCGCCATACTTACCACGTCCTTACTGATGTCGGCGTTGGCCACCGCTTCTCTATACTGCTGAATATAACGCAGGGAAGCGAGATAGTGCTGAAATGTGGCCATGGCATACCTGATGTTTTCAATGGCGTATGAATGGTCAAGCGACTGGAATATCTCCTCGAACAGATTGATGCGGTTAAGTATCCGGGATTTCTTTGTCGGCGTGACATCAATGGGCGACATACAGTTCGTGACATAATATGGAGCAAGTTCTCCGCGGAAATGTATCCAATATATGGTCCAGGGGGCATCTTCATCGGAGGCATACACATGAGGCTCGCCTGCGGGAAGTATGAAATACTGGTCTTTGTGCACCTCGTATCTCCTGTTGCGGATGGAATACCATCCATTGCCGTCCACACAGTAAATGAAGACATATTCATTTATGGCGTCCTCACGTTGGCGATAATGAAATTTCGCTTTGGGATAGTATCCTATGTCCGTTATGAACAATGACGAGGCTACCGGATCTCCCTCTATCATCCTCATTACGGTGTGCGGCAGTACAATACTGCGCTCCCCCACAAATCCATCCTTGATTTTCATTGCAATCGGGCTTTTCGCAAAATTAGCAAAAATATCATCGTAAGCAAAACGCCGGTAATATTATTGTAATATTGTCCATCTTTTTTTATTAATAATCCATTTCGGGAAATCAAAAGCAGCATTAATTTTGCAACGTGAATTTAACCTTAACATCAGACCCGGAATCTGAGTCTGTTTATAACCAGCATGAACAAGCAATTATCGAATACCAATGGAAAAATTTAACAAAGGATTCATTTATTTCATCTGTCTGGTCTCGGCGATGGGAGGACTCCTGTTCGGCTACGACTGGGTGGTGATCGGAGGCGCAAAACCATTCTATGAGGTTTTCTTCAGAATCGAGAATTCACCGAGTCTTCAGGGACTTGCAATGAGTATCGCACTTGCGGGATGTCTGGTCGGGGCCATGGTCTCAGGTTCCCTGGCAGATCGCATCGGCCGTAAGCCGCTGCTAATCCTGTCGGCCTTCATATTCCTTGTTTCGGCATACGCCACAGGTGCGTTCGATGCCTTTACCTATTTTCTTGTAGCCCGATTCATCGGCGGCATCGCCATCGGCATCGCGTCGGGTCTCTCGCCCATGTACATTGCAGAAATCGCGCCGAGCCATGTACGTGGCAAACTCGTCTCACTCAATCAGCTCACCATAGTGTTGGGTATTTTGGGCGCCCAGATAGTAAATTACCTGATAGCCGAGCCGATGCCGACTGGAACCGTGTTACCACCGGCCGATTCATGGAACGTGCTGACGGGCTGGCGCTGGATGTTCTGGAGCGCGGCATTTCCCGCCGCCGCTTTCCTGATTCTGGCATTCTTCATTCCCGAAAGTCCCCGCTGGCTCGCTCTGCGAGGCGACAAGGATAAAGCTATGTCCATACTGGCTGATATAGGCGGAACCGATTATGCCAAAGCCGAGATAGATGCGGTTCGAAAGAATGCCGGACATTCCAGACAAGGGGCCGGGCTCGGCACATTGTTCAGCAAGCCTTACCGTGCAGTATTGTCTTTAGGCATTGTAATTGCAGTGTTCCAGCAATGGTGCGGCACGAACGTGATATTCAATTACGCACAGGAGATATTCTCCGATGCAGGCTATGACCTGGGCGAAATGCTATTCAACATCGTGCTGACCGGCATCACCAACGTGATATTCACATTCGCAGCCATATATACAGTCGACCGTCTGGGACGCAAGAAACTGATGCTTATCGGTGCCGGCGGCCTTGCCCTGATTTACGGCATACTCGGCACCTGCTATTATTATGGCGTCACAGGTTTCTTCATGATCATACTTGTGGTGGCCGCCATAGCCTGCTATGCCATGACTCTCGGCCCTGTCACCTGGGTACTGATAGCCGAAATATTCCCCAACCGTGTCCGCGCCGTGGCCGTGGCCACATGCACCTTCGCCCTCTGGGTAGGCTCGTTCACACTGACGTACACTTTCCCCCTGCTGAACAACGCGTTGGGCAGCTACGGAACATTCTGGATCTACGCGGCGATTTGTTTCACAGGGTGCGTGTTTTTTTCGGCACGTCTCCCGGAGACCCGCGGCAAGAGTCTGGAGCAACTTGAGAAGGAACTGGTAAAGGACAACGAGGAAGCCATAGAATCGACAATAATATGATCAAACCGTATAAGCTATCAATCGCTGCAACCGCGCTTGTATTGTCGTCAGGCATTATATCCGCCGCTTGTCTCGATCTGTCGGGCGAATGGACCGCACGTCTCGAATCGGGTCAGAAACATACACTGACATTGCCCGGCACTCTCGATATGGCCGGCATCGGGACATCGAACGCTCTTAAACCCGCTATGGAAAAACCTCAGTTGCTGCGTCTCACACGTAAGGTCAGCTACATCGGGCCCTGCACTTATTCCCGACATATCGATATTCCCAAAGAAATGTCAGGCAAGCCGTTGCGCCTTTACATGGAACGGGTGCTGTGGAAAAGCACCCTCCGAATCGATGGTAAGGAGGCGACCGGCGAAAACATTTCATTGAATTCTCCGCACACATTCGAAATCCCGGCGCTTAAGTCCGGCAGACACCTGTTCGAGATAACCATAGATAACCGCCGTCAGCGCGACATATCGTTCGACAATCTATGCCATTCGTACACCAACGACACGCAGACCATGTGGAACGGCGTGCTCGGCAAATTCCGGCTCTGCACAGTCCCCGACATCAATATCGGCAATCCTCAGGTATATACAGATGTCAAAACGGGTAATGTAGACGTGATGCTGACGGTAAACAACAACACGAAACGCACGAAGAAGCGCGACATCACCTTTACGATAACCGATAAGTCCGACGGCAGGATCGTGGCAGAAAAAAAGGTGATGTATTCGTCCCCGGCCGGAGAATCCCGTTTCACCACCGGAATGCGTGTCGATAACGCCAGGCTATGGAATGAATTCACCCCCGACCTATATATGGTCAAGGCTGAAATGGATGGCGAAACGGTCTCGGCCGATTTCGGAATGCGCGAAGTGAAGTCCGAGGGAAAGCATCTGTTAGTGAATGGCAAAAAGGTATTTCTGCGCGGCACCCTCGACTGCTGCATATTCCCGCTCACCGGTGTGCCGCCGACTGACAAAGCCGGATGGACCAAGGAAATGACTGCACTTAAGGAGTGGGGCTTCAACCACATCCGTTTCCACTCATGGTGTCCGCCGGAAGCCGCGTTTCAAGTGGCCGACAGCCTGGGAATGTACCTGCAGACGGAATTGCCCGTATGGTCGCTCACCATCGGCGAGGATCCGGCAGTCACCGATTTCCTTTATGACGAATTCAACAACATGTCCACGGCATACGGCAATCATCCGTCATGGATCATGTCCACATGCGGCAACGAATTGCAGAAGGACTTCAACGTTCTGAACGGTCTGGTAAAGTATATGCGCGACAACGATCCGCGCCATCTGTACGCCGCCTCCTCGTTCACTTTCGAGAAAGGACACGGCGGACATGCCGAACCGCACGACCAGTTCCTGATCACGCAATGGACCGACGACGGCTGGGTGCGTGGCCAGGGTGTATTCGATCAAGAAGCGCCAGCCTTCAATAAGAATTACGACAAGTCGATGGGGTGCGTCACTGTGCCTTTGGTTTCGCACGAAATCGGACAATACGCCGTTTATCCCGACCTGAACGGGATTCAGAAATATACAGGCGTGCTTGATCCCCTCAATTTCAAGGCCATTCAGGACGATCTGAAATCCAAAGGTCTCATTGACAAGGCCGATGACTATCTGAAGGCCACAAGCTCGTTCGCAAAGCTACTGTACAAGGAAGAGATAGAACGGGCACTGAAGACACCGGGCTTCTCGGGCTATCAGCTTCTCGGCATTCAGGACTTCCCTGGTCAGGGCACGGCCCTTGTCGGGCTGCTCGACGCGTTCTGGGATGCGAAAGGCAACATGAGCGGCACGGAATTCAGTCAGTTCAATGCCCCTGTGGTGCCTCTCGCCTCATTCCCTAAGGCCGTATATGCATCTGACGAAACATTCGATGCTGACGTGCTCGTGTCCAACTTCAGCGACTCGGAAATCATCGGCCGCAAGCTGTCATGGACTTTACGCGACGACAACGGACATTCCGTTTCCGGCAGAATCATAGCCCAGGCCGTTCCGCAGGGTGAGATAGCCCAGGCCGGGAATATACACATAGCTTTCGACGGCTTTACGTTGCCGTCGAAACTAATCCTCTCCGTAGCCATAGATGGAACTGACTATAAGAATAGCTGGAATATATGGGTATATCCGCGACTGTCGGATGTAACGGCCGACAAGACAGTGGTCACTTCCGATTTATCCGAGGCCAAGACTGCACTTGACAAAGGAAAGACAGTGCTGTACATGCCGGCGCAGGACAAGATAGAAGGAATCGAAAGCAAATTCCTGCCGGTGTTCTGGAGTCCGGTGCATTTCCCAAAGCAAGCCGGGGGCATGGGTGTCATCGCAGACGCGAATCATCCTGCTCTGAAAGGATTCCCAAACGACGGTCACAGCGACTGGCAATGGTGGCGTCCCGTCAAGAATGCCCGCGTGATGCTGCTCGACTCCATTACCGACAGGATTACCGGACGGAACATCGACCCGGTCGTGGGAGTAGTGGACAATTTCTATCGTAACCGTCGTCTCGGCTATATGTTCGAGGCTAAATGCGGCAACGGCAAACTGTTCGTATCCTCAATCAATCTTAATCTCGACTCTCCCGAAGTCAAGTCACTGAAGCACGGCATATTGCAATATCTTGAATCGGACGATTTCAATCCCGGCAACGAAGTGACGATATCTCAGATTGAAAATATCACATCATCAGATAAAAAAATAGAAAACACAGATGCCACAAGCATCTATCAATAACAATAGCAATGGTTAAAGCTTGGAAAGAAAAGGTTGTGATTCCGACATACGAAGTCGGAAAGCCTGAAAAGAATCCGATATTTCTGGAAAAACGTGTGTATCAGGGATCGAGCGGCGTAGTGTACCCCTATCCGGTGATAGAGTCTATCTCCAACGAGAAGACGGACCACGAATGGAACGCCGTGTTCATCGAGAACGAGTATATCAAGGTGATGGTGCTTCCGGAATTAGGAGGCCGCATCCAGATGGCATACGACAAGATCAAGAACCGTCACTTCGTATATTACAACCACGTCATCAAGCCGGCACTGGTGGGTCTGGCTGGTCCGTGGATATCTGGCGGCATAGAGTTCAACTGGCCCCAGCATCACCGTCCTTCCACCTATATGCCCGTGGACTGCACCATCGAGGAGAATGCCGACGGTTCCGTTACCGTATGGGTCAGCGAGATGGAGCGCATGTTCCATCAGAAGGGCATGGCCGGTTTCACGCTGCGTCCCGGCTGCGCGTTCCTTGAGATCAAGGGAGTGCTGTACAACCGCACCGACGTGCCTCAGACATTCCTGTGGTGGGCCAACCCCGCGGTAGCCGTCAACGACCATTATCGCTCGGTGTTCCCGCCGGACATCAACGCCGTGTTCGACCATGGCAAGCGCGCCGTCAGCTCCTTCCCCATCGCGACGGGAACATACTACAAGATGGACTACTCGGCCGGAGTCGACATCGCGAACTATAAAAACATTTTCGTGCCGACATCGTACATGGGCGTCAATTCCAAATACGATTTCGAAGGCGGCTACGAGTTCGACACACAGGCCGGTATGCTGCACGTAGCATCCCACCACGTATCGCCCGGCAAAAAGCAGTGGACATGGGGCAACGGGGACTTCGGCCGCGCATGGGACCGCTGCCTGACCGACGACGACGGCCCGTACATCGAACTGATGGCCGGTGTCTACACCGAAAACCAGCCTGACTTCACATGGTTGATGCCGTACGAGGAAAAGGAATTCACACAATATTTCCTTCCCTATCGCGAACTGGGAGTGGTGAAGAACGCCACCAAAGATCTGCTTATGAACATCGACATGCTCGAAAGCGGAAAGGTCAACCTCAAGGTGTTCGCTACCAGTGAGCAGAAGGTAGCCATAGTTCTGCGCGACAGAGACGGCCGGCTTTACTTCAACGAGGAAGTGACCGTCACTCCCGAAGAGGTGTGGGAGAAAGACATAGACGTCAACGGCGCCGGTCTTGGCGACCTGTTGCTGTCGTTCATCAAGGCCGGCCGCGTGGTGATGAGCTGGGAAGCCGAACCCGACGAGATCCGCGCCATCCCCGATTCCGCGGAGGCCGCCCTGCTGCCCGAACAGATCAAGACCGTGGAGCAACTGTATCTGACCGGCCTGCACTTAGAGCAGTACCGTCACGCCACATACTCGCCCGTAGACTATTACGAGGAGGGTCTGCGACGCGATCCTAACGACGTGCGCTGCAACAACGCCCTCGGCCTGTGGTATATCCGCAAGGGACGTTTCGACATCGCCGAAAAGTATCTGGATAAGGCCGTCAGGATTCTGCAGAAACGCAATCCCAACCCCTACGACGGGGAGCCGATCTACAACCTCGGTCTCGCATTGAAATATCAGGGACGTCTTGACGAGGCATACAACCGTTTCTACAAAGCCACATGGAACGGCGCATGGCAGGACGCCGGCTATTTCGCCTGCGCGCAGATCAGCTGCCGTCGCGGCAACTACGAGGAGGCGCTGTACGAAGTGAACCGCTCGCTGCTGCGCAACTGGCACAACGCCAAGGCCCGCGCCCTAAAGGCCGCCATACTGATGAAACTGGGCAAGGATGAGGAAGCCCGACAGTTCTGCAAGGAATCCATCGGCATCGATCCCTTCAACTATGGCTGTCTGTTCGTTATGGGCGACACCGCGAAGATGTCGGAGCTGATGCACGGCAACGCGCACAACTACGATGAACTTGCACTCGACTTCTGCGACGCCGGACTGTGGAACTATGCCGAATCCGTATGGAACCTTGCGAAAGAGAACGGCGCGACGACCCCCATGACCCACTACTATATGGGCTGGGCATACCTGCAGAGCGGCGACCGCGACAAGGCTGTCAAGGCATTTGCCGACGGAGCCGCCGACTGTCCCGATTTCGTGTTCCCCAACCGTCTGGAGGCCGTGCTGGCGCTTAAGGCCGCATTGCAGGTCAACCCCGACGATGCATGCGCCAACCACTATCTCGGCAACCTCTATTACGACAAGCGTCAATATGATATGGCGCAGGCTCACTGGGAGGAGGCCGCACGACTCAATCCAAAGTTCCCGACAACATGGCGCAACCTCGCACTTGTATATTACAACAAACGCAACGACGCGGCCAAGGCCGTTGAGGCGATGGAGAAGGCCTTCTTCCTCGACGAAAGTGACGCCCGCGTACTGATGGAACTGGATCAGCTGTACAAGAAGATGCAGCGGCCTCATGCCGAGCGACTGGCGTTCCTGCAGAACTATCCCGAGCTGATTGAACAGCGCGACGACCTCGTTCTGGAAGAAATAACTCTTCTGAACCAGTGCGGCAAATATAAGGAAGCCAAGCAAAAGCTTGACAACCATCAGTTCCATCCCTGGGAGGGCGGCGAAGGCAAGGTCCCGGCTCAATATCAGACGGCCCGCGTAGAACTGGCAAAACTTGCCATTGCCAAAGGCAGATATGACGAAGCCATCCAGCTTCTCAATGAATGCCTTGAGTATCCCCACCACCTCGGCGAAGGAAAACTGTACGGCGCGCAGGAGAATGACTTCTACTATCTGCTCGGACTGTGTTACAAGGCCAAGCGCAATGAAGAAAAGGCTCGCGAATGCTTCGAGAAGGCTACGCTTGGCCCCACGGAACCGGCCGCCGCGATGTACTACAACGATGCCAAGCCCGACAAGATTTTCTATGCCGGACTCGCTTTCCGCGCCCTCGGCGACGAGAAGAAGGCCCGCTCGTACTTCAACCGTCTGGTGGACTACGGCAAGCAGCATCTGCACGAGAAGGTGGTAATGGACTATTTTGCCGTCAGTCTCCCCGACCTGCAGGTATGGGACGGCACTCTGGACGAGATGAACCGCATCCACTGCCTCTACATGCTCGCCCTCGGTTACGCCGGCCTCGGCGACAAGACCCACAGCGACCGCTACCTCCGCGAGGCCGAACAGCTTAACATCAACCATCAGGGCATACAATCATTCAAAACCTTAGAAACTGTAGCCTGAAGGAGCATTTATTCTGACGATTCCAATCAATATATTCCATACCGGTCAATCACATTCTGGAGGTTTCACAACAAAACAATAAGATTGTCCATCAAATTGCTTAAAAAATCCATTTTGAGGATTGTCGGTATGGAGTAATTTTGCACTTGTTAATATCATCCACTGCTATTAACCGTCTACAAACTGCAAACAATCCAAATAACCACTAAAACTGAGATCCATGAAGAATTTCAAGACTACTGTATTGCTTGCTTCCTTAACGGTAGCATTCACGGCCAACGCCAACTTCGAATATCCCGAAGGATCCGGGGTATACTACGATATCGACAACGACAAGGCATTCGTTCAATGGGTGGATGTAAATAAAGTAGCCAACGACGTCACCATCGCATCCGAAGTGGAATATGACGGCACCAAATATCCTGTCACTTATTTCGGGGAGTACGGCAAGTTCTACGGATCACACAACATGACATCCGTAACGGTCCCCGCCTCCATCTGTGAAATTCCGGGATACTGGTTCCAGGACTGCACCAGTCTGGTAAGCGCCACCATCAACAGCAAGACCATTGGAGAAAATGCCTTCAGAGGCGATCAAAAACTTGCATACGTCAATCTTAACGAAGGTGTGGAAGTGCTTGGATCGGCTGCTTTCTGCGAGCTTCCGTCTCTGGAAACGATCACTATTCCTTCAACAGTCACCCAGATTGATTCATGGCAATTCTACAATGATACGAAACTGAAAGAAATAACATTCAAGGGTTCCGTCCCCGCGATCGGCAGTGATTTCCTCACCGGTGTAATGACCGTAACCAAGATTACTGTGCCTAACGGTCAGAAAGAGGCATATATCCCCGTTCTTGAGGAGGCTGGCGTGACGAATGCCCGCGAAATTGTAGAAGAGGCAACGCCTACAAGCATCGTAAACGCCATAATGGATCTTTCTGCTGACGATGAGAATTACTATAATATCATGGGACAGCCTGTGGCACCGGATACCAAGGGTATTCTGATTCACAAGAGCAAAAAATACATCAACAAGTAGCCTGTAATTACATTGATAAGTGGTCTGTTCAGTCGCTACGTCAGTTGTTCAGGCCACTTATTGAATATAACAATCCTTGATTTATCAATCTTCCGATTGTCTCTTGTTGGCTATTAGAGGTAAAAATAGTAATTTTGGATAGCATCTGCACGAGAAGGTGGTGATGGACTATTTTGCCGTCAATCTCCCCAACCTGCAGGTGTGGGACGGCAGTCCGGACGAGAGGAACCGCATCCATTGCCTCTCCATGCTCGCCCTCGGTTACGCCGGTCTCGGCGACAAGACCCGCAGCGACCGCTACCTCCTCGAGGCCGAACAGCTAAACATCAACCATCAGGGAATACAATCATTCAATACTTTAAATCATGTTACGACTCACAAAATCAGCCAAAATCTTGTTAATACTCCTGTCGGTGTTTAATCTGACAAGTTGCGGCGAAAAGACTATATACGAAGCCCCCGTTCCCACCGATGTCAGGGTGGTGGAGGTAACTGATGTCCATGGCTCGGCAGCAGCAGGATGGCATCTGAAAGATGTTCCGTCAGGCACCTATGACCTTGAATTCTACACAAAGTCCCCGCAGACCTTTGCCCTCCCGTATGTCAGTGTCACCGGGAAAATGACTGCCATAAAGCCATCTGAAAACGTCTGGTCAAAGAATGTGATCAAAGGCATACGGATATCCGACGGTTCATGTGCAATAGACCTGCACAACGGACAGGGTGTGGAAATCCGCGATCTCCGGCTCGTCACATCACCTGTGAATGAATATAATCTCGTCAAGGGAGGCGATGTTTCATTGCTGAGTTACGTGGAAGACAACGGCGGCAAATACCATGACGCGGATGGAAAGCCGGGAGACTGTCTCGATATTCTGAAAGCCAATGGAATGAACCTGGTACGTCTACGCCTGTATAAGGATCCCGGCAACAAGGACTATTATCCGTCGAATACGCTTCCGGCCGGATACCAGGATGAAAATGACATACTGAACCTTGCACGCAGGGCCAAAGATAAGGGGATGCAGATTCTCCTGAGCATTCATTACTCCGACTATTGGACCAATGGCACCGACCAATATAAACCCCATGAATGGGAAAATCTGAGTTTTGAGGATCTGAAGAAAGCGGTTCATGATTACACGTCCGATATCCTGAAGAAAATGGAGGCACAGGGCACAGTTCCGGAATTCGTGGCCATTGGCAATGAGATTCAGGCGGGTCTCCTTTATCCCGACGGTGCGTGTACCGATCCCGTGAAGATGTGCGGACTGCTTAACGAAGGATGTGCAGCAGTGCGAGAAACCGCCCCATCCGCCAAAATCGTGCTGCATTCCGCCAACGGCGGAGACTTGACCCTGTATAAATGGTTTTATGGCCTGATACACGACTATAATGTCGATTACGATGTCATCGGCGTATCATACTACCCCTTCTGGACCTCCTTATGGGCAAGCCAGATCAGATATTGGGCCGACCGAATCATAGACATCTTCAACAAGGACATACTGATAGTCGAAACCGGATATGCCTGGAACCAGACGCTCCCGGACGGCACGCCTGGACAGTTAAGCCATAATGGACCGTACAATGAATTCTCTAAGCTGGGACAACGCGATTTCATCGCTGACCTCTCAAATCAGATCAAACAAGTGAAGAGCGGCCGTGTTTTAGGATATGTCTATTGGGATCCCATTTTCATTGAAGTGCCCGGCCTCGGCTGGATCCTCGGTGAAAAGAATTATGTCAGCAACACCACTTTATTCGGTTTCGGAGGAGAACGCCTCCCGGTTCTGGACGCATATAAATACAACAATTGACAACTATCATGAAAAAACTGTTAAACGTAGTCGCCATAGCAATAACTGCCGGAACCGGAATCCTGGCAATGTCAGGCTGTAGCGACGCATACGATGACGTAGCGCCCGGAAGCTACGTGGACATGGAGCGCATCGAAACCTTCCCAGGCGACACCGTACTGATTTCCGGACAGGTATCCAACGGATCTCCTATCGAGAAAGTTTTCATAGATTGCGAGGCATGGGGAATTCATCACGAGTATGACCGCACCCGGTATCACGACAACGTGTTCAATTATGCCTTCCGGCTTGCCGTTCCGATGGATGCAAAATTTAATCAGATACTCACCATTACGGCGAAATCCGAGAACGGCAACGCCACGACAAGAGAGATTCCTATCAGCTTTCTGCCTGACACTACAGCCCCGGAAATCACATCGACGCTAAACTCCGAGGAAGGAATCGACTTTGACGCCAACACCGGAAAAGGAGTCTGGAACTTCAGACTTGACCTGAAGGACGACCGGGAGTTGAAAGACGCATCGCTGTCTATTCCCTCACTGGCGTTTAAGGAAGATTTCAACCTGACCGGCAAGACCGCGACTATTGAAAAGTCTATTGAGTTTCATTCCGCAGGCTCCTTCCCTTGTGAAGTAGCGATAACCGACGCTTCCGGTAACAAGGCCCAACGAAACCTGACCCTTATGGTCATGGTAGCCGAGACCGAGAATCCAATTCAGGATTACCCCGGCATGTATCTGGTTGACGCATCGGAGAGCCCCGACGATTACATCGACGGATATTATGTATGGATGGACCGTCAGGGCGAATACCAGTATCAAGGCAAATTCTATGCCTCGACAGATAATTTCAAGCTGCTGTTTACCCCCGAGCGCAATCTTGACGGCGACTTATACGGTGTGTCGCCGTATGTTTCGTCCAAACTTATGAACTACAACGGCTATGTCGTTCCCGCCACTATCGAAAAAGCCGGTTACTACGGCATCTGGATTGACCTGCAGGCGCACTCGTACAGCGTATGGCCTCTTGACACTCCCGCCGAAGTCTATACTGGAACCCTCCGTATGAGCGGTACCGGATTCACATTCGGTGACTGGGGTCTGCCCGACGAGGACATGAAGAAAGAGGGCAACTATCGATATACCTATTCCGCAACGCTTGCCGAAGGTTATGCCGGAGACTATCAATACTACTTCTATTCACCGGATTGGGCGCATATTTTCCGCGCCGACACCGAGGGTAAATGGTGGTTCGAGTCCGCTCAAGGCTCATGCGTGATATTCCATACCCAATACGCAGGTAATGTCGAGGTATCGTTCGATACATTCCTGCCCTGGGCAACGATCAAGAAAGTGAAATAACCTTAAAAATCAAGAAAAATGAACCACTATATAAACCGTTACATCGCCATTCTGATGCTGACCCTGATGTCGGCACTCGGAGGAATGGCTGCAATCACGGTCACCGGAACGGTTACGGATAAAACCGGAGAGCCCCTGATCGGGGCTACGGTGAATGTCATTGGCACGACCAATGGCGTAGCCACCGACCTGGACGGTAATTTCACATTGATGAATGTGGACGAAGGGGCAAAAATCAAGGTAAGCTATGTGGGCTACGACGACATGGAGCAGAAGGCAGCCTCCAAGATGCACTTCACCCTTGTAGAGAATTCCGCCGTACTCGACGAGGTAGTCGTGGTAGGTTATGGCTCCATGAAGAAATCGAACCTGTCGGGAGCCGTGTCGTCGATAAAGGCCGACGACCTGCCCACTGCGGGCAACGCATCTGTAGGCGAGATGCTGCGCGGACGCGCCCCGGGCATGAACATCACGTCATCCACGGCCTCCCCGGGTGGCCAGATGAACATATCGATCCGCGGCGGTCTGTCGGGTGAAAAACCGCTCATCGTCATTGACGGCGTGCCGCAGGCGCCTCATTCCAAGGTTTCGTCCGGCACAATCTATTCAGGATCGTCCAAGGATGATACAGGCCTCATCAATCTGAACCCCAACGACATCGAGAGCATCGACGTCCTGAAGGATGCTTCGGCAGCCGCCATCTATGGTTCCGATGCTTCCGGAGGCGTGATCCTTATCACCACCAAACGAGGTAAGGAGGGTCGCCCTGAGGTCAGTTACAGCGGATCGGTGGCGTTCTCGAAAATCAAAGACGCTCCCGAGTTCATGGACGCCCGCCAGTTCATGATAACCCAGAACCAGATATTCCAGGAACTGGGCCGGGGCGACGAGCAGAAATTCACTCAGTCGCAGATCGACAATTTTGTCGGCAGGGGAACCGACTGGATGAAAAAGGTGACGCGCACCGGCATCGTGCATGAACATAACCTTTCGGTATCGGCCGGCAGCAAATCGACACGCGCTCTGGCATCGTTAAGTTATTACGACCATCAGGGTCTGGTCAAGAACAACGACATGAGCCGTATCACAGGCCGATTGAACGTGGACCAGGAGTTCGGCAAGTATGTGAAGGGTGGCGTCAATACCTCGTTCACGCAGGTCAAATACAATGACGTGCCTACGGGCGATGCCCGCCAGGAAAAGTCGGCTGTCCTTTATTCAGCCATGACATTCATTCCGACGGTGCCGGTGTTTGACGCAAACGGCAAGTATTCCGTCAATCCCATCCGCGACATCTACCCTAACCCCGTTTCACTGCTTGACATCACCGACAAGACACTGTCGCGCAACCTGTATGTGAGCGGATACCTGGAGTATAAGCCCTGGGAGTTCCTCAGCTTCAAGGCTACCGGTGGCGTGGATATGAGCTGGACGCAGTCCGACCAGTATACCCCCACAACAACCAAACACGGTTTTGCCGTGAACGGCGAGGCCTCCAAACAGAACGCAAATTCCCAATTGAACCTGATAAACATCATCGCCAACTTCAACAAGACATTCGCCGAACAGCACGAACTCTCGGCCATGGTGGGCTGGGAATATAAGAAGCAGACCTGGAACGGCATGGGAATCGTTGCACAGGACTTCCCGTTCGACACACCGCTGATGAACAATATCGGCTCCTCGCAGCAGGAGAAACCCGTGATCAGTTCCTACAAGGGATCCAGCGAGATGGCTTCGTGGATAGGTCGCCTGAACTATACGCTGATGGACCGTTACATCATCACGGCACTGCTTCGCGTTGACGGTTCGTCCAACTTTTCTAAGAAACACCAGTGGGGAACGTTCCCGGGCGTTTCCGTGGCCTGGAAAATGAATGAAGAGTCCTGGCTGCGCGACCATTCATGGCTCACCACTCTGAAAATCCGCGCCGGTTGGGGTCAGACCGGTAATGCCGGCAACCTTACGGGCATCAACACTTACTATGGCGTCATGCAGGGCGCATGGGCACCCGGTGGCACCGTGGTCAACGGAGTGTCACTGTCCAAGATAGGCAATCCCAACCTTAAATGGGAGACCCTCACTGACATCAACATCGGTCTGGACGCCGGTTTCTTAGGCAACAGACTCCAATTGAACGTCGATGCCTATCAGCGAACCAGAAGCGACGTGATCCTCAGCAAACAGCTGATGAGTTATCATGAGGTAAAGACCATCGATTACAACTCCAAGGAGAAATACCGCAGCCGCGGCATCGACATAGGTATCCGCACCGTGAACATCACGAACCATAATTTCACGTGGTCCACCGACCTGAACGTGTCATTCTATAAAAACGAGACCATCAGCCGCGACCCTGATTTCATTCCGGCAGCTTATCAGCCGATGGTGCAGGACTGGGGCGACATTTACGGATGGCGCACTAACGGATTGGTTCAGCTGGGCGAAAGCTATGCCCATCTGCCCAGCTCTGGTGCCGGTGCCATCAATTATATGGATGTAAACGGGTATCAGCTTGATGAAAACGGCGAACGCTTGAGGGATGACAAAGGCAGATACATACTTTCAGGCACACCCGACGGTATACTTGACGAAGCCGACTATGTGGCGCTTTACAACTCCACACCCATACCGTTCTCCATCAACAATACGTTCAGATGGAAAAACTGGGATGCCAACATCTATATATACGGATCCCTCCGCGGTCGCAGAATCAATGACGTGAAGCTTCAGAGCGTATACGGCGTGGAAGACATCACTTACGGCGTAAACGCCCTTACCGAAGTGATGAACCGCTGGCGTCCCGACAATCAGAACGGCGATATGCCCGGCGTGGCCGAGGCCAAGAGCGGATTCTCGCCATCGTCAAGTGATTTCTTCTACGAAAATGCCTGGTATCTGCGCATCGACAACATCTCGATCGGATACACATTCCCCTCAAAATGGTTCAAGGACAAAATCAAGACCCTCCGCCTTTACGGAGCTGTGCGCAACATAGGCGTGATAACACCCTACAAAGGCATGGACCCGGAGACCGGAAATGGAATCGGCGCATATCCCAACAATTTCCAGATAGCCGTGGGCTTGGATCTTAAGTTTTAACTCCAACTTATTATAACGATGAAAACAATATATAATATAGCGTTATCGGTAATGCTTGCGGTCATGACATCATCGTGCATGGATCTTGAGCGCGAAGACTTTACGGAGATATATCCGGACAATTTCTTCAAGACCGAGACAGACCTGAAACTGGCCGTGGACGCCCTGCACTACGACTTCAATACCGGCGACTGGAACGGCGTGTATTGTCCGGACTATAACGGATACCAGACTATATCCGACCTCTCAACCGATGTGATGTGGAGCAACTGGGGATGGCAGGCCGACGAATTGTTCTTCCACCAGTGGACCGCAACAACCGGTAATGTACAGAGTAATTTCTGGAATCTTTTCACCCATTATAATTATCTTTCCAAGGCCAGGAACACAATCCGCAGAATCGAAGAAAGCCCGGTGGATGATGACGTAAAGGCCGGATATCTCGGTGAGGCACACGCGTTACGCGGGTGGATGGGGCTATTTCTATACGATATGTTCGGCCCTGTGCCGGCGGCTCCCGACGCAGTCCTGGACAATCCCGAGACGTTTGTCTATCTGCCCCGGCTCACCGAGGAAGAATACGACGCCATGATGGAACAGGATCTGCTCACTGCCATCGAGCTTCTCCCCGACATGCCCGAAGCGAGGGGCAGGATGGCCAAAGGTCCCGCCAGAATGATCCTGCTGAAATACTATATGATTCGCGGCCACTATGAGAAGGCCGAGAAAATAGCCCGGGACATGTACGCCATGGAGGGCAGGTATTCCCTTCAGTCCGATTACAATTATGTGTTCTCTAAGGATGGCATAGGCAACAATGAAATCATTCTGCAGATTCCATGCAACCAGAGTCTTAGCGGAGCCGTAAACTATTTTACCGCCGAAGTCCTTCCTGTGGATATGCCATGGACCGAGAAATCCACCGGCTGGGGCGGATACGTGATGAGCTGGGACTTCTACGACTCCTACGAACCAGGAGACAAGAGACTCGCATTGGTTTATGATTCCTATACAAACACCGGCGGCAAAAAGATATCAAGAGAAGATATGAAATATGGTGCCGTGGCGTTAAAATATGGTAAAGACCCCGATATGACCGATGCAAAAAGCGGCATCGACCTGGTGATTTACCGCTATTCCGATGTGCTCCTTTCCTTAGCGGAACTGATAGTACGCAACGGCGGTGTGGTAACCAACGAGGCCGCAGGTCTTGTGAATCGCGTGAGGGCGCGTGCCGGACTCGAGAACCTGGACGCTACCGTCACCGGCAATACTGAAGCGTTCATGGATGCGATCCTGGCGGAAAGGGGGCATGAATTCTATTTCGAAGGATTGCGACGCCAGGATTTGATCCGCTTCGGCAAATATGTGGAATACGCCAATGCCCGCATCAACAAGATCAATGCCGAGGAAGGCCGTGGATACTATCCGGTGAACGAAAGCCACAACAGAATGCCCATTCCTGCTTCATATATCAATGAATCAAAATCCGCTATCAAACAAAATCCGATGTACTGATGAAAACTCTATTGATGACATCCCTTCTTGGTCTGGCCTCTCTGGGCGCCAATGCCAAGGTATATGAAATAACGTCGCCCGCCTCATGGGAACCTATCCGTTCCGAACACCTTCAGATGGGCGGTAGTGCACCCGATGGCGGCACTATCGACGTAAACAACTACTATATGTCGCGCGACGGCAAACCGGTGGTCGCCGTATGCGGCGAGTTCCATTACAGTCGCTATCCCGAAGACCAATGGGAACAGGAGATCATCAAGATGCGTGCAGGTGGAATCAACGTATTGCCCACATACGTGTTCTGGAGCCTTCATGAACCCAACGAAGGGGAATGGGTATGGACCGGGAACCGCAATCTGCGTAGGTTCTTCGAACTTTGTAAGAAACACGGCATGGACGTGATTGTCCGCATCGGTCCGTTCGGGCACGGAGAGATCCGTAACGGTGCCATTCCCGACTGGGTTCTGGCCAAAAATCTCGACATCCGCTCCAACGACCCGAAATATCTTGCTTATGCCGACAAGTTGTACAAGCAGATTGCAAAACAGATCGAAGGTCTTTACTATAAGGACGGTGGACCTATAATCGGTTGTCAGATAGAGAACGAGCACCAGCATTCCGCAGCACCCATGGCCATCGAATATAACGGCGAACCTGTCCGTGACTTTACCGCTGCCAGCTATGACAAGGGAATCACGAAATTAGGCGTTTCGGTTCAGGAGTCCAACATCTCCACCTCACAGCTGGGCGACGAGCACATGAAGACCCTGCTGAAAATGGCTCAGGATGCCGGAATCATAACACCGTTCTACACCGCCACCGGATGGGGAAACGCTGCCGTGATCGACGGCAGGGCAATTCCCGTCACTTCGGCTTATACATATCCCACATGGTTCCCCGACCAGCGGAAGAGTGAGTTCTGTATGTTCAAGGACCTGTGGCATAATCCCGATTACAGCCCGGTACGTTATAACCCGGTCGATTACCCCTCGGCTGCCGCCGAAATGGGCGTGGGCATCCAGATAGTGTACGACAAGCGCCCCATCTGCACTCCCGAAGCTGCCGAAGCTCTGATGACACGGGTATTGGGATCGGGATCCAATATAATCGGATATTATATGTACCATGGCGGTTCCACACCACTGATGGAAGGTAACACTCAATTCTATTCCGACCAGCCGATGGGACTTCCGAAAGTAAGCTATGACTTCCAGGCGCCTCTGGGCGAATTCGGACTCGAGGCTGCCAGCTACCGGCCCCTCCGCGTGATCCACAATTTCCTTGACGATTTCGCCGACCGGCTCGCTCCGATGCAGTCTGTATTCCCGGAAAATGTAAAGACAATGACCCCCGAAAACCGAGACGACCTCCGTTATGCGGCACGTATGACTCACTCGGGCGAAGGTTTCCTGTTCCTGATCAATACCCAGGACCATGATCTCGGGCGCCATGACCAGAAAGACATTCAGGTACGTCTGAATCTTCCCGGTGAAGTCCTTGACATACCCGCCAAGGGCGGATTCACACTTCCCAAGAACACTTCCGCCATACTCCCGTTCAATTTCGACATGGACGGCGCCAAGCTCAAATATGCCACCGCCCAACCTATGATGAAAATTGATGACAACGGCACGCCTCATTATTTCTTCACTGTCCATGACGGCATGGTACCTGAATATGTATTCGACAGGAACTCGGTCAAGGGGAAAGCCGATTTTATGAACGTAATTCCCGGCTACAAGAGCACGTTCACCGTCAAAACAGCCGACGGCAGGAAAGTCAAGATCACTACATTGCCCTACGCCGAGGCCCTGAACGCGGTCAAGGTCAACGGTAAGCTACTTGTAACCTCTGCTACCGTTCTTCCCGACAATGGAAATGTAAAGCTGCTGTCGTTAGGCAATCCGACATTTGAATATGTCTCATATCCATCCAAACAGGGATTCAAGTCAAAGACCGTGACTGTAGATGCAGTTGCTCCTGAATTTACGGTCGACAAGAGCGTTCCATGCCGAATGGAGGTGTCATTTACCGAAACTCCGGATTCGAAACCTCAGGTAAACGAATATTTCCTGAATGTTCCCTATACGGGCGACGTGGCGATGGCCTTTATGGACAATGCCATGATTCTGGATCATTTCTGGCAGGGAGAGCCCTGGAAGATAGGTCTGAAACGGTTTTCCGACAAAATGTCGAAGAATAAGCCTATCGGATTCTATTTCCGTGCCCTCCGCGAAAATGTACCGTATCTACAGGATATCCCCTCGGAACGCATTCCTTCGTTTGCCGACGGTCCCGTGCTGGAAATCGGAGATCCGCAGATCATCCCCGAATACATCACCTCCATTACATTATGAAAAATGGAATAGCTACGCTTTGTCTTCTTCTGCTTGCAGTGTTTTCACTGCAAGCAGAAGAGCTGGTATATCAGGACAAAGAGGGAACCATACGGTGGAACAAGGATAATTCTCGCGTTACCCTGTTCGGTGCGAACTACTGCCTGCCGTCAGCCTGCGACTACCGGGCGGCAGCATATACCGATATCGACCGTGACTCCATGATATCAGAGGATCTGAATCACTTCAAGCGTATGAACTGGGATGGGTTACGATTATGCTTCTGGGGCGACTGGCAGAACACGGACGTTAACGGTAACCTCATAGACAACGACCATCTTCGACTACTGGACCGGCTTATAGCCGAGGCTACTGCCAGGGATATCTATATGCTGCTCTCTCCTATCGTCACTTACCATTCCCAATGGCCGGAGATGACCGACAGCACCAACACCGGATTCATGAACACATATTCTAAATCCGACCTCATCCTGAATCCAAAGGCCATCAGTGCGCAGAAGAATTATATAAAGCAACTGCTGAATCACGTCAACAGATATACCGGCAGAAAAATCAAGGACGAGCCGAACATACTGTTTATAGAACTGATCAACGAGCCCACCCAGATGCCCGACAAGCCGAAGGAAATGTCGGAGTATATCAATGGCATGGTCGATGCCATCCGCTCTACCGGTTGCAGAAAACTGACTTTCTACAATGTGAGCCAGAATTTTGACGTCGCACCAATTGTGGCGGCTTCAAAAGTGGATGGCGGAACGTACGCATGGTATCCTCAGGGTCTGAACCATAGAACCATCAAAGGGAATCCACTGTTATGTGTGGACCGATACAAACAGCTGCTTGACCCGGTAATGAACGGAAAATCCAAAATAGTGTACGAATTCGATTCAGACGACCGTATCGACGCACTCCAGATTCCAGCCATGGCCCGCGAATTTGCAAGAGGCAGGTGCCAGTTCGCGACTATATTTTCATACGATATGCTCCGTACGGCGCCGAAAAACTTAGGATGGAACACCCATTACACCAATATGGTATACACTCCTCGTAAATCGGTAGGTGCCATGATTGCCGCTGAAATAATCCGCCGTATGACTCCCGGTGAAAAGAATGAGTATTTCCCCAAGAATAATTGTTTCGGCGAGTTCAAGTTGGATTATGACGCAGACGTAGCCTTGCTAAACAACGATTCTCTGTTTTATCACTCAGGTTCGATTTCGGTCATGCCCAAGAATATCGAGTCTTTGACACATATTGCGGCTGTGGGATCCTCGCCTGTTGTGGAATACGAAGGCAACGGCATTTACTTTATGGACAAAAACAGTGATGGTTCCTGGACCCTTGAATTGTATCCCGACATCATAGCCATAGCCGATCCATTCCTACAACCTTCCCCCTACAAGGACCTTATGATTGCCGATTCGCGTCATAGAAATTTCACCGTCCATTTGAATGACCTGAATTGTACCGGCGTTGTATATCCCGGCATTTACAGAATCAATCGCAACGGGATTACCAGGATAGGCAATCATCCGCAGCAGTCATTGTTTTCTCAATATAAGGGCTGGCCTTCGGCCGGAGCGTCTGCAGGTGAGGCTGATATATGGAAGCAATACGATTGGTACAGCGACGCAACGCCATTGGAGCAGACTGATGCACGGATTTCGGTACTCGACGCTTCCGATGGATTCCATGACATTGACTATTCACGCAATTTCAGAAGCCCTGAGTGCAAGTTCAGGCTGATAAAGGACGAGAATATGAACAATGCCTTCGAACTGTGCGTGACCGACCTGACTCACAACGATTCCTGGCTCACAGGCGATGACGTCACACTCTCCAAATACATCGGCCATCTGTTATATCAACGGAAGGGTATGCAACCTTCATCGGTTACTGTCAGGGCACGAGGCATAAATGGAACCGACGCCGCTTTGATAAATTTCATTGACAAAAACGGCCATACATCCGGTACGGTCATTCCTCTCCCGTCTGAAATGAAGGACACGGAAATTACCGTTGCTGGCTTCAACCCCGTTACAGCCGTAATATTACCCCAGGACTGGCCGGGGGTGTGTTCATACTATATGCCGGAATATTCCTTCGATGACACGGCATTCGACTGGAACAATGTCGAGAAGGTTCAAGTATCCTTGCGTGGAGAGTTATACCCGGCCGACAAAAAGAAAAACAAAGGCATCGCAGTCGAGAAGATTATATTGAACTACTGACCGACAGTAGGGAAGTAAAAGCTGCGGGGTTTTACCACAGTGTCGCCTGCGCGCTGAATGTAGCAGGCTCAATCGCCCTTCAGGGCGACCGTGGAATCCGGAGTAAGCGCGGCCAGGCGTTCGGCCAGACTGTTGAGGCGGCTGGCTTTGTCATAGCTCATGTCTTCACGCTTGGCGGGTGTGCCCGCTTTCGCAATTAAAAGAAGCCGGCCCTCCGCGCAGGTGTCCATGCCTTGGCCCGATGGCTTGAACCGCTCCGCAAACCCATGGTCCACTATCCGAATCACCGAGCCGCCCTCGGCCAACGCCTGCTTCCGGATTTCATTCTCAACAGGATGGATAAAGGGCGATACCAGCACCATACCCTGACGCATCGCGCCGATGCACCGGGCCTTATAGGAGGCCGTCTCCGCGACGCTCCATTTGCGCCGCACATGCACCGCAAGCATCGGCTTGCGCAACAGGAACATATTCCCTACGCAGTCCACCATGTCATCGTTGATTTTCACCGACAGGTTGCGCCGGAACAAGTCCGGATACTTCCGTTTTATAAGCAACCGGCGCGGATTGTCCTCGATATACCGTCCCAATGTTTCCAGCTGCCGGTGGTCAAAGACAATACGGTCGTGGATTCCGCAGCCCTTGAACACGCCGGTTTCCTTGGGAATCAGCCCCGAGTCACGGCATCTGCGCGTAGTGACCGATTCGATTATGGCCACAAGATTGGTAACCGGCCGGGAAAGAGCCTGCTTTAACTCCAATAATATATGCACATGATCCGGCATGATGACGTACTTGCGGAAAGTCAGCGCATTGACACGCATGGATGCCGTTTTCTGCAGTTCCTCATCGAAAATACATCCGATGGCCGACAGCACCACACGCGGCGCATCGCTGCCGTCCCGCACTCCCGGATTACCAAGGACGTGGCTTAGCACCGGTGCATCCGGATGCTTCTGCAGAGTAAACATATAGATTCCCGGCATTGTATAGTCATGGAAAGACGCCCGGCGTGTCATTCTGTGTTTTACCGGGCTTTTATAGTCAGAGGAAGGGCCTTTATGACTTTTGCCGTCAGAGGAAAGGGAAGAATCCATATCGTGGAGTTTGATTGGGCTAAAATAGCCCATAATTCCCATACAGCCAAATAAAAGACAGAAAAAAGGCAAAAAACGTAAAAAAAGAACAAAAACGTAAAAGCCGCGGGCTTTTACCACAGTGCTGTCCGCGCCCGGAATACGGAGGCGCGCAGCAAGCGGCAGGCGCCGACTGTGGTGGCAGGCGGGACTGTGGCGGAAGCCCGCGGCTTCCGCTGTGCTGGCGCCGAGGTGGCGACGGGGTGATGGCGGAATGGCGGCCGGAGGGCCGGATACGGAAACAGCCGCCCGAAGGCGGCTGTCGCGGGGCGGAGGCCCCGGAGTGATCCGGCTGCGACTCGAACGCAGGACCGTCTGCTTAGAAGGCAGATGCTCTATCCAGCTGAGCTACCGGACCCCTTTGCGTCTGCAAAGTTAATAATTTAAATCCACTCTGCAAAAATAATTGCCTTTCAACACCCTAAATCAACAACCCAACTATTACACCGAAAAACGAAATAAGCACCCCTCCGACGTTACACCAGAACAACACCCCGGGCATTACACGCAAACCCTGATACTTTAAATTCATTTTTTTGCGGCATTTGCATTTCCAAGTAAATTGTTCTAAATTTACAGCTGATAAAAACGAAACAGATGCCAAACAAAAAGCCTCAGGTGGTATATCTCCACGGATTGCAGTCGTCGGGACAGTCGGCGACCTGCCAGCGGTTGCGCCGCGCTCTGCCCAAACATGAAGTCATCACGCCCGACCTGGCGGTGCCACCCGAAATGGCCATGACCGAACTGAAACGCTTAGCTTCCCTCATCAGCCCGGACGCCGTAATCGTCGGCACGTCGATGGGCGGTATGTTCGCGCAGCAGTTCCGTGGATTCAAACGCATCCTGATCAATCCCAGCTTCCACGTGAGCCGCAAGCTGTCGGAATTTACCGGACAGCGTCTGCCCTTCCACAATCCGCGCAAGGATGGTCTGAAGGATTTCGAGGTCAACGACAAATTAGTGAAGAAATACGAGAAGCTGGAGGCCAAGCAGTTCGATCCCAAATCGGGAATCATTGGCAAACACCCCGACTCGCCCGACCTGGTGTGGGCTTTCTTCGGCACTCAGGACACCGTTGTGAACGGCAAGGATGAATACCTGCAGCATTATTCGCTGTATCAGGATTTCGAGGGAGGACATCGTCTCGACCCCGACACGACCCTGAACCTGATAGTGCCAAAAATCCTGGAACTGACCTCTAAACAATAACATAACACCTCATAAAGACCGACTATGAAAAAACTGCTGTATATGCTGGCATGCGTTCTTGGCGTCGGCGCCTTGTCATGCGGCACAAAGACCACGAAACAGGAGCCTTCGGGCTTCGTAAAGGTTGAGAACGGCGAGTTCACGCTCGACGGCAAACCTTATAAATATATAGGCACCAATTTCTGGTACGGTGCCATCTTGGGCAGCGAGGGACGCGGGGGCGACCGCGCGCGCCTGCTTCGCGAGCTGGACTCGCTCCACGCTTTGGGCCTGGACAACCTGCGCATCTTAGCCGGCGGTCAGGGCGACCGCCACATCCCGTCGCACATCGAGCCGACATTGGAGACGGCCCCGGGCGTTTACAACGACACCATCCTTGCGGGTCTGGATTTCCTGCTGTCTGAAATGGAAAAGCGCGGCATGAAGGGAGTGATCTACCTCAACAATGCCTGGGAATGGAGCGGAGGCTACGGATCGTACCTGGAGTGGGCCGGACGCGGCAAGGCTCCGGTGCCGTCCGTCGACGGCTGGCCGGCTTACAACGACTATGTCAAGGCGTTCGTAATGGACACCGTGGCACGTCGTATGGCCACTGACCACGCCCGCTTCATGGCAGGGCGCACCAACCGCTACACCGGCAAGCCCTACAAGGACTCGCCCGCCATCATGTCGTGGCAGGTGGCCAACGAGCCGCGCAGCTTCTCGGACGAGGGCAAGCCGTACCTCAAGAGCTGGATTCAGGAGACGGCCCGCGCCATCAAGGAGGTTGACCCGAACCACCTGGTATCGACCGGCAGCGAGGGTAAACATGGCTGCGAACAGGATCTGGAACTCTGGGCCGACATCCACGCCATGCCCGAAATCGACTACGCCATCGCCCATCTGTGGCCCTACAACTGGGGCTGGGCGCATCCCGACAGCCTGAAACAGGATGTTGGCGTATCGTGCCAGAAGGCCAAGGAATACATCGGTATGCACGCCGCCAAGGCCAGGCAGATGAAGAAACCGCTCGTAATAGAGGAGTTCGGCTATCCGCGCGACAACATGGGGCTGGCGCCGGGCAGTCCGACCGAAGCCCGCGACGCGTTCTACGACTACATGTGCGGCCTTGTGGCCGACGGCACCATCTCGGGCCTCAACTTCTGGGGCTGGGGCGGCGAGGCCAGGCCCAAGCATGCCGTATGGGAACCGGGCGACGACTACACCGGCGACCCGGCCCAGGAGGACC
This sequence comes from uncultured Bacteroidales bacterium, assembly GCA_900542185.1. GTDB lineage: Bacteria > Bacteroidota > Bacteroidia > Bacteroidales > Muribaculaceae > Lepagella. Next base: position 35,632 of record UQMZ01000040.1, read on the forward strand.
AGGGCCTCAACTCCATATTCCAGGCCGACAAATCAACGTTGAACGTAATCAAGAAACACACCGCAAATCTGAAAAATGAAAAAACTACAGATAATTACAGAAGCGGAGCAAATCTCCATCGATGAGCTTACGGCCGAGGACCGTGGACTGATAGACCGCGCCAAGGCCATGACGCGCACCAGCTACGTGCCCTACTCGCATTTCCATGTAGGAGCGGCGCTGCTGATGGCCAACGGCGAGATCGTGACCGGTTCCAACCAGGAGAACGCCGCCTTCTCGCCCACGATGTGCGCCGAGCGCAACGCGGCCTTCCAGGCCGGCGCCCTGTATCCGGGCGTGGCCATGAAGAAGATAGCCATAGCCGCCTGGACCATGAACGGACACGAGGAGGGAACTCCCTACGAACTCTGCTTCCAGGGACAGCCCATCTCCCCGTGCGGCGTATGCCGTCAGGCCCTGCTGGAATACGAAGCCGCTTACGGCAAGATTGAAGTCCTACTCTATGGCCGCGAACGAATCCTGCGCTTTCCCTCCGTCGCCTCGCTGCTGCCTTATTGTTTCACCGAATTCTGAACTTTTAAGGATTCCGGAAGGTTAAACTAAGAAACACATCAAGGCATCGTTCCTTAAAAAATGTATACGTCAGGGCGGTGGATTTTCGAGGTAATTTATTCGGTCTCAGAGGGAGCAGCCT
>UQMZ01000041.1 GCA_900542185.1 uncultured Bacteroidales bacterium
ATCTACACTCTCTCCGTCGTCGGCAGCGTCAGATGTGTATAAGAGACAGCGCCGGCCCCCGCTACCCGTCATACCTCCCGTTCGTCACCGCATGACGACCCCGTTGTCGCAAATTTGCCACAACTGAATAAAGATATGCGGTTAATGCGGATTTCCCGATATAATTTTATAAATTTGTCATTGGATTTACCATAGCCTCGCAAATATGAAGTACATTACGACGATACTGTTATCATTAGTCGGCTGTCTGAGTGTCTATTCTCAAACGCCGGGCGACAGCCTTGTAAAGGCCGCCGCGATAGTGGATGGGCTGTTCTTTGATAAGTCCACGCCCACAAAATCGATTATACCCGGAGGCTCGACATTGGCGATGCTCCAGGATCCGGACGGAGCCATGGTTTTAGGCGTATATCTGCCGGAGGGATATGTGTTAGACGAATCAGTCACGGCAAAGGCCATCCCGGCAGAAAGAGTCAAGTTTGCCAAGAAACTGATCCGCGACTATAACGGCCGTAAACCGCAAGCTGTCGGTAAATATGAGGGAATCGGCGTCAAGGTAGGGGAGCCGATGATCCGGTTTGAATATCCGGATATCGACGGAAATGTATGGAATAATGAGAAACTTAAGGGCAAGGTTTACGTCATAAATCTCTGGCAGACCGAGTGCGGGCCATGCCGCCGCGAGATGCCGATACTTTCGGAATGGAAGGAACGGTTCCCTGATGTGGTTTTCCTTTCGGCATCCCGTCACAACAGAGAAGAAATCCTGCCCATAGTAACGCGCCACAATTTTACCTGGACCCATCTGCAAGAGGCCTCCGATTTAGTGGCCCTTGTAGGAAAAGAGGGCTTTCCGCTTACCATCGTCGTCGACAAGAGCGGCACAGTCCGCTTTGCCAAAGTCGGCGCCTCCGCCGAGAACCAGTCCCAGGCCGTCTCCGTCATCGAATCCCTGACCCGCTGACCGCACCGTACTTCTATAATTTGAGGTGTAATTTTTGCACCTCAAACACTACATTGACATAACGCCCAATATCCACGAATAGAAGTAAGGCATTGCACGAATGTGCATGACCGATTTCTGATAATCGACGATGCCGTCTACTTCATCGGCGGCTCAATCAAGGACCTTGGCAAGAAGATTGTCGCATTCAGTCAGATGCACCAGAAGCCCGGTGACATCCTTTCAAAACTAAGATAATCCCGTGTGAATAATATTTGAGGTCGCAATTTGCGACCTTAAAAGTTTCGTGATAAAGTTCTGATTGAATGGCTCCTTTTCAGTTTTGAAATTTCAGTATGTAAGCGATTCTTACTAACTGATTAAGACAGGTATTAAGATAATGAAAACAGTCTGAGTATTTATCGATCTTGGCAAGGATGGTTCTTATGGAGCTTATCTTATATGGTGTACACAGAGCGTACACTATGATGGAGTTTCTAAGAGTCTTGCAGGCTTGTGTGAAGCCATAAAACTAAAAAAGAGAACCGGTGAGGTTCTCTTTTTTGTTGGCGGAGAGGACGAGATTCGAACTCGTGGTAGGATAATCTCCTACGTCAGTTTAGCAAACTGGTGGTTTCAGCCACTCACCCACCTCTCCATTATTTAATGGTTTAGCCATCATTCGCTGATGTCTTGCACTCTTTCGTCGGATGGTTTAGACCTTTCGGAGTGCAAAGTTAATACATTTTTCCGAATTTCCCAATTCAAGACCAAAAAATCTGCAAATTTTCAAAAAAATCCGATCTGTCTTTGTTAATTATGATTGAACGGCGGGGTAGGCAGAGGCTCGTTAACTTGCATATTCCTAAAATATAGAGTAATTTTGCAATTCCTGTTTTTTGTATGTAGAATTTAGGTTAAAAGTGCTATCATAATTATGAAGGAAAATAAGAAATTACGGTTTGCGACGCGGCAGATACATGGCGGGCTACATCCGGGCGAGAGCGGCAATGCGCGAGGTCTGGCCATCGTGCCGACGGCGGCTTACCGGTTCCCGTCGTGCGAATATGCCGCCAATCTGTTCGAACTGTCCCAGCCGGGCAACATATATACCCGTCTCCAGAATCCCACCACTGCCAACTACGAGGAGCGCATAGCATCGCTCTACGGAGGCACGGGCGCGGTGGCGACGCCTTCGGGCATGGCGGCCATCTTCGTGACCGTCACCGCGCTGGCTCAGGCCGGCGACAACATCGTGACCACGCCTTACCTCTACGGCGGCACATACAATCTGTTCCGTCACACGCTGCGCAAGCTCGGCATCGAGGTGCGCATTGCCGCCGACGAAGCGCCCGAAGCCCTTGCCGCGCTCTGCGACGACCGCACGCGCGCCGTGTTCATGGAGTCCATGGGCAATCCCACCTGTGCCGTGCCCGATATGGAGGGGATCGCCAAGGTGGCCCACAACGCCGGTGTGCCTCTGATAGTCGACAATACTTTCGGTGCCGCGGGCTACCTCTGCAACCCCTTCGACTGGGGCGCCGACATTGTGGTGGATTCCGCCACGAAATGGATCAACGGCCACGGCACTGCCATGGGCGGCGTCATCGTCGACGGAGGCACCTTCGACTGGAGCAACGGCAAATATCCGCAGATTGACGGCCCCTCCGACGGCTATCACGGCCTGAACCTGTACGAGACCTTCGGCAACGCGGCCTTCGCCGTGAAATGCCGCGTGGACGGCCTGCGCGATTTCGGCACATGCCCCTCGCCGTTCGACAGCTACCTGATGTGCCTCGGCCTCGAGACGCTGTCGCTGCGCGTTCGTCACCAGGCGGAGGCCACACGACGCCTCGCCGAATTCTGCGCCCAAAGCCCCTGCGTGCGCTCGGTCAGCTACGTAGGCTTCGAGGATCATCCCAGCCATAAAAATGCAGCGAAATATTTCCGCGACGCATCGTCGGGAGTGTTCACCATCGAGCTTGAGGGCGACTTAGATACCACCTCGCGCTTTGTGGAGGCTTTGGAGCTGTGCGCCCACATGACCATGATAGGCGACTCCATAACGGTGGTGACGCATCCGGCATCCACCACCCACAAGCAGCTAAGCGAGGCCGATATGCTGGCAGCCGGCGTCACGCCCACGTTGCTGCGCATCAGTTTGGGATTAGAGGACGTGGAGGATATCATCGACGATTTCCGACAGGCGTTCGAGAAATGCGGACTCGCTTCCAAAGCATAACGGATGGTGCAACTGATATATAATCACCCGGAGCCGTTCGAGCCGGAATTGGGCGGACGTCTTGACAGTCTGCAGATAGCTTACCACACCTACGGACAGTTGAACGAGGCGCGCGACAACGCGATATGGGTATGCCATGCCCTGACCGCCAACAGCGACGTGGCGGACTGGTGGCCGCATACGGTGGTGAAGGATGGCTTTCTCGGCCCGGAGCGCTACTTCGTGGTATGCGCCAACATCTTAGGTTCATGCTACGGCACCACAGGGCCGATGAGCGTAAATCCCGCCACGGGCCAGCCATATTACGGCGAGTTCCCCCGCCTGACCATGCGCGACCTGGCGCGTGCGCACCGCCTGCTCGCCGACCGGCTCGGCCTGAATAAGATACATGCGCTGATAGGAGCCTCCGTCGGGGGCTTTCAGGCGTTGGAATGGTGCTCGCTGGAACCGCAGCGGTTCCACGACATGGTGCTGATAGGCACGGCGCCCAAGGCGTCGCCCTGGAACATAGCCATCAACGAGACGCAACGCATGGCCATACGCGCCGACGGCACCTTCGGACAGCCGCGCCCCGATGCCGGCGCCGCCGGACTCGGAGCGGCCCGCGCCTTGGGCCTGCTGACCTACCGTGGTCCCGAGGGCTACAACCTGACGCAACAGGACCATGCCGACCAGCCGTGTGCATTGCCGGGACTTCCGGAGTATCACCGCGCCTGCACCTACCAGCAGCATCAGGGCCGGAAACTGATAGACCGCTTCGATGCTTATTCATACATGACCATCCTCGACACCTTCGACACGCACGACATAGGGCGTGACCGCGGAGGGATAGAGAAGGCACTGCAAAGCATATCGGACGCCGGAGTGCGTACATGCGTGGTGGGGCTGTCCACCGACTTGGTGTTTACGCCGGCGGAGATGAAGGAACTGGCCGCCATGATACCCGGTTCGGAATATCACGAGATTTCCTCGCCGTTCGGCCACGACGGCTTCTTAGTGGAGCACGAACAGCTCAACGCAATACTTAAACCGTTTATTCAATCCTGAAGATAATGGAACAGATCAATATAGGACTTGTAGGCTTCGGTACTGTGGGCCAGGCGCTTTACGAGGTGGTGTCGAGTGCGCGCAACGCGCACGCCGCCGTGAAGCGCATCTGCGTGCGTAGCCTTGACAAGCCGCGCAAGGTGCAGGTGCCGTCCGAGTTGCTGACTACCGACGCCGCCGACATAGTGAACGACCCGGACATCAGCTTAGTGGTGGAGGTGATAGACGACCCCGAGGCCGCGTACTGCATCGCCTGCGACGCACTGCGCGCCGGCAAGGACGTGGTGTCGGGCAACAAGGCCATGATAGCGCGCCATCTGCCCGAACTCATCGAGCTGCAGCAGGCCACGGGCCGCGCCCTGCTTTACGACGCCTCGTCGTGCGGCTCCATCCCCGTGATACGCAACCTGGAGGAATACTACGACAACGACCTGCTGCTTGAGGTTAAGGGGATTCTTAACGGCTCGTCCAACTACATACTGTCGCGTGTGTTCGACCACGGCGAGGAATATGCCGACGCCTTAGTACGCGCACAGAAGCTCGGATTCGCCGAGAGTGACCCGACGCACGACATCAGCGGCAACGACTCGCTCAACAAACTGGTCATCATCACGCTGCACGCCATCGGCGTGTACGTGCCGCCAAAGGACATATTCGTCTACGGCATCCCGACGCTGCGCGCCGAGGACATCAGGTATGCCCGCGAGAAAGGAATGAAGATCAAACTCGTGGCGCAGGTGGTGAAGCTGTCGGATGCACAGTTCACCATGTTCGTGATGCCCGAGTTCGTGGCGCCCAACCGCTACATATATGCCGTGGACGACGAATACAACGGCGTGGTGATACGCGGCGAATGCTACGACCGTCAGTTTATGTTCGGCAAGGGAGCCGGCGGCCGGCCCACCGCCTCGTCGCTGCTTAGCGACATCACGGCACTGCGCCACAATTACCGCTACGAATACAAGAAGTCTGGCTTTACTCCCCGCCCTGAATATACCGCCGACGTCACGCTGAAAATTTACGCACGCTACGAGCACACCGACCTGCGCACTGCGCTGCCCTGGATTGCGGTCAACGAAGAATACCGCTGCGACGACTACCGCTATGTGATAGGCGAAATCCGGCTGTCGGACCTGATTGCGGCCGCACCGCTGCTCCGGGCCGACGACATATTCCTGTGCAATTTTCCGCGCTTTTTCGCCGACCGCGACGACTGACGCCGCGCATTGTGCTGAATTAGGTCCCCAACTTTTTGGCTATTTGTCAATTTGTGTGTAACTTTGCATCCCGAAGTGTTGTGCGGCTATGTGTCGTAGCGAGGCTTTATAACAAAGTTAATTGCAAAAATTGTGGACACAAAGTACATTTTCGTGACGGGCGGAGTAGTGTCGTCGTTGGGCAAAGGCATCATCTCCAGCTCCCTGGCGCGGCTGTTGCTGAGCCGTGGCTACAGGGTTACAATCCAGAAGTTCGACCCATACATCAACATCGACCCGGGCACGTTGAACCCCTACGAGCATGGCGAATGCTACGTGACGGTCGACGGCCACGAGGCCGACCTTGACCTGGGTCATTACGAACGGTTTACCGACATCCGCACCACCCGTGCCAACAACGTCACCACGGGGCGCATCTATCAGAGCGTGATAGACAAGGAGCGCCGCGGCGACTACCTTGGCAAGACGGTGCAGATCATTCCGCACATCACCGACGAGATAAAGCGCAACGTCAAGCTGTTGGGCAACACGGGCGACTACGATTTCGTCATCACCGAGATCGGAGGCACCGTGGGCGACATCGAGTCGACGCCTTTCCTGGAGGCCGTGCGTCAGCTGAAATGGGAGATGGGCCGCAACGCCCTGTTCGTCCATCTGACCTACGTGCCATACCTCAAGGCCGCCAAGGAGCTTAAGACCAAGCCGACGCAGCACAGCGTCAAGCAGCTGCAGAGCCTCGGCATACAGCCCGACATCCTGGTGCTGCGCACCGAGAAGGAACTGCCGGTGACCATGCGCCGCAAGGTGGCCCAGTTCTGCAACGTGGCGCCCGAGGCCGTGATAGAAAGTCTGGACCAGCCCACCATCTACCAGGTGCCGCTGCGCATGCACGAGCAGGGTCTGGACCAGATGGTGCTGCATATAATGGGGGTGGGCGACGCTCCGGAACCCGACCTGACGCAGTGGAACACATTCCTGCACAAGCTGGCTACGGCCGACAAGACCGTGACCATCGGCCTGGTAGGCAAGTACGTGGCCCTGCAGGACGCCTATAAGTCCATCTGCGAGAGTCTGATGCAGGCCGCCACTCATCTGGACCACAAGGTGAACATCGTGTACGTCAACTCCGAGAAGGTGACCGAGGGCAACGTGGAGGAGCAGCTGAAGGACATGGCCGGCGTGATCATCGCCCCCGGCTTCGGCCAGCGTGGCATCGAGGGTAAGTTCGTGGCCCTGAAATGGTGCAGGGAGCACGACGTGCCCACGTTCGGCATCTGCCTTGGAATGCAGTGCATGGTGATAGAGTTCGCGCGCAACGTGCTGGGACTCAAGGACGCCAACAGCACGGAGATGGACTTCCACACTCCATACAACGTCATCGACCTGATGGAGGAGCAGAAGAACATCATGAACATGGGCGGCACCATGCGGCTCGGGGCATACGCCTGCGAGCTGGCCGAGGGGTCGCGCGTGGCGCAGGCCTACGGCACCACCTCGATAAGCGAGCGTCACAGACACCGCTTCGAGTTCAACAACGAGTTCCTGGACCGCTACGAGGCCGCGGGAATGAAATGCACGGGACGCAACCCCGACGCCAACCTGGTGGAGGTGGTGGAAATCCCCGGAAAACGATGGTATATAGGAACGCAGTATCATCCCGAATACTCGTCGACGGTGCTGCATCCCAACCCGATATTCATTGACTTCGTGAAGGCCGCCATAGCCTACAGCGAAACCGAACAAAAGAAATAGAAAAGTAGAGAACAATGGACAAAAACACGACGAACGCACTGCTTCTGATGCTGCTGGTGTTTGTTCTGTTCATGTGGCTTACGCCCAAGGAACAGGCACCGGAGGGGAACGTGGAAAGCCCCCGCACCACGGAGCAGGCCGCCGTAAACATGGCGCTCGACTCGCTGACGGGTCAGGACCGCCAGTGGCTTGAGCAGAACATACGCGAGCATGGCACGCCCGTAGCCGACCGCCCCGGAGCCGTGGCACTGAATCAGAACGGGCTGAACCTGACCCTCGAGAACGGAACGATATCCGGAACGGTCACCGTGGAGGGTCGCGACATAGAGTGGGCCGCAGTGGCCGACGCCGACACGTCGAAGATGACCATAGCCGAGGAGCGCAAGGCCATCGAGACCGTACGCAAAGTGACCGAAAGCCTGGGACGTTACGGCAAATTCGCCAAGTTCCTTGGCGGCACGCCTCAGACGGTTAATCTGGAGAACGACGCCCTCAAGCTGCAGTTCAACAGCCACACCGGCTCCATCACGCGCGCCGAACTCAAGAAATACGATTCGGAATACAACAGCGACGAGACCGTGGAGGCCAAGCACAAGGTAGTGCTGTTCGAGGGTGACAGGAACAGTTTCAGCTTCGAGCTGCCGCTGCCGTCGTCGGTGCAGACCGCCGACCTCTACTTCACGCCGCGCGTGCTGAACGACTCCACGGTGCTGATGGCACTGGAGTTCGGCCCCGACACGTACTGGGGCATACGCTACACGCTGCCCCGCGGCGAAAGCTATGTGGTGAAGATGGACGTGGTGCAGAAGAACATGGCGCCCGTGGCACAGAGCAACAACCGCAACATGATCTTCAGCTGGAACCAGGACCTGACGCGCCAGGAGAAGGGCCGCATGTTCGAGGAGCGTAACTCCGCGCTGTATTACAAATACGCCGGCGGTTCGGTCGAGAACCTGAAGGAAGCCAAGGACGACACCAAGGAGCGCGAGGCCAAGATCAAATGGATAGGCTTCAAGAACCAGTTCTTCTCGTCGGTGATGGTGATGAACAAGGGCAGCTTCAACTCGGCCGACTTCAAGTCGACCATCATGACCGAGAAAGACTACCTCAAGAACTTCGCCGCCGAGGCCAAAATCTCCGACTACGACTGGAACAAGGAGAATCCCGTGTCGTTGTCGCTGTTCCTCGGTCCGAACCTCTATCCGCTGCTGTCCGACCTGGACCACCAGATGGACGTGGACGAGGACCTGAAGCTGACGCGCATGATTCCGTTGGGCTGGAACATATTCCGCTGGATCAACACCGGCGTAGTGATTCCGGTGTTCAACTTCCTGAGCAAGTTCATCAGCAACTACGGCATCATCATCCTGCTGCTGACCATCTTCATCAAGCTGGTATTGTTCCCGCTGACCTACAAGTCCTACCGCTCGCAGGCCGTGATGCGCGTACTGGCGCCTCAGATCCAGGCCCTGAACGAGAAGTATCCCGGCACGGAGAACGCCATGATACGCCAGCAGAAGACCATGGCACTGTACAACAGCGCCGGCGCCAACCCGATGTCGGGCTGTCTGCCGCTGCTGCTGCAGATGCCCATCCTGTTCGCCATGTTCTCGTTCTTCCCCTCGTGCATCGAGCTGCGCGGACAGTCATTCCTGTGGGCGCACGACCTCTCGGCACCCGACGCCATCATATCGTGGACAGGCGATATCCCGCTGGTGACCAAATATTTCGGTAACCACATCTCGCTGTTCTGTCTGCTGATGACCGGAACCAACATCATCTACACCTACCTCAACAGCCAGTCGCAGAGCAACACCATGCCAGGCATGAAGCTGATGATGTACCTGATGCCGGTGATGTTCATGATATTCTTCAACAACTACGCGGCGGCTCTGAGCTACTACTACTTCCTGTCGCTGCTGATCACCATCATCCAGACCTACTCGTTCCGCTTCATCATCAAGGAGGAGGACGTGAAGAAGAAGATGGCCGAGAACGCGAAGAAACCTAAGAAGAAATCCAAGTTCATGCAGCGCATGGAGGAGATGCAGCGTCAGCAGCAGCAGATGCTCCGCGAGCAGCAGAAGCAGCAGAGGGGCGGCCGCAGATAACGCCCCGGGACCGGGCCATGAAACTCCTCAGGATAGTACGCATATCCCTGGCCGCGCTTGCGTTCGTGGCCTCCGCGGCAGCCCTGCTGATGGGCGCCGAGGTGCATCCTGTGGCCCGACTGGCCGAAAAGTCCCAGATCATATTATCCTCTTTGTCAATCACGGCAGGAACCGCAATCGTGTGGCTCCTGCTGACTTTTTTGTTCGGGCGCGTGTATTGCTCCACGGTCTGCCCCGTGGGCACCATGTCGGACCTGTTCCTGAAGATACGCCGTCTGATACCGGGACTGCGCAGCAAGCCGTTCCGTTACCGGCCGCGTTCCAAGGTGTCGGTGCATATCCTGTGGGTGTACGTGGTATGCCTTGTGGCGGGCGTGGTGGGTGTGCCGTTCCTGATCGAACCATGGAACATAATGCGCAACATGGGCGCCGCGGTGCGTCCGGAGGCCGTGAGCGCCACCTGGGCCACCATCGGGATGGGAACCATTACCGGAGTGATCGGCGGCCTTGTGGCGGCGATTCTGATAGCGGTGACGTCGGTGATTCGCGGACGCGAGTTCTGCACGGTGGTGTGTCCGTTGGGCACGGCCCTGGGATATGTGTCGGCATACAGCCTGTATCATCTGGAAATAGACCGCGACAAATGCGTGTCGTGCGGTCTGTGCGAGGATATATGCCGGTCGCAGTGCGTCAAGATGGTGAGCCGGCACATTGACGACACGCGGTGCGTGCGCTGCTTCGACTGTGTGGCCAAATGTCCCAACGACGCAATCCGGTTTCAGGTGAATCGGAATCGCCCGGCCACGCCGCTGATGCTGCGTGCAAAAAAGCGCTCGGGAACTTAGCCGGCTTTAAGGACATTAAGGACCTTAAGGACCTTAGGGACTTTAAAGACCTTAGGGTCCTTAGGGACATTAAGCACATTGAAAGATGGGAAAGTATATTTACAATACGACGTTTGTGGTGGCGAAGGAGAGGGAGCAGCGGTTCATTGACTGGTTCCGTCTTCGTGCCGCCTGTATCGCCGAGGCCGGGATGCGTCCGCGGCTGTCGCGCCTTGCAGGCGCTTTGGCCACGGAGAGCGAGGCGCAGAGCCTGGCCTTCCAGGTGGAATCGGACAGCGAGGAGGCGCTGCAGGAATGGGCGCACGAATCACTTGAACCGGTTTTAGGTCAGTTCATGCGCGATTTCGGACCGGATGCGGCCTATTTCTGCTCGGAATTCGAAGCCGTGTCGCTGGACGCGGGCATCGGGGCGATGCCGCTGTAATCCGTCAGCCTGGAATGTACCAGCCGGCGCAGCTTGGACGCCAGCAGGGCGTGCGGCTCGCCGCTCTTTTCGAGGCTCTGCCATGAGATCGGTTTGCCGAACCGGACGCGGAACGTCTTGCCGCGTGCGGCGCACAGCTCGGCCGGCAGCAGCGCCTGTTCCATATTTACCTTTATGCCCATTTTGGTGCGCGCCTTGGCCGTGCGGTAGAAGCTCATGCGGTTCAGTCCCTCGAAATGGATGGGGATGATGTCGCGGTGGAATTCGATGGCGCGGTCTATGAACGACTTGTGCCACACCAGGTCGCCGATGGAGCCGTCGGGCTGGATGCGCGACACCATGCCGGCGGGAAATATCAGTATCTGTTTGTCGGAGGCGTACGCGTCGCGGATGGCCACGGCTGCCTCGCGGGCCTGCGAGCCGTATTTGTTGATGGGCAGGAACACCGTGCGCAGCGGTATCACGTTCATCAGCATGTCGTTGACCAAGAACTGAATGTTCTCGTCTCCGTACTTGGCGCCCAACACCTTGATCAGTCCCATGCCGTCCAAACCGCCCAATGGGTGGTTGGAGGCGAATATGAAGCGTCCGTGTTCGGGGATGTTCTCGAGTCCCTCGACCTCGAGCGTGACGTTGAAGAAGTCGTAGATGCGTTCGCAGAATTCCGAGCCGGTCGACGGGTAGGTGGCGTCCAGGGCGGCGTTCAGTTCGTCCTGATGCACTAATTTCTCAAGCCCCGTGATCATGAAGCCCGGAATCATCCGGCCTTTCCAGCCCTTGATGCGCGAGCGCAGTATATTGTGAAGGTTTATGTCAATCTTGTCCATTTCTGAATAAATGGAAATTAGCAATTAGTAATTCAGGAGGTTTGGCATTAATCGTTTACCGACGATTCCTCGTCCCAGAACTCGTCCTCCCATTCCTCGTCCGACATATCGCCGTATATGTCGTCCTCGTCCTCCATCTCGGGCTGGTCGAACACGAAGTTGTCTTCCTCCTCCACGCGGTGGCGCATGTCGAGGGGGCGGTGGGTCACGGTGAAACGCGCCTGGTTGTCCTCGGAATTGATTTCGCGCCACAGTATGTCCTTCAATTCGGTCAGTCCCTGGCCGGTGACGGCGGAGATGAAAAGATGCGGCACGTCCTGGGGCAGCGTCGCTGCAATCTCGTCGCGCAGCTCGTCGTCGAGCATGTCAGACTTGGAGATGGCCAATACGCGGTTCTTGATGTCCAGGTCGGGATTGAACTCGCGCAGCTCGTGCAGCAGTATCTCGTATTCCTTGTTGATGTCGTCGGCATCGGCGGGCACTAAGAACAGCAGCACGGCGTTACGCTCTATGTGGCGCAGGAACCTGAATCCGAGGCCCTTTCCCTCCGAGGCTCCCTCGATGATGCCGGGGATGTCGGCCATGACGAACGACTGGTTGTCGCGGTATCTGACGATGCCCAACTGCGGCTCCATCGTAGTGAAAGGATAGTCGGCTATTTTGGGTTTGGCCGACGACAGGGCGGAGAGAAGCGTGGACTTTCCGGCATTTGGGAATCCCACGAGTCCGACATCGCCGAGCAACTTAAGCTCGAGCACCACGGCCTTCTCGATGGCCGGCTGGCCCGGCTGTGCGTAGCGCGGGGTGCGGTTGGTGGATGTGGCGAAATGCACATTGCCCAGACCTCCCTTGCCGCCGCGCAGCAGGTTGATTTCCTGCTCGTCCTCGGTCACTTCGCACAGGAACTCGCCGGTGTCGGCGTCGAACACGGCGGTGCCCACAGGCACCTCGATGATCTGGTCCTGGCCATCGGCGCCGTGCGAGCGGTTCTCGCCGCCGCTCTGTCCGTCGGTGGCAAAGATATGACGCCTGTAACGCAACGGGAGCAGCGTCCACAGGTGACGGTTGCCCCGCAGTATGATGTGGCCGCCGCGGCCGCCGTCGCCGCCGTCGGGACCGCCCTTGGGTATATACTTGGCACGGTGGAAATGGCGGCTTCCCGCGCCTCCCTTGCCCGACCGGCACAATATCTTTACATAATCTATGAAATTGCTTTCAGCCATTGTCTTGAATAGTTAATAAAGTTTAAAAAGTTAAGGTGATAGTGCTGTAATTGGCATGTCTTCACATTCCTCTTAACTTCCTTCACTTTTTCAACTTTTTAAACTAAAACTAAATTAATAACGCTTCAGCGGGACATTTCGCCTATCAGCGGGGAATAAGGTCTGGATTTTCGTACATCTTCAGGGTGTTTTCCAGCTGTGTCTGCACCATCAGCTGCAGCTCGCGGGGTGCGAGCACCTTCAGCGAATCTCCATACGACAGGATTTCGTGCACCAGCTCGTAATTCAGCTTCAGGCGGTAGGTGAAGATGGAATACTGGTCGTGCAGCGCTTCCTGCTGCGTATGGTGGAAGGGGAGGGCGCGGAAGTATTTGGCCTGGATGGGCGTGGTCATGATCCTGACGGTGCGCACGTCGGCCTTTGACGAGGTGATGCCTATCAGGTTCTCGAAGAAAGTCTCAGGCTTGAGCTGCGGCATCTCGAACTCCTCGTTCACCACCGACATCTGCGACACGCGGTCCAGGGCGTAGGTGCGCACGTCGCCGCTCTGCTCGCGTATGCCTATCATGTACCAGCGCTGCTTGTAACGCTTCACGAAGCAGGGCAGGAACCGTATGTCCTTCTCCGGCCTTGACTTGCTGAAGCCGGCGTATGTGAACGACAGCTTGTGCCTGTCGCCGATGGCGGCAAGCACCAAGGGCAGGAATTCGCGGGCCGAGGGGACGTCCTCGACCGACACACGGTCGTGCGGGATGGACGAGCCTTTGATGGCGTTGTTGACCGAATAGGATTCCAGCAGCCAGTTGGTCACCATCGGATTGGCGTTGCTTTCGGCCTCGTCGATGTAGTAGTGGCCCGAGGCGTCGCAGGCTATCTCTAATTGAAAATTCTCCTCGATGGCGCGCCGGTAGTGATAGAAGGTGCGTGCGGGCATCGGGTCGCCGTTGCTCAGCGGCGATTTCCGCCACAGGTCGTTGATGTCCTCGCGCGTCAGGCGTCCGTAGCGGTTCAGCACGTCCACTATCCACACGTATCGGTTTATCAGCTCCTTCATTTTTTAGTTATGATAATCAGCTTAATATCAATAAGATTGATATTAAGCTGAAAAATTTTTACGAAAAACCAACAAAAAAATCACAACTTTCCGAACCAAATAAACAGCAGCGATGTTATAATAGCGTAAGGTTTGATAAACCACACTACATAGAGCATAAGTCATTGATTGACATAATATATACTGCTACAAACGTTCTGAAAAAGTTGTTATTGTTGTTTTAATTGAAGAAACAGGGTCTGCGTGATGCAGGCCTTTTTCTTGTTTCAGCGGTTGCCGTACATGTCGTCGTAGTATTTCTCGTACTCGCCCGAGGTGATGTTGTCGATCCAGTCCTGGTTGTCCAGGTACCATTTCACTGTCTTCTCGATGCCTTCCTCAAACTGCAGCGAAGGCTCCCATCCCAATTCCTTCTGCAGTTTGCGGCTGTCGATGGCATAGCGCATGTCGTGGCCGGGACGGTCGGTTACATAGGTTATGAGGCTGTCGGAATAACCCTCGGGATTGCCAAGCAGACGGTCAACGGTTCTGATCACCACTCTGATCAGGTCGATGTTCTTCCATTCGTTGAAGCCGCCGATGTTGTATGTCTCGGCCACCTTGCCGTGATGGAAGATGGTGTCGATGGCGCGGGCGTGGTCTTCGACATAGAGCCAGTCGCGCACGTTCTCGCCCTTGCCGTACACGGGCAGCGGCTTGCGGTGACGGATGTTGTTGATGAACAGCGGTATCAGCTTCTCGGGGAACTGATACGGGCCGTAGTTGTTGCTGCAGTTGGTCACGAGCGTGGGCATGCCGTATGTGTCGTGGTATGCGCGCACGAAATGGTCGCTCGAAGCCTTCGACGCCGAATATGGCGAGTGGGGATCGTACTTGGTGGTCTCCAGGAAGAACTCGGTGCCGTATGCCATGTCGTCCTTGCTCGACGCCTTGGTGGTGAACGGAGGCTTTACGCCCGCGGGATGCGTCAGCTTCAGGGCGCCGTACACCTCGTCGGTGCTTATGTGGTAGAACAGTTTGCCCTCGTATTTCTCGGGCAGGGATTCCCAATACTCCTTTGCGGCCTGTAGCAGAGCCAGCGTGCCCATCACGTTGGTGCGCGCGAATGTGAACGGATCCTTGATGCTGCGGTCCACATGGCTTTCGGCCGCCAAGTGGATGATGCCGTCTATATTGTTGTCGCGGATGATGCTGCGCATCAGTTCCAGGTCCGCGATGTCGCCCTTGATGAACGTATAGTTAGGCCGGTTCTCGATGTCCTTGAGGTTGGCAAGGTTGCCGGCGTAAGTGAGGAGATCGAGGTTATAGATGTGATAATCCGGATGTTCGGTGACGAACAGACGCACCACATGGCTGCCGATGAACCCGGCGCCCCCGGTGATAAGAATGTTTCTTTTAGCCATATCGAATCGGGATCCGCATTTGAGAAGATCCCGCCTGCAAAGTTACAACAAAAATCCATGAATGCAAAAAAGAGGCAGTCTCTGCCTCTTTTTTAACTTCAGTTAATGCTTACGTTCATTTATGGCATTGCCAAATATGTGGACCGCAACCTCTTTCTTCTCATTGTCAATCTCATAGTCCGGCATCGGGAATCTACGCTCCATCTGTTCGGTAAACATCTTCTTGATTCCCCGGCTTACCGTATCAATCATGTTGAAATGCACTTCAGAAAGCACGTATTAGTTTCTGATTATATTTAAGTGTCCTGTTGGTTATTATCTTGTCTGGATTAGTACTGTGATTTTCTTTGCAAATAAAATGCACCAGCTAATCAGCATGTTGTCTCAGATGATGGATAGAGTTGAAAATAGAGACCTTCATTAATTAACCATCTTCCTCCGTAAAGGCCACCCTCTCGGCGCAGAACTCCCTTCTGTTTCAGGAATTTCACTCTTTCATAAACTGATGAATAACCAATCCCCAAAGCATTCATGAAGTCTCCATACGTAGAGGCAGGATTTTCCCTAATCATATTGCAGATTATTCCTAACTGTCTCTTTATTTGCTTTTCTTTATTCGTTTCTTTATTCGTTTCTTTATTTGCTTCTTTATTCGTTTCTTTATTTGCTTCTTTATTCGTTTCTTTATTTGCTATATTTTCCACTACAAGAAACGCCGTACCGAGGTGAAGCTTGAAGTCCGCCTCTCCATTCCCGTTGGCGCGAAGTTCATCTTGGACCGCCTGAACACCTCTGCTATATCGGTTCACGAACCCAAGTACCTTCATGCCTTCAGCTACAACGCCGTTGCGGTAATCGTTGACATAGGGAAAGTTTTCGGGCGTGGCTTTGCCATAGAGTCCTCCGGGATTCATTATTTCGATACGGTCGTTATACTGATAGAACTGCACCGGGCCATTTCCCTCGTAATCTCTGTGGCAGATGGCGTTCATCAACAGCTCGCGAGTAGCCCAGTGTGGATAATCGACAACCATTTCTTCACGTAACGCCGACACCGGCACAGGGCGGCGATTCGTGATTGTAGCATCCACGAATGTATCAAGTTGGGAAAGAATCTTCACAAGATTTCCGGCAAATTTATATTCGTTCTTTATTTCTCCGGCACGGTCAGTGCCGCTGAAACGGACATACTGCACGTAACTTCCGGGCAGGAACTGTTCGGGGCGCTTGCCAAACATAATGACTCCTGCGAAAGTGGGACAGTTATACTTCACGTTAAAATAGCCGAGAGCCTGCATTTGCTGCTCGACTGTGCGCGTATCAGTTCTCAAAACATCATCCGGAAAAGCTTTTGGGAGATAAATCTGACGGAATGCCGCAATGTCAATATCATCGATTGTGGCATCAAAGCATGGAAGAGCGTCAAAGGTCAACATTCTGCTTGTGCGTTTTTCAAGAAGCAACTTTTCATCTGCTTCACTTGCGATACTCTTTCGCGGTCCGATGCGAACCCAAATACGCCCCTCGTAGCGAACAGGCGTGAATTGACAAGGCTGTACTGTTACAACGGCGACATCTCCTTCTGGGAGGGCGACTTTTTCAACAGTCATACTCACCTGAGGCTGGAGCTTGCCGTCAGTCTTTATTCCTCCGAGGTTCTGGAGAAGTTGGTCGGTGATTTTAACTGACCCATTAACATTTCCGGTCTTATCGTCAGCACCAATTATCAAGTATCCAGGCAAATTATGATTAGGCAGGTCATTGGCAAATGCGCAAATAGCTTGACCGAATTTGTCGGTATTGGTCGTTGAAATCGTCCGTTCTATTCGGTCACTTTCAATGTCTGAAAGGAGTGCCTTAACTTCTTTGGGGTTCAGCATGGTTTATTAATTATATGGCGAGTTCGCCGGTTCCACCTTCATTTATCAGCGAGCGTCTGAGTTCTTTCAAACGTTCGATTTGAGTGTTTATCTTTTCAATTACGGCATCAATCTTGAGGCACTTCTCATCATAGCCAAAAATCAGCCACGCGAAATCGAGTCCGCGAAGATTCGCCTCATTGCTCATCGCCGAGAAATATTTGCCCAAGTCATCAAAGTCGAAGTTATTCTCCGCCTTCTTGAACTCAACCACTTCCGATTCCTTATGCTGAATCAAGTTAGTGAATGTGTTGATGTATCTGATAGTCATTACTAAGAATATTATTCATTTGAGGAATACCCACTCAGAGTATACCAAAGTCCTCGACTCGTCCGCTTCAATCAATGCCTTTATATAGTCAATAGTCATAATCAAAAGATAGACAAGAGATCAGAGAAGCCAATGGTTATTTTAAGCATCAAATAAATTTGGCTCATCTCCTTTTAAGTCAGGGGTTACAATGCCCCGAATCTCAGAAATTAAGCTTTCAATCTGTACCTTTTCTTCAGCTGTTATTTCGGCTGAATAATCAGTTTCAATTATTTCGTTATCCATAAGGCTTCCTATCAATTCGGTATAAGAAAATGAATGCGAATTGGTTCCGGTATAGACAATAATAGAAATATCTCCATCTTTTGTACGATCAAACTTTAAAGTCATATATATTGTTTAATTGAATTTTTTAAAATTATATTTCTTCACACGTTTTTTGATGGATGATTTTCCTCCATCAGTTTGGTCAGCTATATAGTCAAGCACTTTTTGGTCCCCTATACTTCCCTCTAAAGAGGCAGAACGGATAGTTATTTTTGCGCCGTCATTTTCACATAAGACAATTGTTTGGGCATCCGCCATCATAGGAATGGTAGCGTTGTGTGACACCAAAATTACCTGCTTCCTACTTTTTACACGTTTTATGGTATCAACGAGATCGGAGTTGATATATTTGACAGCAAGATTATCTTCTGGCTGATCAATTATTATTGGGGCATTATCATCCTTATACCCTAAAATTAAATCCAACAAGATTGCGGTTTTCCATCCTGGGCTTAATGAATTAAAATCTACACCATGGCTTGTTGTAATTTGATATGATTTGGTGTTTGCCTCTGATAAATAGGATTGTATTTTGCGACCTAATTCATCATATGTCTCAACACGGGGACGTTCCTTAAAATATTTCTTGAATAAATTTTCTGGAATTACATCGCTTAGTCTCTTAAAAGAAAATTTTAAATATTGGTTTAACGTATCAATCAGTATAGTTTCATCAAATTTAAAATTATTGTGAATGGATAATTTATGCCCCATTGATTCAACAACCTTTGTTGAAAAGGAATATTTAGTCTCTGACAATTGTTTTTTGCACTTATAAAAGCCTTTCAGAGCAGAAACATATTGAGCGATTAACTTCAATAAACGTTCCTTGTTTTGTATTCTCTCTTGATCGATGCCTTGCGTTTCTCGTAGACTTATATCGACACTTTTCTTTTTATCTATCATGCAATTTAAAATTGTATCTGATAGATTGCTAGCCTTATATGCAAAATTTAATTCATTCTCAATAGCCTGAAACTCTGCATTACGGTTATTCGTCAGAGGATTGTTTTCAAGAAAAGCCTTTATTTCCTGTATTTTTCTTAAATGTTCCTCATAAATAGGCGTTGTATATTCAATATTTTTTATCTCATCTTCTTTGGGAATAAAGGAGTTATAAATATTCCTTTTTAATTCAGTATGAATCACCATCATTCCTGGATGAGGTAGGGCATTAAGAGATGTAATGCATGACTCAATAGTTGCTACATAGTTTAACATATCCGCAACTATTGTGTTCAACGAATTTAAAGCTGAAGTAATCTGTTGATTTATCTCCTTGTCTGATGGGAAAATGTTATGAAGGATTTCTATTTCATCAATAGATTTCTCATTATTGTCGCTTATATTTTCTGCAATAAAATTTTGAGAAATATAGTAAGGTCGCATATTTGACGGATTCTCAACAGAAATCTGCTGTACACCATATCTATCGATATATTTTGAGCCATCGAAAGAATGATTTATAGCATTATATATTGAATCCACAAATAAGGTTTTGCCAGAGGATGATCCTCCAATAACGACATTTAATCCGTCAGATAGTGTTACGTCAATATCAATATGTTCATTCTTGAGTACAATATGTCCAATATGATCTGTCCTAACATCAGGCTTTTCTTTTTGCACCACTAATCTGGATGACTCAGACAATGATAATCTAAGTCCATCAAATGTTGGTTCTGCAAACATCCATGTTGGCACAAACTCATTTGTATCTTTGCTTTTCGTTGCAGGGTAGGCACTCGGGGAATAGTTGTCAGAACAGGTAAGCAAATTGACAAATTCGGCAATACCAAGTTTCTTGAAATATTCAATCGTTTGCTCCAGACCATCATTACTTCGGGCAGTAAATCCATCAAATTGATTATAATAGATTGATCTGTTAATTGCATTGTCTAAGCGCTTCCCCTTGCCTATTGAATAGTTAAACGCCCCATGCCTTTGAGAGCCATGAGGTAAAAGAATAAAGTCATAGTCATCAAAGCTATTTATAATATCTTGTATATCAGGAATTGAAGCATCTGTTCTAGTGGGAAGCTTTTCTGGATATAGTTCATTTAATATTTTATTTATGTTATCAATGCTATCGCTTGTAATATCACAATTGATGAACATGTGACAATGGTACGCTTTTACATCATCTCTATGCTTGATGTGTAATTCGACACCTAAAATCATATTAATTCCCAGTGCCAATCCTTTTAGATAGGCATCTTTATTAATGATGTTGTGGTCCGTAAGTGAGATCATAAAATCTGAATTCCCATTATATTCTTTAATCTTGCGGACTAACTCTGCAATATCATAAGATGCATTCGGTTTATTGGCATCTTCTGATGTGTGAATATGTAAGTCTAAATATATAGCTTTCATTAATGGTTTTTCTTTAAAATCCCTCGTTCAATTGTTTGCTAAATGGCATAGATTCCATATATTTCTGAATCCATGCCCAGTCAATTTTCTCATTCTTTACCGGAAGCTTTATTTGAAGTGAGTTTAGAGTCGTATTTGCTTGTCTTCCATAGCTATATCTATAGGCTTCACGTCGGATTAATGTCACAACAAAAATTTTTTGCAAAACTGAAATTGCTATTTTTGCCGTTAATACTTTAACGTGATATGCTGTATAAAAAGGCCTCGGTTGAATAAATGTAGAGAGTACAGACCCACCTAAAGCTACAGTTATATCGCCGGCTTGGAATGGTTCGACATCTATTATCCGTTCGACATAGTCATCCACACCATTGTTTGAAGATGAACGTGAAACAAATGCTATGGCATTATTTACGTTCTTATCACATGAAGACAGATTTATTAGTTCGAAACTATTACCGTATGAAATATCAAAAATATCCTTAAGGGCAAACCATTTCCAGCAATCTGTATTTATCGCTACATTAGATGACCCAATACTATCTGTCGTCACTCCTCTAGTCCATATAGACCTGCTCCTTTTAGGTAACATCGGGATTAATGATGAGACATAAGCTTGGATATAACTCCAATTAGGATTGCCATTCTCATCTATAGGTAAGGGTATGGTTGTTGTTCTTAGATATCTTTTCCACTTTCTTCCATAAGAATATTTAGGGCGTTCCAAATCAAGAAGTGTAATTAAGTACATCGCAATTTCTCTATTTAAGAACGAAGCGTAACCTGCGACAACATCTGATGTCGAGATAAAAGACCGATCCATATAAAGAGTATAGCCTACAGATCCAGCTCCATTACATATAAATAATATGCAATTGCCTTGTTGTATTAGATTTGGATTATATGCACAATATCGCATAATGCCATTATCAGATTTTTTAGCTCCGACATATGGACAATCATTGCCATCAGAAAGAATATTATTGTTAGCTTTCCCATTCATTAAGATAGGAAATAACTCAGAAATGGTAAATCGTTTAGTTAACACGGACATTTTCATTCTGAGTTAGATATGCAGCAAAAGATTGCATTGTTTCAACAAAATCTTTTTTGCTTAGTGTAGAGTAATCGGTTTCCATATATGCTTCTGCGCACCATTCATCGGTAGCTGAAACTATTTTATTCACACTTTTGCCCGGCATTTCTAAGCGGTGTCGATATAATGATAACCACTCAGACTCAATGCTGTCCCAAACCTCATTTATATCAACACGGCCAACACCTTTTCTTTTTTCAAACCCATCTACACGATAATATCCGAAGAACGTTTCAAAATTAGAGGGATGCGGCTGTCCCAAATTAAACACCATACATATAGCCACAGCACTTGCCCCAGGATAGAACATATCAGGGGGTAAAGAAAAAACGGCATCTAAGGTGTGCTTCTGAAGCATTTTCTCTTTGCAATCAGTAATGATAGAACTGGATGTAAGTGCACAAGCCATTGGGAGTAATGTCAACAATTTCCCATGATTTACAGCGTCAGCTATATATTGCACAAAGCCTAAGCCTTTTGTAGGGTCGGTAGATTTAGAACCGAATAGACGAGCATAAGGGGTGGGTACTTGATTTTTGGAAGCATTATATGGAGGATTCATCAAGACTAAATTTATGTCAGATGATTCAATCCATTGCTTCTTATCGAAACAAGATCCTGCCTGAATGTTAGAATTGCCGTCGCCATGAATTAACATATTGGTGGTTGCTAATCCATATACATTTTCGTCAAATTCGATGCCATATATTTGATTCTCCTTTACATGCTTTTTCTCGCTTGCAGTCTCACATTCTTTTAGAATTTGGGACATCGCTTGTACTAGAAATGTCCCCGAACCACAAGTTGGATCAAGTACACGCGTATTACGATGGAGACGCGCAACTTTGCACATAAAATGCGCAATATGATTCGGTGTAAATGCTTGATTTTTATCTTCCCTTGCTACGTATTTATTGAATGTGGTAAAAAAATAGCTCAGGATATCGTGACCTTCTAAAGTGTAATCATTGATATAAGGTAAAATATTCTTCTTAATGAAAAGTAGTATTTTATGATACTCTTCCGCTCGTATTGAAGAGACACTTTGACTTTCTAATATTTTAGTTTTTAGAAGTGATAATTTTGTCGCCCTGTCAAGGCTGTTATGTAGCATTGAAGCTAAAATCTCATTGATACCAGCATTGATTTGAGCAGTGGAGAGTCCCTTGAATTTAAGTTTCTCTTTTAAAGCTAAGAGACAGGTACCCACAAATTGGCTTCTCAATTTCTCCGGAATACCGTTATCATGAAGAAGTTTGTTTAGTCTTGAAGTGTTTTCTAAGACGGCTGTCCTGTCATTAACATTTTGAGAAACGAAATAGAACTTATATTCCTCAAAACTTTTAAGTCGAGTATCTGAAAGTTCAATGCCATTGGCCTCAGTGCTTGCGAATTGCCAGACTTTTATTAAATCATTCTCTGTGTTCGCCAATATTGCAACAATATTAGTGTCTGGGTTCAGTTCCTGTTCTAATGCAACATAAGCAAAAAGTTGATCTTTATCAGCGGAGGTAAAACGACGTTTTGTCTCAATTAAGACAGCCGTTTCCGATGCTTCATCATAGAAACGAATATCAAGTTTGTAGTGCCCACTTAGTGATCGCTCCAAGACTTGTTGATAGCTGAACTCATTGTTCTCGATGTTAGAAATCAAGAACTCGCGTCCAACTGTTTGTATCATATCAATTCTATTCATTGAACAGAGTAGAGAAAAACTCCAGCGTAGCTATGCGAGGCCGACCAAAGCCTCCTTTAAGCTACTACGTTGGGGTTCATAATTTTTTTGTTTACGGCTTTCGCCGTTATGTTGTTGTGATATTCTTGGTCATTTCGCATACGATGCTAAGATTGCAAAGTTAACTATTTTTCGTGAAATTAACGGTATGCAATCCTAAAATTATGTGATGTAAGGGCTGTGAATGCAAAAAAGAGGCAGTGTCTGCCTCTTTTTAACTTCAGTTAGGAATTCGGTTAGGAATTCTACTCAACTGTTGAATCATCCTATTTTTGGATCAGGAGGTTGGTGAGGAGGACGAACTGGTCGACGGAGAGGCGCTCGGGGCGTTCGGTCAGGAGGGGTTCGATGGGCGCGAGGGTGTCGGCGGCAATGTCGGCAGGGACGGCGGCGAGGAGGGGGGCCAGCGAGTTGCGCAGGGTCTTGCGACGCATGGAGAAGGCTTGCTTAACCACTTTCTTGAAGTCGGCGGGGTCGCAGCCGAGGTCGGTGCGGTCGTTGCGCGTCAGTCTCAGCACGCCGCTGCGCACCTTGGGCGGGGGCGTGAATACGAACGGCTCGACGGTGAACAGGTATTCGCAGTCGTACCAGGCCTGCAGCAGCACCGAAAGGATGCCGCGGTCGCGGTTGCCCGGCGCGGCGCAGATGCGCTCGGCCACTTCCTTCTGAAGCATCCCGGCGGCGACCGGTATGCGGTCGCGGTGGTCAAGGACACGGAAAAATATCTGACTCGAGATGTTGTACGGGAAATTGCCTATTAGCGCCATGTCTTGACCCGGAAATACCGTGTCGAGGTCCATCTTCAGGAAGTCGGCCTCCACCACGTTCAGGTCCGGATACAGGTTGTGCAGGAATCCGACGCTTTCGGAATCCAGCTCCACGCATTCCAGCGGGCGCCCGGTGTCCATCAGGTATTTGGTCAGGATGCCCATGCCGGGTCCGATCTCAAGGATGGGGAGGTCGCTCCACGGGCGGGCGTGTTCAGGCAGTTCCCGGGCCGAAATGGTATCGGCTATGCGCGAGGCGATGTGCTCGTCGTTCAGGAAATGCTGTCCTAATGACTTTTTGGCGCGAACGTTTTTCATATATCTGCATTTATGTCGGTAGCTGTTCCGGGAGAAATCCTGAATACCTGGATATCAATCAGAACGGGATCCGCAGGTTTGAGTCCTATGAACTCGCAACGGTTGCCGTACAGGCGGAAGGCCGGGGTGAGGAACCGGGCGTGTTCGCCTTGCCGCATCCGGCAGTAAATCTCGTTCAGCACGGGAGCTGTCTCATGGTTTCCCACCGTCACCTCCTGGGGCGACGACATTCCGAGGCTTTCGCCGTCGGGCCGCGAATAGTTCACCTGCAGCGACAGCACGGCGCCCGGGGTGGCCGACGGGCCGGCACCGGGGGTGAGTTCCTTGTAATACAGGCCGTCCTCCAGGCGCTTCATGCCGAGTTTCGCGGCCTCGGCCCTCACTGCATGATGGGCCTGGCGGTGTACCGAGCCGGCCTGCTGTGCCTGCAGCTTGTGCAGCACGTCGTACAGTTTGTCCTGCACTGCAAGCTCGTCTATGTCCTTTTCCTGCAGCAGGGCGTATGCCATGGACTGGAACAGGATGTCCTTGTCGAAGGTGAATCCGAATTCGTTCTCGAAATGTTTGCCCCTCACGGCCATGCGAACGCCGTAACGGATGCCGAGGTTGTAGGCGGAGTCGTTACCCTGCATGTCGTCATAACCATGGCGCACGCCCTCCAGAAAGCGGATACGGGCTTCGGTGGAGCGCAGGGCCGTGTCGTTCATGGCCTCGCGCAGATACTCGTAGGCCTTGAGCTGGCCGGTGTAATACAGCATGGAATCGGCCAGCGATACGTGGCCCATTTCATTCAGGCTCTTGCCCCGGTCGGGGCCGCACGATACGGTGCCGGCCGCCGTCAGCAACGCCACGGCGGCGAGAGAGAGGTGTCGCAATGTCCGCGACATGGATTGTCTCGATAAGGATACAGGCATACTCTCAAATCGAATCGGCGGGAATGGTGTCGGGCACCACTTCCACGGTGTCGCCGGTGGGGGTCATGTTCTCCATAGTTCTCCCTTTGCACGAGGGGAGGGCCAAAAGCATAAGGGCCGCCGTCAGCACAGCGGCCCCTTTAATCAGTTTTCTCATTGTTCAGGCTCGCCTACGCTGATAAGTTCTACAGTGAAGATCAGGTCGGCGTCCGGTCCGATCATGGGGGGAGCGCCGGCAGAACCGTAAGCCAGTGCGGAGGGGATGTAGAACACTGCCTTGCCGCCGGCTTTCATCAGCTGCAGACCCTCGGTCCATCCGGGGATGACGCGGTTCAGCGGGAAGGAAGCGGGCTCGCCGCGGCTCACGCTGCTGTCGAACACCTGGCCGTTAAGCAGCTCGCCGGTGTAGTGTACGGTGACGGTGTCGTCAGCCGAAGGACGGTCGCCCGTGCCCTCTTTGAGCACCATATACTTGAGGCCCGTCGGGGTCTCGGCGTAAGTGGTGTCGGTAGGAGTCTCCGATTTTTTGGCCGGGTCGGTGAAGATTCTGGCCAGTTCGCTGGGCGCGTTCAGGGAGTCGGTGGCCTCTGCCACTGCCTCGGTGGCCATGCTGTCGGAATCGGCAGCGGCGGCGGTCTTGTTGCCGTTGCATGACACCATCGTCATGCCGGCCGTAAGTACAAGCGCCGATGCCAGATACTTAATCGTTTTCATATTTACTTCTTGTTGACTTTGATTAGTTCCACGTCAAATATAAGGGTGGAGTGGGGCGGGATTGCTCCGGGCACACCCTGAGGGCCGTAGGCCAGGTCGCTGGGGATGAAGAAGGTGTACTTGGCGCCTTCTTTCATGAGCTGCACGCCTTCAGTCCATCCGGGAATGACGCGGTTCAGGGGGAATGTGGCGGGTTCGCCGCGGTTGACGCTGCTGTCGAACACCTGGCCGTTCAGAAGTTTGCCCGTGTAGTGTACGGTCACCTCGTCCTCGGCCGTGGGCTGTGCGCCGGTTCCCTCTTTCTCAACCACATACTGCAGGCCGCTGGCCGTGGTCTTCACGTTCTCCTTCTTGCCGTTCTCGGCCAGGAACTGCTCGCCCTCGGCGCGCGCTACCTTCTCGGCCTTGTCCTGAAGCTCCTGCAGATAGTCGTTGATCAGCTTCTGAGCCTCCTCGACGGGAATCGCGGGCTCCGTGCCGTCGAATGCGTTCATCACTCCATTTCTGAATGTGTCGGCGTCAAGGTTGCTGACGCCCATGCCTTTAAGCTGGCGGCCCATTGCCAGGCCCCATGCGTAACTTAATTTGTCCATATTGTCTTTCTATCGTCTGCGGAGGCAAGCCTCCGGAACTGGGTTTATATTATAAGATTAAACAACGTGAAAGCCCGAATTGTTGCGGAAATGGCATATTCAGGCTCCGGGCGCGGGTCATTTGGTGGCGGTGATGTGGAAGCAGCCTCCCTTGCGCTCGTATTTGACCAGGCATCGCTTGTTGTCGCGCATGTCGAGCAACACTTCGCCAAGCAGGTTCTTCAGGTCCTCGTCGGCTGTGACTTTGGACCGGTCCAGGTTGTGGAACCGCGTGAAACTGATGTCGAATGTGGTGCCGAACTGATGGGTTGATGAGTCCACGGCGTTCCTGTTGACGCGTCGCAAGCGTTTGACGGTGTGGGGCGTGCGCAGCAGGCTGGTCACTATCAGCCGGTACTTCCCGCCGCCGCGACGCTCCAGCGAGTCGATGAAGTTCCGGCCTATGTCGCTCAGCACCTTCTCGGCCTCTGGCACCAGATAGGGGAACGAGTGCTTCAGTTCGTCGACCGTGTAATACCGGTTGCTCCTCACCTCCACGATGGGCCGTGTGGTGAAGTAAGCCTGTCCCAAGCTGCGTATCGGGCGGATGCCGAGGCGTTCGGCGGCGGCATACTGATACTTGTTTGAGTCGTTGAACACCTCCATCAGCGATCCGATGTTGCGCACCCGTATGCGGCCGTGGTTGGGGGCGTCCTTGCCGGTCTCGATTGGCGAGGCGGCAGCGGGGACGGCCACCGGATGCGGGGCTTCCGCCTTGGCGGTGTCAGGCGTCGGCTCCGGGGTAGGTCCCGGCTCGGCCTCGGGTATCTGCGCCGCGGCAGGCGACTCTACATCGTCTATGACCGATTCGCCGTCTATAACTATGTAGTTGCCAGGGTCTTCAGCCGTTGCCTTGGCGAAAGGATTGCCCCGCTTGCATCCGAATGCCAATAGCAGGGCAAGCAGCATGGCGCTGATGGATACCAGCTTAATTCCGTCGTATTTATGTATGTCGGTTGGTTCGTTGCGGTTCATTGTATGCAAAATTAACAAAAAATCCTTAATTTTGCGTTATGAAACGGTTTAAAGCTGCATTAATTGATATGGACGGGGTGCTTTACGACTCCATGCGGGGACATGCCGCGTCCTGGAAGAAGATGTGCGACGAGATAGGTCTTGATACGGACCCCGACGAGTTTTACATGTACGAGGGGATGACGGGCAAAGCCACCATCAACCTGCTGATGAAGCGCGAGCGCGGTCACGAGGTCAGCGACGAGGAGGCGGCGCGGCTGTATGCGATAAAGACGGCCAACTTCCGGGCGTTGGGACGCGCTCCCGTTATGCCCGGCGCCCAAAGGATGATCGCGGCGTTGGGCGCGTTGGGCATGACGCGCGTACTGGTCACCGGTTCGGCTCAAGCCAGCCTGCTGGACAAACTTGAGCATGATTACCCGGGAGTGTTCGTGGACGGGCGACGCGTCACGGCATTGGACGTGAAGCACGGCAAGCCCTATCCTGAGCCGTATCTGAAAGGGGCGGCGTTGGTAGGCGCCGATCCCGCCGACTGTATGGTGGTTGAGAACGCTCCGTTGGGCGTACGGGCCGGCAAAGCGGCCGGATGCTTCGTCTGCGCCGTCATGACGGGTCCCGTTCCGCGCGAGGAGTTCGTGAAGGAAGGCGCCGACCTGATTTTCAATTCGATGGAGGAATTTGCCGATTACCTGGAGGGCCTTTTAAAAAATAAACAACAATGAAATGGCGTGAGGAACTTTCGGCCGAGATAGAGCGGCTGCGGCCCGACAGGGTATTTGTGCTGACCGATTCGAATGTCAGCCCGCTGTTCCGTTGGGACGGCACGGTAATAGTGGTGCCGGCGGGCGAGGAAAGCAAGAGTCTCGACACCTTGGCCGGCGTATGGGAGGATCTTAGCTCGTTGGGTGCCACGCGCCAGTCGCTGTTGGTGAACATCGGCGGCGGCGTGGTGTCGGACTTAGGCGGTTTCGCCGCCGCCACGTTCAAGCGCGGCATCCGGTTCGTGAACGTGCCCACCACGCTGTTGGCCATGTCAGACGCCGCCATCGGAGGCAAGACCGGAATAGACTTCGGAGGACTGAAGAACGAGGTCGGAGCGTTCCGTATGCCGGAGCGTGTTATAGTGGATGCCTCGTGGCTCGCGACGCTGCCGCAGAATCAGATGCGCGAGGGACTGGCCGAGGTGGTCAAGAGCGCGCTGCTCGGCTCTGAGGCGGTGTATGACGAATTGCTGAACCTCCCGGGAACTCTTACGGCCAATAATGTGGGCCAGGCAGCGGAATGGTCGGCCCGTTTCAAGGAGGAAGTAGTGGCCCGCGATCCGCACGAGAATGGATTGCGAAGGATATTGAATTTAGGTCATACGGCCGGCCACGCCTTCGAATCATTAGCGTCGCGAGTCGGCAAGCCGATAGGACACGGCACGGCCGTAGCGCACGGACTATTGGTCGCGCTGAAGCTGAGCGAGCGGCTGACGGGTCTTTATTCGGGTGTCGCGAACGAATACGAGCAGAAGATTCTGAATCGCTTCTATCCGGTATTGCCGGCGGAATGTCGTGACGTACAGGAACTAATGGGCATCATGGCCCACGACAAAAAAAATCCCGCCGCCGGCGAGATTTCATTTGTCCTGCTCCGCGCCATCGGCGAGCCCGTCGAGGCAGTGCACGTCAATGAAAAGATTCTTTTGTCGGAGGGAATATTAGAATAGCCGCAAGCCGTCTGCAGACTGGAAGAGGCTGCGCGGTAAGTCCGAATTACGACACAGTTTCATCAACCCGACAAGAGTTTTTTTGACAGGAGAACAGGAGAAACAGGAGCAGCCGGTACTGCATTGACGACGTGGACGTCGTCATCCCAGTCGCAGCGGCTCCTGTTCTACTGTTCTCCTGTCTAAAATACTCGCGCGGCTGGGACAGCCTGCGCTACTAAGACGCCGGGAGTCGGTCGTGGTGACGGACTCCCGGCGCGTTAATGGGGTAGTGGGGACGGGCCGGTTGAGGGCGCGTCGGATGTCGGTGCGGGTCAGGCCTGGAGCAGGGACTTGCCCTTCTCGATGGCTTGCTCGTTGAGGGGTATCAGCTTGTGGTGACGCTCGGGCAGCGATTTCTTCAGACCCTTGATCACATTCTCCATCGGCAGCTTATAGTCCATGGCGTTGAGCAGGGCGCCCATCACTACCATGTTGTAGGCCTTGGAGTTGCCTATCTCGAGGGTGGCGGTCATCGCGTCGATGGGGTAGATGCTGATGTCGTCGCGCGTGGGATGGTTATGGATGCCGTTGGTGTCGTATATCAGCGTGCCGCCGGGCTTCACCTTAGGGGCGAACTTGTCGAGGCTCTGCTGGTTCAGAGCCACCACGATGTCGTATTTGTCAAGCACGGGGCTTGAGATCTTCTTGTCGCTCAGTATGACGGTCACGTTGGCCGTGCCGCCGCGCTGCTCCGGACCGTAGGAGGGCATCCAGGTCACTTCCTTGTCGTCCATCAGTCCCGAATAGGCCAGAATCTTGCCCATCGACAGCACTCCCTGGCCGCCAAATCCGGCTATGATTATTTCTTCCTTCATGATTTATGCGGGTTAGGGGTTATACGTTTTTAAGGTCTCCCAGGGGGTACTTCTCGAACATATTCTGCGCCATCCATTCGTTGGCCTTTTCGGGCGACATCTTCCAGCCGGAGTTGCAGGTGGCCACGATCTCGACCACGCTGGTGCCGCGCTTGGCAATGGCGTTCTCGAATGCCTTCTTGAGCGCGGCCTTGGCCTTGCGCACGTTGGCCGGGGTGTGTACGGACTGGCGCGTAACGTAGCATGTGCCGTCCAGTATGGCCATCAGGTTGGTTATCTCCAGCGGGTGGCCGTTCAGGTCCACGCGGCGTCCGTAGGGCGTGGTGGCGGTCTTCTGGCCTATCAGAGTGGTGGGGGCCATCTGTCCGCCCGTCATGCCGTAGATGG
Source organism: uncultured Bacteroidales bacterium (assembly GCA_900542185.1). Classification (GTDB taxonomy): domain Bacteria; phylum Bacteroidota; class Bacteroidia; order Bacteroidales; family Muribaculaceae; genus Lepagella. Next base: position 30,088 of record UQMZ01000041.1, read on the forward strand.
CGTTGTTGACGAATATCATTACGATGTTCTCGCCGCGGTTAGCGGCGTGGATGGACTCGGCGGTACCGATGGCCGACATGTCGCCGTCGCCCTGATAAGTGAACAGCACGTTTTCGGGCCAGAGGCGCGAGGCGGCGGTGGCTACTGCCGGTGCGCGGCCGTGGGCGGCCTCGATCCAGTCGACGTCAAGATAGTTGTAGGCGAACACGGCGCATCCCACGGGGGAGACGCCCACCACCTTCTCGGTGAGGCCCATCTCGGCGATCACTTCCGCCAGTATCTTGTGCACCACACCGTGGCTGCAGCCCGGGCAATAGTGCATGTGCACCTCTTCCAGAAGCTCAGGCTTGCTGTATACCTTGTTTTCTTCTTTGATTATATCAGTGATTTCCATAGAGGCACGATGTTAACGGTTGATGTTTTTTTCTTTGAGCGCGTTCACCACTTCCTCGGGGCTGGGGATGATGCCGCCGAGGCGTCCGAAGTGCTCTACGGGGAGCGCGTCGTGCACGGCGAGGCGCACATCCTCTATCATCTGGCCGGCGTTGAGCTCGACCACGAGTATTCCCTTCTTGCCCTGTGCGGCGCGGGCCACGGCCTCGGTGGGGAAGGGCCAGAGGGTGATGGGGCGGACGATGCCGACCTTGATGCCCTCCTCGGCCGCTATCTCGCGGGCCTTGTCGGATATGCGCGCTATGGAGCCGAAGGCCACTATCAGATAGTCGGCGCCTTCCACGTCTATCTCCTCCCAGCGGGTCTCGTTCTTCTCGATGGTGCGGTAGCGCTCCTGCAGCTGGTGGTTGATCACCTCCATCTTGGCGGGCTCCAGCTCCAGGCTGGTTATGACGTTGCGCTTGCGGCCGCCGAGTCTGCCGTTGGCCGCCCAGGGACACTGCTTGCGTATCTCCTCGTCGGTGCGCCGCGGACGCGGTTCGGGCAATACGACCTTCTCCATCATCTGGCCCACGATGCCGTCGGCCAAAATCATGCAGGGGTTGGTGTATTTGAACGCCAGGTCAAAGCCGAGTCCTACGAAGTCCACCATCTCCTGCACCGTGGAGGGAGCCAGGACTATCAGGTGATAGTCGCCGTGGCCGCCGCCCTTGGTGGCCTGGAAATAGTCGGCCTGGCTGGGCTGGATTGTGCCGAGGCCGGGGCCTCCGCGCATCACGTTCAGTATGAGTGCCGGCAGCGAGGCCGCGGCTATATAGGAAATACCCTCCTGCTTCAGGCTGACGCCCGGCGACGAGGAACTGGTCATCACGGCTTTGCCTGTGGCGGCGCCGCCGTACACCATATTGATGGCGGCCACTTCCGATTCGGCCTGCAGGACCACCATGCCCGTGGTCTCCCACGGCATCAGCTCCTCGAGTGTCTCCAGCACCTCCGACTGCGGGGTGATGGGATAGCCGAAATATCCGTCGCATCCGTAGCGTATAGCGGCATGCGCTATCGCTTCGTTGCCCTTCATGAGCCTTATCTCTTCTTTCATATTCGTAGAGTGTTTTTCTGATTGAGCGGAACCAAGAGCCTGCCTTAGTCCTCCACTTTGACTCTGTAAACTTCAATGCATGCGTCGGGACATACCCAGGCGCACGAACAACAGCCCGTGCATTTCTCGGGCTCAGCCATATAGGCGTAATGGTACCCTCGGTCGTTCACCTCGTTGGGCTGTAGGGCCAGCGTCTTGGTGGGACATGCCACCACGCACAGGTTGCATCCTTTGCAACGCACTGTGTTGACCGTAATTGCTCCTCTGATTTTTGCCATGATTCTAAGGTTAGAGTGTTTTGTGTGTCTTTATGGCACGCTTGAGCCAGATCCGGAACGACTCACTATGCCGCTCTGGCCCGGACTCACCTACAAAGGTAAAAAAGATTTCCGAGAAAACCGCATCTTTTAAAATATTTTTTTGCACTTTGTGTCAAGACCACATAAAAATCCCTTCCGACATGGTGCCGGAAGGGATTTGTCTTAACTCTTTAAACTTTCTAAACTTTATCAACTATTTATCGTCCTCCAGCTTGCGGGCAAGGATTTCCATCCCCTTGGTGGCCGGCTCCTTGATTACCGTCACGTCGGGGATGCCGCTGACGTCGGCGGGGTTGGGGTCGATGTAGTAGATCGGGGTGCCGGGACGCACGCAGTTGATCAGTCCTGCGGCTGGATACACCACCAGCGAGGTGCCTATCACCACGAATATGTCGGCCTCCTGCGCCAGCCGGATGGCCTTGTCGATGTTTGGCACCGGCTCGTTGAAGAACACGATGTGGGGACGCATCGGGTCGCCGTTCCTGCCGCGCGTGGCGGGAGTGGTCTCCAGGTGCTCGATGCTCAGCGGCTCGATATAGTCGGGATTGGTGACGGAGCGCATCTTCATCAGTTCGCCGTGCAGATGCAGCACGTGGGTCGAGCCGGCGCGCTCGTGCAGGTCGTCGACGTTCTGCGTGATGATGTACACGTCATAATCCTTCTCCAGCTCGGCCAGGGCCCTGTGGGCCGCGTTGGGCGCAGCCTTCAGCAGGTCGCGCCGGCGCGCGTTGTAGAACTCGTGAACCAGCTCCGGATCGCGGCGGAATCCTTCGGCCGACGCCACCTGCATCACCGGATAGTTCTCCCATAATCCACCCGCGTCGCGGAACGTGCTGATACCGCTCTCCGCACTCACTCCGGCTCCCGTGGACACTACCAGTTTCTTCTTTGCCATGACTTATATCCGTTTATAATTAACTATCTTTGCGTTCGGGGGTCAAAACAGTATAACCACCCTTGTTGTTAACTCCATAGGGGACTTTGTCCCTTAGAAACTGTTTAAATTTATTACGAATAATTTTTTATATGGATTCTTTCAATGGCTTTTAAGAATCTTTTTGGCTGTTTTCGCCAAGTTTCGGCAGTCGCAACCGAAAGGTTTCTCCTTTCTCAACTTGCGAAAACATCTCAAAAATCTTCTCAAAATCCATTGAAAATAAATTTAAACAGTTTCTTACAAAAGTAAACAAAACTCCGGACATAAAGAAAACAAAATAAACATAAATATGAAGAAAATAGTGATAATGGGTGCCTCGTCGGGCATCGGCCTGGCATGTGCCGAGGCACTGGCCAGCCGTGGCGTGAAAGTGGGAATGGCGGCGCGTCACACGGAACCGATGGCCGCGCTCAAGGAGAAATACCCCGACACGGTGGAGTATATGGCGATAGACGTCACGAAACCTGATGCGCCGGATAAATTGAACGAGCTGATAACCAGGCTTGGAGGTATGGACATATATTTCCATGTCGCGGGCATCGGTTATGAGAACATGGTGCTTGACCCGGTCAGGGAGACGGCCATATTCGAGACCAACACGGTGGGCTTCGTGCGGTGTATATGCGCCGCCTACCGCTATTTCCGGCTGAACGGCATCAAGGGACAGATAGCTGCCGTGACCTCGGTGGCCGGCACCAACGGCATCGGGCGTCTGTCGGCCTATTCCGCCTCGAAGGGCGCCTGTCAGAAATGGCTTGTGGCCCTGGAACAGCTCAGCGACAACTCGGTGGCAGGCATCACATTCACCGACATCCGTCCCGGCTGGATACGTACGCCGCTGCTGGAGCCGGACTGTAAGTATCCCATGACCATGACTCTGGATTATGCCGTGCCGTTGATACTGAAAGCTATTGTCCGCAAACGTCGCGTGGCTGTGATAGACTGGCGCTGGAACATCGTGGTGGGCCTGTGGCGCATGATTCCCAACGCGATCTACACCCATCTCAACATCCCCATCTCAAAGCCCGACAGACCCCTGCCGAAGGGAGTGTGAACCGGCGGCCAGTTAATAAAGTTGACAAAGTTTAGAAAGTCAAGATAATGTCATATCGCGATGAATAGTAGCGTGGGCTCTCCGAGTAATCCGAAAGGAGGCTGTCGCATAAAAAAAAGAGAACATGCGAATGCAACGAATCGCAAAAAAATCGACCATCACATTCGCATATTCAGTTGATTAATGTAACTTTGCTCAC
>UQMZ01000042.1 GCA_900542185.1 uncultured Bacteroidales bacterium
CCTTTTTCACTACCTGACGCTTGAGGTAGTAGATTACTGAAAATGTACTCTTCATTGTCCTTAATTTTTGGGTTTCAAAATTAGTTGGTGAAGAGTCCGGTGTTGGTACGCAAAACGGGGAGGAACGGCGCAATCTTTTTCCGTAACCTGATTTTTCGCATGAGTTATGGATAACTCACTATTCCTTAGAGCCTTGTTTCGCTATTCGTACCCGTTTGTCGCATTTTCGGGCATGGTTACGAACAAGTAACGTAGCGGCGTCAGGATTTGGCTTCGGCAGGGATTGTAATGGCTTCACGGATTATCGCCACTTCAACCAAAACCCTTGTAACTCAATTCTATCACTATATCTTTCCGCATTTCACTTTTTTGTAGTAACTTTGTGTCGCCAAACATAAATATTACGAATATGAATAGATCTTTTAAAGAAAGATGGACTGATTTTTCAGGCCGCTACGGAACCACTTCGTGTCCCTTCTGCAAACATCAGAGCCTGAACTTCTCTGAACCTAAGCATGGCTCCTTAGCCGGAACCGATGTCGTCGCCGTTGCTTGCTCGGAGTGTGGCCATATCGAGCTGTTTGATGTGGCTACGGTCGAAAGCGTGGCTGATGAAATCGACAAAGACTATCACGAAAAAGGCTGGCGATAGCCTCACGGCTTTAGCGGCTTCTCTGGAACTTTAAAGCCTGGAATCTCCTCCCCTACACGCTTGAATATCTCACCAACCTCTACGCCGTCCTTGTTGAACCCGTATTTGAGATAGATGTAAAAAACGTGAGTATGAGACAGAATATCATATAATCTGCCTCCGCAGCTGTGTGCCAAACTTAGGCTTAATATTCTAAGCCTTGCATTCCTGCGCTTTTCGCGCCAATGCTTATATGCTTTGATTGGATTGAACATAGTCGTTTGAATTGATTAGCAGCCACACCCGGATTCGAACCGGGGACTATACGGACGGATTGATTACCGCCGAGTGTTCTACCTGACTGAACTATGCGGCTTCCCATTGCAAGTTTTAGATTCGACACCCCGAGGCAATGACAGGGGTGATTTATGTTGTGCCTTATATCGCATGGCCGTCACTTGCGCCACCATGCTCGGCGTTCTGTCTGTTAGTCACTGTGCATCCCGTTTTGCTGTTCTCGGTGGATGCGTTGTAAACCTCACCATGCGACGGCCTACCGTCCTATGGCCCTAAGATGTCATTGTACTCTTTGTGACGGAGCGGGAATCGAACCCGCATCTGCGACCGCTTCCTCGACATTCCGGTCGCCATTCTTCCATTGAACTACCCGCCGTGTTCCGGACTATCCTCGCGGACTGTCCGGGTTGGGGTTGCTAAAACTTTTTAAACCATGAAAAACTTCTTGCGTATGTAAAAAATCACATAACTATAACCATTTATGTCTGTGTGTCTTCGTCTTTCGCTTCCTTACGTCCGCGCAGGTATTCGGCTGCTCCAAGCAACGCCACCGCTATCGCGGCCATAACGCACTGCGCCACCGGTCCCTCTGCTACCCATGCCGCGTAGGCTCCGAGTCCGGCAGTCACGCCGAGGATATATGCTGTCTTTTCCATATTGCAACGGATTTAATATTCGTTCCAGAATCTCTTTATCTCGCGGCCCGAAAACCGTTTGCGACCATTGCGTCTGTTCACGGTGTACTTGATACAGCCGGAGGCCGCGAGTCGGAGCAGATGTCGTGGCGACATTCCGAGAAGTTTGGCCGCCTCCCCTATCGGATATGATGATGTGGAGGCTATGTCGGGGCATTCGGGTGTCATTGTAATTACTTTTCAAGTTCTGCGATGTGCACTATCTTGCCGTTCTTCCAGTAGTCGGTTATCCTACGGCACAGGCGGTAGCCTTTGTCCTTGTAGGTCTCAATCCACTTGTCAAGTGTTGACTTGCGTCCATAGACGAGGCGTTTGCGGTCAGGTGTCAGAGTGTTCATCTTTCTTTCGGTGTTTTCTTTCTATCACTCGGCTTATGACATAGGTGTAAGTCATCCCCACGCAGCAGCCGAGGCAGAAAGTGGTGATTAGGAGGGTGGTCATAACGATATGCCCGTGCGCACAACCACTGAGAGGGTGACATTAGACTTTGACACGGCAATATTATTGCCGTTATTACCTAATTCTCTCTTTGTTTGTAGAGCCGTCTGATACACTGATTCGCACTCTGCTGCATTATCACAAGGAATAAACAAGCAATCTTTTGGCATCATTGCCCGAACCTTATCTTTGGTTAGCTTTGCATTCATTGATAAATCTCTTTTTAGGCATCCTGCTTTCATTTTCGACAAGCTATAATTAACATTATATTTCTGGTCACACCATTCAAGATTAGATGCGCGATTATTGGAAGGGTTTTCATCTTTATGATTGACTTGAGGGAGGTTGTTTGGATTGGGTATAAAACACAATGCAACAAGTCGGTGAACTTTAATCTGTACGGACTGATTATAAGCACGGACATTAACTAATTTATATCCTCTTTTGTCTTTAGACTGGCGTAAAAGGACTCGTCTACCTGTGTTTCTGAAATCACAGTCGAACACATCGCCATTTCGGCATACATCGTAAGGATGTCCCTTTATGAATACTATCCTAACAATGTCACTTGATACATCCGTCACGGTAAATTGTCGTGCCTTGTGATTCAGTTTTACTGTCTGCCCTATTTCAAGCATCAATGTTTCGTTTATTAAAGTTTTGTTAAAGATTAATTTGCAAAAACAAGGGCAAATCGCTATCTTTGCGGTGTGAATATGAATAAGTTGCTCCAACAAGCGACTTGCCTTTGCTTTGCCGTTTTCTTCGCTTCATTTAGAAAACACTGCAAAGGTAATATCAAATTCAACAAACTCCAAACTTTCGACTAATATTTAACATTGCTTAACACATGAATCCTTTGCAAGAACGGTTACAAGCATTTATAAACCATGAGGATATTTCAATCAGAGCCTTTGAACGTCAATGCGATATAAAGGCAGGGACTGCAAACAAAATGACTGAAAAGAGCTATGGTACAACTTTCCACAAAATAGCAAAAGCATATCCTCAACTCAACATTGAATGGTTGAAGACTGGAGACGGGCCAATGTTGAATCCACAGGCGTCTGTTGACATTGACTTAGACTTTAAGCTGGGCGGTCATTCGCAGTTTGCCATGCGCGACATTACGAATATTGGCGATGCAAAAACACAGATAGCAATTCTCCAAGAGCGCATTAAGTCGTTGGAGAAAGAACTCGGCGAAAAGAATAAGCGCATCGAGGAGCTTAACGCTTCTCTTGAACGCGAGCGCATGATGAACGACTATTTGATGGATAAGAAATGATTAGCAAGAATAGGTTTATTCGCCAATTGTGTCGTATATATACACGCCAGTCCGCCGCAATCTCTACGATTGCCATGATTGGCTGTATTATCGCCGCTTCTGTTGATTTCCCTCGCGGCTGTAGTTTTGACTACCTCGGACTAATCGTCGGCATACTTGCCCTTATGGTTACGTTTGTCGTGGCGTGGCAGATATGGCAGACGATAGCAAGCAGAGAGGAAATCAAAGATGCTAAAGACGCGGTAAAGAAATCAGAAGAACTTGTAAAGCGAATCGAACACATTGAGGAGCAACTCAAAAGATTGCCTGACACTCATTCCGCTTATATATCAGTCGCTGATGGATTGTCATTTCTGCTCAACAACCGGCACTTTAAGGCATTTCATTTATTCGCAACTGGCATAATTGATAGCTTAAAGGATATAACCGATAAGGGCAGCTGTGCTATGAGAGGTTTAGTCAATCTTGATAATTGCATGGATTTTGACAAGAATAGCCCAAGTATGAAAGAATTTCAAGAAAACTGGAATGGGGTTGCACAGCGATTGAGTGAAGTCGAAGAAGCCTTGCGTAGCGCAGACCACGAAAATAAGATTTTTCAGGCATTGGCAAAGCAGCATATCGATGCGTTCAAAAATGCCGCAAGAGAAAAAGGCTTCAAGATATAACCGCCCCAATGAGGGAAGCGAGAGAGAGGACAAATAAAAGAAATAATAACAAACTACTAAAATAAAACATGGGAAATTTTGAAATACCAGAATGTAACAGCAATCAAGAAGCTGTAATTTTGCTCCAGCAAGTTAAATACACTATGCAACAACTTTTAGTGGATTTTTGCCCTCACTTCACAAAACCACTAACAATTATCGATGTTGTACAAATGTATTTGGATTCGTCGTTTGATGTAAACAATTTTGAAGAATACAAAGCGTTGCATGATAAGAAAACCGATTGATGACTACTACAAGAAAGCCCTACTACAAAATCGGCGAGGTCTCGGCTATGCTCGATGTCCCGATTTCGACCCTACGCTTCTGGGAAGATACCTTTGAGCAGCTTGATCCGTTCAGAACGCCAGGGGGGACCCGCAAGTACCGTCCCGAGGACGTGGAGATGTGCAAGCTGATAAAGCACCTACTCCGCGACAAAGGATATTCGCTTGAATACGCGAAAAAAGCACTGACCGATTATCGCAGATATCCTCCGCGCCATCCTTTCTCCTGCAAGTCCATTGACGATGCCCTTCGGTTGCTCTCCGAGGCCAAGAGCCGCTGTGAGGATGCTCACGCTGTTGCAAGGATTGAAGCGGTAGAGGGATGGATTAAAAGTAATAATAACTGATTTGTATTATTGTATAAACATACAGATTTTATTATCAAATTATAAATTTATCAAAAAAATAATAAATAAACGTATGTATAATAATATTGTCTAAGGGATTTATCATTCGTGGAGGGGAAACGGCTTTTGGCACAGCAAGCCCTTAAGAGAGATCAATATTTCTCTCTGACCGGGCCTGGCGGATTCATCACCCTTAGTTGTAGGTATCCGTATTCCGTCACCCTTGTGCTGTCAGTCGCTCGGGGTTTGATGGCTTTCGGTTTCTGACCCGGCTCGTTCATCCATCAGCTGAACTCCCTCTGTCGAGCAGCCCAACCTGCCTGTGCAGTCCTTTGAGGGAAATACAACATGCGCCAAGTGGTCTTTCTCGGTCGGCAGACGCATGAGGCGAAACTATCGTTTCTCATAGCTTCATTATCCATCCCCTATGCTTGCCTATGTCATTCGGTCAAGTCTTACGACTGGGACAAAAAAAGAAACCGTTCGCAGAGCGAGTGCAAACGGTTCTGATATATCGTAAAGGGATTCCCCGGACAGTATATCCTATTTCATTCGCCAATCTCGCTCATTGACGAAGACAAAATTACAACCTTGAAACCGTTTTGTCAAGACCCCGCGTTGTTCCGGAGGGTATGGAGGTCCTCGTTTTTTCTTGAAAATGTCCGAAATATTGGTCAAATCGGGACATTTCCAATTTCCGTAAAATACTCTGAATAGAGATTCGTTATAATAATGGTAGTACAATGAAGTCCGGGAACTTAACGAAAACTTAACGTTTTTAATATTAGGTTTTGTATGTTATTGATTAACACCGAGGTGCTTACCCTTGGATTCTTACTGGCAGTCAAGAGGTGACGAGTTCGAGTCTCGTATGCTCCACAAGGAGATAAGTGGTAAGCCCCGGATAATAACCTATGTTATTTTCCGGGATTTATTTGTATATAACAATACCTCAAAATAATGTTATACAAATAATAATACACGCCGCTGAACATAGTTATGTGTGAGTGTAATGCCATCGTGAAAATACCCCCTTTAGGGAGAGACGCCCGAATCGGCAGCGTTTTCAACCATATTTTTTCCATAATGTATCAGACGGAACAGACTGATACATCTGATGGAAAGAAAGTAATATGGGATTTTTCACAGTGCCATTATCTCCATCCATTCTTTCTCAGCGCACTATCAATACTCAAACAAGGATATGGAGATATTGTATCCCTGCGAGATATTAACCCTGAGATTTCCGATTACCTTAATTCAGTATATTTTCATTCTCCATTGGTAATTTATCCAATAGAGAATGATAAATCTATCTGGCAGAAATATGATGATAAATCATATCTGCCTATTTGTTCGTTTTGCCCATACGATTCATCTTCGGTGAAGGTGCAGGAACTTGTTCAGACTACTATAAAGCATCAACTGCCAAAGGAGAGAAAATTACATGGTGTATTATCTTTGATCCTAAGCGAATTAATAGACAATATCACTGAACATTCCAATAGTGATCAAGGATTTGTTTTCTGTCACACTTATCCGTCTGACAAAACATTATATGTCATTATAAGTGATACAGGAATGTCTATCTTTGCCTCGTATGCTTCCGACGAACGGTATTCTTCATCACTAACCAATAGAGAATCATCAGGATTATTGCTTGCCTTAAGTGGGAAATCTACTAAAGACAGACCTGAAAATGAAAATAGAGGCTATGGCATATCAAGATCAAGAGGATTGATTGTTAATGGATTAGGCGGTGAATTCTACATCTTGTCAGGTTCAGCTTTTGTACGCTATGATTCTAATGGAGAATCCGTAGCCGATTTGCCTGAAGACTACAGGTGGAATGGGACATTGATCCTGCTTAAAATTCCAACTGGCATTACAAATGATTTTGATATCTATCAATATATAAGTTAAATATTGAACTATGCTGCATACAATACAAATCAGATCGCTTATAGGGGATGATTTAAGGACACGATCCTTTTTTCGCCGTGACATTGAGAAAGCTTCGTGTCTTTATAACGGTGACGTTGAACTTGATTTCAACAATGTCAATTTCATGTCCCGCTCGGTTGCCGATGAATTATGTAATATTTTGGAAGATCACTCTCTGATCAAAGTGTCCGGAATGTCCGGGGACGTTAAAAAAATGTATGATATAGTAGTCAGGGGAAGACAAAATCCTCGACACTATGATAATGTCAAGACTGAGGCAGTAGAACTGTCAACTATAAAGGATATGGAGGAATTCTTTTCGGAATTTTAGATTGTATACAATGAAATAATCATATTATATCCGCCTCAGTTTTACATTTTAAAGCTGATGCAGTTTTATAAACAATAATACTGAATGAAGAAACTTATCTTAACATTACTTGTCATGGTATCGGCGGCGCTGACGGCAATGGCAGGCACTGATATCATCGTCATGAACGACGGCACTGTTATCAATGCGTATAATCTTGATTACAGCTCCAAGGACAAGTGCTACTACTCCCTGGACGAAGCAGGCGAACAGATGAAGTTCGTTAACAAAAATGACGTGATGATCATCAAGCTGGCTGACGGTACAAAGATAGACCCGGCAGCCGTAGCTGAAGCTAAAAAAGAAGCCGTAGCTGAAAACACCAAGCCTCAGGCCAAGAATCCCGGCGCACACACTCCGGTAACACACAACGCCATCGAGCCGGATTTCGTAGAGCTGCAGCTTCCGAAGTATAAGAAAGGTGTAGGAACTATATTTAAGTATGAACTCCCGGAGCGTATCGAGAAACATATTCTGGTAAGTGACGGCAAGGATCAGGTATTGAACATGCGTCTCATAGATGCCGACAAGAAGCTACTTGCGGTGACTCGTCCACGATATATAGAAGAAAAGAAGAAAGACAAGATCAAATATAAGGAGACATACTACAAAATGCAGGATTGCGTGATACCCGAGTATGTCATGGTCGGAAATGACAATTATACGGTGACTGAAATTGATCCGTATGCCTTCCTGCACGATGTCAAATTAGGAGGCCTTGTTGTAACGACAAAAAAGATTATAGACCCGCTGAACAGCATCGTGTTTCCGTCGACCCTTGAGAAAATCGGCACTGCCAGCTTTATGGAAAACAAGCTTGATAAGCTAATACTTCCCGAAAGCCTCAAAGAAATTGGAGACGGCGCATTCTATACTGCCGGAGGGACAGACTTTTCCGAACTGTATATTCCGAAAGGCATAGAGAAAATTGGCAAATATAGTTTCCAATTTTTAGGACCAAATACCAGCTATCGTGGGTATTACCAGGGCTACATAAGTTCGATGCCTGATTTCATAACAGTCGGCAACTGCAATACGTACGGCATAGACGAGGAAGCTGTAGAGGCTTACGAAAAGAAGAATAGATAACATAGATCAGATAACAGGAATCTCAACCGAAATTCCACAAGCCAAAGCGCCCGTTCCGGAATCCGGAGCGGGCGCTGACATTGTATTAATGAGGTCTATTTGACCAATTTTGAATGAAAAGTGAAAAAATAGTGCAATATATTTGCTAATTTGAAATTAAAAATGTAATTTCGTGGGCAGGTTAATGCACCTTGCGAGAGCAAGGTTATTAAGTGGATTGGTCTTCTTATAAGTAATCCAATATCCAATGTTCGACCTCGGCTGTCCGTTCCTGGCAGCCGGGTCTTTCATTTCTTAGACTCCGCCCAATAAAAAATACGGACTTCTACTCCATGCATGGTTTTGCATTATCCCAACAGACTGCCGAGCGTTTCCTCCACGGCGTAGTTCAGGAAGCGGTTGTAGCGGAAAGCCTGCTCTAAGATGCGCCGTAACATTACGGGGTCCTTAAGCAATGTCTCCAGACTGGCTACAGTCGCGGTCGAAGCCACATAGTCGCGCGGCCGGACATATTCCACATACGGCCAGTCCTTGTCCACACCTTTCGGCGCCGTCTTCAGCATGTTCTCTCCTACAGTCGGAAACACATCGCGGAATTCGGGATCTTGCAACATCTCGTCATATTCCTCGATGTTGTCTACTATCGACTTCCGGATAGCCGCCAACACCTTGGGCGGATGGCACACATTTCCGGCGGCAATGAAGCACTGTCCCGGCTCGATGTGAAAATAATAGCCGCCCGACGGTGCCTTCTTCCCTCCCGGCGGATTGATGAAGATGCCTATATGCGTCTTATAGGGCGTCTTGTCAGGCGAAAAACGGGTATCCCTGTATATACGGTACGTGCAGTCGCCCACCGACAGCATCGCGGCGCTCGGATCAAGCTCCGCAATCCGGTCTATCAGCTCTTGCGTAAGGCTGCGGGTATATTGCAGCGCGTGTTCGTAACGTTCGCGGTTGGCCGCAAACCATTCCCTATTGTTGTTGCGCTTCAGGTCGCGCAGAAACTTCAATGTCTCTTTCATATCCCATTAACGAAAACAAGTGCCTTATTATATATAGCCGGACACACCAAAATTTTCTTTAGGAATATTTTGGCGATTCAAAAAAATCTTTATACTTTTGCACTAACAATATTGTTAGTCATTATTGTTTAACCGCAGAATCAAACAACAATCAACTGATATGCAAGCGAATCCACAATCCGAACCACAGTCTACCGAGGAGCGAATCCTTGAGGCCGCCGTACATGAGTTTATGACCAAAGGATACGCCGGAGCGCGCACCACGGCCATAGCCGAAGCCGCCGGCGTCACCCACGCCATGCTTCATTATTATTTCCGCACCAAGGACAAGCTGTTGGACCGTATCATCGAAAGCAAGATCGGCACGCTGCGCGACATCATGCTCGCGTCATTGGGCGACCCGACGATTCCCCTGTTCGACAAAATCAAAAGCACGATAGAGACCCATCAGGATTTCATCGCCGCCAACCCCGAGCTGCCACGGTTCATGATCAACGAGGTCCTGAGCCGTCCCGACCGGATGCCTAAGGTAATAGAGCAGCTTAAACACCACACGCCTCTTGTCGTGCAGTCCCTTCAGCGCCAGATTGACGAATATGCCGACCGGGGCCTGTGTCGCCGCGTTGACTCCGGCATGCTGATGCTCGACATCGTCTCGCTCAACATCTTCCCCTTTTCCGCCACTCCGATGGTCAACGCCCTGCTGGGCGGCATGATGGAGAACCGCCAGGCTTTTGTCGAAGCCCGCAAGATAGAGAATGTGGAGACAATCATGAAAAAACTACAGCCATGAAAAAATCTATTATCATCCTATTATTAGGCATGTTCCTTCCCATATCGGTCACGGCGCAAATCACGCTCGACTACTGCCTTGACCGCGCCGGGAAGAACTACCCTCTCATCCATAAGTATGACCTCGTGGCCAAAACCGCTGACCTGTCGCTGGCAGACATCAACAAGGGCTGGCTGCCGCGCATCAACGTCTACGGCCAGGCCACCATACAGAACGTGGTGCCGGAATTTCCCGGACAACTCAAGGATATTCTCGCCAAGTTGGGCCAGGATTACAAGGGTCTCGGTTATTTCCAGTACAAGGTGGGCGTGGACGTCTCTCAGACCATCTGGGACGGCGGCGCGTCAAAGGCTCAGCGCGAAATAGAGCGCACTTCGGCGGCCGAGCAACAGGCCGCGCTGTCAGTCCGGATGTATGCCGTGCGCGAGAAGGTGATGGACCTATACTTCGGCATCCTCCTGATAGACGAACAGATAGCCCAGGCCGAAAACACCATCGCGCTGCTCAAGGCCAACCACACGCTGATGCAGTCCATGAAGACTAACGGCGTGGCAATGCAGAGCGACGTGGATATGGTCGAGGCACAGTTGCTCACCATGACCCAGCAGCTGACCGGTGCACGCAGTGCCGCCAAGTCATATAAGGATGTGCTTGCCGTATATATCGGCGAGAATCTTGACGGCAAGAGTCTGGTCAAACCCGAAGCCACAATGCCGGCCAATCTCGACTCCAATCGTCCCGAGTTAGAACTGTTCAATGCGCAAAACAGGCATAATAATGCCCTTGACGCCGCCATAAACAGTTCCGTGATGCCTCGCATCGGTTTTTTCGCCCAATCATGGTACGGGTATCCCGGCATCAATTACTTCGAGAGTATGATGAAACGTGACCCGTCGTTCAACCTGGTGACCGGAGTAAAGATTTCCTGGAATGTCGACGCTTTCTATACCAGGAAAAATTCGCGCCGCAAACTTACACTGGCCGGCGAAGGCATCGAAAACGACCGCGAGGTGTTCCTCTACAACACTCGCCTTCAGACAGCCGCACAGACTCAGGAAATCGAAGGCATCCGCTCGGTCATGGCCGATGACTCCCGCATTGTCGAGTTGCGCGCGAGCGTGCGTCAGGCCGCTGAATCCCAACTCAGGAACGGCGTAATCGACGCCATCGCCCTTCTCTCCAAAATCACCGACGAAAATCAGGCTCTGCTCACCGCCCGCTATCACGAAATACAACTCCTGCAAAACATCTACAAACTCAAAAACACCCTGAACCGATGAAACACATATATATCCCCGCATCCATCGCTTTGACAGCCCTCCTGACCGCGTGCAACTCCGCTCCCGACTACGACGCCACCGGCATCTTCGAAGCCACCACAGTAACCGTCTCCGCCGAAACTTCGGGCAAAATTCTGTGGTTCGACATCAACGAGGGTGACTCCATCATCAAGGGACAGCAGGTAGCCGCCATAGACACGGCTGTATTGGTACTCCAGCAGAAACAGATACTGAGTCAGCAGCATTCTGCGCAATCCTCGTCACCCGACATCGCCACACAGGTTGCATCCCTGCGTTCGCAGATATCACACCAGCAGCATGAGGTGGAACGCCTGCAACGACTCCTTGATGACGGGGCCACGACGCAGAAGCAATATGACGACGCCACGGCTATGCTTCGCACCCTGCAGCGTCAGCTTGACGCCCAGCTGTCCACCCTCGGCAAGAGCCGCACATCCATTTCCGACAATGCCGCCGCGTTGATGTATCAGAGCGAACAGATAGCCGAACAGATTCTCAAAAGCCGCATCACGTCTCCGCTCACCGGCACCGTGCTCGTGAAATATTCCGAACCGGGCGAATTCGCCACCCCGGGCAAGCCGCTGTTCAAGGCCGCGAACCTTAACGACGTGTACCTGCGCGCTTACTTCACGGCCAACCAGCTCGCTGATATAAAAATAGGGCAGAAAGTAACCGTGATAGCCGATTTCGGCGGCGACGAGCAGTATGAATATCCCGGCACCATAACCTGGATAGCCCAGGAAAGCGAGTTCACCCCCAAGTCGATACAGACACGCGACTCACGCGCCAACTTAGTGTATGCAGTCAAGATTTCCGTCAGGAATGACGGCCGCCTTAAGCTCGGCCAATACGGAGAGGTACGCCTATGACTCCCGCCATCGAAATAAACGGTCTTACCAAGCGCTATGGGTCCCTTACGGCTCTTGACGACATCAGCCTGTCGGTAGATACCGGCGAGATGTTCGGCCTGATTGGTCCGGACGGGGCCGGCAAAAGCTCGCTCTACCGCATCCTGGCCACACTTATGGCTCCCGATTCCGGCAGCGCATCCGTGCTGGGTCTCGACACCGTCAGAGATTACCGTGCGCTGCGCCTCCGCATCGGATACATGCCCGAACGCTTCTCGCTTTACCCGGACATGACCGTGATGGAAAACCTGCAATTCTTCGCCTCGCTGTTCGGCGTCAGAATCGAGGACAACTACGACCTGATCGCACCCTTCTTCGGGCAATTGGAAAAGTTTCCCGACCGCATGGCCGGCAAGCTGTCCGGCGGCATGAAACAGAAATTGGCGCTAAGTTGCGCACTGATTCACCGTCCCGACATACTGCTGCTCGACGAGCCCACCACGGGCGTGGACGCCGTGTCGCGAAGCGAATTCTGGGACATGCTCTCTACATTGCGCCAAAAGGAGATTACCATCTTAGTCTCCACATCGTATATGGACGAGGCCACGCGCTGCGGACGCATCGCCATGATGGACCGCGGACACATACTGCGTGTCGGCACTCCCGACGCCCTCGCAGCCGGTCTGGACGAGAACCTGTACAATGCCGTGTCGGCCGATATGTTCGGTCTGCTGTCGGCCTTACGCAAACTGCCCGAGGTGACCGACTGCTACACATTCGGAGCCACGCTGCACGTGGTCGGTTCCGACCGATTCGACAGCGCGGAGGCTGAACGTCGGCTCCATCGCGAGGGGATAGCCGATGCAAGAATATACCCTGCAAAGGGCAATATCGAGGACTTATTTATAAAATTAGCCGGTAATGAATGAAGATAATTACGCCATATCCGTCCGTGGGCTGACCAAGCGGTTCGGTTCCTTCACGGCCGTTGACCACATATCGTTCGACGTGGGCCGTGGTGAGATATTCGGCTTCTTAGGCGCCAACGGTGCGGGCAAGACCACTGCCATGCGTATGCTGTGCGGTCTGAGCCGACCCACCGCCGGAACAGGCACCGTTGCAGGCTGCGATATAAACACACAGTCCGAAATGATAAAGCGCCGCATCGGATACATGAGCCAGAAGTTCTCGCTTTACGAGGGTCTGACAGTGACGGAAAACCTGCGCCTGTTCGCCACCATCTACGGCATGTCCGACCGCGCGATCCGCGAGCAAAGCAACCGTGTGTTCTCGCTGCTCGACATGGACAACATGCGCAATACATTAGTCAAGGACATACCCGTGGGCTGGAAGCAGAAGTTAGCTTTTGCGTCGGCCACAATCCACAGGCCGGACATCGTGTTTCTTGACGAACCCACAGGTGGGGTCGATCCCGTGACGCGCCGCAAGTTCTGGGAGCTGATCTACCGCGTGTCGTCCGAGGGAATGACGGTGTTCGTCACCACCCACTACCTCGACGAGGCGGAATATTGCAACCGCGTGTCCATAATGGTAGACGGCCGCATCACGGCTCTCGACACTCCCGAAGCACTGAAGCGCGAATACCATGCCGACACCATGGACCAGGTATTTAGAATCGTGGCCCGACAGGCCACCAGAGGTGAATGACCATGACTATATTTCAATCACTTATCAAGAAAGAAGCGCTGCACATAGTGCGCGACCGGCGCACCATGATCATCACTTTGGTAATGCCGTTAGTGCTGCTCTTGCTGTTCGGATTCGCCATCTCTATGGAGATAAACGACGTGCGTGTTGCGGTTGTTGTTGACCGCCACACGCCGCAGACCCGCGAAATAGTGGCCCGGATGCAGGCCGACGACTATTTCACGTTCACGGGCATCGTGTCCGAGCGTGAGGCGGAGGACATGCTGCGCCGTGGCGATACCGACGCCATCCTGTTCCTCCGCTCGGAGGACGGTCGCCTCACCGCACACATCGACGCCGATGCGTCCAACCCGGTAGTAGGCCAGGCATCGTCGGCTTACATCCAGAGCCTCGTGTCAGGCAATGCCAAAATGCCTGTGCTCACATCCACCATGTACAATCCGCAGCTCAAAAGCGCCTACAACTTCGTGCCGGGCATAATGGGCATGATCTTCATTCTGATCTGCGCCATCATGACCTCCGTGTCTATCGTGAGCGAGAAGGAGACCGGCACCATGGACCTGCTGCTGGTCTCCCCCGTCAGACCGGGCACCATCATCTTCGGCAAGCTCGTGCCTTATTTCCTGCTGTCGTGCGTACTACTGTGCGTCATGCTGATTCTCGCCTACACCGTGCTTGCCCTGCCCGTGTCGTACACCATCGTCAGCGTGGTGGTCGTCTCCATGCTGTATGTGGTGCTGTCGCTATCCATCGGTCTGCTGGTGTCTACCATCGTCAGCAACCAGGTGTCGGCGCTGATAGTGTCGGCGGTGCTGTTCATGCTCCCGGTCATCATGCTGTCGGGCATGATATTTCCCATCGACAACATGCCCGCCTTCTTCCGGTGGGTGTCGTGCGTCATCCCGGCCCGCTGGTACATCGAAGCCATGCGCAAACTGATGATCCAGCAGCTCGAATTCCGGTATATACTTCAGGAATTTTTCATACTGCTTGGAATGACGGTGCTGCTGTTGGTATTGTCCATCAAGAAATTCAATGCAAAACATTAAGCCTATGAGTTTTAAAAGCAATCTCCGGATTCTGGGCGCTTTGTTGCGCAAGGAACTTCTGCTGATGAAGCGCAACCCGATAATCCCGAAAATCATATTTATAATGCCCATAGGCGTGATGCTGCTGTTGCCCCTTGTGGCCACCATGGACGTAAGGAACGTGAATGTCACGGTGGTGGACAACGACCGCAGCCAGCTGTCGCGGCGCCTCGTGGCCGACATGGACGCCACAGCCGAGCTTAAGGTAACGCACATCGTCGGCACCCATTCCGAAGCGGTGCGCAACGTGGAGGACGGCAAGGCGGACGTGATCCTGACCATCCCGCCCCACTGGTCGCGCGACCTGTCTCAGCTTTATGTGGAGGCCAACGGCGTCAACGCCACCAAAGGCACTCTTGGCGCGCAGTATGTCACCGCTTCGCTCATGACCACGCTCCATCAATGGCAGACCGATAACGGCCCGATGGCATCTATCCCCACTGTCTCAGTCAAGAACAGCTACAACCCCACGCTGAATTTCCGCAACTTCATGATCCCGGCCCTGCTAATCATACTCCTTATTATAATATGCGGATTCCTGCCAGCCCTTAATTTGGTCAGCGAGAAGGAAACGGGCACCATCGAGGCCATGAACGTCACCCCTGTGGGACGCTTCACGTTCGTCCTCTCCAAGCTGATTCCCTTCTGGATCGCGGCTATCTTCGTCATCACAGTGGGCATGCTCATCGGCTGGCTGGTATATGACCTTTGGCCCGTAGGCAGCGTATGGGACATCTACGTGGCGGCCATTCTGTTCAGCCTCGTAATGTCGGGTCTCGGCGTGGCCATCGCCAACCAATCTGCCACAATGCTGCAGGCCATATTCGTGATGTTCGCCTTCATCATGATTTTCCAGCTGATGGGCGGCCTGTTCACTCCAATCAGTTCCATGCCGCAATGGGCGCAGATCGTCACATACGCCGTGCCGCCGCGATACTTCAACGAGATAATCCGCGCCATATACCTGAAAGGCGCATCGATGTCCGACCTGTGGCTGCAGTATGTATGCCTGGCCGGAATCGCCGCACTGATCAGTGTATTCGCTGCATGGTCGTACAAGAAGAGGACGTAAGTTCAACTGTGTGTATATACTTTCCTGATGCTCCGTCACACAAATTTTGCGTGGCGGAGTATTTTCTGCAATAATTGTATCACAATAAGCGTTAATAAATATTAGAGGAATTAGGGGCTGTCCGTACGGCCCCATAAAACATATTATATTTTGGATCCGAATTACAACAATCAATGGCAGCAGCCGCAGGGTGGTCCTCAGGGACAGTGGCAGCAGCCGCAGCAGCCGCAGGGAGGTCCCCAGGGTCCCTGGCAGCAACCCCCGCAATATAGTTCCACCAGCGATTTCGTCGGTGCCATCAAGACGTGCATCAGCAAGTACGTGGACTTCAACGGTCGTGCCGGCCGCCCCGAGTTCTGGTGGTGGACTCTGCTTGTTTTCCTGCTCACAGGCGTCCTGGCGTTTCAGCCCTGGGTCAGCAGCATTCTCAGCGCCGCTTTATTGCTCCCGAATCTGGCCGTGACATGGCGTCGTCTGCATGACATAGGCAAAGCCGGCGGTTACTTCTTCATCGGCCTTATACCCATTGTCGGCTGGATTATCCTGATCATCTGGCTCGCTCAGCCTTCGCAGCCCGGTCCCAACCGTTTCGGCTACGGTCCTGAAAACATCCACATCAACCGCCCTCCCTTCGTTTAAACCACTCTCTTAACTCCTTAAACTTTCTAAACTTTTTAAACTCTATAAACTACTCCAAGAGCCTCCTCGGGAAAGAAAGATATGATACCGAACCATTTGTTGCCTAAATGGAATTATCAACCGCTGACCAGCCAGGAAAAACGTCAGGCCGGCGACGTTGCCACCGCGTGCGGGGGCAACGATGTCATTGCCGAACTTCTGGTGCGTCGCGGCGTCACCACACCCGCCGAGGCCGAATCATTCTTCGCTCCCTCCATCTCCGACCTGCACGATCCGTTCCTTATGCCCGACATGGACCGGGCCGTGAACCGACTCAACGCCGCAATGGGCGCCAAGGAACGAATCATGATATACGGCGACTATGACGTGGACGGCACCACGGCCGTAGCCCTCGTGTACAAGTATCTGCAGAATTATTACTCCAACATAGAGTACTACATACCCAGCCGCGACGACGAGGGCTACGGCATATCGCTCAAGAGCATTGACTATGCCGCCGAGCGTGGCGTCAAGCTCATCATCGTGCTGGACTGCGGCATCAAGGCCATCAAGGAGATTGAATACGCAAAGAAGCAGGGCATTGACTTCATCATCTGCGACCACCATGTTCCGGACGAGATTCTGCCCGACGCCGTGGCCATCCTCAACCCCAAGATGCCCGGCTCCACCTATCCATGCCCGTACCTGTCCGGTTGCGGCGTGGGTTTCAAGTTCATGCAGGCGTTCGCCAAAAGCAACGGCCTGACCAACCACAACGAGCTGGAGTCGCTGCTCGACCTCGTGGCCGTATCCATCGCCGCCGACATCGTGCCCATCGTGGACGAGAACCGCGTCATGGCCTATCACGGCCTGCGCCGCCTCAACTCCAATCCCAACCTGGGACTGCGTAGCATAATCCGCCTCTGCAAGCTCACCAACAAGGACATAACCATCTCGGAGGTTATTTTCAAGATCGGGCCGCGCATCAACGCATCGGGCCGTATGCAGAGCGGTATGGAGGCCGTAGACCTTTTGGTGAGCCGCGACCTGCACGAGGCGTACGAGAAAGGCAAGGACATCGACCAGTACAACCGCGACCGCAAGGAACTCGACAAAAAAGTTACCGAGGAAGCCAACTCGCAGATCGAGAAGAACGTGGACATCACCAGCGGCAAGCGCTCCATCGTAATCTACAACAAGGACTGGCACAAGGGCATCATCGGCATCGTAGCCTCGCGCATCACCGAGCTTTACTATAAGCCGGCAGTGGTGCTGACCCTCAGCAACGGCCTTGCCACCGGCTCCAGCCGCTCGGTGCAGGGATTCGACATCTACGCGGCGGTCAATTCCACGCGCCATCTGCTCGAGAACTTCGGCGGCCACACATACGCCGTGGGCCTCTCGCTCAAGGAGGAGAACATTCCCGAGTTCAGCCGTCTGTTCGAGGATTATGTGGCCACCCACATCCAGCCCAACCAGTTGGAGCCGCATCTGGATATAGACGCCGACATCGAGTTCGCCGACATCACGCCCGAGCTCCTGACCATGCTCAAGAAGTTCAACCCCTTCGGACCGGGCAACCAGAAGCCTCTGTTCCGCACGCGCAACGTGTTCGACTTCGGTACGTCCAAGCTGGTGGGCAAGACCCTGGAGCACATCAAGCTCGAACTGGAGGATAATTCCACCAGCCACGTCATCAACGCCATCGCGTTCAACATGTCGCAGTATTTCGAGCATATCCACGCCCACAAGCCCATCGACATCATCTATACCATCGAGCAGTCCAAGCGTGGCAACAGCTCCGACTCCATCCAGCTCATGATTCGCGACATGCGCCCCTCGGACACCGACCAGTGACACTCATATTTTTTAAGGAATGAAGCCTGAGGAAGTCCTTAAGAAATACTGGGGCTACGACTCGTTCCGTCCCCTGCAGGCCGACATAGTCCGGTCCGTCCTCTCCGGCCGCGACACGCTGGGCCTGATGCCCACAGGCGGCGGCAAGTCCATCACATTCCAGGTTCCCGGCCTCATATTCGACGGCCTGACGGTGGTGGTGACTCCCCTTATCTCCCTGATGAAGGACCAGGTGGACAACCTGCGACGGCGCCACATCCGCGCCGTCTATTTCCATGCCGGCATGTCGCTGCGCGAGCGCAACGTGGCTATGGAGCATCTTACCAACGGCAAGGCAAAGTTCCTCTACATCGCCCCCGAACGCCTGAAGGCGGAACAGTTCATGAACCGGCTGCGAATGCTTGACGTCAGCCTTATCGTGGTCGACGAGGCACACTGCATCTCGCAGTGGGGCTACGATTTCCGACCCTCCTACCTCAATATCAGCTCGCTGCGGGCCATCGCGCCTCAGGCTCCCGTATTGGCGCTGACCGCCACCGCCACGCCCGAGGTGGCTCAAGACATCTGCCGTAACCTCGCCATGAAGGACCCGGCCGTGCTCCGGATGAGCTTCACGCGCAGCAATCTGTCCTACATAGTGCGCCCTGCCGCCACCAAGATCAGCGAGGTGCTCCACATCCTAAGCCGCACCTCAGGCTCCGCAATAGTCTATGTGCGCAGCCGCAAGCGCACGGGCGAGATTGCATCCTTCTTGCAGGCCTCCGGCATATCGGCCGCGGCATATCATGCCGGCCTGGATTTCGAAGTCAAGGAGCAGCGCCAGAACGACTGGCGGCAGAACAAGGTGCGCGTCATGGTGGCCACCAACGCCTTCGGCATGGGTATCGACAAACCCGACGTGCGCGTCGTGATACACTACGATGTGCCGCCCGGCATCGAGGAGTATTATCAGGAGGCCGGCCGTGCCGGTCGCGACGGCCAGCCATCGTATGCGGTGCTTCTCACGTCTCCCACCGACGCCGCGCTACTGCGTCGCCGCGTCACGCAGGAGTTTCCCGACCGCGAGGTGATACGCCGGGTTTACGAGCATGTCTGCAATTTCCTCAGCATTTCGCTATACGAGGGCTACGAGTCCGTCCACGAGTTCGACATCATGCGCTTCTGCCAGGTGTTCCATCACGAGCTGCGCCAATGTCATGCCGCGCTGCGCATTCTGGAGCAGGCGGGTTATATGCAGTATATCGAGGACAGCGACCGCCGCGCCAAGGCCATGATCACCGTATCGCGCGAGGAGCTGTATCATCTGCAGGGAGCGTCGCCCGTGGCCGAGGCGCTGCTGAAACGTATGCTGCGCGACTATACGGGCCTTTTCATGGACTATCAGCCCATCAGCGAGCATAACCTTGCAGCCGAGCTGCAGATTACTCCCGACCAAGTCTATGACGCCCTGCTGGAACTGGGCCGCATGAAGATAGTGTCGTATATACCACGTAGCAACGTGCCTGTGATTTACCTCCCCACGCGCCGTGAGGAGCCCAGGCACTTGGCCATAGGACGCGACATATACGAGGACCGCCGCGAACGCCTCAAACGCCGTGCCGAGGCCATGATAGACTACGCCACGTCAGGCCACGGCTGCCGCGAACATAAACTGCTGGAATATTTCGGCGAGCACAGCCACGACACGTGCGGCCGCTGCGACCTGTGCCGCGGTCGCCGCGACCGCCACGACCGTCGCAAAGCACCCAAGAACCGCGAAGACTCAATTATTGCCGATGTGATGTCCTTCCTTAAGGAGCGTCCCTACGGCGCCGACTTCCGTATCCTTGAACACTCCCTGCGCGTCCGCGCCGATGCCCTCTCGCGCGTCCTCGCCTTCCTCTGCTCCGAAAATTATCTGATTCTTGATAATTATTCCTACCGATTGCCCGACAGCAAATAGCCCATTGCCATCAGCGTAATTAGTAAGTGCCTTCTCCCTTTCTATCCGTGCTGAGGCGGAAGCCGAAGTCCCCCTTTCTATCCGTGCTGAGGCGGAAGCCGAAGTCCCCTCCTGTGTAGGCTGGTACCCTTGTCAGGTTGTCGGCACTCCGAACGACGAGCTGTAGCCGTCGTTGTGGCCCGGATGGCCCATCGTCAGTTGGGAGGCTATCTTCACGGTATGCGGCCCCGGCCCCTCGTTCAGATGGTCCACGATGTTCATCAGCTTCCGCGATTTCATTCTTGATTCCAGCTCCACGTTGTCCTCGTCGAACAGCGACGGCGCCAGGTACGTGGCAGGCGTCAGGTCGGTTAGCACCACGCCGGCCCGTTTGTATGCTATATTAGGATTGAATATGGATTCCAACAGCGCCACGCCTGAGTGCGTTATCCGCGCCGCGTCGGCGGTCGGCGGATTGAATATGGTTCCGGCGCTGGGCGACTGATAGCCGCGCTCGGTGTGGAACCGGTTGGTCTGCAGAAACACGCTCATCGCGCCGCACTGGCCGCCCTGCTCGCGCAGACGCTTGGACACGTGCGCGCAGTATATCGCGATGCGCGACCGCAGATAGTCGAAATCATCTATGTCCTCGGGATATGTGCGCGTCTCGCTTATGGAATCCTGTAGCTTGCGCTCCTTGAAGTCGAGCGTTATGCAATCCTCGCCATGCAGCTCGCGCCACGACCGCTCGCCGTTCACGCCCAGACGTCCGCGAACCCACAACACCGGCTTGCGCATGAAGTCGCCTATGGTGTACACGCCGTTCAGATACAGTCGCTTTGTCAACCGGCGCCCCACACCCCACAGCTCGCCGATGGACAATTTGTCGCATATCTCCGTCACCTCGTCCGGATTGCTCAGCACCACCACCCGTCTCGCACCTTTCTTCCCCACTTCCACGGCTATCTTGGCCAGCGTCTTGCTGCGCGCGAAACCCACCGTCACCGGTATATGTTCCTCTTCCCAGCATGCGCGCCATATTGCCGTGCCGATAGCCTCTAATTCCCGCTCAGGAATGCCGTCCATCAGCAGGAACGACTCGTCTACCGAATAGTCGAGCGTCTGTGGCGCGTACCGCTGCAATATGGCATGCACGCGCAGGGATATGTCGCGGTACAGCAGATGATTGCCGGAAAGCGCCGTCACCGCGCCGCGCTCCATCATGTCACGGATTTCGAATGCCGGCTGGCCCATGCGGATGCCAAGCCGCTTGGCCTCGTTGCTGCGCGCTATCACGCACCCGTCGTTGTTGCTCAGCACAACCACCGGGCGACCCTCAAGCTCGCGGTTCTGGGTCCGTTCGCAGCTTACAAAGAAATTGTTGCAGTCTGCCAGTCCTGTCACAGTCAGTTTATCACAACGGTGCCCATGCCCTGAAGCACAACGTATGTGCGGGCAAACTGGCGTATGAAGTTCAGCGTAGCCTGGTTCGGTCTGGTCATTGCTTTTGATTTGGAGTCTGTTTGTTTCAGTGAGTAATCGTGGGCCATAGGCATAAGGTTTTAATAATGGAATCAGATCGATGGGTGGGTTGCATTCAACCTCGCTCTTGCTAATCTGAACGAAACGCTGTCCCGGATTGTTCCCTTACGGTCAACAATTCTGAACTACAATTATATAACGCCACCCTTCCCCTTATATTATTCACATCCATTAATTATATTACAATCCATCTATTAAATGTGCACATATACGCATTATTACGGGTAGCGACACGCATTATTACGGGTAGGGACATGCCTTTGGCATGTGTCGGCGCCCCATATGGCTCCCGGAGCAATACAAAAAATAAGGCAGCCCCCATCGGGTCTGCCTCTCTATGTGTTCAGGCTCCGCTCTCGCGGGGTCTCGCTCACAGTGTGAGCACTATGTCTTTCTCAGCCGCTATGCGACGCAAGTTCAGTATCGCATAGCGCATGCGTCCAAGCGCGGTGTTGATGCTTACACCTGTTATCTCGGCTATCTCCTTGAAGCTCAAGCTTTGATAATAACGCATCTTCAACACCTGTCGCTGAAGCTCCGGCAGTTCCTCTATCAGCATCTTGACGTCGGATTTGATTTGGTCCGATATCAAGACATCCTCTATGGTCTGCTCGCACAGCTCCTTGCGGTTCAGCACGTTCACGTCCGTTAGGTCCGTGGACTGAAGATTTTCCGATTTTTCCTGACGATAATAGTCTATTATCAGGTTATGCGCTATACGCGAAATCCAGGCCGGAAACTTGCCGTTCTCGGTATACCGACCCTGACGTATGGTCTGTATCGCCTTCACGAACGTCTCCTGGAATATATCGTTCGCCACATCCTCGCTCTTGATGATGCGGAGTATGTAGTTGTATATCCTGTCCTGATGACGCTTCAGCAGGGTGTCGAACGCATCGTTGCTACCCTGTGCATAAGCCCTGACAAGTTCCTCGTCGGTCAAGGTTGTTTGTTGTGCCATTCTGCTGTTGATTTGTTGCGTAGATTTTTTCAATAGGCTGCTTGGTGTTCGTTAGTTCATTATTATATTATGGCCTCATTCCGTCAGCCCGATTAATTCCCCGGCATCCGGCCCTCAGCCCGATTAGCAATGTGTGTTTTCATAACACGTGATGACAAAATTACAACAAGGAACGACAAAATGCAAGTTTTAGCATATAAATTAATGTTAAACTTCCTTAATTTGCCATCCTCTTCCTGAACTTCGCAGCGCACCAGTCCGCGCTCAGCTTCTTGTCCACATATTCCAGCCCCTCCTCGTCCGCAGCCGCCTCTATCATCGGCAGGTCGTGATCGTAGAAACCGCTCAGCAGCATCGCCCCGCCTGGCTTCAGAGCACGCGCATACGCTGCGATGTCGCTGAGTATTATATTCCTGTTTATATTCGCCAACAGATAGTCCGCCGGCTCCAGTTCCCTAAGTGCCGACGCGTCGCCGCATATCATGCGGATATCGAGGCCATTGATCCGCGCATTCTCCACTGCATTTGCCCACGCGTCCGGATCTATCTCAATTCCCGTAACGGGAGCTGCGCCGCGCATTGATGCCAGCATCGCCAATATGCCTGTGCCCGTCCCCATGTCTATCACGCTCTTGCCCTCTAAGTCCTCGCTCAACAGCCACGCCGCCATGCGGCTCGTGGTGTGGTGATGCCCCGTACCGAACGCCATCTTCGGGTCTATCACTATGTCGTAACGCGCCTGGGGCACATCCTTGTGAAAACTGGAATGCACCACACACTCACCTTCTATCACGATAGGCCGGAAATAATTCCTCTCCCACTCCTCGTTCCAGTCACGGCCCTCGATGCGCCTGGAGCTAACCCTGAACTCCGTCGGTATCGGGAAATCCTCCAGCGATGCACAGGTCAGCGCCTCCGCGTCTGCGGTGGCGTCTGCCGCTATATACGCCGTGAGCCCGACCGAGTCAGGCTCAAATGTCTCGAATCCCGCATCGGCTAAAAACGACGCTGCCAGATCCGTTATATCTTCATTGCACGGTTCGAAATTCACCCGTACTTCAAAATAGTCTTTGCCCATATCAAGTTAGACTTTGTCTTTTTCAATAAGACTCCGTCTTCCCCGTTTAGTTTAATCCATCATCCTTCCTTCGTCACTCGTCACTATGACTTCCGGATTATTTTTTCTTCCTGATCTTCTTCACCACCCTCTTCGCCGGTCCTATCAGCGAGATACCTAACATCACATAATCCAGCGGACTGATCTTGCCTACCAATGTCCTGAGCAAAGTCCGGCCAACACCTGCCGGCTTGCGTACGCCTGCTATCTCCGGCACGCGCATGGCCACCTGGCCCATCATCGGCAAAGCCTTGGCCATCTTCGATGTGCCGAACGGGTTCTTCAATCCCGCTATGGACTTGAGCATATTGGCTTTGCAGAACTCCTTGCGCATGGCTGTCAGCGCGCGCTTGTAGCGCAGCTCCTCAATGGTATATCCCTTGAAGTCCTTCTTCAGCTGCGCCTTGTCGGTCGCATCCACTCTTACTATCTCGTTCTTTGCCATGGTGCCTGAAATATTTATTGGTTATTCTCGGTTACATCCGGAGTGATAAGCACGCGCGTCAGCATTTTTGCCAGCGGATTGAGCAGTAGCGGCTTGCGCAGCAGCCATATCATCACCAGGCACAGCAGCACTATTCCACCCACGGTTAGATACGCCAGGGCAGGACACATTATCAGTGTAAACACATGCACCAGCGCAAAGCTGAACAGTATCAGTGCCAGGAAACCCAACAGCGCGCATAGGAAGCCGATTATCAGCATCGTCAATATGGCCGTCAGTTTCTCAGCCAGTGTCAGCTTGGCGTAATCCAGCTCCAGCTGCACCCAGTTCTTGCCCTGTTCTATTATGTTTTGGATGTCATCCAGTATTTTCAGTCTCATAGTGGTAGTGGAATATTATTACGATAGCCGCAGTTAATCAACAGCCCCCAGTATATTAACAGCCCTGCAGTGTATTGACAGCCCCCCAGTTTATTAACGGCCCCAGTGTCCTTTTCTTTTTATCCGTGCTGAGGCGGAAGCCGAAGTCCCTGTTTCGTGCGGGCTGGTCTGCTCGTGCCGTGTGGGTTAGTTTCGGCAGCGAGCTTCCAGCTCGCCCCTTCCGCATTGAAACGAGGGGGCAGCTGCTATCGCCGCCCCCTTGTGCGTTTTTATTTCTTCTCCGAGGCAGCGAGTTCGGCAACAAGCGCGTCAACATCCTTGTCGGATATCTCGCAGCCATGCTTGTGCAGTATCTCGCATATCTTGGCGCGCACTTCCGCACCCTTTTCGGGCGCGAACAGCAGGGCCGCGCCACAGCCTACTATAGCTCCGCCCACAAAGGCGGATATCAGTGTCAGTGCTCTCATCTTTTCGTCGTTTTAAGCGTTATAAACCGTTTGTCAGAGCTTCTCCTCGATCTGATCCTCAATCTCGTCTACCAGCTCGTCCAGCTTATCTTTCTTCAGTGTGATTCCCTTCTCTTTCAGGAATTCCACAATCTTGGCACGTGTGTCGGTCCCCTTGTCGGGAGCCACAAGCAGTCCTACGGCCGCGCCTGCTATGGCACCGCCTATTACGGACAGAATGATGTGAAGTGGTTTCATAATTCTGGTTTGTTTTTTTAGTTTATATTAATTTCATCTTTTATAACAACGAAGTTACAAAAAAAGTCGTCAACATCATAATATTTACACAAATTTATTATCTCGTGCTCCATATTTTCGCGATTTTTACTAATTTTGTATTTTTAAAAGAAACTATTGAGCAGGCAGAAGCCTGCGGAATCATAAACATATGGACAACAAAGTCAACGAAGAGACACTTCAGGACAGCACCACGAACGAGGCAGGCCTCAGTTTCGTGGAGCAGGAAATAGTAAACGATCTGGCGGCCGGCAAGAATGGCGGACGCCTTAACACCCGTTTCCCGCCCGAACCCAACGGCTACCTGCACATCGGACACGCCAAGGCTTTCATCATGGACTTCGGAGCGGCCGAAAAGTTCGGCGGCACGTGCAACCTCCGTTTCGACGACACCAACCCCCAGAAAGAGGACACCGAATACGTCGAAGCCATCAAGGAAGACATCCACTGGCTGGGCTATGACTGGGGCGACCGCCTCTACTACGCCTCCGACTATTTCCCGCAGCTGTTCGACCTGGCCAAGCGACTGATCCGCGAAGGCAAGGCATACGTTGACGAGCAGACCAGCGAGCAGATAGCCGCTCAGAAAGGCACGCCCACCGAGCCCGGCACTCCCTCCCCCTTCCGCGACCGCCCCATTGAGGAAAACCTCGACCTGTTCGAGCGCATGAACCGCGGAGAGTTCGACGAAGGATCGATGGTGCTCCGGGCCAAGATCGACATGTCTTCCGACAACATGCACTTCCGCGACCCCATCATGTACCGCATCATCAAGACTCCCCACTGGCGAACCGGCGACACCTGGAAGGTCTACCCTATGTACGACTTCGCGCACGGCCAGAGCGACTACTTCGAAGGCGTCACCCACTCCATCTGCACCCTCGAGTTCGTACCTCACCGCCCCCTGTACGAATACTTCGTCCGCGAGCTGGCCGATGACACATACTGCCCCCGTCAGATCGAGTTCAACCGCCTCAACCTCACCTACACCGTCATGAGCAAGCGCAAGCTACTCCAGCTGGTCAAGGAAGGACTCGTAGCCGGATGGGACGATCCCCGCATGCCCACCCTGCGCGGACTGCGCCGCCGCGGATATACACCATCCAGCATCAAGAACTTCATCAACCGCATCGGTTACACCAAATACGAAGCCCTCAACCACATCGAGCTTCTGGAGCACTCCGTGCGCGAGGACCTCAACGCCACCGCCACACGCGTCAGCGTAGTCCAGAACCCCGTCAAGCTCATACTTGACAACTACCCCGAGGGCCAGACGGAAATGATGGAGATGGACAACAATCCCGAGAACCCCGCCGAAGGCACACACCAGATGCCCTTTACCCGCGAGCTCTGGATAGAGCGCGACGACTTCATGGAGAATCCTCCAAAAAAATTCTTCCGACTCTCGCCCGGCAAGGAAGTGCGCCTCAAGGGAGCATATATAATAAGGTGTAAGGAAGACGGCGTGGTCAAGGATGCCGACGGCAACATCATCGAGCTGCATGCCGAATACGATCCCGACACACGCAGCGGCCTCCCCGGCGCCGACCGCAAGGTCAAAGGCACCCTCCACTGGGTGTCCGTGCCAACCGCCACACGCGCCGAGATACGCGACTACGACCGCCTCTTCTCCGTTGAGAATCCCTCAGCCGAAGAGGGCGACTTTCGCGACCTGCTGAATCCCGACTCGCTCCGCGTGCGCGACAACGCCATGATCGAGCCCTGGCTCGCCGAGCGCATCCAGATCGGCGATCACTACCAGTTCCAGCGCCTCGGCTACTACGTGGTCGACAAGGACTCCACGCCCGGCCATCCCGTATTCAACAAGACCATCGGCCTCAAGGATACCTGGGCCAAGGAAATGAAGAAAGCCTGATTATCATCAGGCGTGTAGGGACGTGCCTCTGGCACGTATCCGCGCATCAACCCGAACCAAAGTCCTATTTGAGCAGTAGCGCAGGCTGTCCTCAGCCGCGTCTCAACCCGGACCAAATGCCTATTTGAGCAGTAGCGCAGGCTGTCCTCAGCCGCGTCTCAACCCCGACCAAATTCCTATTTGGTATACACGAAAAAGGCGGTGCCACTGGCGCCGCCTTTTTGTAATGTGTCCTTTGTGCCGTGTTGGTTGGTTCCGGCTCGAGGCTTTAGCCTCGCCCACCGGTCTCATTCCCCTCTGTTCCCCTCTCTAATTAAGAGATAACTAATTGCAAAATTACAAATTTTCTTTGACATATCGGTTAAAATCGATAGAGAATTTTTCAGATGTAAGTATATGTAAGTAAGGATGGAATGCCGAAAAGATACAGAAAATATCGAAACACAGCATGATGAGGGACCAGGTGTCTACTTGTGCCCAAAGTGGCAATTCGGACGATTTGTTTAGTAAAAATCGTAGGTGTTGAGACATAACGAATTGAATATCAATATTGGAGTATGCCTTTATTATCTCTTAATTAGAGATGACTAAGGCAATAATCAAGTGGTATTACGTTGCCACTTTTCGGAAGTTTGGCAAATTGGATTATCTTATATCATTGTGTATCAAAGATATACCCATTTGTCACGCCAAGTAAAAGAACACCCCCAATTTAAGTCAGGGGTCAGAGGTCTTAGTGACAAATTGCCTCTTCACTATTCATTCCCCGAGTCGCGGAGCCGTTCTGTTCAACGACGGAGTCGTTGCTCACCCGAGGCTCTTCACTCTTCACTAATCACTCCTCACTAACTCCCGTGTCCTGGTTTGTCCTTAACCACATAGCCCCTTCCCCGCGCCATCAGGCTCAGAAGGCCGTCGACCGATACAACAGCGTTGCCGGCACCCGCCTCGAGCTCTTCGCACCCACCTACGTGGTACCAGAGACCCGCAACGGACAGACCCACCTGCGCACAGCCAACCTCACCTTCCATTACGTCTTCGTCCGCGGCGACTTCTCCGACGTAAAGCAGCTGTGCGCCCAGGACAACGGCTTCTCCTTCCTCATCAACAGAGGCTCCGACGAGCGATACGCCACCGTTTCCGACCGGGATATGGCCAACTTCCGCAACATAGCCCGCGCCTACCACAACAGCCTGCCGTACTACCCTCTCCAAGACATCGACCTTGACGACGGCGACCTTGTCGAAGTCGTCAACGGCGACTTCCCCGGCCTTGTCGGCCGTTTCATGCCCAAGGCTAAAAGCAAATCCGGCGACATCGTGCTAAGTATCTTCAAGGGCGTAGGCACCGTTGCATTCAATATAAAGAACACCGACGTCCGCGTGCTTGAATTCTCCAGTCATGCCACACGCGCCAACGACCAGATCGACGCCTTCGTTCCCAGCCTGTTGCAGGCCATGCGCCTGTTTCACGCCGGCGAAGAAATTCCGCAATCCCTCCTCGCCAAGCTCAACGTCTTCGCCAGCCGCATGGCCGTGGTGAAGGTCAACAACCGCAAGCTCAACGCCAAGCTACAGGCCCTGCTTTACGGCGCCAACCTTATCCTCGGCGACATGGCGGCCGCCCACGCCGCCCGCGCCCGCTATCAGGAACTCACCTCCGCCGTCACCAACCCCTGGACCGCAGCCCTGACGCACCTCATCTTCACCGTCCTCGCCACCCCCTCATCGAGCATTGCACCTTCCTTAGGACTACTCCCCGGAACGGCGAATTTATCGAAATTTCAGCATCAGCTGGCTGACGAATACGCCTACTATACCGCATTGAATAGTAGCGCAGGCTGTCCTAACGCGGAATAGTAGCGCAGGCTGTCCCAGCCGCGCATCAACCCCAACCCAACGCCTCTCACTCCTCGCTCCTCACTCCTCGCTAATCACTGCCCCCAATTGTAGCGCAGGCTGTCCCCGGCCGCGCATCAACCCGGACCAAAAGCCTTATTTCCTCTCTCCAGTTCTCCTGTCAGGAACCATGGCAATTGCATTGACTCCGACTGTCACCGCCTACCGCATCACCCCCTCCTCGCCCACAGGCGAGCTGCTGACGCTTGCCCGCATCTACGACGACATTGGCGACTACGCCTCCACCATCCTCGACAGCGCGCACCGCGCCCTGACGCGCCTCTGCCGCCGACGTTCCGCCGCCGTCACCAGCGAACTCCGCCGCCGCGGCATTCTCACTGGAGAGGCGATGTCCCCGTCGCCTAAAGTAGCGCAGGCTGTCCCAGCCGCGCATCATGGAACGGAGGTTTCCAACCTCAGCCCCATCGACCCCTCCCCACTCCTCACCACTCCCTCTTCCCTCATCACTGATCCTGTCTCCCTCTCCTCCATGAGCATCTCCGACCTTTACACCCACTACCTCGTCTGGCCCCAGCGCCACGAGGCGCTTATAGACGCCGGCCACGAGCCCCTCGACTTCAGTTACGAAGCCCGCATCATCCGCGAGTTGCAGCGGCGCACCGCCGCCAACCTCGACGAGCAACTGAAGATTGATTACTGCCTCCTCACCTACCGCAGCGAGATCCTTAACCTCTCCCACATCCACTCCTTTCCCCTCGAAGCAATGCATAATGAAGAATGCATAATACATAATTAGCACCACCGCCATATTAACCCCACGGTCCCAGCCCCGAGTCGCGGAGCCGTTCCGTTCAACGACGGAGTCGTTGTCCGTCGTCCGTCGTCCCCCTTCATCCCTCGCTACCTCGCCTCCCTCCTCCCTCTCGAAGAGAGACCGACCCGTCCCCCTATCTGACATAGCCGTTACAAGCGACATAACAAAAGCATAACCAATAACATGCATTCAATTGCGCACGGTTATTTAAAGTGCAAGTCTCATGAATATAAAACAGAAACTTTCTCACATAAAATCAGACTTATATATAAGGTTCTTTTTAAGTCTGTCTGATAAAACATATATTGACTATCAAAGACAGTTTCTCACACGGACATTACGTAATGCTCAACGAGATGTACCTTTCTATAACAAAATCCTTAAAGGAATAGAAATCAATAAAAATAATTGTTTTGAGATTCTATCAAGACTCCCAATTATTGATAAAAACGTCATCCGATTAGTTGATAAGGATATTTACGCCAATTATGTAGATGAAAACTGGAAGTCATGGCATAATACTGGTGGTTCTACAGGATCTCCGCTCCATTTTCCCACACATGGAAATTCCAGATGGTGTCTCGATGGTGAGTCTTTCTGTCAAGCCTGGTTGTACATGCAGATGTCAGGATCCTATAAATTAAGGATTTCTTCTGTTGACGGACGTAGAGTGGATGAATCAAAATTAAACCAAAACATATATTGGGGGACTAATGAATTGAATTTCCCTTATGGAATCACACATTATTCTACTATCTATCTAAATTCCGACACCTTCCCGTATTATCTGAAACATCTCAATGACGAGAAGCCCGTTATATTACGTGGATACCCTTCAGGAATCTACGAACTCGCCAAATTGATTGAAGAATCTCAATCAACTTTAGATTTTAAGATTAAAGCAATCTATTTGACAAGCGAGAACATTCTTGATTATCAGGTTGCTCTTATTGAGAGAGTATTTGATTGTAAAGTCTGGGGGCAATATGGGCATTCCGAAGCTTCGATTTTTGCAGTAAAACGTCCGCATCAGGATTCATACAAGTGTCATCCTCTATATGGATATGTTGAAGTGATCGGAGAGAATGGAGAGCATGTACAACAAGGTGAAGTTGGCGAAATCGTTGTAACGGGATTTCAATATGCTGCACTTCCCTTTATCCGATACCGTACAGGAGATTTAGCTGAGTATGGTGGCATAAAAAACGGTTATGTCATATTGAATAAGTTATTAGGACGTTCTGGAGACTATATTATTGACAAGAACGGTCAGAAAATTTATTTGGTAGGTTTCATATTCGGTGGCCATTTAAAGGCATTCAATCACATAAACAATTGGCAGATTATTCAGGATGAACCTGGAAAATTAACGTTGATTGTTGTGAAGGGCAATGACTATGCTAAAGTAACCGAAAAAGAATTGTTCGATTTCTTTGCATCGAAAGGCTTTGAAATCAACATTCAGTACACATCTGCTATTAAAAAAACTGCACGAGGCAAACAACCCTTCATGATTCAGAATATCAAATGAAACTCTGTTGTTTTTTCAACTATGCGCCTCTGTATCGAGAATCCATCTATGCTGCCATAGATGACAAATTCGATACTCAGTTCTATTTTGGGGAAGAGGTAGAGTTTCAAAAGAATAGTGGAATAAAGAAACTTGATTATTCAGTTTTCAAAAAGCATCCTATTGAATTTAAAAATAAAGTAATTCTGAAAAAATTTATATGGAGGTCTAAATTAACATCACTTGCATTCCAGAGCTATGATTCGTATATCCTGACTGGCGATTTATGTTTATCATACATTCCATTCCTACTGATTTGCAAAATACTTGGCAAAAAAGTTTATGGATGGGGGCACGGTCCTAAAACCAGAAAAGGGAAAATGTCTCCATTGTTTTGGTGGATATTGAAAAGAATGACCGGTTTCTTTTCCTACGGTGAACAAGGCAGACAAAGAATGATCGAATTGGGATATCCTGAACATAAAGTTCATGTTATCTACAATTCATTGACATCAAGAGTCGCAGAGCATCCAAATTACAAATCTGATATTTATAAAGAAAAATTCAATAATGAGGATCCCGTATTGATTTTTATCGGGCGTCTTACTCCAGTAAAAAAACTTGAAAATCTCATTTTATTACTGCGAAAGCTGAATGACAACAATCATCCAGCAAATCTTATAATCATAGGAGATGGACCTTGCAAGAAAGAGTTAGAGTCTATGACTATTAAGCTTGGGGTTTCAAACAGAACATGGTTTTACGGCGAATGTTACAACGAAGTTGCTAATGCCGAGTTGATATACAACGCTGATGTCTGTATTTCACCTGGGAATGTCGGTCTTACAGCATTACACGCAATGCAATACGGCACTCCCATTATCTCCAATTCTGATTTTGAGACTCAGATGCCGGAGTATGAGACAATCATGCCCTATTCTACGGGCTTATTATTCGAAAAGGATAATTATGAGGATTGCTATGCAAGGACTTGTGAATGGTTGGAATTCGCAAAAGATAGGCGTGAAGAAATCCGGAATAATTGCTATGAGATGATTAATAATAAATGGAACTCCGATTCTCAGATTGAAATATTAGAAAAGGTATTGAATAGGAATGCAAAGTAAATTCAAGATTTACGCAAAAAATCTGACTTCATATTTCGGGGCATCGTTAATCCCAATGATTCTTAGCTTGGTAGCCAATCCATGGATTGCCAAGAATATGAGTCCAACTGATTATGCTATAAGCGGTTATTATACCTCCTTTTCTTCTCTAATCAGCCCGATCATCATATTCTACCTCATTCACTTTTACATTAAGGAATACTTTAGAAGGGATGAACAGGGACGACAGCGATTATTTGCTATCATAGCCAAAGCTACTATCTGGTTTTCGGGGTTGGTTTCGTTAATCTGTTTTGCTGGACTATTTGTTTACCTGACATTCATCAATAAGACATTATCATTCCCAGTAATGCCATATTTGGCGTTAATGGTTTTCGCTCTTCCTCTAACAGGCTTACTCAATTTGCAGCTTGCTCAATATCGAATGCAAAAAAAAGCAAATGCTTATTTAGTACTCTCTACGTGCAATGGTGTTCTTAATGTTTTGTTATCACTCCTACTTGTTGTCTGGATTAAATGGGGAGCATTCGGGAAATTACTTGGTCCATTGATTTGTAATGGAACTGTCTTTCTTTTCTTATTATGGAAAACGAAAGATGTGTTTAAAATCTCTACTTCTTTCTCTGAATTTAGAAGCATATTTATATTTTGTCTTCCTTTAGCAGCCAGTGCGACGCTTGGATATTTTACAAATGGTTTTACTACTACTTATCTTGAAAGTATTAGTAATAATATTGAGTATGGATATTATGTCTGTCTCTTATACACATCTGACGCTGCCGACGACGGAG
>UQMZ01000043.1 GCA_900542185.1 uncultured Bacteroidales bacterium
AAAAATAATAACCACTAAAAAATTTTTTAAGTGTCTACTTTTTAGGTCCGGTACAGTCCGGTACACCGCCAATGTGCAATGTCCAATAGTGGTGTTGCTAAATTCTGAGAAAATGTGTAACTTTGCAACAAATCTCGGGCATAAAATGTGTAATATATGGCAAATACTCGGATATAAAACGTGTATATATTCGCATAATACATTCATATACAATAATATAATCACAATAGTATGTTTAAGAGAAAAATAGAGTGCCAACTTGAGTCTTGGCTGGAAGATTCAGCACATAAACCAATCATAATAAAAGGTGTGCGTCAATGTGGAAAGACATGCAGTGTAAAGGATTTTGCCAAGAAACACTTCAAGAATGTAGTATATCTCGATTTTCGAGAGCATCCGGAATACAAGAAGTTTTTCATCCCTAATTTAGATGTGGATTCTATTATAATGCGTCTCACTGCGGCTATGCCTGCTGCGATAATTGAACCGCATAATACCTGTTTTGTTTTTGACGAAGTCCAGGATTGCCCCCGGGCAAGAGGTGCACTTAAATATTTTCATCTTGACGGCAGATATGAAGTGATGTGCACCGGGTCGTTGCTGGGTGTGAACGGATATAAAACCGGCGAGGAGCAGGCAGAAGAAGCGGAATCTTCAATACCTGTGGGTTTTGAGGAGATAGTCAATATGTACCCTATGGATTTTGAAGAATGGTTGTGGGCGAATGGCATAAGGCAAATGCATGTAGACTATCTGAAAAAATGCTATGACAATCTGACTCCGGTGGATACAGCCATTCACGACAGATTCCGCGAATTGCTGAGACTATATGTCATAGTCGGTGGCATGCCTGAAGCTGTTACGACATTCATAGAAACAAAACAAATCGGGAAAGTCCTGAACATACAACGCCGCATCATCGATGAGTACAAGGCTGATATGATCAAGTATGCACTACCTGCAGATAAATCGAGAATACGGGAATGCTTCGAATCCATTCCCGCCCAACTCGCCCGCGAATATAAAAAGTTCGCGTATGTCGCCGTGAGGCCCGGAGCACGAGGCAGGGACTATGCAGGCAGTCTTCAATGGATAGAGGATGCAGGCATTATCCACAGATGTTATAATGTGGACATTACAGAGCTGCCACTTGATGGCAATAAGATTCAAAGTGAGTTCAAGGTATATATGGCTGACATAGGACTGTTGGTTTCAATGCTTGAAGAAGGGACGCAGTCAAATATTCTGGAAGGAGACTTATTAGGCTATAAAGGAGCTATATACGAAAACCTTTTGGCTGATATTTTCAGCAAGATGGGACGTAAGCTATATTACTATCATAAAAACGGCGGCATAGAGCTGGATTTTCTGATGCGCCACAAAGGACGTTGTACGCCGGTAGAATGCAAGGCGACAACCGGCAATGCCAAGTCGTTGCGTACTGTTCTTAACCACCCCGAAAAATACAAGGTGGGGATGGCCGTTAAACTTGGAGATTATAATGTCGGCCTGAAAGACAATCTGCTTACGTTGCCTATGTATATGGCTTTTCTGCTCAACGAGCCATAGTCCGACAATGACAACGCAGGCAATCTCCAGCAGCGAGCACCAATGGATAAATGCCGCCGTGGTTTGAATATTTAATGAGTCCGGAACGTTATACAAACGTATTATAACTGAAAATTCCACTATCCGATGAATTACGTATTGCTGATCATAGGCCTGGTACTGATACTGGGCGGAGCCAATTATCTGACGGACGGCGCCGCTGCGATAGCCCGCAAGTTCGGTCTGTCGGACCTCATAGTGGGCCTGACCATCGTGGCGTTCGGAACATCGGCTCCGGAACTGACCATCAGCGTCATGTCGGCCGTAGACGGCAATACCGGCATGGCCATCGGCAACGTGGTGGGCAGCAACATCTTCAACACCCTGCTCATAATCGGCGCCGTGGCTCTGGCCCGTCCCATACATATAGGCAAAGGAATAATGATCAACGAGATACCGTTGGTGATACTGGCCAGCGTAGCCATCCTGGCCATGGGTTGCTCGCCGTGGCTGGACGGCACTGCGCCCGAAATTTCGCGCGTCAACGGCATCCTGCTGCTCCTCTTTTTCGTCATATTCATGCGCTACATCTTCTCACAGGCCCAGGAATCCAAACAAGACCGGTCCGGTCAGCCTGCCGGGGCCAAACCGCAGCCCGGGATGTGGCTGTCGGCCGTCATGGTGCTCGGAGGCCTCGCAGCATTGATTTATGGCGGCGACCTGTTTGTGGACAAGGCCTCGGCCATAGCCAGGTCATGGGGCGTGAGCGACGCCATAATCGGCCTGACCATCGTGGCCGCAGGAACCTCCCTCCCCGAGCTGGCCACATCCCTTGTAGCGGCCATCAAAGGAAACTCCGGAATAGCCGTAGGCAACGTGATAGGCAGCAATATATTCAACATCTTCCTGGTGTTGGGCTGCGCCGCGGCAATACGTCCCCTCCCCTTCGGCGGTATCTCGACGTTCGACCTCGGTGTGCTCACCGGCAGCGCATTGCTGTTCTGGTTCTTCGGATGGTTCTTCAAGACGCGTACCATCACCCGCACCGAGGGCGCCATCATGGCTCTATGTTATATACTCTATATCTCCATCCTCGTTATTCAAGCCGTATAATTGCAAATTAACCTATTTATCATGAACAGCATAACAACTTCAATCCTGCTTCTCACAGCCGCGCTCGCGCCGTGCTCAGCCTACGCGGCCAATCCTGTAGCCATAGGTTACGGCAGCGCCAAGGAATCAAAAGACATTGTATTTACCGTCTCCAATCCGTCTGACATGGCGCGCAACGAAATGGTGGAAATAGCCGAAGCTCCTGCCACGCCTTTCCAGCTGGTGGATGCCCGTGGTCACGAGGTGCCGTATCAGATCACCCACGACGGCAAGATGATCTTCCGCATATCCATCCCCGCAAAGGCCGGGATAGACTACAAGCTGGTTCCCGGCACTCCGATGCCTGTCGACACCATCTGCTATGGCCGCATATTCCCGGAACGCAAGGACGACCTGGCGTGGGAAAACGACCGCGGCGCGTTCCGTGCCTACGGCCCTGCGCTGCAGCAGAGCGGCGAGAAGGCCTACGGCTACGACGTGTGGACCAAGAGCGTGACCGAGCCGGTGCTGGAACAGCGCTTCTATGACGACCGTGTAAAGCGCATCTCGTTCCATATAGACCACGGCAAAGGTATGGACGTATATGCCGTCGGTCCGACGTTAGGGGGCGGCACATCGGCCCTGCTCCTGCCGGGCGACAGCATCGTGATGCCCTACTGCTGGGCCGAGGCCCGCGTGCTGGACAACGGACCCCTGCGCTTCACCGCCGAGCTGACCTACAATCCCGTCAGGATAGGCGGCAAGGACGTGATAGAGCATCGCCTTATCACGCTTGATGCCGGCGACTGCCTCAACAAGACAACGGTTTGGTACGACAACCTTCCTGCCGACGCCCGTCCGATAGCAGGCATCGTTGTGCACGACTCCAATCCGCAGGGCTACGACTTCGGCAACGGTTTTGTAACCTACACCGACTACACACAGGAGCCGGGAGCCAACAACGGCGAGATCTACTTAGCCCTATGCGGCGACAAGACAATGAAGGCACGCTACATACCGTTTGACGCACCGCGCGGCGACGCCGTGGGCCATGTGATACTCTCCGCCCCCGAAGGCACCGACCGCATGACCTATTACTGGGGCTCCGGCTGGTCGAAAGGCTTCGTGCCCGACGCCGCGCAGTGGAATGCCATAGTCCGCACCCAATCCGACGCCCTCTCCCTGCCGCC
This sequence comes from uncultured Bacteroidales bacterium, assembly GCA_900542185.1. GTDB lineage: Bacteria > Bacteroidota > Bacteroidia > Bacteroidales > Muribaculaceae > Lepagella. The sequence continues at coordinate 3,831 of UQMZ01000043.1, forward strand.
CCTGACCGTCACCTTCAAGTAACGCAGACTCTCCACCCATAAGTTGCCGACGTGGACGTCGTCCTCATAGTCGGGTGGGTTCTCCGAACCGCGCACGGCAACGGAGATTATTCCTATAAAATCACAGCGCAGGCTCTACCCGAGTCTGCGCTGCTACTGTGATTACCCGTCCGTGACGCATACCCGAATGCTACAATATTCAAAAACCATACTATAATACATTCATAGCGTACTATTTGTAATTTAATTGCATCCTCCTGCAATATCGTTGCATCATCCTCACATGCCAAGCATATATATTTGCAACATAAAAAAGAACCACCGTGAAAAAACCGATCCTGACATTCATTATAAGTATCCTTATTGTGGCACACGCCTCGGCGTCGCTGTACCGCAGCTACCAGACCGACGACGGGCTCTCGCACAACGGCGTATGGGCCGTGATGCAGGACAGCCGCGGATTCCTGTGGTTCGGCACCAACGACGGACTGAACCGGTTCGACGGACTGAACTTCAAGGTGTACCAGCGCGTCGACAACGACAGTCTGAGCTTAGGCAACAATTTCATCCACTGTCTGCTGGAGACACCCGGCGGCGACATACTCGTCGGCACCAAAGAGGGGTTATACAGCTATAGTCCCGACAGCGACAGTTTCCGCCATGTGGCTCTTGACGGACATAGGTTCGGCGACGACCGCAACAGCATACACTGTCTTGTGACGGACAAAACGGGACATCTATGGGTGGGATGCTACGGCCAAGGCATATACCGTCTGGATTCCAGGCTAAATGTCCTGCGCCATTACGACGGCAGACAGCTGCCGTCGCGCTTCGTCACCGCAATGGACACCGACATTTCAGGCGCAATCTGGGTCGGCACCGACAACGCCGGTCTTTTCCGCCTCGATCCCCGCACCGGCAAGACGACGTCCACTCCTGTCTGCGGAGAAAACATACAGACCCTGTACCGACAGAACGACAATACGCTATGGGCGGGCACCCTGACCGACGGCCTGTTTCATTTCGATCCACGCTCCAATTCAGTCAGGCGCATCACCCACACCACATCCTCCAATGCACCCGTACATGACATAAAGGCCCTTACTCCATATAGTCCCAACGAGCTGATAATGGGGTCGGAAAACGGCCTGCTCAGGCTTGACCGCAATACGCACACGCTCCGGCCATTCGACGATGGCAGCTCATACGACAATCTGCCCGACAAAAGCATCTTCGCCATCACGCGTGACAACGAAGGAGGTCTGTGGCTCGGCACGTATTTTTACGGCGTATGTTATCTTTCGCCGCGCATCAACGCCTTTTCCTATTATCAGGCAGGACATAACGACGGAGGCAACGCGCGGACAAACAACATTGTCAAACGCATAGTCGAGGTGCCTGACGGAAACATCGTGCTGACCTCAAGCGGCAAGGGCCTGAACATATTCAATCCGGCCACACGCACCACATCCGTATTTCCCGTTGCGGGACTTTCCGACAACATTCAAGGGACCCTGGCCGTCGGCGACCGGCTCTGGATCAGCGACTATGACCGGGGCATAACCGTGGCCGGATACCCGTCCGGCAACATCACCGCCAACTATACCACTGCCGACGGACTGCCTTCGAATGTGGTCAACGTCATGTACCGCGCCTCCACAGGGCGCATATATGCCGGCACCTCGCGAGGGGCAGCCGTATTCGACGGGACGGGATTCAACCGCATCCCGGCCCTGCAGTCGGCGTCCGTGATGAAGATTCTTGAGGATTACGAAGGAAACCTCTGGTTCGCCACACATTTCCACGGGCTGTTCCGCATGAGTCCCGACGGCCGGTTCACCAACTACGTCCACCGTACCGGCAATGCCTCGTCGCTGCCCGGCAACAACCTCAACAACATATTTCTTGACTCGCGCGGCAAATTGTGGATCGGCACCGAAGGCGAAGGCCTGGCTCTGTTCAATCCCTCCACCGGCAAGGTGGAACGGCGTTTCACCGAGGCCCGCGGCGGACTCCCGTCAAACATAATCTATTCCACGCAGGAGGATATGAACGGGAACATCTGGGTGTCCACGGGAGGCGGACTCGTGAAGATCTCGGCCGACGACTATTCCTAAGGGATTTCCGATACCTCGAGAATCTCCTTAAGATACACTACACGCACAATTCCTCACTGCGTTCGGGCAAAGGCGACATGCTTTACTTCGGCGGTTCGGGCGGTTTCATCACCTTTGATCCGGCCGCCATCCGCAAGAACGACATGGCTCCCGCCGTGCGTGTCACGGATTTCTACGTCAACGGCCGACGCGACCGGCGCCCTGCGGACGGGAGCGCGAAAATTGAACTTGCCTCGTCCGAATCGACATTCGGGTTCGACGTGGCGTGTCTCAGCTATCTTTCCCCCGAACAGAACAAGATAGCCTACCGTCTCGAAGGCTTCGACTCGACATGGAAGACCCTGCCGGGCACCGAGCGGCATATCGGCTACATGAACATCCCCGCCGGCAAATACACCCTTCAGATCAAAGGCGCCAACAACGACGGCGTATGGAGCGAGCCGATCGAACTCCGGCTCGTGGTCAGAAGGCCCTTCCTGCTCTCCAACACGATGCTGGTGGTGTACATCCTGCTTTTCGGCATGGTGCTGTATTTCCTGAAACGCCGCCTTGACGCCTCGCACCGGCGCAAGATGGTGAAGTTCAGCCACGCCAAGGAGAAGGAACTGTATGAGGCGAAAATAGGGTTCTTCACCAACATCGCCCATGAGATCCGCACGCCCCTTTCGCTGATCAGCGCTCCGCTGGACACCATATTGAAATCGGGCGACGGCAACGAACGCACCCGGCGTAACCTCGTGGTGATGAAAAGCAACGTGCAGCGGCTGCTGGAGCTTATCAACCAGCTGCTGGATTTCCGCAAGGTGGAGTCCCAGCTGATGCGGCTGAGTTTCACCAGGTGCAACGCCTCGGAAATAGTGGAGGGAATATGCAGCCGCTACGAGGAATTCACCGGTCTGCACGGCATCCGACTGGACCGGAGCGGCATTCAACCCGGAATAGAATGCGTGCTCGACCCCGAGGCTTTCGAGAAAATCGTGGGCAACCTGATGTCGAACGCAATGAAATTCGCCGACAAACGCATCACCGTGTCCATGCACCTGGACCGGGAGGGACAGACGCTTCGTCTTGAAATAGCCGATGACGGCCCCGGAATCAAGGAAAAGGACATAAAGCGCATCTTCGAGTCATTCTATCAGGTGGACGACCATGGGAAACATCCCGGCTCGGGCCTTGGCCTTCCGTTGGCCCGCAGCCTCGCCAGGATGCACGACGGCGAGATCAGCGTGGAATCCGAATACGGCCACGGCAGCCGGTTCATCCTGACAATCCCCACGACGCTGCAGGCCGACACACAGGAACATGACAGGACATCCGGCACACAATCGACCGATGAAAACGGGCCCGCGGATTCCGACGCCGCATCCGGCACGGAGGACCGCAACATGCCCACGGTGCTGATAGTGGAGGACAACGACCAGTTGCGTTCGTTCATCGCCGACAATCTCTCGGATGCGTTCAATACCCTCTCGGCGTCGAACGGTGTCGAAGCGTTCGCCATTCTTGAAAACAGGAACGTAGACATCATCATCTCCGACATAATGATGCCCGACATGGACGGCATCGAGCTGTGCCGGGCCGTCCGCGGCAATCCCACGTTCTCGCATATCCCGGTCATCCTGCTGTCGGCCAAGACCGACATCGAGACCAAAGTGGAGGGCCTGAACATCGGAGCCGACGCATATATAGAGAAACCGTTCTCCATCGAGCAGCTCCGCGCCCAAGCCGCCAGCATTCTTGACAGCCGGCGCCGGCTCAGGGAGAATTTCATAAAATCGCCCCTCGATTTCTACAAGAACCCGCATACCGAGGACACCCATGAAACGGAGAACGCAGAGTTCGTCAAGAAACTGAACGACCTCATTCTCGAGAACCTTACCAACGACAATTTCAACATCGACGGCCTGGCCCGCATGTTCCTGATGAGCCGGTCCAATTTCCACAAACGGGTCAAGGGCGTCACGGGCAAGACTCCCAACGACTATATCCGGATAGTGCGCCTCAGCAAGAGCGCCGAGCTTCTTGCCACGGGACGCTACCAGATTGTCGAGGTGTGCTATATGGTGGGTTTCAACACCCCGTCATACTTCTCAAAATGCTTTTTCGAACATTTCGGGAAACTGCCCAAGGACTACATCAACGACCTGAACAAATAGAGTCGGCAATCCACCTGATAACTCAAACTAAACCAACCATACTCATGAAATCAAAGAATCTCATAGTCCTGCTTATGACAGCTGTCGCCGGACTGCCGGTCGCGGCCCACGACATTACCGTCAGCGGAACGGTGACCGATGCTTCGGACGGCGAGCCGCTGATCGGAGTCTCGATTCTGGACAAAGGCAGCACGCACGGTGTCGTGACCGATGTCGAAGGCCGTTATTCGATAGTGGTGGACAACAAGGCCACGCTGCAGTTCTCGTACGTAGGCTACCGTACCGCAAACGTGAAGGTGGACGGGATGGAGACACACAATGTCGCGCTTGAATCCACGCAGGTCGCCCTCGAACAGGTCGTGGTAGTCGGATACGGCACGCAGAAGAAGGTGAATCTGACCGGCTCCGTGGCCTCCGTGTCCGTCGGCAAGGACATGACCTCACGCTCCGTGCCCAACGTGTCGGCCGCCCTTTCGGGTCTGATACCGGGACTTTCGGTAAACCAGAGCACCGGCATGGCCGGCAACAACAGCGCCACCCTTCTGATACGCGGCCTCGGCACGATCAACAACTCCGCACCTCTGGTCGTGGTGGACGACATGCCCGACGTCGACATCAACCGAATCAACATGAACGACATCGAAAGCATCTCGGTGCTGAAGGACGCCACGGCGTCGTCCGTCTATGGATCGCGCGCGGCCAACGGCGTCATACTCATCAAGACCAAGAACGGCAGCAAGAACCGTCCCACACAGATCAACTTCTCGGCCTCATACGGATGGCAGGAGGCCACACGGGCATACGACCTGCTCAGCGATTACGCCACGGCACTGCACCTGCACCAGCTCTCGGCCGCCACGACCCCCGGCACCAACGGTGTGCAGCAGAACTATAAGGAAGGCACCATCGACCAATGGCTTGCCTTGGGCATGATCGACCCCGTGCGCTATCCCAACACCGACTGGTTCGACCATATCATGCGCACCGGCGCGCTGCAGACATACAACGTGTCGGCGACGGGCGGCAACGACAAGGCCAACTTCTTCGCCTCAGTGGGCTACATGGACCAGAAAGGCCTGCAGATCAACAATGACTACGACCGCTTCAACGTGCGCATGAATTTCGACTATATGATACTGCGTCAGCTCAAGGCCGGAATGCGCATGGACGGCAGCTGGAGCAAATACTCCTACTGCCAGAGCAACGGTTTCAACGGCGAGGACAACCGTATAGGCAACGCCGTGGCCGGCATATATCCCTACGACCCCGAGACGGGACACTACGGAGGCCCGATGGCCTACGGCGAGCTCCCCGAGGCGTTCAATCCCCTGTGTGTCTACAACAACGCCGTCAAGAAGGAGAACCGGCAGGAACTGAACGGAACCGCTTTCCTGGAGTGGAACGCCTTCAAGGGATTCACCGCCAGGCTCGACTACTCGCTGCGCTACTACAATCAATACTACAAGGACGCCCCAATGCCGGTGCAGAGCTATGACTTCCAGACCGACAGCTACAAGGAACTGTGGTACATCCAGCCCAGCGCCGGCGTGACTGACCGTAACAACAACGGCTACAAGACCTTGCTGAACTTCCGTCTGAACTACAATCATGTGTTCGGCGACGCGCACGACCTCCGCATCATGGCCATCTACAGCGAGGAATACTGGTACAGCCGTTCCAACACCACGGGACGCGGCAACCGCATACACCCTTCGCTGTCCGAAATCAATTCGGCGCTGACCACGACCCAGACCACATCCGGCACCTCGTCGCGCGAAGGATTACGCTCCTTCATAGGCCGTGTCAGCTACAACGCTCTTGACCGCTATCTGGCCGAATTCAACTTCCGTGTGGACGGCAGCTCCAAGTTCCTGAAGGGTCACAGATACGGATTCTTCCCCTCCGGTTCCATAGGCTGGCGTCTCAGCGAGGAACCCTGGCTCAAGCCTCATGTCGAGTCATGGCTGGACAACGCCAAATTCCGCGCTTCCTACGGTCTGTTAGGCAACAACAGCGGTGTCGGGGCATACCAGCAACGAGAGATAATGGCACAGAACAACTATATGTTCGACGGTGCCATCGCTTCCGGTTTCGTATATCAGAAAATGCTCAACACCGCCCTGACATGGGAGAAGACACGTGTGTTCAACCTCGGACTCGACCTGGCCATGCTCAATTCCCGTCTGCTGGCCGAACTGGACTATTACGACCGGCTCACGACCGGGATGCTGCAGAACTCGCAGATGTCAATCCATCTGACAGGCGCATACGAGGCTCCCAAAGCCAATCTGGGCAACCTGCGCAACCGTGGCGTCGAAGTCAACCTGACATGGCGCGACCATGCGGCCGATTTCAATTACTCGATCAACGCCAACGTGTCGTACAACCGCATGAACCTCGAGAAATGGGGCGAATTCCTCGACAAGGGATACGTCTATCTGAACATGCCCTATCATTTCACCTACTATATGCCCACGCTTCCGGGACTGGCACAGACTTTCCAGGACACATACGACTACGCCGACCAGGGAGCCAAGCCGGGCGACATCATACGCCTGGACACCAACGGCGACGGCGTGATAGACGGCAACGACAAGGTGGCCGATGTAAACAGCCTCCGCGACGCGCCCACCACCAACTTCGCCCTCAACTTCAAGGCAGACTGGCGTGGATTCGACTTCGCGATGCTGTGGCAGGGCTCGGCCGGTCGCCGCGACTTCTGGATCAACAAATACAACACCTGCATCCTCCCCACGCAGTCGTACACCCCTACCGACAACCATCTGACAAAACCCTGGTCGTGGGAGAACCGGGACGGCGAATGGGAACGACTCGGAGGCAACGCCACAAATCCCACCGAGAATGAATTCCACCTGCGACGTATGGATTACTTCCGTCTGAAGAACATTCAGCTCGGATACACCCTGCCGCGCAAAATCACCACTAAATTCTGGGTACAGAACCTGCGCGTGTACTTCAGCGCCGACAACCTCCTGACCCTTACCTCATACGAAGGTCTTGACCCCGAGAAACCCGCCAACTCCGGCGACCTGTATCCCACCACCCGAACCTATACACTGGGCATCAACATATCATTTTAAGGAACAGACTCTAACGACATCAAGATGAAATACAGACATATCATACCATTGCTTCTGCTGTCGGCTGTGTCGCTGCAGTCGTGCCGCGACCACCTTCTGGATCTGGAACCGACAGATTCACTGTCAAAGGAAAATTTCTGGAAAAACGAAAGCGACGCCACCTCGGCGCTGGCCGGAGTATTGTCCGACACCAGATATCTGTTCTGCCGGGACTATTATCTGGACGGACTGGGCGAATACGTGAAGATGCGCGGCAACTCCTTTCTGGCCAACAACGGCAACAACGGGCGCGCATACATGGGCCGCTGGGATTACCTTCCCTGGGGATTCGGCGGATATTTCGAGAACATGTACAAATACTGCTACGGTGCCGTGAACCGCGCCAACTACGTAATCAAGAACGTGGAGGCCATGATTCCGAATGCCAAAAGCGACGAGGAGCGTCAGAACCTGCACACCATCATAGCGGAATGCAAGCTGATGCGCGCCCTGGTCTACTTCCGGCTCATCTCATGGTGGGGCGACGTGCCCTACATAGACTGGAACGTCAAGAGCAACGACGAAGTGGCATCCATATCGCGCACTCCCATCTCGCAGATATACGCCTCCCTGATGGCAGACTTCGACGAGATCATTCCCGCATTGCCCGACAAAGCCGAAATACGGGGACGCTACAGCAAGCCGGCGGCCATAGCCCTGCGCGGCAAGATCAACCTGTTCTGGGCCTCGTGGAACCATTACGGCTGGCCGGAGCTGGACACCTTCACTCCCTCCGAAAGCGAGGCGCAACGCGCTTATAAGGCTGCGCGGGCCGATTTCGGATCGGTAATAAATGATTTCGGACTCGACCTGTTCCGCGGCGGCGAACCCGGCGAATGCGACGCTCCGGCCGAGATGTGGCCCGACGGCACCGTCATCGACGGCGTCGACCTGTCGGGACGCGTCAAAAATTTCGGCGGCGCCGAAAAGCTGCCCAACTACTTCTACCTCTTTCTGCCCACGGCCAACGGCGATCCTGAATTCGTGTTCACATTCGAGCATGGCGGCACCAGCACGGGCCAGGGCGACCAGCTGATGCGCGACTTCGCTGGCCGCACCGTGCAGTACTCGCAGTCGTGGGTCAATCCCCGCGCAAACATAGCCGACCGTTACCAGAGCACAGTCACCGGCGATTTCTGCACGCCGATGGTACAGATGTCACCCGGCATAAAGTCCGTGAACACCCCTAACTCCACTCTCAATCCGCAGTCGTACGCCAACCGCGACTACCGCATGAAGGCATCCATAATGTGGAACTACGAGCAGTGCATGGGCATGATGTCGCTCAAGGAAACCGGACTCACTCAGTATGAATACAAGAACTGGGAAGGCGCCCTGTCCTCGTTCAGCGTGGGTGACGACGGCAAGGTGACCGAACACAAGCACATCACCTACAACGTTCTGTCCACCACAGGCTATGTGTTCCGCAAGTTCGTGCGCAACTATGCCGGGCAGGAACGCACCGACGGCGACTTCAACTGGCCGGTGATCCGTCTGGCCGACGTATTCCTGATGTATGCGGAGGCCGACAACGAAATAAACGGCCCGACGGCTGAAAGCATCGCCTTGGTGAACCGCGTGCGTCACCGCGGCAACCTTCCCGCCCTCGCTCCTGACAAATGCAATAACCGAGACAATTTCTTCGACGCCATCGAGCAGGAGCGCATCGTCGAGCTCCTTGCCGAAGGTCACCGTATATGGGACCTGCGCCGCTGGCGTCGTCTGGAACACGTCTACGGCGGAATCGGCAGCAAAGGCTACAAATGGTTCGACATATTCGGCGCCCTGGAGAACGAATTCTGGGTAAACTCTCCGTCGCTCCACTACGAACAGTGCTACATCTTCCAGATTCCCGAATCGGAACGCAACAGAAATTCCAACCTGACCCAGAACAAACCCTGGAGATAATCACATAGAATCCTAAGCAATCATGAAAAAGATGAAAAAGATATTGGACATATTGGTGGTATGCGTCGCCTTCCTGACGATGACGGCGTCATGCTATGACAATCCCGTGGACGACGACGGGCTTCTGATCACCGACCGCGACGAATGTTATGTCAGCAACTTCGACCTGACCGGCACGGACCATCTGACCGTGCGCGTGGGGGACGCCATAATCGACAACGACGCCTGCACCATACACGTCACCGTGGCCTACGGAACCGACCTGCGGCATCTCTACCCCCGGTTCTCGCTTGTGACCGACGCCATTCTCGAGCCAAAGGTGGAAGGCATCACCGACTTCTCCGACCTGGACAACCCTCGGCAATACACCGTGGTGTCCGGCAGCCGCCGCGTCCGCAAGACATATACAGTTTACATAAACGTACAGCAACCCACGTCACAGTCATGAAAAAGATATATTCCCTGATAACGCTTGCCTTGTTCAGCATGGCGTTCACCGCCTGCACGGACGGGGACGACAACGAGATCAAACCCATAAACAACAAGTGCCTGAAACGCACGCAGGGGCCCAACATCGTAGGCAACGACATCTATTTCGTCTATGCCATGGCTATCCCCTACGGCTCCGGACAGCTTCAGACTTGTTCCGTCGAGGCGTCAATCCCCGGAGCGGACGGCACATGGCTGGAACACAACTCGTACCATACCAATTCCTCCGGTTTCGACGTGGCGGTGCCGGTCGGGACGCCGTCGGTCACCGACGGCACGATCACTACGGTCACGTTCAACACCGACACCTGTGCGGCCGCGCTGCGTTATTATTACCGCATTCCCGAAGAAGCCCGCGGCAAGGAGGTGAAATTCCACTTCACGGCCACGGCCCGCAACGGACGCACCGTGTCGATGGAGATGGGTCCGTACTCTATCAGCCGGCAGTACATGGCCCGCGACATCACCCTCTCCAAAAGCCGGTGCTACATCTCGCTTCAGGACATGACGGCCTATACCCTTGAGGAAGCACGGGAAATACCCGAACGTATCGACCTCGTGTATCTGTGGCGCAACAAAACCAATCAGGGCGTGGAGTTCGGGCACACCTTCGCCGCCCCTGCGGCCGACCGCGAATGGCTGGACAATCTCGAGGTGCCCGAAACGATGAACCGCGACCTGCACATACGCAAGGAATGGGGCATAATAGACGGACATCTTACCGACGAGCCCGACTACGGGACATATATCGACGACGTGGATTTCGAGACGATACAGCTGGCGGACATGCCCGACTACTGCATCGACATGAAAGAGAAAGGCGGAATGTGGATCGAGACGGCCGACGGGCGTTACCGCGCATTCATATACATCAATTCGTTGCGCGCCACGTCGGGGGGAGTCATCAGCATCAAGCGATATGACATGCAGTGATGCAACAAACCTGCATGTCCATGCCATGAACGGATTCTTGCACACGATTACAGGATAATTGTATTCCTTGCCGGGATTTTGATTTAACTTGCGGCATCAAAGTTAACCTTCGCGATTCAAACCGTTTTCAGATACTTTTGATTTAACCCTTAAATAATGATTATGAAACTCAAATCACTGTCACTCGCATTGGCGATAGCGGCCGGCACGATTCCGGCGTTCGCCCAGGCACCGACTACGCCGGCACCCACGCCGGCACACAGTCCCGACAAGGTGAAGTCGTCGTTTTCCGATGCCTACTCTCCTTTCACCAAATGGGACCGTCAACATGGCGCGACCATGGAGACCATCACTATCAACGGCGATGACCATATCCTGAAATTCACCGGCGACTATGTGGCCGTAAGCGTGGGCGGACGTAAGCTCAACGACATGGAATACATGCACGCCGACGTATACGCACCCGAGACGGGAGGCGTGAGCCAGGTCCGTTTCGGATTCGCCCTGTTCAGCGGCGGCGAGAAATACGCCGACGCCTACAACACCGACACTCCCGCCGGCAAATGGACCTCAATCGACATCCCCCTGTCGGCCTTCAACGGGTATGATTTCTCCAACGCACAGGTGTTCCGCATGACGATGACCAAGACTCCGGGCAACACGTTCTATATGGACAACGTGTATTTCTACACCACCAGGGAGTCTGAGAACACATTGCCTGCCGTAGCGGCGCCGACGCCCAAAATCGACGCGGCCAACGTGCGGTCATGCTACAGCGACGCGTACACCAGCTCGTTCGAGTTCAACGGATACAACAACAACGGCTGCCAGATCACCTCGCGTGAAATAGCTCCCGGCGAGCATGTACTGGAGATCAAGGATTTCCGCTGGATTCATTTCGCACTTGGCAAGGAAGCCGGCGTCAGCACCGTCGATCTCTCCGGTCTGGAGCGCGTGCATTTCGATGTATATGTGCCGGAAAACAACGTGACCACCGCGATACAGCCGGGAATGTACAACGTAGCCTCAAAAAAAGAAGCCTATTCGGGCAAGCAGAACCTTACCCCAGGCAAGTGGGTCAGCGTCGACCTCAAGATGCAGGATTTCCAGAATGTGGGGCTGTCGGCGGTAAACAACATCACCTTCAAGGATCCCGCCGGCAAGACCGGCATCGTGTACCTCGACAACGTATATTTCTACAACGGATCGCCTGTGGTGGATCCCGGCGATCCGGACGATCCTGACGTTCCCGTCGCTCCCGTTCCCACTCAGGATGCGGCCGATGTCAAGGCATTCTTCTCCGACGCTTATCCCAATCTGTTCGGCAAGTTCGAGATTGCCAACTACGGCGAAGGCACTGTGGAGATACTCGATCAGGCCGAAAATCAGCAGGTATGCCGCATCACCAATTTCAACTGGGTGCCTGTCAACCTGGGCCAGCGTGACGTTTCCGACAAGGGATACGTGCACTTCGACATGTACACACCCGCTTCCGACGCCGTGGCGTCCGTCAACGTAGGCTTCCAGAACTGGAACGCGGCCAACGGCTCGGCCTACGAGATCGAGGGCGAGGATTTCAACTACCGTGCGCTCGTACCGGGTCAATGGAACTCGTTCGACATTCCTCTCGCCAACTTCCATGACTTCGACTTCGCGACGCAGATGGCCGTGCTCCGTCTGCGCAAGGGAGGCTCCGGCAAGACCCTGTATGTTGACAACGTTTACTTCTGGGGCAAACCCGGCCAAGGTCCCGTCGATCCCCCGGTTCCCGGTGACGAGGACATACAGGATGACACTCCCGGCGAACTGCCTGACATGAATGTCCCGATGTTAGGCGTCAACCTCTCGTCGGCTTCCGGCGGCAGCGTGCCCGGCACCTTCGGCTTCGACTATATGTATCCCCGTATCCAGGACCTGCGCTACTTCAAGGCCAAGGGAGCGCGTCTGATACGCCTCCCCTTCCGCGCCGCCCGTTTTATCGAGGATCTGAAGAATCCCGCGCCCGACTACGCCAACGCCAAGAGCGACGTCGCAGCCATGAAGGAGGTAGTGGCCGAAGCCGAACGCCTCGGAATGTGGGTGTTCCTCGACGCACACGATTATGCCGAGCGCACCATCGACGGCACGCAGTACAAGATCGGCGAGGGCGAGTACACCATCGACCGTTTCGCCAAGATGTGGGGCGCCATAGCCAACGAGTTCAAGGATTACAGGAACATCTGGGGCTATGACCTTCAGAACGAGCCGAAAGTTAACGCGCAGACACTGGTCGAGGCTTACCAGGCTGCCATCGACGAAATACGCAAGGTCGACACCAATGCGCAGATTATTGTAGAGGGCACCAACTGGGCATCGGCATACGAATGGATCTACGGCGATCACGCCGACAAGAACTATCCCGGCTACAGCACCGAAGTGGAATGGAGCTACAAGGAGAACAGTCCGTGGCTGCTTGCCGGCCTGAAGGACCCGCAGAACAAGATTGTGTTCCAGGCTCACGGTTACTTCGACAAGGATAATTCCGGCACATACAAGAACGGATACACCGAGGTGGACTACCGCAAGCGCTTCCTGCCGTTCCTGGAATGGTGCCGCACCAACAACGTGAAAGGCCTGATCGGCGAGTTCGGCGTTCCCTACAACGGCCACTCCAGCGGCGACCCGCGCTACATGGATGTTCTCGACGGCGCGCTGCAGTTGTTCCGTGAATACGGCATGAACGCCACATACTGGTGTGCCGGCGCCATGTACGAGAGCAATTCCCTCACCTGTCAGCCCGACAAGAGCGCCCTCGGCAATTATCTGGCCAAAAACGAGAAGTCGACGATGAGGGTGCTGGAGAAGTACTTCAACGACTGGGCTCAGCAGAGCGGCATCCCGAGCTACGACGCGACGGTGTCACAAGCCGGCGACGGACGCACCTACAACCTGATGGGTGTCGAAGTCGACGAGAATTATGTAGGCATCGTAATACGCGACGGCAAGAAATACATTCAGAAATAATCAATAATCCTTCTATATGCGAAACCATGTCAGGCCGACACATCATCCGGCCTGATATGGTTTCCCCTCTCCAATCAGGAAACACGATGAGACGTCTGATTCTGTCAATAATCACAACCTTTGCAGTCATTCATGCTGCCGGAGCCACACTGGACGGCGTGCGCGACGCCATACGTGCCGAATACCTTTCCGTTCCACCGTCGGCTCAGACCCCGGGATGGGTCGCCGCAATAGGACGCGACGGCCGCTGGCCGGACATAGACTATTCCGATGACTCGCGTTCGCTATGGCAGCTTGAAAAACATCTGGACCGCCTCGTAGACATGGCTCTTGCCTACGAACAAGGCTCAAAGAAGGACAAAAAGACGTATCGGGCCGTCGTCAACGGTCTGAGCCATTGGTTCGGTGCCGGCTACCGCAACAGCAACTGGTGGTACGGCAAAATAGGCGTGCCGCGCCGTATGCTGGCCCTGGCCTATATTCTTGACAATGACCTTCCCCCCGCCCTGCGCGACTCAGTCGACCGATCACTGTCGGCCATAGATTCCGAAGATTTCCCGGCACGTCCGGGAGGCGACCGCATCCAGGTCCTGGGCAACCATGCAAAAGTACTCGTCTGGCGCCGCGACTATAAGGACGCCGCTTCGATATTTAAGAAAATCGAGAATGAGGCGCGCATCGCCCCGCTCGAAGAAATAATGTATGACGCCACCGGAGGTCCGGCCGTACGCAACACCCGTATGCCCGCCGGACGCGGAGTCCAGGCCGACATGACGTTCCATCACCGGGGCGACCGGGTGAATTCAACGCTCACCTACGGCATGGAGCTCCCCGAATTCTTTTCATACTGGGCCGCGTTGCTGCGCGACACCGAATGTCGGTTCGACAGCACGGGCGTCAATTTCGTAATCGACTATTATCTCGACGCCGTATGCCGCCATCTGGTGGCGGGACGGTATGCCGAGCCATCTATAATGAACCGTGAGATAGCACGTCCCGGCGAGGGTGTCGTCACGCCGCGTCTTGCCGAAAAACTGCTGTCGGTGTCCGACGGATACCGCAGCGGCGAATTGCGACATTTCGCCGACGTACAGGCCGGCAAGGCGGCACACAAAGCTTCATACGCACATCACTTCTGGCAATCGGACTATTTCGTGTTTTCACGACCGGAGTTCCAGACAGCCGTCCGTATTCATTCCGAACGCAACGCCAATTCCGAAGCCGCCCACAACAGCGAGGGCATACGCAATCATTTCCGGGGAGACGGCGCCTGCATGCTTTCAGTCACGGGCCGTGAATACGCCGACATGGCGCCGGTGATGGATTTCCGGATGATTCCCGGCGCGACAACCCCGATGATTCCATACGAGCCTCTGGAGGCATGGGGTTCGGTACATATTCTTGACAATCCCACCCGCTTCGCCGGGGCAGTGACAGATTCGCTATACGGCGCCGTGGCGTTCGACTTCATCAGTCCGCGTTCCGATCTGCGTGCACGCAAGGCATGGTTCTTCTTCGACCATGAATATCTGTGCATGGGCAGCGGCATCAGCTCCACCTCTCCCGACAGCATCGTCACCACCGTGGAGCAGTGTCTTTCGCCCGACGCCTCCATGAGCCACAGCGGCAACTGGTACTTCCATGCCGGATCGGGCTACCACATAATCGACGGGCAGGCATACGGCTCCGTGACGCACCGACACGGCGCATGGAACAATTGTGTGGCGAACGTGGAATATGCCGACAGGCAGATGGACGCCGACGTATTCTCGCTGGCCATCCCGCATGGCGTCGCGCCCGCACAGGCATCATACGCATACGCCGTGGTTCCCGGCGCGCAGAAACCTGCCGGACACTCTTTCCGCATACTGGCCAACACTCCGTCCGTACAGGCCGTGGCCGGCAATGACGGCTCACTGATATATATCGTGTTCTATGAAAAGGGATATGTCGATACCCCGGCGGGCCGATTCGGTGCCGGGCAGCCCTGCATGATGATGATACGCGACGGACATCTGCGTGTCAGCGATCCCGCACGCCGCCACTATCTGCTGCGGATATCCACGCCGGAAGGAGAGCGCGAAGTGCTTGTACCCACCAATGAAAAGGCCGGCTGCAGCGTGGATGCGGTCATTTGAAATATCCTTGCATCGGTTTGAAATCTTTTAGCATCCCCTCATAAAGCGATTCCCTAACTTAGCGTCGAAAAATCAACGTTTATGACATCACCAAGATCAATACTGTTCGTAGTCCTCGCGACACTCCTTCCGGGCATGTCCGGAACGGCGGTGGCTAAGCCGCGACAGGTGAAATGGGCCGAACGGCAGCTTGAATACTGCCGTCGACAGATTGACCGTACACTTACCGAACTGCCCAACGACAGCGCGCTGCCGCGCAGTATAGACATCGACAAGAACAAATGGCTCACCACAACGCCATACGACTGGACCAGCGGTTTCTGGCCCGGCATACTGTGGTACAATTACGAAAATTCCGACAAGCTCACCGACAAGCTGCAGGCCCTGGCCTATACCGAGCGCCAGCGTCCCCTGGTCGACAAGAAACACGTGCCTGACCACGACATCGGATTCCAGCTTCTGTGCAGCTTCGGTCACGCCTACGCCAACACAGGCCGATGCGAATACAAGAAGATTCTGCTGGAAGGAGCAGCCAAACTGGCAGCCCTGTACAACGCGAAAGTCGGGACCATACTGTCATGGCCCCACGCCGTGAAGGACAACGGCTGGCCGCACAACACCATCATGGACAACATGATGAACCTGCAGCTCCTGTTCTTCGCCGCCAACAACGGCGGCTCGCCTGAATTCCGCGACATCGCCGTCAGCCATGCCCGCCGGACAATGGAGAATCAGTTCCGCGCAGACTATACAAGCTATCATGTGGCCCTGTACGACACCGTCAGCGGGAAATTCATACGCGGATGCACCAACCAGGGTCTTAACGACGACAGTTTCTGGGCCCGCGGACAGGCCTGGGGCATATACGGATTCACGATGATGTATCGTGAGACCCTCGACAAGGAATTTCTCCGTTTTGTAGAAAAAATCACCGACGTGTACCTGTCGCGCCTGCCGGCCGATTATGTGCCCTACTGGGATTTCGACGACCCGGACATACCGGATGCCGAGCGTGACGCATCATCCGCAGCAATCGTGGCGTCCGCGCTGATCGAGCTGGCACAGCTTGAAGACAACGACACCCTCGCGAAAAAATACATCAAGGCGGCCGAGAAAATGCTGCACAGCCTGTCGTCCGCCTCCTATCAGAGCCGGAAACATAACAGCGCGTTCCTGCTGCACAGCACCGGCAACATGCCCGCCGGCTATGAAATAGACGCGTCCATCAATTATGCCGACTACTATTATATCGAGGCTCTGACACGTTACCGTAACCTTTTCACCACTGAGAAAAATGAAAAAAACAGTTCTCGCAGCTATTCTTTCAATTACGTCGGCCGTTAGCGTTGCCGCGCATTGTCCCGTCGACATGGTGGACATGTTCATGGGCGTGCGGGGCAACAGCAACTGCGTAATAGGCCCGCAACTGCCGCACGGGTCGGTCAATCCGTCGCCGCAGACTCCCCTTGGGGGACAGAACGGATATGATGAACACGACCGGATCCGCGGATTCGGTCAGCTGCACGTGTCCGGAATCGGGTGGTCGCGCTACGGACAGGTGTTCCTCTCGCCGCAGGCCGGTTCTTTCTCTGCTAAGGAAAACGGCCACGATTCTCCTAAGTCCGCCGAAATCGCCACCCCATATTATTATAAAGTTCATCTGGACCGTTACGGCATCGACGCCGAAATGGCGCCCACGCGCCATGCGGTGGCCTATCGCTTCACGTATCCCGAACGTAAGGACAGGTCGCTTCTGATAGATATGCGCCACAGCATTCCGCAGCATATAGTTCCCATAGTCCGCGGCACATTCCATGGGGGCGCACTTGAATGGGATCCTGCCGCATCGGTGCTGTCGGGCTGGGGTGAATATGCCGGCGGATTCGGCAGCGAGCAGCCTTACAGGGTGTACTTCTCCATGCACATCGACGACCCGGGCTGCAAGGTCCGGATTACCGACAAGGGGGATAAGGAACTCTATGCGCGCATCGACTTGAGCAAGTCCGTGGTAAACGTCGGAATCGGCGTGTCGCTGCGCAGCGTTGACCGCGCGGGGAAATACCGTTACCTTGAACTGGAAAACAAGGACGTGGACCGGGTGGCGGCTTTGGCCAAGGCTGAATGGCACCGCGCCCTCGGACGTATCGAAGTCGATGGCGACGAGGCCGGGAAACGTCTGTTCTACACCGCGCTGTATCATTCGCTGGTCATGCCCCGCGACCGTTCGGGCGACAACCCGCACTGGCAGGGCACCGACCATATCGACGACCATTACTGCGTCTGGGACACCTGGCGCACTGCATATCCGCTGCTGACACTGATAGAGGAAAGCTTTGTGGCTAAAACCGTCAACTCCTTCATCGACCGTATGGCCCACGACGGCAAATGCACCCCGACATACACGGCGTCGATGGAATGGGACAACAAACAGGGTGGCGATGACGTCGACAACATCATAGCCGACGCCATTATCAAGAACGTTAAGGGATTCGACCGCCGGAAGGCATACGGGGTAATGCTGGCCAACGCGAACAGAGCGCGCTGTCCGGAATATCTCGAAAGGGGCTGGATTCCGGGCCAGGGGAAGATGATGTCGTGTTCCTACACGATGGAATACGCCTACAACGACGACTGTCTGGCCCGCATAGCCACGTTGATGGGCGACACCGCCACGGCCGCACGGATGTCAGCCCGCTCACGCGCATGGGAGAACATGTTCGACCCCACATTGGAAAGTCACGGATTCAAGGGATTCATCGCCCCGCGTCAAGCCGACGGAAGCCGAGTGTCCATCGACCCGGCACACGTCTACGGCCCGTGGGTGGACTATTTCTACGAAGGCAACTCGTGGACATATACCCTGTTCGCCCCGGCGCAGATCGAAAGGCTGATACAGTTGTGCGGCGGCAAGGAGGAGATGATACGGCGTCTGAGCTACGGTTTCGACCACCGGCTGGTAGACATATCGAACGAGCCGGGATTTCTGGCACCCTTCGTTTTCAGTCACTGCGACCGTCCCGACCTCACGGCTGACTATATAGATGCCATCAGAAACCGCAGTTTCTCGATCGAAAACGGCTACCCCGACAACGAGGACAGCGGTGCGATGGGTTCATGGTATGTATTCACGTCGATAGGTCTGTTTCCCAATGCGGGACAGGATTTCTATTACCTGCTGCCTCCGGCGTTCGGGCGCGTCAGCCTGACCATGGAGAACGGCAAGAAGATTCAGGTCACGGCCCGTCGGCGCACTCCCGACGCACGGTATATCGCATCGGTCACGCTGAACGGAAAGCGCCTGAACCGCTCATGGATCCGTCATGACGAAATCGCGCAGGGCGCCGTAATCGAATATGAACTCACATCCGACCCCGGTGAATGGACTCCGACTGAATTCCAGGCTTCGCGCTGCGACCGCAGGCCTTTCGGCGTGAACCTGGCGGGTGCGGAATTCTATCATAAGAAAATGGACGGCGCAGGCCGTTTCAATGTCGATTACCATTATCCCACCACACGCGAGCTGGACTACTGGGCGTCCAAGGGCATGAGACTGATACGTCTCCCCTTCAAGTGGGAGCGCCTGCAGCGGGAAGTGGGAGGGCCTCTCAGCACCGATGAACTCGAGTATATCCGTTATCTTCTCCGCGAAGCCGATGCCCGCGGCATGAAGATACTGTTGGACATGCACAATTACGGCCGACGCAATTATATGGGACGCAACCGCGTGATCGGCGACACGCTTCAGCCGGCTCATTTCGCCGGAGCATGGGCCGCCATAGCCCGCGGGCTGCGCGATGAACCGGCCCTCTACGGCTACGGACTCTGCAACGAGCCCCACGACATGCTTCCCGAATGTCCCTGGGTGGACATAGCGCAGACCGCCATCGATTCCATCCGCGCCGTCGACCGCCGCACGGCCATAGTGGTGGCCGGAAACACATGGAGCTCAGCCGAACGCTGGCCCGATATAAACCAAGGTCTTGAATCGCTGCGCGACCCGTCGGACAACCTGATATACGAGGCCCACTGCTATTTCGACCGCGATGCCTCGGGCATCTACCGCAAAGGCTATGACGAGGAAGGCGCTTACCCAACCATAGGCATAGACCGTGCCCGTCCTTTCATCGACTGGCTTAAGAAATACGGCAAGCGCGGAATGTTCGGCGAGTACGGAGTGCCGGCCGACGATCCCCGCTGGCTGGAATGTCTCGACCTGTTCCTGGACTACCTCGCCCGCAACGGCGTGGAAGGCACCTACTGGGCCGGCGGAGCGCGCTGGAACAAATACGTTCTCGGCGTTCACCCCGAACAGGATTACACCGTAGACCGTCCGCAAGTAGCCATAATGGCCAAATATCCTGCTACACGATGAGACTCAGACTGATTTCACTGACGCTGGCCGCAGTGGCAGCAGTGGCAGCAGGTGCACCATCCATGGGGGCCGATTACGACCTCGTGATTGTCGGAGCCACTCCCGGCGGAATCATGACGGCCATCGAAGCCGCGCGCATGGGCAAGACATCCGTAATCCTTGAGCGTACCGGTCATATAGGAGGACTCCCTGCAAACGGTCTCGGAGCCACCGATATCGCCACCCGTGGCGCGACCACAGGTCTGTTCTCCGAATTCACAGGAGCGGTGAGGAAATATTATGCCGATACGTACGGCGAAAATTCGCAGCAGGTCAGGGACTGTAGCGACGGATTCCATTTCGAGCCGTCGGTGGCGGAGAAAATATTCGGCGACATGATCGCATCGCAGGGGAATAGAATCGATGTACGCACCATGCGCCAGTTCAACTTCACGGACGACGACATAGCCATGACGGCCAACGGTCGTCGCATCGGCTCCATCAAGGTGGTCAACCGCCTCAACGGCGAGGAAGAACATTACAGCGGACGCATTTTCATCGATGCCACCTACGAAGGCGACCTTGGCGCAGCCGCCCGCGTGCCGTACCGCATAGGGCGAGAGGCAGCATGGGAGTTCGACGAGCCCGGCGCAGGCCGGACATACGAATATTGGAAATCGACACCGGCCGAAGGCAGCACCGGCCAAGCCGATAATGCCGTGCAGGCCTACAACTACCGGCTGTGTCTTACACGCGACACGGCCCAGCTCGTGCCTTTCCCCCGTCCCGAACGTTATGACCGAAGCGAATATGAATCACTGGCCGAAGACGTGTGGACCGGGCGCCACACATGGAAGGCCATGCGCGACGTAACTCCGGAAATGATGGAACGGAACCGTCAGCATCTGCTCAGCGGCGGTGAACGGACCATAATCCCGTGGGACAGCTGGGGAATCGAGAAATTAGTGACAATCAACACGGAGCCGAATGGCAAGACCGACGCCAACAATCAGCACGCCGCATTCATCTCCACCGATCTTCCTGAAGAAAACTGGCCGTGGCCCACTGCTTCGTGGGAATGGCGCGACCGCTTCGCACGTCGTCTGCGCGACTACACATTGGGGCTGTTCTGGTTTGCCGCCAACGACAGCACGTTGCCTCCGCAATTCCGTAAGGAAATCCAACGCTGGGGCCTGTCGGCACAGGAATACCGAGACAACGGCAACTTCCCGCGCCAGGTCTACGTGCGCGAGGGACGCCGTTTCGAAGGAATGTACTTCTTTACGGCCAAGGATGCTCTGCCTGTCACCGAGGGCGGCCGTCCGCCGGTACATGCCACAAGCATCACCGCAAGCCACTATGCCCTCGATTCGCACGCCGCCCGCAAACGTGAACCGGGACGCGCCCATCTGGACGGATTCATCAGCTATCCTACGGCAGTCTACACCGTCCCTTACGGCGTGATTGTACCGAAGGAGGTCGAGAACCTGCTGCTCCCCGTGCCGGTCAGCGGCTCGCACATCGGATTCTCCACCCTGCGCATGGAGCCTTGCTGGATGGCTTTAGGGCAGGCTGCCGGTGCCGCCGCTGCAATAGCGATAGATAGAGGTGTTACAGTTCAGGCCGTACCCATCGAAGCCCTTCAGCAACGGCTGTTGGATGAAAAGGCGACACTGATCTATTTCAACGACATGCGTCCCGGAGACAAAGGCTTCGAGCAGGCCCAGAAACTCGGTCTTCAGGGTAAGATTCCCGGATGGTCAGCACATAAAACCTTTTTTGAAGAATCCTTGCATCGTAAATGATCCCTTTTGCAGGATTCTTGCATCCGAATGACGGATTATTATATGCATCAGGGTAATTGCAACACTACCTTTGCATACCGAATCAATCATAACGGCATGTTTAGAATCACACAATTGAACGACATAAATAGCAACCCAATAAATCTATTCGAATGAAAAAATTATTCCTATTGACAGCATCGGCGTTATTTACGCTCGGTGTATTCGCACAGGAGTCCGGGGCTGACAATCCCGAATCCGGATCGCAATGGAAGGTTATCCTCAACTGCACTGAACCGTCCGATCTGATCGACATCAAAGTATTTGATATGACCGCGACCGGCGCTCAGAACAGTGGAAATGACATTTATTCCGCGACATTTACAATCGACGAGGTCGCAGGTGGAAAGTCTGGAAAGTACTGGCTGTATATCGCAGACAGCTCTGATTCCAATTACGAGCAGAATCTCCTGGATAAGAATTTCAAGAATTTTACAGCCTACGGATCGGCTTATTATGTCGCACCCAACAGTGGCTCGCGCACCATCACTGTAAGTATGTTCAAGAACACCAAGGGAGTACAGACCATGTGGAGCATCAACTCATACGGCCTGGCCAATGCCAACCGCCGCGCGCTGGCGTATTTCCCCGCCACCGACAATGCAGGTGTAAGAACGGCCTACTTCAACAATCCCGCCGACAAAGCCGAATTCAAGGGTATGCAAGGCAACAGGGGATCCACGATGAATTTTATCGTAGGGTCCAATTATGACAATTTCACATGGACTCCCGGAGCAAAAAACTGGAGTACCGGCGTCTACAAGGCTACACTGGACTATTCCAAGATGAGCCTTTCTGTTGAATCGGCCACGACAATCGATGTAGACATCGACGGATTCACCACTTTCGCGGCTCCATGCGACGTGACGCTTCCCGAGGGCGTGACAGCATACACCCTGACATACAACGCCGAGGCTCCTGCCGCATACAGCGACGAGGCCGACAATGGCGTGCTGGACGCAGTCAAGATCGAGGGTAACGCCATCGCTGCACATACCCCCGTGGTGCTCAAGGCAAACACAGCCGGCAAATATACTTTGACCGTGACCGGTGATGCCACGTATACTACCGAAGGAGATCAGCCATATATCATGGACAGCACATCCGAAAACAATGTGCTGGTAGGCGTGCACCAGCCCCACAATGTTTCGGACGGCACCACAACGGGTGAAACCAACGACGCCGTGCATTATCTTGACAACGGAACGTTCACCGTATGGGACAGCGCCAAGAGCACCGACGGCAAAGGCAAGGTCGTAAACTGGCATATCGTCTATCCCTTCAGCGCGTACGTGAATCTTCCGGCCGACGTGGCCCGTCCTTCCACACTGACAGTGAACTTCCCGGCTGATCCCTCAACACCCACAGGCATCAACGGCATTGACTCGGAAAATGACGGGGCAGCGCAGTCCTACAACCTGTTCGGAATGCCCGTGGGTCGCGACTACAAGGGCATCGTGATACGCAACGGTAAAAAATACATTCAGAAATAAAAACTATAACAAGATATGAAACTTTCCACACAATTCCTGACACTGGCCTGCCTGGCAGCCGTGACAGTACCGACACTCGCACAGACCACACCCGACACCCCGCCTGCAATCAAATGGGACGCGGCTGACGTGGCCGTAATCTACGCCGCCGACCAGGATAAATTTCCCGAAGTGTTCAAGGACTCGAAAGGTAATGCCGCCAATGACTGGACGGCCGCTTCCTGGGGACAGAAATGCGTGTTCAGCGATGATGAATGCGGCGACGGCGCGGCTCTGCGCGTAGACAACCTCGACTTCCTGCCCCTGCAGTTCCAGGCTACCGTCGACCTGAGCGAATACCGCTTCTTCCACATCGACATCTGGGCTCAGAACGACGACCAGATGTGCATCAAGTTCCAGAACTGGTGGCCCGGCGAATCATTCGTCACTGAAGTCTACGACCTCAAGGGCGGCGAATGGAAAAGCATCGACATCGACATGGACCGCGCGGACTTCACTTGGTCCAAGAAGAACGAGATTCCCCAGCATTGCATCAATATCCTGCAGTTCGGCGGCGAGAAGATAGCCAATGACTATCCTCATTCTCCCTCCATCTACCTCACCAATATGATGGCGCATAACGATGCTTCTGTCATCGGCGGCTCTGGTATCGGCAATATCGCCGCCGACACTAACAATGCCGAAGATATCCCCTACAACATTTTCGGCCAGCGCGTCGACAAGTCCTACAAGGGAATCGTCATAACCAAAGGCCGCAAGTTCATTCAGAAATAACAATAGGCTCTCCGGTGACTGGAGGAGGCTGTGTCAAAATAGGCACAGCCTCCTTTATTTTTGGCAGTGTGGATTTATTTATGTACCTTTGGGTCATAATAATTAAGTTTTTACCAACTGCTAACTTTTAAAAACCTGATATTATGAAAATGAGAAACTTATTGTCGACGGCAGTTCTCGTAACGCTCTTCATGTCGTTGACCGGCTGCAACGGCAGCGGCGACAAGGTGGAACTCGTACCAGTCAAGACTTCGAAGACCGGCAACTGGAGCATGCTCTCCCCCGACGGAACCATCAAGTATGACGCAGAGTTCAAGGGCGAACCCACAATGTGTTATGGCGGCGTTTTCACAGTCAAGAACGATGACGGAACGTACGCGCTATATTCCTCCAAGGGCAAGACTCCCGAGGAGATAGAAGGCTGCGACTCCCTTTACCAGGCCGGCATGATGGATGAGGGCGTGATGCCTGTCACTAAGAAAGGTTCCCACATCGAGCTGATAGACAAGAATGGTGAATCCGTGGCAAAACTGGACAAATGCGACGGTCAGCAGATCATCAAGAGCCATGGCAGTGTAGGCAACGGACTGCTCGGCGTCACAGTCGCCGGCAACAAGTGCGGTTATGTGGATAAGACCGGCAAGACCGTAATCCAACCGAAATATGATGTCATAAACATATTTAAGGATGGCTGTGCTCTGGTGGGAACCAAGGATGGCGACGATAACATGAAATACCAGATCATCGACACCGACGGCAAGACTGTGGTGTCCATCAAGGACAAATACCATCCCGCGACAATAATGATAGACGGCCGCATCCTGCTTAAGGAAGATGAATCCGAACGTTATTGCGTAATGGACAAAGAGGGCAATGTCACCAAATTTCCGGAGAAGGCCGAGGCATTTTACGCCTTCGATGGCAATTACTTTATATTCGGAAACGAGGGCCAGTACGGAGTCTTGGATATGAACGGAGAAATAGTGATCCGTCCCAAGTATTACAAACTGGACTTCTGCGGTGATGATACGTTCTGGGCGCAGAAACAAAGGGATTCTGGTTTCGTCAAGCTCAACGCCAAAGGCGAGACTCTGGCCGAAATCGATTATTCCGAGTTAACCCAATTAGTACAAGGGGTAGGCTTCTTCGCCAAAGACGGAGCCACATGGACCCTGATTGATGCCGATGGAAAACCTAAAGGCAAGGATGATTTCTATGAGGTATCCACCATTACATCATTCTGCCCGGAAGTCAACAGCGACTATTTCGATTACGAGGCCGCTGTCGCTCAGGCTGTGGATTATATCACTGCCGGCAATATACCGTTTGGCAAAGATCCGCAAAAGGTATTCACCGACGTTACTCCCGACTACTCGTACGCCAAGACATCCGCTGTAATAAAGTCAAAGACTATCGAGGGCTTTAAATACGGCATATTTGTAGAGGCAGATTTCGGCAGCGACATGGCTACCTGGAGCGGTTCCGGTTACGCATGGAATCCGGACGCTCAACTTAGGATGTATGGTGTTGTTATTGCAACCGATACTAAGATCAACTTAACCAAGGAGGATTACGACTCGTTAATCAAGGCCCTGGAAAGCAAAGGCTTCAAGAAAGTGAAGTACAATGCTTCGAATATTACCGACAGCAAGTGCAACTGTCTGCTTGAGAAAGGGGATACAGCCGTCCTGGTGATGATGACAACGGGCGGTCGTATGATCCTTTCCGGAGTATTCAAGAAATCCGATAAGGAAATATGGGATGATGCCCTCGAAATGACAGCCGAAACCGAAGCTTCCGGCGCATCCGCGCCGACCCCGGGCGCAGGCGACGAGACGGTGACGGCGTCGACTGCTGAAAGCGCGCCGGCTGCCGCTCCCGCATCGTCGGGCAACGACTTCGTGGCGATGGTGACGCAGCGCAAGCTGACGGCCCAGGATCTGGCTCCGTACTCCAAGGCGCAGCTCCGACTGATGCGCAACACCATCTACGCCATACATGGACGCAAGTTCACCAGCAAAGACCTGCAACAGTATTTCAGCCAGTTCGCTTGGTATAAGCCCAGAGTGTCCGAGGTATCCAAGGCAGACCTCTCTCCCATCGAGCAGTATAACGTAACGTTTATCCAGAAATACGAATGAGAAAAATAAGCCTGTTGGCTCTGACCATACTGATGTGTTGCACCGGCTGCAACGCGTCCGACTCAAAGAATCCCGGCAACTCCCGCAACGGAGCTGCCGGCGATTCCGTAAATACAACAGATGTCCGTAATCAGGATTCCACAAAGACAACACAGGCGCAGGCTCCTAAGGAAGACACCGTCCCGGCGGGTGTCAAGGCATTGCTGAAGGCGTATCCCGATTTCATCACGGGGTGGAACGGCAGGCAGCTGCTGTTCAAGGACGGCACGACGATGACATACGACGACGGCCGCAAGAAAAGCTTTGAGCAGCGCCTGGACGACTCTGATGTAGAGGATATGTTCACCGATGTCTACAGAGAGCCGGAGGGCGCTCCGGAATATCTGGCCGATGCCGGACGGTCGCGCTCAGAGGCGCTGTTCAAGAAAATGTATGGAAACAGTTCGGGTGCCGTACAGCGCAATCTGGTCAGCGTGGAATGGATAGGCGAGAAGGTAAGGTTCACCAAGGTGAACGGCGCGGCCGACAGCCTGCGCAAGGTGGCCATAGAGCTGGCCAAGTATCCGGAGCTGCGCAAGTACCTGAAGTCGTCGGGCACCTTCTACTGGCGCAAGGTGCGTGGCGCCAACCGACAGAGCGCACACAGCTACGGCATAGCGTTCGACATCGGCGTGTCGCATTCCGACTATTGGAAATGGAAGAATCCCAACGCGGGCGAAACCACTAAGATCAAATATGCCAACCGCATACCGAAGCAGATCGTCAAGATATTCCGCAAATACGGCTTCATCTGGGGCGGCGCCTGGTATCACTACGACACTATGCATTTTGAATTCCGCCCCGAGCTCCTGAACTACGCCGACTCCCAGAAATAGCCGCACGGGCAATAATTACTGCCGCTAACCCAGTAGGTAGTTGATAAAAGTCAACTACCTATCATCATTATTTTTATCACCTGCTTATATTATGAAAATGAAAAACTTATTGTCAACTGTTGTTCTCGTAACGTTCTTAATGTCATTGACCGCCTGCAACGGCGACGGCGACAAGGTGGAACTTATGCCGGTCAAGACATCCAGAAACGGCAGCTGGAGCATGCTCTCCCCCGACGGCAAGATCAAGTATGACGCCGAGTTCAAGAACGAACCCTCGGTCTGTTTTAACGGAGTATTCACCGTTCCGAACGATGACGGGACATATATTCTATATGACGGCAAAGGGGAGTCGCCCAAAGAAGTGCCGGGATGTAACGACCTCTATCAGGCCGGCGCCATGTCCGAAGGTGTGATCCCTATCACCCGAATAGGCAAACACATCGAGCTTGTAAACAAGAAAGGCGAAACTCTGGCCACGCTTGACAAATGCGATGGCCAGCAGATAACACGATGCTTCCCATCTATAAGTTCAGGGCTACTGGGTGTGGAAGTTGTAGGAAGAAAATACGGATTCGTCAACAAGAAAGGAGAAACTGTGGTTAAGCCTAAATACTTCATTACAACCCCCTTTGTCGACGGTTACGCCGCGGTGGGAACCAGGGATGACGACGGAAACGAAAAATTTCAGATTATTGACACGGAGGGAAAGACAGTCGTGTCAGTCAAGGATAAGTATACTCCAGTGACCGCGATGCTGAAAGGATACATGGTGTTGGAAGACCCGGAAACCAAACGTTACTGCATGATGGATAAAGAGGGTAATATCACCAAACTCCCGGATAAGGTCGAGGAGTACGTTTACTTCAACGGCAAATACATGATATTCAAATGTGACAATCAGTATGGAGCCGTGGATACAAAGGGAGAAATTGTAATCAGAGCTAA
This sequence comes from uncultured Bacteroidales bacterium, assembly GCA_900542185.1. GTDB lineage: Bacteria > Bacteroidota > Bacteroidia > Bacteroidales > Muribaculaceae > Lepagella. The sequence goes on from UQMZ01000043.1 coordinate 32,138, forward strand.
ATATTATAAACTCAAACTCTTCGAAGACGATTCCTTCTGGGCACAGAAACAACGGGATTCCGGTTTTGTCAAGCTCAACACCAAAGGCGAGACTGTAGCCGAAATAGACTATACATTCATATCCGATAACTATTCTGGATTTGGCTTCTTCGCCAAGGACGGAAACACATGGAACCTGATAGATGACAATGGCAAGATTGTGGGTAACGAAGATTTCTACGATATATCGGAGAAGACCACCTGTTGTGGTATGGTTGAAAGCGATTATTTCGATTTCCAGGCCATTGCCGACGAGACTGTGGAGTATTTAACCTCCAATAAGCTTAAATTTGGCGAAAAACCACAAAAGGTTTTCAGCGATGTCACCCCGGACTATTCCTACGCCAACGATGAGGCAACGATGCAATCAGAATCAACCGAAGGCTATAAATACACAAGAACAGTGTTCGCACGATCTAGCGAACCCATGGCGCAATGGGGAACTTCCGGTTACGTGTGGAATCCGGCGGCCATTCTCGATACATACGACATATACATCAACACTGAGAAGAGGGACGGTCTGACGAAGGATGAATTCAACACGATAGTCAAGTCGTTTGAAAGCAAAGGCTTCAAGAAAGTCAAGATTAGCGAGAAGACTAATAGCGATGTCATCGTATCCATCTCCCTGCTTGCAAAAGAAGACACTGCCGTCTTGGTCTTCGTGGTGACTGGCAAACAAGACTTTACCATCGTAACCTTCCCAAAATCGAACACCTTATTTTGGAACAACGCCCTTGAAATGATAGCCAGTAACTAAGATTTAGTCCATAAGCTATCTTTAGTTCAAAATGCACGAGTCCGATCCATGGGATCGGACTCGATTTGATCTTTTTTATAGTGCAGTTGGGTGCTACTGGGCCTCCCAAGTACACTTTAGAATTTCAAAGATAACACTTATTTAATTCCTAATTCCCAGAAAAATCAGTTATCGGTTAATTCAGCGGAAGAAGAAAGTATATTTTTTACTTTATCGACTGGAAGGCCTACTGCAGTGGCAATAAAATCCAGGTCAACACCCTGCTTTGAAAGATTGCGGACTATCTGAGCCTTTGCTCGCGCCTCGCCTCTTGTTTCACCGCGCGCCTCGCCGCGCGCCTCACCACGCGCCTCGCCTTCCATCTTAGCATACTCAAGTTGTCCCATCAAGTCTCTGTATGCCTTTTCATTAGCATCATAAGCCATTCTGTCCACCGGACACATGGCG
>UQMZ01000044.1 GCA_900542185.1 uncultured Bacteroidales bacterium
TTAACACTTTAATCTCCCGGTTTTAACAAATGCACCGTGATTTCGGCTTGACCCCTTAATCCCAGCCATATATTGACATATATTTCCTGCCGTAGATCATCGAACGGCATACGGTCGGTAGCGTAAAAATAGCAGACTTTGTTTATGATGCGGGAGTGCTCCTGAATTACCGAAGCAAACTCCCTCTGACTTATCGGAGGGCTTGTCATATTGCTGTTGTTTTGCTTCGTTAGATGCATCTTTGAGTCCGAAAGTTTCAGCTGACCGGGATTTTTTATGAAATAAGGCACCTCAAGCCTAAGCCGGGTGCCTTGAAATACTTGATATGTGCGTTCGGTTATTTTTCTGCGGATATGATTGTCCGGACATCACTGACCTGTAATCCCGTTACAACGGCGATGGTGTCAAGGCTGATACCCTGCTCATGCATTTTAAGTATCATCTCGTGAGTGGCTTCCGTTCTGCCTTCCGTTCTGCCTTCAGCAATGCCTTCCGTTCTGCCTTCAGCAATGCCTTCCGCTCTGCCTCGTTCCTCGCCCTTCCATTGTGGCATACTCAAGCTGTCCCATCAGGTTTCTGTATGCCTTTTCATTAGCATCATAAGCCATTCTGTCCACCGGACACATGGCGGCATATTCAGCCATCTTCTCGAAGTCATCGAAAAGCTTCTCATCTACAAAAGCCATTATATCCATAGTCGGCATATTTATAATGTTATACATCCATTTGTCAAAATTTGTAATTCTGAACCTTTCGGGATAGTCGGTATGTACGAAGTTCATGAACGACATGCAGTATAAATGGATTGATATACTTTGCCATAACTTAGTTTCTTTCCGCTAAAATAATGCAAAAATCCGACATTGACAAATATTGTTTCTACAAAACGGATGAAATATTATTCATAAATATGATAAAAATTGGAGTGGAAAGTGTGCGGTTATAAAAAAATGATTAACTTTGTAGGGGAGAATGCCGAGGGAACAATGATAAGATTCCAAGGCAATTCCCACAATTGATTCCCGATTGATTCCAAAACAGGACTAAAACAGATAACGGAATATAACGGCAACTTCGATGAACGGAAGGAAGATAAAGACAGGCATTATATTGCTTGCCGCCATGTGGACGGCGACGCTGACGTCGTGCCATAGCTCAAAGAAGGCCGGCGGTGAATCTTCCGGTCCCGCAACAGTCGAGACCATCCATGTGGGTAAAGGCGACAAGTGGGGGCGCAAGGTGGCTGAAGAAGCGCTGTCGTGGGTCGGCACTCCATATAAGTATGCCGGATGCGACAAGAAGGATGGTACGGACTGCTCGGGTATGGTGATGCGCGTATACGAGGATGTGACCGGCAGCAAGATACCGCGCAATTCGGCCAAACAGGCCGAGTTCTGCTATAAACTCGACACGAACAAGGTGGAAACCGGCGACCTCGTCTTTTTTGCCACCGGCAAGGATCCGAAGAAAGTGTCTCACGTAGGAATCGTGGTCGACGACAACCGGTTTGTGCACGCATCCTCGTCGAAGGGGGTAGTGGTGTCGCAACTGACGCAGCCATATTATCAGCAGAGGCTGCTGATGTTCGGTCGCGTGCCGGCCCATGGCCATGAGCTTGTATCCGATAATGCTGGAGCAGATCAATCGAAAAAATCGGATGAATCCGCACGTTCGGATAAACCCGATAAAACAAACGAAGAATATCTGGATCCGATTTATTTTTAATTATACTAACTTAACCATTATTGAAATCAAAAGTGATTAAGGCAAGAATAATGAGTCCACTGCTTGCCGGCGTGCTGATAGGCATAGCCGGGGCTGTGTATCTTAATGTGGGGGGCGTGGTCGGCGCAGCGATGTTTGCGTTCGGACTGATGAGCGTGGTGTGCTGGAAACTCGATCTGTTCACCGGCAAGAGCGGTTTCTGGAGCGGACGCATGATATGGCGTCTGATACCCGTTCTGTTGCTTAACATCGCCGGTGTGGCGATGGTGGCCCTTACCACCATGAAACCCGAGATGACCGATATGGCCGTGGGCATAACAGCCAAGCGGTTTGCCACACCTGTGTGGAAGCTGTTCCTGCTGTCCGCTTGCTGCGGATTCATCATGACCACAGCCGTGAAGTTCGGACGCGAGGGCAACTGGTGGCCCTTGCTGTTCGGAGTGCCTACGTTCATTCTGTGCGGTTTTCCGCACTGTGTGGCCGATATCTTCTACTGGACGGTCGCAATGGTGCAAGGGGAAAGCTTCGGAGCAATCTTGCCCGTGTATCTGGTTACAGTGGCCGGCAACTATGCAGGCTGCAACGTACCCAGACTGATTCCCGGATTCGCGGGAGATCCCGCTCCGAAAGAAGCAAAAGAGGAAGCTCCCGAAAGGGCAGCATAACACCTGTTTAACAGCAGATTCCTCTGACTCCTCTAATAGCTCTGATTCCTCTGATTAAAACAAGGCCCCGCAGCACAATCGGATGCTGCGGGGCCTCGCTTTATATTTGCTGCAGCAGGTTATCCCATCACGACATCGACGGTATTGTTCGATCCCTCGGGGAATACGTTGATGATGTTGCCATTGACAGGCAGACCGTTTACGGTGATGGACTTCACGCCCTTGCAGACGCCGTCGGGGTTCATGACGCGGATGTGGTAGTGGGCGCCACGGAATGTTCGGTCCAGCTCATAGCCCTTCATGTCCGACGGAATGCAGGGGTCGATGCGCAACCCGTTGAATTCCGGCTGTATGCCGAGGATATACTGCGACACAGTGAGCCAGTTCCAGGCTGCGGTTCCTGTGAGCCAGGAGTTCTTGGCCTGCCCCGGATTCGGCGCGTCCTTTCCTGCCGTCATCTGGCTGTAGACGTATGGCTCCACCTTGTGCAGGTCACTGTGTTCCTCCACCCATGCGGGAGCGATTTTGGTATAGTATTCCCAGGCGCGGTCGCCGTTGCCAACGATGGTCTCGGCCACGATGATCCAGGGATTGTTGTGGGCGAAGATGCCGGCGTTCTCCTTATAGCCCGGAGGATAACTCGAGATCTCGCCGTATTCAGGCACATACTCGGTGAATGCCGGATTGTTCAGCACTATGCCGTGAGGGGAGTCGAGATGTGTCCTGACCGATTCCAGAGCCCGGTTCACCAGACCCTCCTCCAGACCTATCTTGGCCATGGAGCACCATCCCTGAGATTCGATGAATATCTTGCCTTCCTTATTCTCTTTGGAGCCTACGGGGCGGCCGAAATAATCGTAGGCGCGCAGGAACCATTCGCCGTCCCATCCATGTTTCTTCACTGCCTCGGCCATGGCCTCGACATGCTGCATGGCTCGATCGTACTCGCGTGTATTGCCTATTGCTTTGCACAGCTCGGCATACTGCTGGCCGCACATCACGAACTGACCGGCTATCATCAGCGACTCGGCCTTGGAATCGCCCTTCTTGTTCTCGGTGGTCTGATACGACTCGTTGGGATCGTTGCTGAAGCAATTCAGGTTCAGGCAGTCGTTCCAGTCGGCGCGGCCTATCAGGGGCAGCCCGTGAGGTCCGAGGTGCGAGATCACGAAGTTGAAGCTGGTGGTGAGGTGTTCCATCAGGGGCACCTCGCTGCCGGGCTTGTTGTCGTAGCTCACAGGCTCGTTCAGGATGGAGAAGTCGCCGGTCTCCTTGATGTATGCCACCGTGCCGAATACGAGCCACATCGGATCGTCGTTGAAACCGGAGCCGATGTCGTTGTTGCCGCGCTTGGTCAGGGGCTGGTACTGATGGTAGCAGCTGCCGTCGGGGAACTGCGTGGCCGCGATGTCAAGGATGCGCTGACGGGCGCGCTGGGGAAGCAGATGCACGAATCCCACCAGATCCTGACATGAGTCGCGGAAGCCCATGCCGCGGCCTATGCCGGATTCGAAGAAGCTGGCGGAACGCGAGAAGCAGAACGTGATCATGCACTGGTACTGGTTCCAGATGTTGACCATGCGGTCAAGACGGGGCTCCTCGCTCTGCACGTGATATATGTCCAGCAGACGGTCCCAGTAATTGCGCAGTTCGCCGAAAGCGCGCTCCACTTTTTCAACCGTGTCGAAACGGTCCATAAGGTCGCGGGCCTTCTTCTTGTTGATTACGCCCTTCGATTCCCACTTTTCGCTATCGGCGTTTTCCACATATCCCAGCAGGAACACGAAGTCGCGTGCCTCGCCGGGTTTCAGCTCCACGTTGATGCAGTGAGCGGCTATCGGGCTCCATCCGTGAGCCACGGAATTGGTGCACTTTCCGGCTGCGACGGCATCGGGAGTGTCGAAGCCGTTGTAAAGTCCTAAGAACGTCTCTCGGTCGGTGTCGAAGCTATCGACAGGGCAGTTCACCGTGTAGAAGTCGTAATGGTTGCGGCGTTCTCGGTATTCGGTCTTGTGGTATATTGTCGAACCGTCTATCTCGACCTCGCCCGTAGAGAAATTGCGCTGAAAATTCTCCATGTCGGTCTGCGCGTTCCACAGGCACCATTCTATGAAGCTGAACAGCTTCACGTTCTTGGTGCTGTCCGAACGGTTGGTAAGGGTGAGATGGCACACCTCGGCGTTGGTCTTCAACGGGTCGAAGAACAGGGTGGAGCATTCCAGGCCGTTCTTGATGCCCGAGATACGCGTATAGCCAAGGCCGTGACGGCACTCGTACTTGTCCAGGGGAGTCTTGCATGGTTTCCACGATGGATTCCAGGTCACGTCGCCATCCTTGATATAGAAGTAGCGGCCGCCGGCATCCATCGGCACACCGTTGTAACGGTAACGCGTCAGACGGCGGAATTTGGCATCCTTGTAGAAGCAGTAGCCTCCGGCAAAATTGGAGATCAGCGAAAAGAAATCCTCGTTGCCCAGATAGTTGATCCAAGGCCAGGGCGTGACCGGATTCGTGATGACGTATTCGCGCGCGGCGTCGTCGAAATATCCGAATTTCATATATGCAGTGTTTTGTTTATTTCGGGTTTGTGTGGTTAAGGGTGGGTTATATCCTTCACCCACAAAATTAATATATTCGGAGGAATTTAAGAAATGATTTTCGATATTGTTAACAAATAGATACTAAACTGCAACGATTATTACGTTTTGTATGGTAACAAGTGGAGATTAAAGCGTAATAAATAATAAAATTAAGACACAATAACGATATATGGAAAAAACATGGCGGTGGTTCGGACCGAACGACATGATAACGCTTGACATGCTGCGCCAGATAGGCGTGGAGGGAATCGTGACATCGTTGCATCATATACCAAACGGTGAGGTATGGACCTTGGAGGAGGTGACGAAAATGCGCGACTACATCAGCAGCCACGGTTTGCGCTGGAGCGTGGTGGAGAGTCTGCCGGTCAGCGAATCGATTAAGTATGCAGGTCCCGACCGCGACGCGCTCATTGAGAATTACAAGGAGTCGCTTGCCAATCTCGGAAAGGCCGGTGTCAAGACCGTGTGCTATAATTTCATGCCCGTTCTGGACTGGGCGCGTACGGATCTGGAGTATCCCAACCCGGACGGCACATCCAACCTGTACTTCAACCGCGCCGAGTTCGCCTATTTCGACATCTATATCATAAAGCGCCCTAACGCCGAGGCCGACTGGGACCCGGACACCCTGAAACGTGTGGAGGAACTGAAGAAGAATATGGATGCCGAGGGGGAGCAGCGACTTGTAGACAACATCATCGTCAAGACTCAGGGTTTCGTTAACGGCAATATCTCGGAGAACGACCTGAACCCTGTACAGAAGTTCCGCGAACTGCTGGATCTTTACAAAGGAATCGACGCCGACCAGCTTCGGAATAATATGAAATATTTCCTTGAAGCCATCATGCCGGTATGCGATGAATACGGCATCGACATGTGCGTGCATCCCGACGATCCTCCGTTGCAGATACTCGGCCTTCCGCGCATCGTGACCTGCGACGCCGACATCAAGGCGTTCTTAGACGCCGTGCCCAATCCGCATAACGGCCTGACGTTCTGTGCCGGATCGCTTAGTGCCGGAGCACACAACGATGTGGTAGACCTGGCCCGCAAGTATGCCGACAGGACGCATTTCGTCCATGCCCGAATATGCAGGGTGCTACCCGACGGCGACTTCAAGGAATCGTCGCATCTTGACCCCAGGCTGATAGAGATAGTCCGCATATTCGAGACCCGTCGTCCAGGAGTGCCGATGCGCGTGGATCACGCTCCGCTGATGCTGGGCGACGAGAAGATGGGCTACAATGCCGGCTATTCCTTCCACGGTCGCATGCTGGCTTTAGGCATGATAAGCGGCGTTATGGCAACGGTCAATACAGAACAACAGGATTAAACCGTAGCTTGATTCGCCGCAGGGACATACCTTTGGTATGTAGTATATTAAAATTAAATTGACAAATATATATGAACGAGCTTTTTTCAGTTAAGGACAAGGTGGTTGTCATCACTGGAGGCACCGGAGTGTTGGGTGCCTGTATAGGGGAGTACCTGGCCCTGGAGGGCGCCAAGGTGGTGATAATGGGTCGCCGCAAGGATGAGGGCGACAAGATAGTGAACGACATCCGCGCCAAGGGAGGCGAGGCCATGTTCCTCACCACCGACGTGATGAACGAGGAGGTGGTGCGTCGGAACTGCGAGGAGATTCTCGCCAAATACGGCAAGGTCGACGCGCTGCTTAACGCCGCCGGCGGCAACATGCCCGGCGCCACAATCGCCCCGGACAAGACATTCTTCGACCTGAAGGTGGAGGAGTTTTCAAGAGTCCTTGACCTCAACCTTATCGGTACCGTCATCCCCACCCAGGTATTTCTGGAACCTATGGTGAAGGACGGCAAGGGAGCCATAGTCAATTTCTCGTCGATGGCAGCGTTCCGTCCCATGACGCGCGTGTGCGGTTACGCCGCCGCGAAAGCTGGTATCAGCAATTTCACGGCGTTTCTGGCCAACGAAGTGGCAACTAAGTTCACCTCAGGCATACGCGTCAACGCCATAGCGCCGGGCTTCTTCCTGACCAATCAGAACCGAGCGTTGCTTACCAATCCCGACGGCAGCCTGACGCAGCGCGGCGAAGACGTGATACGCCAGACGCCCTTCAAGCGCTTCGGCAAGCCCGAGGAACTGTGCGGCACCATTCAGTACCTCATTTCCGACGCCTCCTCATTCGTCACCGGCACCGTCGCCGTCGTAGACGGCGGCTTCAACGCCTTCGCGATGTAAGGCCGTGCCTCGGCTCTAAATTAGCGATAGTCGGAACAATACTACATAGAAAAGCGAGCTTCGGATCCAACGAACAGTTGGTGCCGAAGCTCGCTGTATGAGTTGCGATTAATTCTCTGCGTTCATTAAGCTAAAGGTTAAAGCCTTTTGATCGGGACCTCAGACTCAATTCTTTGCGAGTTAAGCGGCGGTATTGCAAATCCATACTGGATTATGTATTGTGGTAGAAGTATTTAGTAACATCCATTATCTCGCCGTTTTCTCCTTTCCAATAATAACGGTCGGTTTTCTTATAAATATATATAGGATAACGGTTATCAGAAAATCGACTTTTGTAGTTTTTATCGTAAAATGATAGAATTACATCACGAGAAAGCAGAATTATACCTTCAAAATCTATGGCAAAAAGGATATAATCAACAGTGTTGCGGATCTCATCTTCGTTATGGCTTGTTTTCCACAATCCATCTTTGAGCAAAGAGGAATAATGATAAGCAACTATGCCCATTGGAGTATTCAATAATTTCTTTCGACCTGTTAATTCAATATTAGGTCTAAATTCATCAGGCAAAAGGTTTCGCGCTTGCTCAAAAGATAGTGCGTTGTTTGAGTTATACATTGAAAGAAAGAATGTTACTGACTACGAAGATAATAAATTTTATGAAACACTTGAAACGGAGAGAGTTAAAAAACGAGAAATATAAGTATTTATATTGCAATGGAAACTAGTATGAAAAACTCGCCGGCCAGGAGATTGAGGCATATTTCATTTGAGTTTCAGATCAAAGAACATAAATCTGGTTTCCAAAGGTTCTTCAGGAGCTAATTCAAGAAAAGAACGTTCTTCCTGCTCACTTTTATACAAAGGTTTGAAACCGTTCTTTTCATAGAAATGCAGAGTCTTTTCGTTGTTGTAGGCGTCAACAACAATAAAACGACAACCTGTTTTATTATCAAATGAGCGGAACCAACCTTTGATAAAGTCGAGAATCTGACTGCCGATGTTTAGCCCTTTGCCTCGATATTCGGAAGAAACGCCCAAACGTCCAATAAGAACGGCTGGATAATTCATTCCGCGTTTGGCATTTGTGATACTGCGTTGTAGTCTGTTTCGCGCGGAATTGGCGATATACTTTGCTTTGACACTGTCATTAGCCAAAGTTACCAGACCTAAAATCTGCGAAGGATCAGCTGTGTTAATCCAGGCATAAGTTTTTCCAAGCAATTCGGTTTCATAGAGGAAAGCATCTTTTGAAAAGAATTCGTCAAGGTCGCTGTCCTCACACGAAAAAGGCGCACAATAGGCTGCAACATCAGCCGTGTAAGGCCGCATCACTGCATCGCGTTCAAGAATAAAACTGTTTGGGCTCATTTTTTATTATCCTTGGGAGGAAAAATGAACTCGCGCGATTTTCTTAAGAATTCAGCTATCTGCGCTTCGCGCTCAGGAGAAAGGCATGGCGTTGGCAGTTTGCCGTTACGCTCTGCTTCTTCGATGAACGCTCGTGCAGATTCACCTGTCAGCACAGGTGATGAGTTGATTGTCATTGCCATATTAGATTCTGTGTTTTAGAGTACAAAGTTACAACAATATAACGGATTAAACAAGAATATGGCTGTTAAAGGATTCGAACTTTTTACGATATGCCCGATACAGATCGCAGAGCCTCCGCTTTGGGCGGAGGCTCTGTGGTGTTATGTTATAAGCTACTTAGTACCGGTAGCAGGTGATGATGGCCTCGTCGGTGTGGAGGATCATCTTGTTGTGGCGCGGGAATTCCACATCCATCACGGTCGGGTTGCTCTTGATTCCGTAATAACCGAGCTTCTCTGCGCTGGGGTTGGCCGGGTCGCGGAAATCGACGCCGAGTTTCCCTTCTTTCTTATTGTAGTTGATCTCGCCGGTGCCGAGACCGGGCCATTGCGTTATCTCAAGCTGGGTCCGTATGAAATAGTCTTCCGGATGCTTGATCTCGCCGGTCTGGGTCATTTCGATAGTGGAGATGCGCCAGAAGCCGTCAATCTTGCCGTTGGATTTGGAGCGGCGGCAGCCGGCGGCAGCCAATATCGTGATTATAATGAGTGTGAGCAGGGTTATCTTCTTCATAATTTCTGTTTCGTTTACAGCATTGCTGTTGGTCATTAATGCTGACAAAATTACAACTTTACTATTAAACCACAAAATTTCTTTTGAAGTTTGATTGCAATGTTGTAATTTTGTAGAATGAGGGGAGTGGAACCCGTTAATTATAAATTAGCGGGACATGCTGATTATAAATTATAGAAACAATATCATCACCAATGGCAACCAATAAACCAAGCATACCCAAGGGCACTCGTGATTTCACGGCGGTCGAGATGTCGCGCCGCAATTATATATTCGACACCATCAAGCGGCAGTTCCGGCTGTTCGGCTACAAGCAGATCGAGACGCCGGCTATGGAGAACCTGTCGACGCTGATGGGCAAATATGGCGACGAGGGCGACAAGCTGCTGTTCAAGATACTTAATTCCGGCGACTGGCTGAAGGATGTCAGCGACGAGGAGCTGTTGGACCGCAACGTTGTGAAACTTACTCCGAAGGTTGCGGAGAAGGGACTGCGCTACGACCTGACCGTGCCGTTCGCGCGTTTCGTGGTGCAGCACCGCAACGACCTGCAGATGCCGTTCAAGCGTTATCAGATACAGCCGGTATGGCGTGCCGACCGTCCGCAGAAAGGGCGTTACCGCGAGTTTTATCAGTGTGACGCCGATGTGGTGGGTTCCGAGTCGCTGAACAACGAAATCGAATTAGTGCAACTTATCGATGCCGTGTTCTGCGACTTAGGCATCAACATCACCGTCAAGTTGAACAACCGCAAGATCTTAGCCGGCATCGCCGAGACCGTAGGACATGCCGACAAATTAATTGACATAACCGTGGCCATCGACAAGATAGACAAGATCGGGCTGGAGAACGTTAACGCCGAGCTGCTGGAGAACGGCATATCGGCCGAGGCAGTCGAGAAGCTGCAGCCCGTGCTGACCATGACGGGCAGCAATGCCGAAAAACTCGACTTGATGGCTGACATGCTCCGAGATTCCGAGACCGGCATGAAGGGCGTGGCCGAGATGCGCGAGGTGATAGAAGGCGTCGAGGACTTAGGTCACAAATGCACCGTAGAGGTGGATCTGTCGCTGGCACGTGGCCTGAACTATTACACCGGCACCATCCTGGAGGTGAAGGCCAACGACGTGCAGATGGGCTCCATCACCGGCGGCGGCCGTTACGACAACCTTACCGGCGTGTTCGGTATGCCGGGTCTGTCGGGCGTGGGCATCAGCTTCGGCGCCGACCGCATCTACGACGTGATGAACCAGCTGAACCTCTATCCCAAAGAGACGGAGGAGAGTATCAAGATCCTGTTCATCAACTTCGGCGATAAGGAAGCGCGCCAGGCCATGAAATATGTGAAGGAACTCCGCGCCAACGGGGTGCCGTCGCAGGTTTATCCCGATTCGGTCAAGATGAAGAAGCAGATGAGTATCGCCGACGCCGACAAGGTGCCGTATGTTGCATTTGTGGGCGAGCAGGAGATGGCCGACGGCAACATCATGGTCAAGGATATGGCCACCGGCGAACAGCGGAAATACACCGTCGCCGAACTGATTGAAAAACTGAAGTGATATGGGAACGATATCCAGACGAGATTTCGATATCCGTCAGCCCTATTTCCCGGAGACGTCGGATTGCGACGATTTCTATTACGGACTCGCCAATCTGATAGAGGACAGGATAGGGAAGAACGAGTACGGACAGACGCTGTCGCAATCGCTGCGCGGGCATCTGGCGCTGACTCTGATAGGATATCTGCAGGACATAGTGAACGATGCCGGTCTGTGGCGGTCGTTCATAGATACCAACCGCATGCTGTACGGCTGGACCGTGCCGTTCCAAGAGATCGGGTCCGATTATACCGACTATGAGCTGAACCGCGAGGACATACGCTTCCTTGTGTGGTATGACATCGCGATGATGGACATAGAGCGCCGCGCCCTGTATCCTCTCGACGACAAGCTGATGGCCATGGCAGACGACTTGTGGAAATACATTGACCGCATATACGACGACTGCCCCATGGAGGTGAAGTACGATTTTGCGCGCGGGCTGTCAATGACCGATCCGGCCGACCAGGAGGAGATTCTGCACGTGGCCTACTGGCTGTTCAACAACAGCTGGCTGCTGACGCCTGCCTTCGCGCTGTCGCTCAACATCATGGCCAACATGCCCGACGTAAAGGAGGACAAGGACGGCATTCTGCTCAACAAGCGCATTGACGCCGCAGTGTCGGAAGATACCGTCGGACCGTTGGCTTTGTACACACAGGAATGGGTCTACCTGCTGTTGAACGGCAAACTGCCCGATACTGCCAAGGATGAACCGGAAGCAGTGCCCGGCGAGAACAACCATCCGTACTATGACAAGTTCGTGGCCGCCACCGGCGGGAAACATATTGCATATTTCGCCGACTATGACTCGATGAACCGATTCTTTATCGATGCGTTGGGATGGGAGAAGGATACCGAGCATCTCAGTCAGGTCAAGAACGGCCGGGACTTCGTGCTGTTGGTCAATCCAAAGAAGGGAATGCTGATGGCCCGCAATGTGGCCAAGTGCATTGCCGACCCGGAGAACCCGCTTTACGATAAACTGTACGCACGCAAGATGGCCATCGAACTCTTGGCTGTGCGCGGACTCTGTCCCGTCGACCTGCTGAAGTATGTGCTGAAGCACGGCTGGCTGCCCGATGCCTGCTTCCCTGATTCGGACAACACGGAGCTGGTGGCACGCAACGCCGACTTCATAGCCCGCTGCTACCTGCAGGACTATTATCGCGGCGACTGACATTAACCGCAGATGATTGTTAAAATGATAGAAAATAGTTAAAAAACGCTTTTCGGCGCAACTGTTTAAACCATTTCACTTTCCATCTGTCTATTTTATAAATAAAAACCTGAAGCAATGAAAAAATTATTTTTGACACTTGGCGTCTTAGCCCTGTCACTACCTGTTGCACAGGCTCAATACGACGACATATACTACAACCCGGACAAGCCGTCCGCAAGTAGGACAACTCAGACGCAGAAGCAGAAAAAGCAGAAGAAGTCATACTATATAGCTGATTTCAGCAATATGGATGTCGACGAATACAACCGTGCCGGCGACATGTATTATGCCACACCGGTTGACACCATCGGCACCACTGTGGAGAACGGTCAGGATTTCGTCTATACACAGCAGATACAGAAGTATTACAACCCGACCATCGTGCTGGACAATGCCGATCTGCTTGAGGATGTGCTGAACAACTCGTACGGCAACGTAGAGGTAGTAATCAACAACAACGGCATACCGGTGTTCTCGCCCTATTACTCGTCGGTGTACTACGACTACCCGTTCTACGCTTCATGGTCATGGGGTCCGAGCTGGACATGGACCTGGGGACCGAGCTGGCGCTGGAACTGGGGCTGGGGACCAAGCTGGGCCTGGGGTCCGAGCTGGACGTGGGGTCCGAGCTGGAGCTGGGGCTGGGGTCCCGGATACTATCCCGGTTGGGGACCTGGCTGGGGACCCGGTCACTATCCCGGCGGATGGCACAGGCCTTTCTATGCCGACTATCGTCCGGGCGCACACCGTCCCACGGCACCGCGTCCCGGGTGGAGCGGCAACCGTCCCAGAGGCGGCAACTATAACGGACAGCTGGCAGGGCGTCCCACCCGTGGCGACCGTTACAACAGCACGAGCAACGGTTCGTTGACCACCAACCGCCGTCAGTATGCCGGCAACCGCCGTGGCTATACTCAGTCTACCAATACTTCGTCAAGTTCCCGCGACCGACTTTCGACCAACCGTTCGCAGCGTGTCGACAGAAATCAGTACAGCACAAGCCAGATTGGCGGATATGGCACGACGCAGGGCCAGAACAGCACGCCTAATCGTAACTACGGTACGTCGACCAATCGTTCTAACCGTTCGTACAATAATTCCAGCAGTACGAGCACGAACCGCAATAGCTATAACACAAGCACGAACCGCAACAGCTACAATACGAACCGCAGCAGCTACAACCGCAGCAACAACAGCAGCAGTTATAACCGTAGCAGTTCTTACGGATCGTCAAGCCGAAGCTATAGCGGCGGCAGCCGGAGTTACGGTGGCGGTGGACATTCAGGCGGTCACAGACGATGACAAGCTATTGATTACTTGATAACTCATCCGAACCGTTAAGCGCTCGGATGAGTTATAATTTTAAGAAATATGGTTACAAGTATCTGTGTCCGCAGGTTTTGAATGTATGGGCATGGATTATAAAAAAGGATGATATTATGAAAAGATACTTATTGATGGCATTGCTTGGTTTGCCGTTGGGCGCGATGGCGCAAAGTCCTATCGATGCCTATCAGCTTTCGCAGCAGGATATGAAGGGTACGGCACGTTTCATGTCGATGGGTGGCGCGTTCGGTGCGTTGGGCGGCGACCTCTCCACACTGTCGCAGAACCCGGCCGGTATCGGCGTGTACCGCAGCAGGGAAGTGGGTCTGACCCTCGACCTGGACTGCCAGCGTTCCACTACCGACTATATGGGTCTGAAGCACACCATGACCAACGAAAAGTTCTATCTGAACAACATCGGATTCGTATGGTCGTGGAACCTCGGCAACGATGTGCTGGAGAACTTGAACATCGGCTTCACCTACAACAAAGGAGCGTCATACAGCCGCCGTTACAAGGGTGGCGTTCCGCAGCTAAAGACTTCGTTGTCAAACTACATAGCCGGTATAGCCAATTCCTATAACCTTACCGAAGCAGATGTGTCCTCCGACGACAACTACGATCCATACGTGGATTCCAATGCTCCGTGGAGTGCCATCTTAGGCTACGATTCATATCTCATCAATCCCGAAGGCGATCCCGAGCAGCCCAACTGGCAGGGACAGTTCGGCGACGGCACCCGTGGCCGCGGCCACTACTATGTAAGGGAATCCGGCTCGCGCGACGACTATAACATCGCACTCGGCGGAAACTTCGCCAACAAGGTGTACTGGGGTATGAACTTCGATATCGTAAGCGCAAGCTACACCATCCGTTCGGAATGGGGCGAACAGCTTGACGGTGCGTACGTGTTCAATCCGAACACCCGTCAGGTGGAGCAGATGAGTGCCGACTGGACCATGGACAACCTGTACAGCATGAATGCCACCGGATTCAGCTATAATCTCGGCGTGATAGTCCGTCCAATCCAGGCTCTGCGTTTCGGTCTGGCCTTCCATACTCCGACATGGTATCGCGTGACCGAGAATTTTGCTCCAGACTATGTGGACTATGACTATCCATTCCTTGACAAACCTGATTATGCTGTCACCAATAACGATGTGGAAACCTATAACAAGGTTAATCTCGCCACTCCCTGGAAGGTTATAGCCAGTGTGGCCGGTGTGATCGGCAACAAGGCCATCATATCGTTCGACTATGAGTGGAACGGCGTTAAGAACATGAAGTACCGCAAGGATACTCGCCGGTACTGGAACGACTGGGACGATGGCTGGGATGACGGTTGGAACGATCCCTGGTATCCCGACTGGGAATATGGCACTAAAGCTACCCGCAGCGACGCAGACCAGGCCATACGCAACACCAACGACCTGATAAAGGTGATATACAAGGACACGCACACCATCCGTCTCGGTGCCGAGTATCGCGTTCTTCCGGTGCTCAGCCTCCGTGCAGGTTACAGCTGGACTTCGTCGCCTATGTCTACCGCAGCCCGCGAGAATGTAGCCAATGTGCCCACTTCCGGAGCGCTTGCAAACTTCCGCCTCGACAACCAGACCACTTATGTCACCGGTGGTATCGGATTCAACAAGAACGGCTGGTATGTGGATGCCGCTTACGTATGGAAACACATGACATCCAGGTATTATCCCTTCGCACCGGATCCCGCCAATGTGGCCGCAACGGTGATGAACCCGAAGGTCTCGTTCAACAATTCGCAGGTAGTACTCTCTCTGGGCTACAAGTTCTGATATGAATAAGATAGAGATAAACCGCCTGACCACGGGCTATCCGGGCCGGCGCGGTTTCATAGAGATAGAAAAGGACCTCACCGCCACATTGCGTGGCGGTGAGTTTACTTGTTTATTGGGACCTAACGGGGCAGGCAAGACCACGTTGCTGCGTACTCTCTCGGGTTTTCTGCCTCCCTTGTCGGGAACCATCATGATAGATGGCCGCGAGCTTCGCAGTTACAGTCATGCCGAGCTGGCCAGGAAGATAGGCGTAGTGCTTACGGAGCGTCCCGACGTCACCTCGATGACCGTGGAACAGCTTGTGGCCCTGGGCCGCAGTCCCTACACAGGCTTCTGGGGCCGTTTGACAGGCAAGGACGAGAAGGTGGTGGAACGCAGCATGGAACTTGCCCATGTACAGGGGATGCGCGGTAGGCTGGTCAGCACGCTCAGCGACGGCGAGCGTCAGAAGGTGATGATTGCCAAGGCACTGGCGCAGGAAACGCCTGTGATATTCCTGGACGAACCCACGGCATTCCTGGACTTCCGGAGCAAGGTAGATACCATGCAGCTGCTCAAGAAGCTGGCCCGTCAGGAAGGTAAGATAATATTCCAGTCCACCCACGATGTCAACATGGCGCTGCAGCTGGCCGACCGGATATGGCTGGTGGACAAAAATATAGGCGTGTCCATAGGCACGCCTTCCGAACTGGCCGAAAACGGCGAGTTAGTCAGGTTCTTTTCCGGTGATGGAATCCGTTTCAATCCCGATACCGGCGTCTTTGACCTTGTGATAGGGTGAGAGACTGTGCAATACCGAGTCGCGCAGCTCCACGATGCGCAGCGTGACATTAGTCAATGCCTCGTCGTGGCTTTCGTTTGCATACAGAAAGACATCGGCGGGGTATTTATAATTCAGCTTGGTCATGCGGTCGTCAAAGTCGTGCATCAGCCTCAGCACGGTAGCCGAGTCCTTTGCCAGCTTCACCGAGTCACGATAAGTGCAGGCCAGGTCGATGCTTTCCTGCATCAGCTGTCGGGCTGCCGCCGCATTGTTGTCATTGCTTTTCTGTACGCATCCTGCCATCAATGCCGGAAGCACAGCAATCCATAACAGATGTCTCATTCCCGACAGGTGCTTCGTTTCCATCAGTCGTTTCATTTCGCTAACTTTGGTTTGAGGTATTGACCGGTGTAGCTTTCCTTGCATTCAGCTATCTGTTCGGGAGTGCCTGTAGCCATGACGTTGCCGCCAGCCTCGCCACCTTCCGGACCTATGTCTATCACCCAGTCGGCGCATTTCACCACGTCCATGTTGTGCTCGATGATGATGACGGTGTTGCCTTTGTCCACAAGTCGGTTCAGTGACTTCATCAGCACCGAGATGTCGTTGAAGTGCAGTCCGGTGGTCGGCTCGTCGAAGATGAAGATGGTGCCCTGCTGTTTTTCCTGTGCTATGAACCATGCCAGTTTGACGCGCTGGTTTTCGCCGCCGGACAGGGTGGACGATGACTGACCCAACTTTATGTAGCCGAGACCGACGTCCTGAAGCGGTTTCAGGCGCTTCACTATACGTTTCTCGTCCGTGCCGTTCACCTCCGAGAAGAACTCGATGGCCTGGTTCACGGTCATGTCCAGCACGTCGTGGATGTTCTTTCCGCGATATTCCACGTCCAGCACCTCCTGTTTGAAACGCTTGCCGTGACAGCAGTCGCATTCCACTTTGATGTCGGCCATGAACTGCATGGGGATGGTGATGGTGCCTTCGCCCTGGCATTCCTCGCAACGGCCGCCGTCGGTGTTGAACGAGAAATAGGCGGGAGTGTAGCCCATCTGTTTCGCCAACTGCTGTTCGCTGAACAGCTTGCGGATTTCGTCGTATGCCTTCAGGTAAGTGGCCGGATTGCTGCGCGACGAGGTACCGATGGGATTCTGGTCCACGAACTCGATGCCGGTCACATCCCGGATGTCGCCGGTTATGGCGCGGTGTGTACCCGGAGAGTCACCGGCCTCGCCGAGTGCCCGGAGTACACCCTTGTACAGAATCTCGTGGACGAGTGTCGACTTGCCGCTACCGCTTACGCCAGTCACTACGGTCATCACGTTCAGCGGGAACGTCACGTCTATGTCCTTCAGGTTGTTTTCGGACGCTCCTTCCACCTTGACGTTCTTTTTCCACTGGCGTCTGTGATCGGGAACCGGTATGGTGCGGTTGCCCTGCAGGAAGTCGATGGTGTACGAGCCTGATTTATTCTTATTTTTGAGAGATTTCTTCAGGTCGCCCTGGAATATGACCTTGCCGCCAAGGCGTCCGGCGTCGGGGCCTATGTCCACGATTTCGTCGGCGGCCAGCATGATGTCCTCGTCATGCTCCACCACAATCACGGTGTTGCCTATCTGCTGCAGGTTTCTCAGCACCTGTATCAGTTTATGGGTGTCGCGCGAGTGCAGTCCGATGGATGGCTCGTCAAGAATGTAGAGCGAACCTACAAGCGAGCTGCCTAACGATGCCGCCAAGTTGATACGCTGGCTTTCGCCGCCCGACAGCGAGTTGGAGAGACGGTCGAGTGTGAGGTATCCCAATCCTACGTCCAACAGGAACTGCAAACGCTGTTTTATTTCCACCAACAGGCGCTTGCCCACGGCCTGGTCGGTCTCCGACAGGGTGAGTGCGTCGAACCAGGGTTTGAGGTCCGACACAGGCATGCGTACTAGTTCGGTAATGGACTTGCCGCCGATCTTGACATATTCGGCATCGGGACGCAGTCGCGAACCGTTGCAGTCGGGACAGGTGGTCTTGCCGCGATAGCGAGCCTTGAGCACGCGGTACTGAATGCGGTCCTGGTTCTTGTCCAGCCACCTGAAGAATCCGTCGATTCCTTCCCACATACTGTTGCCGTGCCATAGAAAGTCCTTCTGCGCATCGGTCAGGTCCTTGTAGGGTACGTGCACCGGGAAGTTGTAGCGCGGTGCAAGATGGATGAACTGTTTCTTCCATTCCGACATCTTGTCGCCGCTCCAGCACCGCACGCAATTCTGATATACCGACAGGGTCTTGTCGGGAATCACCAGGTCCTCGCTTATGCCCATCACTTTGCCGAATCCCTCGCACGTGGGACACGCGCCGTAGGGATTGTTGAAGTTGAACATCAGGTCAGACGGTTCGCGGAATTCCATGCCGTCGGCCACGAACTGGCGCGAGAAGGAGTGCTGATGCACACCGTCCTTGCCCCACAGCTTGATTACAGCCTTATGGCCCCCTTCGAACCAGGCGGTCTCCAGCGAGTCGGTGAAGCGCGATATCTCGTCCTTGTCCGACGATACGGACAGACGGTCTATCAGAAGCTTGTAATCGTCCGGATGCAGTTTGTCGGCCTGCTCCAACAGGTCGGTTATGTCAAGAAATTCGCCGTCCTTTTCAAGACGGGTATACCCTTCTTTCAGGTAAATGTCGAGCTGCTGTGCGAACGTACGTCCCACCGGCACGTTGATGTCGGCCATTACAGCCATGCGTGTTCCTTCGGGATAGGAGAGGGCGGTCCTGACTATGTCCTCGATGGTATGCTTGCGCACCTCCGTGCCCGAGACGGGGGAGTAGGTGTGTCCTATGCGGGCGAAAAGCATACGCAGGTAATCGTAGATTTCTGTCGCGGTGCCGACGGTGGAACGCGGGTTGCGGGTGTTTACCTTCTGTTCGATGGCTATGGCCGGCGGCAGACCCTTGATGTAGTCGCATTCCGGCTTCGACATGCGGCCTAAGAACTGGCGCGCGTACGATGACAGGCTCTCCACATAGCGGCGTTGGCCCTCGGCATAGAGCGTGTCGAACGCCAGCGACGACTTGCCGCTGCCGCTCACGCCGGTCATCACTATGAATTTTCCTAACGGAAGCTCAAGGTCTATGTTCTTCAGATTGTTGACCCTGGCCCCTTTTATGCTGATTTTCTTATTTTCCATTTGCTATCACAATGTATAACAAATTTGAGGCCAATAATATTGCAAATGACAAAGTCAGAAATTATCAAGACAACAAAAGGCGGGATTCCCGCCTTCTGTATCCGTATGGTCTATTTTGTTTTGTAATGCTCTGGTCGTATACACAGCTATTATTTCCCGATGTATTCGTTGAAGAAATTCTCAATTGCGGCGAAGGGGATTATGTCTTTCTGATCGTAGAGGTCCGTGTGGCTTGCACCGGGAATGACCATGAACAGTTTGTTGTTCTCCTTGCCGGGGGTGACGGTCAGCTTCTTGTAGGCGTCGCTGCCGAAGTAGAAGGAGTGTGCTTTCTCTCCGTGAAGAATCATCACGGCATTCTCTATTTCTCCGGCGCGGCTCATCAGCGGAAAATTGATCCATGGAATAGGGGATGTGGCGTTGCGTCCGCCGTTGGAGTTAAGCGAGCGGGGATGGTAGCCGCGCGTGGTCTTGTAGTAGTCGTGATAGTCGCGGAGGAACTTGGGCGCGTCGTCGGGCAACACGTCGGGAACGCCGCCGCCGAGCGCGGGAGTGCCGTTGATATAGTCCTCGGTGCGCTGAGCTGCTAATTTCTCACGCATGGCGTTGCGTGCCTCGGCACTGTCGTCGGCATCGAAGTAGCCGTTGGCGGTGACACGGCTCATATCATACATGGTGGATGCGAGTGTAGCCTTGATGCGCGGATCGGATGCCGCAGCGTTTATAGCCAGTCCGCCCCAGCCGCAGATACCTATGATGCCCACTTTCTGCGGGTCGACATCAGGATTGGTAACAAGAAAATCCACTGCCGCGCTGAAATCCTCGGTATTGATGTCCGGAGAGGTCATGTAACGGGGAGTACCGCCGCTTTCGCCTGTAAAGGAGGGGTCGAAGGCGATGGTCAGGAAACCGCGCTCAGCCATTTCCTGTGCATAGAGTCCCGCCGCCTGCTCCTTGACTGCGCCGAAAGGTCCGCATACGGCGATTGCCGGAAGTTTGCCGGCAGCCCCTTTGGGTTTATACATGTCGGCGGCAAGCGTGATGCCGTAGCGGTTGACGAATGTCACCTTACAGTGGTCAACTTTGTCACTCTTGGGAAATGTCTTGTCCCATTCCTTGGTCAGAGTCAGATTTTCCATATTGTTTCTGTTTTCCTTAGGATTGGAGGCGTAGAGGTCTGTAATTCCTGCTGAGAGTATCAACAGACCCACTGCCAGCAATTGTTTAATATTCATATTAATTAAATTACGATTTCAATACCAGTCATGTTTCTCACGGCGTTCAAGGGCGTCGATGCGACTTATTTCCTCAGGAGTCAGCTCAAAGTCAAAGATCGAGATGTTCTCTTTCTGGTGATCAGGATTGCTTGAACCGGGGATTACCACCACGCCGTTCTGAAGGTCCCATCGGAGGATGGTCTGCACCAGCGATTTTCCATGTTTGCGGGCAATATCCATGATTACCGGCTCTTTCATCAGCTCAGAGTTGAAGCCGCGGCCTCCGAGCGGATACCAGGCCTCGACCACTATTCCGTTATCATGCAGATATTCTATCACTGCCTTGTCCTGATAATAAGGGTGAATCTCGTTCTGGTCAAGCACAGGCTTGATGCTTACTTTCGGCAGAAACTCCGTCATCTCCTTGATGTAATAGTTGGAAACGCCGAGGGAGCGGATTTTGCCCTCCTTTACATAACGCTCCATAGTACTGTAGGCTTCCACATCATGTGAGCCGGGGTGATGGAGAAGCATCAGGTCGATGTAGCCTATGTCGAGCTTGCGGAGGCATTTCTCAATATTCTTCTCGGCATAGGCAAACTCGTTGGGATAGAGTTTTGTGGTCACGAACACATCCTCGCGTTTAATGAGCCCTTCTTCTATCGCCTGACGTATCGCCTGTCCTACTTCCTCCTCATTGCCGTAGAAACTTGCTGTGTCAAACTTACGGTATCCGAGTCTGATTGCTGATAATATTGCGTTCACACATTTGTCGCCGTGAAGACTATAGGTGCCGAGACCTACAATCGGCATATCATATCCGCTGCTGAGTTTGATAACGGGAGGATTTCCGTTTTTCCCTTGTGAGAGGTCAAACCGGCCTTTTTCACTCAATACAGGCTGAGCCGGATCCTGTTCCCCCTTTTCGATATGGTCATCATCGGAATGGTTACAGGCACATGCTGTCATTGTCATGATTAAGGATATTATGAGATTTATGATTTTCATATCAGGTGTGGCGTTATCTGATTAAGTATTTCTTGCCATTTTGAATGTTGAATCCTTTTTCCGGCTTTGAACTGAGACGGCGTCCTGTCAAATCGTATATGGGGCTGTCATCCTGTTGGTCCACAGTTGTAATTTCGATCATTCTCGAATAATGCCTGTCTCTGACGGGACGAATGGAAAAACCGCTGTAACGTATCGCCGGATTATGGTTGAGTCCTTCGGCTCCGATATATAGACGATGCGCCCTTTGTTTATGAAGCGCCGGATCCGCGCCGAGTGTCCCTGTCCAATAGTAGCCTACTGTCCCGGCATAGCGGACTGACTCGCCGTTTCTCGCGCCTCCCGCCGGAAGAAATATTTTGTTGCCGTTCTTCCCGGTGAACTCATAGCCGTTTACCCCGTTGAGGTTAGTCCACTTACGCTGACAGACTGTAAGTTCTTCAAGTTCTTCAAGTGTTGGGAGACGCCAGCCATTTCCGAGTCTGACATGAACTATATCAAGTTCAGAGCCACTGATTTCAGAAGGAGGTTCCGGCCCTCCATACAAATCCGATACCCAGTTCCGAGACTTGTCAAGAACATCCATGGTTGTTTCCAGGCCGGTCGGATCTGCCCAGCCGTAGTAGCCGCCAAAATCCTCCGGCGCGGAGGCATCAAGATTTCTCGCGGCCCATTCTACGCTCAATCCCAAGTCTATGGCTTCGGGTGCTTGCGAATATGTAGCTGTCGCAAATGACAACAATACAGTCAATGCGACATATATTTTACTTTGCCTCATAGTTTTGTTGCTTTATATCTTCCCGTTGCAAAATTACACAAAGAACCTCACAGCGGCATTGCTGTGAGGCTCAATTTTAGTTTCTTAGAGGTTCAGTCGCGCTTTTATGCCATTAAGGCCGACGGTGCGATGCCGAATTCCTTCTTGAAGGCGGTGGAGAAATGGGAGGGGTTGCGGAAGCCGACTTCGGCATAGACCTCAACGACCTTCTTCTTGTCGGTTTTCATAAGTTCATACGCTTTTTCAAGGCGCTTCTTGATAAGCCATTTCTCAGGAGTAAGGTCGCTGATTTTCTTGAAGTCACGTTTGAAGGTGGCGAGACTGCGTCCGGTATAGTGGGCGATTTCTTCTATACTCAGGTCGCAAGTGAAGTTGTCTTCCATAAAACCGAGGATGTCTATCTTCCACGGTTCGTTGAAATCGAACATCGTGGGCACGAACCGGTCGTCTATGGCCAACAGCGCCATCAGCCCCTCCTGCAGTTTCAGTTCCATGAAGTTATCCTTGGGCTTCACGTCCGGGTCGAAATACGGGGTCATGGAGGCGAACAGGCTGGCGAGTTCCACGGTCTTAGGCAACTTGATTACTCCATCAGGCAATTTTTCGGTCTTGGCCTTGATCTTGTTGAGCGAAAGCTTGGTGTACATATCCCGAAGGAAATTGCGGGTGAACATCAGAAAGATGCCGCAATACCGTTCGCCCTGATAGGTCTTCTTATACATGGTGATATGGTGGTCGCGCGGGATAAACACACATTCACCTTTGCGCACGTGGATTTTTTCTGATCCGTTGTCCAGTATCATCTCGCCCGAATACACATAATTGAGCGCATATTCACGCGAGCGGTGGATACAACCGCTCAGATCATCGTAAAAGAAGCTGTAAAACACATTGTTGTAATTGAATATCAGCTTCATCGGACCGAGATTCTCATCAGTATTTATTGCCATGGTCAATCAGTTTAGATAGCAAAGTTAGCAATAAAACGGCATACTGCAATTTCCAAGAAGCTCAAATTGTATGTCCTACAGGCTCAGCCTTAGTAAAGGAACCCTCAACTTCTTTACCATAAACTAATAAATGGAAATGATCGTTACTTCATTAAGGAACAGAACGTAACAGATCAAAAATATTATGAAAAGAACTTTCGCACTTATTCTTTTTATGGCGATATTATCCGCCTGCAGACTTTTCGCGCAGCAACCCACGACTCTTGAACTGAAAGGCTCGCAGGGCAATCTGTATGCCTTGCTTCAAAGACCCGATACGTCGGATAAAATGCCACTTGTGATATTGTGCCACGGGTTTGGGGGTGACTGTCAGTCCGGGCTGTTACAGGATATAGCGGATGACCTGTATCAAGACGGCATTGCAAGCCTGCGTTTTGATTTCAACGGCCATGGCAAGAGTGAGGGACTTTTCCAGAACATGACGGTGCTTAATGAAATCGAAGACCTTAAGGACGTGATAAAGTGGGCACAACAGCAGTCATGGGTGGAAAACATATCGTTATTGGGTCATTCGCAGGGTGGTGTCGTGGTCAGCATGACCGCCGGAGAGTTAGGCGATAAGGTCATTAAGAACATCGTTCTTATGGCACCAGCGGCCGTGCTTCGTGACGATGCGTTACGTGGCAGCACGATGGGCGCTCAGTATGATCCATGGAATATGACGGCGGAATATATCCAATTGCCGTTCGGGGGATTGAAATTAGGACGTCGATATATAGAGACGGCGGTCACTTTGCCGATTTATGAAACGGCCTTTAATTACGACGGGCCGGTGCTCGTGATTCACGGTACCCATGACCGTGTTGTGCCGTACACATACGGAGAACGGTACAATCAGGGATACAGGCACAGCGCCATGAAGCTGATACCCGGCGAGGACCACGGTTTCAGCGTCAATACTTCCGAAGCCGCGCTTTATGCATCCGACTGGCTGACAAAGCAACTGCAGAGCGACAAGTAATACCAATGATACTCAACACTCCACGGGTCAAGACAGATATAATGTGTCTTCCTGCGTTGTCGGCTTATCACAGACTCGCCCTGCCGGGATCGGGAGATCCCGTTTTATAAATCGATAGAATACAGTTTGTGCTCCTTAAGCCAATGACCGTCGGCTAACGCCGGGTGCATGAAGGTTCCCTGAAAGCTCATGCCTATGCGTTTCATCACATTCTCCGAGGGAATATTCGGAACGGCTGTGAAGGAGTAAAGTTTATCGCAGAAATGTTTCCTGCGGGCATAGTCCAAACAAGCTTTGGCAGCTTCTGTTGCATATCCATGATGCCAGAATCTGTCTGATATGCGCCAGCCAATCTCCCAACCGGGTGAAAAAGGAGCATCGAAAGTAAATCGATGAAATCCCACATAACCGATAAATTCACCGGATTCCTTAATTTCGACGGCATATAATCCGAAGCCTGTTTCTTCAAATTCAGCATTGATGCGATCCACGAAGGCATTTGATTCATCAATAGACAAAGTCGCCGGGAAATATTTCATGACATTCTCATTGCCGTTCATTTCTGCAAAGGATTCCATGTCTTCATATTTCCATGAACGTAATATTAGCCGATCAGTTTCCATATATGTTTCCATATCACAAAATTACCAATATTTACAATTTTTTGCAATTCAATTATCATATAATCTTGTATCATATCGTCTTGAGTAACTTGAATTAGATAATTATTATGATTGTTCGGTAGTTTGGCTGACTTTAAATTCGGTAGTTTGGCGCATTTTTCTTTTCGGCAGGAAGCTGGAGTGGAAAAAAGGTTATTTTACCATGGAATCAGATTTTTACATACGTTGTTTGTTAGTAATTTTGCGCTTGAAAACTAAAGCATTATGACAAACCGAGTAAAATTAGACACTATACGACATCTCAACGATCATTACGGATTCAAGCATTTGAATCCTATAATTGCCGTTCGGGGGATTGAAATTAGGACGTCGATATATAGAGACGGCGGTCACTTTGCCGATTTATGAAACGGCCTTTAATTACGACGGGCCGGTGCTCGTGATTCACGGTACCCATGACCGTGTTGTGCCGTACACATACGGAGAACGGTACAATCAGGGATACAGGCACAGCGCCATGAAGCTGATACCCGGCGAGGACCACGGTTTCAGTGTCAATACTGCCGAAGCCGCGCTTTATGCATCCGACTGGCTGACAAAGCAACTGCAGAGCGGCAAGTAATACGAATGATACCTAAGAAGTCCACAAGTCAAGATTGAGACAAGTCCTTTCCTGCGTCATTGACTAATCACGATGTACGCAGCCGGGATCGGTCTATTCTAAATTTTTATCAATATTTTTTTTGTTTTTTCAGGTAAATCATGTCACATAACGTTATCCCTTCCTCAATGATGGGGGTGGGGTAATTATCTGTGAAAAAATTGGGGACACGGTGCGAATAGGAATAGCCGCAGGATTTATAAAACCTCAGTGTAGAGGGCGTTTCTCCGGTCCCAAGAATGATTTTTTTGTCTGAATGTTGTGATTCCACATATTCAAGCATTCGGCGCCCGTATCCATGCTTTCTGTATTCAGTTTCGACGGCAAGATTTTTTATTTCAACAGTATCAGAATCAAGATTGACGATTACGCAAACGGCTATTGGCTTACCATTAAGCAAGCCGACATAAAGGCTTCCCGAATCAAGGTACCGGTCAATCATAGATTCCGATTCATCACCCATAATAAGCAGTGGAAGGTACTGCTTCTTATTACTATAGGTCTCAATTATAGTAAAATTATCGTTGGTTTCCATATCACGAAATTACAAATATTTACGATTTTTTGCAATTCAATTTTTGACAAAGTAATGGTGTCCGGGTCTTATATACAAAAACTATCCATTGAAGTTGTTTCTACTTATTTACGAAAGTTAAATATGAAGTGTTCATGCTTTCTTTTATTAACATTTGCGGATATTTTGCGCTGCTTTCGTCACTCTCATCGGCTCCGACCGCGAGGTCGCAGCCTCTTCGATTGACGAAATCAGCTGCAAAATATCCTGCAACTGTTAATAAAAAATAAGTAGAAACAACTTCATTGTGAAATTAAAAAACAACAGTTATGAATATAAGCAACGGATTAAAAGTTATGATTCTCGCCGCTCTGATTACGGTGGCGGGGAGCGGTCAGATCGAGGCTCGTGGGCGCCACCATCACGGGGTTCGTCCTCAGCGTGTTGTCGTCCACGTTCCGGCATCTCGCCCGGTCGTTACATCAAGAGTAAGCAATCGTTGCGGCCGGCAAGAACGGTTGGCGATGGCCATTGCCTATCTCCGCAACCATAAGCATCTGACCGTGAAGCAATATGCCAAAATTACTTCACTTGACAGGAATGCGGCGGAGGCGGAACTTGACGTCTTCGCCTTGAATAGAAATATTCCGATCAGAGCTATTGTCAAAGGCAAGAAGAAACTCTATATAAAGGCAAGTTGACCTGAATGACAGAAGATTCCGACATCCTGTTTTCCATAAAGCGCAATACTGAAACCGGATTCCGCATGCTCATATCCATCTATCGTGAGCCGGTGTACTGGCACATCAGGCGTATGGTGATCCATCATGCCGACGCACAGGATGCCACGCAGGAAACGTTTATCCGCGTATTCCGCTCCATCTCCGGGTTCAAGGGAGAGAGTTCGCTGAAAGTCTGGATCTACCGTATAGCCACAAACGAGGCGATGCGGCAGATGGGCAAGAAACATCCCGGGCATCTGTCTATGGACGATGTTGATTCGGAAGTGAGACTGATCACGGCGGAAGAATATGTCAACTATGAGGATGCAGAAGCCGTAAAGCTTCAAAATGCCATACTGTCGTTGCCTCCAAAACAGCAGCTTGCATTCAATATGAGGTATTATGATGAAATGGATTACGATGAAATAGCAAAAGTAATCGGTTCCACGATGTCGAGTGTGAAGGCGAGCTACCATATCGCGAAAGAAAAAATAATAAAGTACATGAGCGAATGATTTACGTATGGAACAGAAATTCGATTTTGATAAAATAGGGAAACGGATGCCATACACTGTTCCCTCGGGAACATTCGATGATATAGAGCATAATGTGGCGGACTCCTTAAGCCTAAGAAAGAAAAAGATGAACAAGTTTCATCTGTTCCGCTGGAGTGCCGGTCTGGCAGTCGCGGCAAGCATCGCGCTTCTGATTGTAGTCAGACCTACAAATTCGATTTCATCAACCACTTCCGACGATATGTTGACCAAGATAGATCTTGCAGAGGCAGATTTAAGCGAAGCTGACCGGGAATATCTGGTAGAAATATATAATGACGACATATTCATCAATCAAAAATAAAGACATGAAAAAGTTTTTTCAGTTTATTCTCATGGCGCTTATCGTATTGGTGGGTGCTATGACCGCCTCGGCGCAGACGACATCAGGGCAAAGGCTGTCGCGTGAGGAACTTGCCGTCAGGCAGGCGAATTACATCGCCAAGGAACTGGCACTTGACAGGACAGCGACACAGAAATACGTTGATACCTATTGTCAGTATCAGCGGGCACTCTGGAACCTGGGTCCGCGTCGTGGGCTGACAACGGAACAGCGGTTGGAAAGGAGCCAGCAGATACTTGATCTGCGAAAGAGATATAACACGATTTATCGTGGGTTCCTGTCCGAACAGCAACTTGACAAAGCATATAAGATTGAAAAACGTCTGATAGACCGGATGCGTGGCCATAAAGGTCCGAAACGTCATCACAGAAGGAGATAACATGTTCAACGTGAAAATAACCCGGAACCGGATACTGTTGTCAGGCATCCTTTTCATTATAGCTGAATGCTCGGCGGCGAGCCATGCTGAGTTTGGTTATGGCAGAATCGAGTCGGCGGGGATAGCTATGCCTTACCGGTATGCTGCCTTTAATGAAAGTGATTCGAGCAAACCGGCCCTTGTCATATACCTGCATGGAGGTTCAAGTAAAGGTGTGGATAATGAGACGCAGATGCTTGAAGCCGGGATAGACAGTATCGCCAATTATCTTACAGAACAAGATGGTAAAGCTATTTTTCTGGTTCCGCAATGTCCGGCTGACAAATTCTGGGGAGGTCCCATGCTCGGTGTCTTGAAGGCTTTGATAGACGAATTCAAGGAGGGTAAAGTCAATTACGACCGAATATATATTTTAGGCGGTTCGATGGGCGGTACGGGAACATGGAGCATGGTATCGGCTTATCCGGATTTATTCGCTGCGGCAATGCCTGTGGCCGGTAATCCATCCAAGTGTATTGCCGAGAATGTGTCGCAGACTCCCGTCTTCACTGTTATGGGTACTGCAGATACAATAATGAACGTGGAAACGACTTCAGATTTTATCGATAAGTTAAATTCCCTCGGTGGTATCACAAAACTCGATATTGAAGAAGGCTGGACTCATGAAGCGACATGTGTTCAGAGTTATACGGCGCCACGTCTTGACTGGGTGTTCAGCCATACACTTGAATCGTCAGGCATAGGGAATACAAATTTTGACAATACTGAAATAAAATATGTTATGAGATTCTCTCCGGACGGCAGGATTTTGCGAGAAGATACTACTAAAGGATTCTATATTGAAAGAACCGTATTCACTGACGGGAGTGTAACGGTAAGAAAGCTGTATCGATGATTCGAACAATTCGATATAGACCTATGCTGCCGTAACAGGTCAGTTCCTTTAGCTTAGGCATCGTTCCTTAATCTTTCAGAGTGCCGATTGGAACCACATATACACCGTCCTCCCGGCGATAGGCGTATTCTCCTACAGCAGTGAGGACCATAAGGAATGACGGCGCTTTCATTTTATCTGTGTCGATCTTGTCGGCAAGTTCTTTAAGTGTTTTAGCCCCTTCGTTAATAAGTCTGTCTCCTCCGAGTTTTATCTCGACAAGTCCATAGCTGCCGTTCCGCAAATGTATGACTGCATCGCATTCGAGACCGTTCTTATCCCTGTAATGATACACTTTGCCATCGTTGGCTTCAGCATATACGCGCAAGTCGCGTATGCAAAGGGTCTCAAAAACAAGTCCGAATGTATTGAGATCGTTGATCAGGTCGTTGGGACCGAGTCCAAGAGCCGCTGTCGCTATGGACGGGTCGGTAAAATACCGTGTATCGGAAGTGCGGATTGCAGTCTTTGAGCGAAGGTTGGGATTCCATGCCTCCACATCTTCTACCACGAATATGTCTTTTAAAGCCTTTATATACGAAGAAATTGTGTCAGTATCAAATTTGTCGCCTTCATTGGATGACAAATCCTGCCTGATTACTGACAGGTTTGCCTGTGATCCCTGATGACGGGCGTATGAGCATAACAGACGATGTACCCTGGAAGGCTCACGCTCCACTCCGTCCACCTTCTGAATATCGCGATGTTCTACAGCGTCAACATAATCAAAAGCTTGGTCCAATGCAATCTCCTCGTCCATACCGACAGATAGTGGCCAGCCTCCACGGCAGCAAAGGAAAGCCATATTCGATAAATCAATGCCGGAAGTGCCTGAAATGTCGGATGTATTGTCAAATAATGTTTTGATTGAAACATCGCCTGAAGATTCTCCCGATTCCCAAAGCGACATGGGACGCATTTTAAGCCATCCGAAACGTCCAGTCCCACTGTGGATCACCTCTCTCATATCCGCAGGAACACAGGAACCGGTCAGGATATAAAGACCAAGCGACGGACTATGGTCGGCATCGAACCTTACGGCATCCCAGAGAAGCGGTGCAACCTGCCATTCATCCAAAAGTCGCGGCTTTTCACCTCTTAACAATAGAGAGGGATTGAGGCGAGACAGCTCTATATTTTGAGCGACTTTGCCAGGTTCTGATACATAAAGGACGCTCTGTGCAAGTTGCTCGGCAGTAGTTGTCTTACCGCACCATTTCGGTCCTTCAATCAGTACAGCTCCTTTGCCTTTGAGTTTGCGCGACAGTAAATTATCGGCTATTCTCGGTCTATATGTTTCAATCTTAGTCATAGTGTCGATTCTATTTATCTGCAAAATTACAAAATTATTTTGATGATTCGGTAGTTTGGCGCATTTTTGTTCGGCAGTTTGGCCGATTTTTGTTCGGTAGTTTGGCGCATTTTTGTTCGGTAGTTTGGCGCATTTTTCTTTTCGGCTGTGTACCGGACCTAAAAAGTAGACACTTAAAAAATTTTTTAGTGGTTATTATTTTT
>UQMZ01000045.1 GCA_900542185.1 uncultured Bacteroidales bacterium
TTTTTTTATGAAAAAATTTCACTGAAAATTTGGTTTTTAACGCAGTATCTCCGAGCTATAAGGGTTTCCGCTACGCCATCGGTCTGGACATGCCCACATATTATTCTTCCGCCGGTATATACAGAGGCCATGATTATCCCAAATTCGACGGCACTCAGGTCACAGACTATCAGGATGCCGAGCAACTTATCCCCGACATACCGGCATGGGTGGAATACAGCTTCTCGCAATGGAACAGAATCCGTGTTTCCGGCATACTGAGGAACTTCGCATATAAAGACATGATTGCAAACAAAACGCGGCACATGGTGGGCTGGGGCGCCATGCTGTCCGGAAATCTGAGTCCGTCCGACAAGTTTATATTCTACTATCAGCTTGCGTACGGCCAGGGTATCGGCAATTATTTACAGGATATAGCCGGCAAACCCATATCGTTCGTTCCAATGGACGACGAGCCGGGTAAAATGAAGGCGTCTCCTATGATGGGATGGAACGTAGGAGTCTCGTTCAACGCCACTTCCAAACTGCAGTTCAACGCCATGTTCTCGCAAAGCCGTATATGGGGTGTTTCCGACTACTGCAAGGCGCTTCCCGATTCGGAGAATTACAAATACGCTCTTTATGCAGCTGCAAACTGCTTTTACAACATCACGCCATATCTGCAGTGCGGCATCGAATATCTGTGGGGTCATCGCCAGACCTGGGGTAAAGGCGGTGCCAACGACAACCGTATTCAGACCCAGCTCCAATTCTCTTTCTGAATCCCAGTCTCGGCCCTCGGGAACCATAGGTCGCTTCCGACAGCTGTATTTCTATCACTGATTCATTTTATCAAAACCATACCATTATGTTACAAATCAAATCAGGCTACGGGAACCAGACCTTACCGCTGTGGGCTGTGTTCAATCTATACGTAATATACGTATGTACGTCCATTCCCGGACTGGCCATCACTCCGATCATGAGCGATCTGACCAAGATATTCCCGGGCACCACACAGCTGGAGTCGCAGATGCTCGAAATCGGGCCAAACATAGCGGCCATCCCATTCGTCTTTCTCGGTGGATGGATAGGAATGAAGTTCAACAACAACAAGCTGACCACGTGGACATGTCTGTTCTATGGAATATGCGGCGTTCTGTTCTTCTTCGTGCCGAACATGATCACGCTGATTATCCTCAGTTTCCTGATCGGTATCGCCGCAGGTATTCTGAGTCCCCTTTCTTCAGCGTTCATTGCCGATATGTTCGGCGGTGAAAAGAGAACCAAACAATACGGTTACACATCGGCCACACTGAACCTGGTGCTTATGGCATGCGTGATAGCCACCGGCTATTTGGCCAAGATCAACTGGCGGCTGCCTTTCATGATCTATCTGCTGCCCATTGTGCCGCTGTTCTTCGCTAAACGCTTCGGAAAGTATATTCCCTCCCCGAAAGCCTCCACAGGACAGACTAAAGAGAAATACAAGTTCTCGCAGCAAGTGGATGTATGGATGCTGACACGCTACTGTCTGTACTATTTCTTCATCACGCTCGTGATCGCATCGATATCCATGTATATCCCGTTCCGTTTCACAAACTCGTCTACGGCCGGCGACCTTACGTCCATACTTTTCTTCGGAATCATGGCGTCAGGATATACGCTCAACTGGTGTGTCAAGAAGTTGCTTCGTGGTCATGTCGCCATTCCCGTCATGGTCTTCACGGTCCTGGGATTTGCTATTATCTCATTGTTCAAGAGTCCGGTTCTGGTAGGAATCGGCATCCTGATCGCAACATATTTCTACGGAATAGCCCAGCCATACTATTATGACCGTCTGTCGGTGGCCTCTACCCGAATCGCCCTGACGCTGACACTGGCCATCTTCGCATCCATGGACTCCATCGGCAATGTCGTCGCTCCGTTCGTAATCGACGCCATAGCCAAGATATTCCACCGCTCCACAAGTACCGACCCGAACATCGCTTTCTGGATCTGTACGTGGATGTCAGTCGCAGTTCTGGCTGCCGTGATAGTATATGAGGTGATAGTTCATGCTCGCAAACATGTGGCAAGCGCCAATACCGTAAAACTTCAGGCATCTACCGCCGCGCACAACGCACAATCCGCTCTGGATTCCGAAGTGAGGATTGCTGCCGCCAACACAGCCAACAATCATCCTGCAGCCCCGCTGACTGCCGCCGCATCGAAGGCAACCGACTTCAATACCGCGAAAGGCACCACTGCCGGAAAATAAGAGTTTATACAGGTTCCGGGCCGGGACAACTCGCCCGGAACCGTCATATCGTTAAAACCAATTATCCTTTTTATTAATACTATGTACACACCAAAATTCAAAAACACTGCTCCCGAGGAGTATGTACTTAACCAGTACACCAAGGGATATTCACAGTGTATCGACAACAACTGGAACTTCGCCATCTACGCACAGGATCCGACGGTGAGCATATACCAGAATGAGTATAACGCCGGCTACGTGCAGGGCAAAATCCAGGGAAACGCCATAATCAAGGCCACCCGTAACAACACGTGGCGTTGGTACGTCCTTGACGAGGGTCCGGGCGCCAATTCCGTGACTCCACCGGCCGGTGCCGTGGAACAGGCAGTGAAGGCCCTGACGGACAATTACAACTACATGACCGACTATGTGGAGAAAAAGCAGGGCGACCGCCACATCCAGGGCCTGATACGACTCATGTACCGTATGCTCGGCATATATCACGGCGCAGCCGACAAGGAGGCGCTGAAGGACGTGACATTCGACAATCTGAAAATGTCGAATATGACTCCCGATGAACTGAAAATGAACTCCGGCGACGATCCGCTTACGTTTATAGACATCTATTTCCTGAACGCCCAGATGGACCTGTGGGACGCCATCGGCAAGGAACTGGGCATAGACTTCAACGATGTTGAGAAAAGCGACAAGGAACATACCCTGCAGACCAAGGAAGATCTGGAACGTATGTCGAAGGACGACCGTCTCAAACCCGGACGCTGCTCCGGATTCGTCACACGTCTCGACAACGGCGAGATACTATGGTCGCACACGTCATGGTGCTGTTTCTTCGCCCAGAGCTGTGCCGTAACCTACGTGATAGGCGAGGACTTCCTGACTCAGAACTCGTTCTGCCCGGGTCAGTTCGGTTCGAACACCGACTTCGGATTCAACGGACACGGAATCGGATTCAACGAGACTACGGAGACATACTTCTATAACGAATCCAAGACACTGGGTCTCTGGCTGACATGGCGCGCGGCTGCGGCCGAGGCATTCGCCACTTCCATCGATGACTTCTACGACTATGTGACTCTTGACAACACCGGCACTTACCTGAACGCATATATGCTGGTGGACGCATATCGCGGGGAGTTCGGACTGATAGATATGAGCTATGCCCGTTTCGCTCTGTTCAAGGGCAATGGCAAGAACCTGACGGTAAAGGATTCGACCGGCTACGAGCCTAACTTCCTCGACTATGACAGCCACATGATCAGTCCGTCGCACGTGCTCGGATGCAATATCCCGATATACAAACGGATATGGCGAGAGCTTCAGACCATAGACGGCGCTCCGAAACGCCGTTATCAGCTATACCGACACATCGGCGGAGTCCAGACCATGGATGATGCCAAGAATCTGATCACATACAATGGCGATCTGGAACCCATATCCATAGCAGGACGATGGGACAAGAACTACGGCACTTCAGAATTCCTGCGTTATCAGCCCCACGGATCTATCGACGCCAAGGTGTTCGGCACGGAGGAGATAAAGCAAGTTCTGGCGTCGCTGTCCATGAAGCCTTCCAAGGATGGCGCCAAGACTTCGTTCTGGATGCGTTTCGGCAGCGTGAAGCTTGACGGCACGCCCTTCATCTGGTCCGACTCGATATGGGCCAAGTTCAAGCAGCCCGAGGAGGTCGACTTCATTCCGGACGCTATCGACGGCGCCTGGAACAGAGTGAAACTGTTCATGGAATAATGACACGTTGGCGTTTCACTCTATATTAACCGCATATTAACTAATAATATTCGTTTGCGTTCCGACGCAAATTACCGATATGGCTAAATACACACCAAAATTCAAGAACACGGATGCGACGCAGTTCATCCTTGACGAATACACCTGTGGTTTCGCACAGTGTATCGATAATAACTGGAACTTCGCCATCTACGCACAGAATCCCGACATACCCATCTATCAGAATGAATACAATGCCGGATATGTGCAGGGCAAAGTGCAGGGCAACCCGATGATCGTGGCCACACGCAACAATTCGTGGAGGAACTTCCTGATAGGAGCCACTCCCCAGGACAACCTCAATATCGACGTACATCCCGAATATCTGACGGCTTCGGCCGAAAGCCTGATACAGAACTACAACTATACCTACGAAGTACTGGCAGGCAAGCAGGACGACCCTATGTACCGTAACATTACCCGTCTGATGTTCCGTATGCTGGGCATATATGACGGTGCCGCAGGCAATGATCCGCGCAAGAACGTTAAGTTCGGAGATCTGGCACTGGCTAAGTTCCCGGCCGAGCAGCTGAAGTTAGGATACGACAAGGATGCCCTGACCTATATGGACGTGGTCTTCATCAACATGCAGTACGACCTGTTCGACGCGATAGGGGACAAGATCGGACTTGTAATGGGCTACGGCACGGCCAAAAAGGCCAAGGACGCAGCCGACCAGTCCGACCACTGTACGGCCTTCACCAAGATGATGCCTGACAGAAATGTGTTCTGGACACACAATTCCTGGTGCTGCTTCTGGGCCCAGAGCTGTGCCGTTACGTACGTGATAGGCGAGGACTTCGTGACGCAGAACGCCAACTGTCCAGGACAGTTCGGATCGAACACCGACTTCGGATTCAACGGCAACGGTATCGGCTTCAACGAAACCACGCATGTCGATCTGTATGACAAGACTAAACTCGACGGCATCTTCCTGGCCTACCGTACCGCCGCTGCCGAGCAATTCGCACACAGCATTCAGGAATTCTATAATTACTGCAAGCTGGACAACACCGGCACATATCTGAGCGGATATCACCTGGTGGACGCCAACACGGGCGAAATCGGTCTGATCGACATGTCGTACAACCGCTTCGTGCTGTTCGTATGCGACGGCAAGGAGGTGAAGATGACGGACTCCACCGGCTATGTGCCCAATCACCTGGACTATGACCATCACCTGGTCACCCCGACGCACATATTCGGAGTCAACCAGCCGGTTTCCTGGTGGGTAGGCTATGAACTGGAGAGCATGAACCTGCGTCCCATGCGTCGAAACCAGCTGTGGGACCGTATCGACACAGTGCAGGATATGGACAGTGCAAAGGCACTTATCACTTACACCGAGGATAGGGAGCCACTGTCAGTGTACGGACGCTGGGACCTGGGATACGGCACTACGGAAATGGCAAGAATGCGTCCCGACGGATCGGTGGATGCCAAGGCCGGGTCGCGCGAGCTGATTCAGGACACGCTGAAGAACCTGAGCCGCATCCCGGACATCAACGGCACGAAAACGTCGTTCTGGATGAAATTCGGTACGGCGCATGTCCGCCAATTGCCGTTTATATGGAGCGAAAGCCCCTGGGCATACATGAAGCAGGACGAGTCCGTGGATTTCGTTCCCGATGCCCTTGACGGCAGATGGAACCGTGTTAAAATGTTTATGAAATAACATTGCAGATGATGCCGGGCACAAAGGCATGGCCATCCGGCCTTTGGCTTTTGTGCCCGGATATTCACATTAACGTTGACAATGAACCTCACTCTTAATTCAGACATAGCATGAAACCTATTCAGACTGGCAAGCTTCCGCTTGACCCAACGGCATATATCGCCATCCTGTCGCTTTCGCTGATTGTCAATCTGCCGGGACTGGCCATAACGCCCATGCTCGACACTTTGGCACGCATATTTCCGGATTCAAGCGCATTGGAAAAACAGTTGCTTACAATGTTGCCGAACCTTCTTATCATTCCATTCGTGCTCATGTCCGGTAAATTGTCGACAACGAACCATAAGAAGATATTGATCACATCGGCACTGCTGATTTTTGCAGGCTCGACCGTGGGGTACATGTTCTCCACATCGATGCTCGCTCTGATTGTATTCAGCTGTACATTAGGAATCGGTGCCGGTATTCTGGTTCCCTTCTCCACGGGTTTGCTGTCGGACACGTTTGCCGGCAAACCCCTTATGAAACAGATGGGCCTTCAGAGCGCCATCTCCAACCTCACCCTGGTGCTCGCCACATTCGCCGTGGGTTGGCTGGCCCGTGTTGACTGGCATGCTCCGTTCCTGGTCTATGCCGTATGCATCGTGCCTCTGGCCCTCGTCAATTTCATCGGTCGCGTGCCGATGAGCGAACTCGATCCTACCAAGGCAGATATGCAGAATTATGTCGCCACTCCGACGGACGCCCCTTCGTACAAATGCAATAAGAACGGTGTTGACGTGCGACGGATGGTGGCCCTCTTTGCAGCCTATTTCCTGCTTACTTTCGGCACCATATCCATATCGGAGTATCTGCCGTTCCTTGCCCAGGACCGTGGCTTCAATCCATCCGTGACCGGCTCGCTGACGTCCATTTTCTTCCTGATGGTGTTCTTCTGCGGAGTGGGTCTGACTCCTATAGTAAGGATGCTTCGGGGCAATACCGTGCTGGTGTGCACGTTCCTTTGCCTGCTTGGAATGACGGTAGTAGCCATTTCCCCGAATGTCACGCTGGTAGGTGCCGGTGTTGTGATTGCAGGTATGGGATACGGAGCCCTGCAGCCGCTGTTCTATAATAAGGCGACCCAGTGCGTAAACCGCCCGTCGCTTACCACGAAAGCTCTTTCCGTAATTCTCACAGCAAACTATTCGGCGATTGTGCTTGAACCGTTGATTACACAAGGGATCTGCAAATTGTTCCATAAATCGGTAGACAGCACTTTCCCGTTCTTCATCAGCGTAGCGGTCTGTGTAATATTCCTTATATTCGCATTCCTGCTGAGACATACCTTCATAGGTACCATCTCCAACACATATTACCAGAAGCAGGTTAATAAATAATGTGACAACGGCATTGTTTTCTTCATTCCACTTTAAAGTCTATTGATATGAAATACGTAGATTGCGGCTGCGGGAAAATCCCGTATATTTCCCTGCTGGCCATCCTTTCCATTTCGCTGACGGTAAACCTTCCGGGGTTGGCGATATCGCCGATCATGGGCAAGCTGGATGATGTGTTCACCAATGTCACTGAGCTCGAAATACAGTTGCTCACCGTCTTGCCTAACCTGGTGACAATTCCGTTTATTCTATGCTCGGGAAAATTCTGCACGCCTAAAAACCAGATGTGGATACTCGGCATCGGTCTGGTGATATATGCTGCGACCGGAATACTATACTTTTTCGCCAAGACCATGACGGAACTGATAGTGCTGAGCTGTCTGTTAGGTGTGGGATGCGGCCTGATCATACCGCTTGCGGCCTCTTTGATTTCCGAATACACGGTCGGAAAGGCTCGGACGAAAGCTCTGGGTATGAAATCCGGAGTCAGTAATTTCATGGTGATTTTCGCCACATTGTTTGTCGGCTGGGTTGCAGCCTACAACTGGCATTTCGCATTCATAGTGTACATGATACCTATAATTCCGTTATGCCTGGTGCCCTTTATGACCCGCAGCTACATCTATACCCACCGCATCGACTATCCTGGAGAATTTGTTCCTCCTGTCAAAGAACCGTCCAGACCGTCTGACCAGGACATAGCCCAGACGAAAAAGACAGGTAAACCGGCCGGCCCGAATTTCCATTTTCAAGGCAAGACGGCGCTTGCCCTGCTGTTCGGTCTCATGGCCCTCTATTTCATAGCCACATACGGTACCGAAGTGGTAAGCTATTACCTTCCGTTTGCCATGAAGGATTATGGACTCGACACCACCGATGTTGGTGTGGCCACCGCCATGTATTTCGCATCCGCCACTCTGTCCGGTTTCATTCTGCCTCAGGCCATCAGAATCTGTAAGAAGTGGACCATGGAATTGGCATTGCTGCTCGTGGTGTTCGGACTCTTTTTCGTAGGGCTGGTACATGCGTACTGGGCATATATAGCCGGGATTTTCATCATGGGACTCGGTTACGGAATAGTCCAGCCTTTGATTTACGACAAGACATCGTACGTCGCGCCGAATACGGCAAAACAGAACGCATACTTCTCCTACCTCCTCACATGCAACTATGTGGGTATTTCAATAGTACCGTTCGTTATATCGGGCGCACGCCATCTGTTCCATTCGGACAGTGTCAACTTCTCGTTCATATTCAACGGCTGCATCATTCTGATAGTGCTGCTTGTCGCAATCTGGAAACGACACAGTTTCGTGATTGAAGCGGATGCCAACAGTTATGAAGACCAGCCTTCCAGCCTGGGACGCGTTGCCGACCCAAAGACGCTGCAACGGCAATAAACATTATTATATGAAGAAAGAGGCGCTTCGGGCGCCTTTTTTTCTGTTTATCCTCTTTTTGAATACATTTTGAATAATCAAGGCGTCAAATGTTTTAATATTTCAGTACTTTTTATTAACTTTGCTAAATAAATTTAAAAGAAGAAAGATATCCTTTCACGTCATCAAGGACTGTGAACGGTTTTTTAGCGCAATATGGCAACAGAACTTAAGAACTTCACGAAGCGTGCGGATAATTATTCGCAGTGGTATAACGAGTTGGTAGCAAAAGCCGATCTTGCAGAGCAGTCGGCAGTAAGAGGGTGTATGGTAATCAAGCCTTACGGCTATGCCATCTGGGAAAAGATGCAGCGTCAGCTGGACGACATGTTCAAGGCCACCGGGCATCAGAACGCATATTTCCCGCTTCTTATTCCCAAATCGTTCCTGAGCCGCGAGGCCGAGCACGTAGAGGGCTTTGCCAAGGAATGCGCCATCGTGACCCACCACCGTCTCAAGAACGACCCCGAGGGTAACGGCGTGATTGTGGACCCCGAGGCCAAGCTGGAGGAGGAACTCATAATCCGCCCCACATCCGAGACCATCATCTGGAGCACTTTCAAGAACTGGATACATTCCTATCGCGACCTGCCGCTGCTCATCAACCAGTGGGCCAACGTGATGCGCTGGGAGATGCGTACACGCATGTTCCTCCGCACCGCCGAATTCCTGTGGCAGGAAGGTCACACAGCCCACGCCACACGCGAAGAGGCCGAGGCCGAGGCACGCAGAATGCTTGAGGTTTACGCTACTTTCGCACAGGATTTCATGGCCATTCCCGTCATAAAAGGTGTAAAGTCAGCCACCGAGCGTTTCGCCGGCGCCCTCGACACCTATACAATCGAGGCCATGATGCAGGACGGCAAAGCCTTGCAGTCAGGCACATCCCACTTCCTGGGCCAGAACTTTGCAAAGGCATTCGATGTAACGTTCATGAACAAGGACAACAAGCCGGAATATGTATGGGCATCATCATGGGGCGTATCCACTCGTCTGATGGGTGCCCTGATCATGACACACAGCGATGACAACGGTCTGGTATTGCCTCCCAAGCTGGCGCCTATCCAGGTTGTGATTGTGCCTATCTACAAGAACAACGACGGCCTCAAGGCTATCTCTGAGAAGGTACAGCCACTAATCGAAGAACTCCGCGCCAAGGGAATCAGTGTCAAATATGACGATGCTGACAACCGTCGTCCCGGATTCAAGTTCGCCGACTATGAGGTAAAGGGCGTTCCTGTTCGTCTGGCCATAGGACAGCGAGATCTGGAACAGGGCACGGTCGAAATGATGCGCCGCGACACCCTGCAGAAGGAGACCGTTCCTTTCGACGGCATCGCCGACCACATCGTAGAGGTCCTCGACGACATCCAGAAAAGCCTGTATCAGAAAGCTCTTGACCGCCGCATCCAGAAGACCATCACCGTAGACACCTACGATGAGTTCAAGAAAAGAATCGAGGAAGGAGTATTCATCATGGCCCATTGGGACGGAACTCCAGAGACCGAGGCTAAGATCAAGGAAGAAACTAAAGCAACTATCCGCTGCATCCCGTTCGATTCCGACAAGACTCCCGGCGTATGCATGGTGACCGGCAAACCTTCCGAACAACGAGTACTGTTCGCACGCAGTTATTGATACCTTAACCTGAAACACACATCAGTCGACATCATGAATATGAACAAAAGGCATTATATTACTACGGTCGCCATAACGATATGCTCGGCAGGAACTTTAGCCGCTCCTCTCTCTGTCGAAGACTATTGCCAGCCCGACCTTACGCGGCCGATCAGCGTCAAGACGCCGACGCCACTGGCCGACGGCATGTCTTATTCCGCGATATCGGCTGATGGACGCAGCATCGAGTCATACAGTTTCAAGACCGGTAAGAAACTGGAGACTCTGTTCAGCCTCGACACTCAGAAGGGCGATGTCAAGATAGATTCGTTCGACGGATACTCCATATCCGACAACGGCCGCAAGATTATGCTGTGGCAGGAGACTTCCAAGATATACCGCCATTCGTTCTACGCTGAGTATTATGTATACGATACTTTCCGTGGCACGATGCAACGTGTTTCGACCGGTGGCCCGCAACGTGGTGCGACCATGAGCCATGACGGCCTTCAGGTGGCATATATGCGCGACAACAACCTATGGATCTCCAATCTGGATTACGGCACCGACAAGGCCATAACCAAGGACGGTGAATTCAATAAAGTAATTAACGGAAT
The DNA here is from genome assembly GCA_900542185.1 of uncultured Bacteroidales bacterium. Lineage (GTDB taxonomy): Bacteria > Bacteroidota > Bacteroidia > Bacteroidales > Muribaculaceae > Lepagella. The sequence goes on from UQMZ01000045.1 coordinate 10,755, forward strand.
TCCCGACTGGGTATACGAAGAAGAATTCGGCATGCAGACCGCCATGGCCTGGAACGCCCAGGACAATGTGCTTGCATTCATTCGTTTCGACGAGTCGGAAGTACCTGTATATAGCTTTGACAACTATAAATCCTACTGCGACGCCGATCCGCTGACGGATGTGTATCCCGAAAGCTATTCGTACAAGTATCCGTTGGCAGGCTATCCCAATTCCACGGTGACTGTTTTGGCCTACCATGTCGACAATCAGACAGTGAAGCAGATGGATATTCCCATTGGCAAGGACTACGTGCCGTCAATGGAGTTTGACGGTACAGGTACGAATCTGATGGTGATGACCCTGAACCGTGACCAGAATTCTCTTAAGCTTTACAAGGTGAATCCCGGTAGCACGGTCGCCAAAGTAATATATACGGAATCGAGCGACGCATGGCTCAGCCCGGCTGCATACCAGATGGGGGAGTATGGCGACAAATCATTCTTCATCGGTAGCGAAAAGTCCGGTTACCGCCATCTATATGAGTACGACTACAGCGGAAACTGTCTGCGTCAGGTCACAAAAGGGGAGTGGAACGTGACGAACTTCTACGGTTGCGATCCCCGTACAGGCACTGTATATGTGCAGACCACCCAGCTTGGTCCTGTCAACCGCAACATTGCCGCCGTAGAGCGTACCGGCAAGACGACTATCCTCGACAATACGCCCGGAACCGAGAACGCGTGGTTCAGCAACGACTGCCGCTATTACCTCCGTTCTTACAGCAATGCCGTCACTCCTCCGGTGTTCACTCTGTGCGACAGCCGCGGCAAACAGCTGACCGAGGTTGAGAATAATGCTCAGTATGCAGCCAAATATGCATCGGCTCCCAAGAAAGAATTCCTTCAGATTCCTAATGCCGAGGGCGAAATGATGGACGCTTTCATCATCAAACCTGCCGATTTCTCAGCAAGTAATAAGTATCCGTTGCTGATGTATCAGTATAACGGTCCGGACTCTCAGGAGGTATTGAATGCGTGGCGCATGGAAGGCATTTATTATCTGGCATCGCAGGGTTATGTCGTAGTGGCTGTGGATGGACGCGGAACCGGCAACCGCTCCCGTCAATGGGCCACTTCCGTTTACCGCCGGCTTGGACAGCTGGAAACCAAGGACCAGCTTGCAGGCGCAAAATGGATGAAGCAGCAAAGCTATATCGACCCGCAGCGTACGGCATGCTTCGGATGGAGCTATGGCGGCTATATGACACTTATGGAACTCGGGGATCCAGATTGTACGTTCAAGGCAGGCGTGGCTATGGCGCCCGTGACTGACTGGCGGTTCTACGATTCCGTCTATACAGAACGATATATGACCACTCCGCAGCAGAACGAATCTGGTTTTGACCTGGCTTCGGCTCTTAACAGGACACAGAATATTAAAAGTCGGCTGCTTATCATGTCCGGTACAAGCGATGACAATGTTCATTTCTATAATACTCTGAAATATACATCTAAGCTATATTCTCAGGGAACGGTATTCGACATGATGGCCTTGACCGGATTTGAACACAGTCTGCCCAAGTGTAATGCGAGGACGATGCTGTTCAAAAAAATATGTGATTTCTTAGACCAATATGTTCGCTGAGACGTTGAATATATAGGGTTTATAGATATCACCATGATGGCGTGACCTTGATGTAAAACGACAATGCACGACTTGGAAAAAATAAGTAGTTCAAGGCTTTTTGCCTTCTGGAAGAACTTCTGTATCGGCATTCTGGTGTTGATGGGCACCATGCTGCTGGCGCAGGTTCTCCCATACTACTTTGCGCCGATTCCTTCATTAATTGGAGCTGCCGTGCTTTACACCATGCTATACAACAACCGGCTGGAGGATAATCCCAGCTGTATGGTGATGATTTATGCCCTGTTCTATTGCCTCATTACTTACTCATTCGTCACGATAATCCTCAATCTTATGTATATCTGGGGAATGATGGAACTGCCTAAGGAATTGACATTCATCGCACCTCCTTATATACCGTCATTGCGACTGGATCCGATATGTTTCGTCACATTCGGCATCATTATGCTCCGACTCAATTCTCTGAGCTTTTGCATGGACTGCAAGTTCAAGAACGGACTCTCCATAGACCGCGGGAAATTGGGACAGATTCTGCATCATGAGTCCCGCATACAGATTCTTAATCTGTTGTGTGTATTCGGGGGGCTGTCGATTATAGTCTGGGCCTATTACTTCACTCTTTACGACAGATCGGCCGATATAAATACGCGCGACCGATACATCTTCTTCTGGCTCAATCTTGTTATATTCCTTATAGACGGTATGTATTTCGCAGCAAGATATTATAACATTTATCTGGATCAGAAGGAGAGGGGCAACATCATCACGGAGGAGGAACTAAGCGATATGACCACGAAGACATATCTGCGATTCTATGTTATATGCGACAACAGCATCTATGTCAATCCCAAGACCGTAGATCCGCAAATGCCTTTCCGTAACATCATCGACACACCATTCGTGACAAAACGCAATGTGAACGGTATATCTACCTATGAGGTCAACGATGTGATCCACAACATGGTTCAGCATCCGGGACACCTCAAGTTCTTCTATGGGCGCCGTAATCCCGACATGCAGAAACATCGTCTGCTCAGGTATTTTTATTTCCTTGACGGTAAGCCTGAGGATTATCCGGAACTTAACATCACAGGCGAATGGATGGACTTCAGCCGTATCAAGAGCATTTATAATTCCAGTCCTGCGCTTATGGCCGGCACATTCCTGGCGGATATGTCAAGAATGTCGACAGTGGTGCTGACTCAGAAAATATTCGATGACCGGGGATTCCGTAAAATCAAGGTCAAGTCGTATCAACCCAATTACGACCTGAAGGAAGTCCGTGATAAAGACTACGATTTCCAAGACGACAAATGGATTCGTGTGGCCATGTTCAATTCCGATACCAAAGGATTCCACGTACGCCGAATATGGCAGAAGATGCTGAACAATAACAAGCAAAGTGCCTCGTGGCGTCAGTAACCGACATGATTATTCCTTCCCAAGGCAACGCCGATGTATTACGCGCCATTGCTGTTGTCGGCCCCACTGCCTGTGGTAAGACGCACAGGGCCGTACAGTTGGCCTCGATTCTCAACGGTGAGATTATTTCGGCCGATTCACGACAGGTATATAACGACATGGACCTTGGCACAGGAAAGGATCTGGATGAATATGGCGATGTCAAATACCACCTGATAGATATCTGTCCTGCTGGCTCAAGATACAATCTTCATAAATATCTCCGGGACTTCAATCTGGCGTTCGACGATATTCAGACTCGCGGCAAACGCCCCATTATCTGCGGAGGATCCGGCATGTATGTCGAACATGCACTCAATGGTATCTCGCTGCCGGATGTTCCGGAAAATACAGAATTAAGACATTCTCTTCACGATAAATCTCTTGACGAGCTCGCCGCTATTCTGGCTGGGTACAGACAGCTGCATAATGTCACGGACATTGACACCAGAGCCAGGGCTATCAGAGCCATAGAGATACAGGACTATTATCTTCGCCATCCCAAGGAGGCTATATCCACTTCACGCCGAAACGCGAAGCCTATCGACGCCTTGATAATAGGACTTGATATTCCCAGGAAAGAAAGACGGGTACGAATATCGAAACGACTGAAACTAAGACTTGACAACGGCTTGATCCGCGAGATTCAGGAATTGCTCAATTCGGGCATTGATGCCGAAGACCTGATATATTATGGTCTGGAATACAAATACGTCACCCTTTACGTGATGGGGGAGCTGTCATATCAAGAAATGTTCAATCAACTTGAAACAGCAATCCATCAGTTTGCCAAACGTCAGATGACATGGTTCCGAGGAATGGAACGACGAGGATCGACCATACACTGGTTGCCATACGACCTTGACGATGCCGAGTTTATAACTCGCGTCAGTGAACTGCTTTGACCGACATTCGACACCCGTATTCATAAGATACTGAAATTTCCTTGCTTTCGCAGTGAACAATTCGGCCCGCTAAAACGGTTATATCATAGAAACAATTCTTAACAGTCCAAGACTGTTTAAAATTAGATACTATGATTACCGACAAGATTAAATTCAAACCCGGATATGCAAAAGCCGACAGCAAGACATTCGCTTCGGCCGGAGTGGAGGTCGAAGGGCTCGATCCTCAGATAATATGGCGTAACCTCACTAATATCAGCGTATGGCCGCGCCTCTCCGAAGATATTGTCGACATCCAGTATGAGGATTCTGCCGACAACGATCCCCATCTGTTTGACAAAGCCCAGTTCAACTATACATTGACATCCGGCAAGCGTGTCGTGGCACAGGTCATCGAATTCTCACATCCTAAGGACGATCGACCGGGTCGAATGGCATATCAAGGAACAGTCTTTGACGGCGATCGCCGCATCAACGAAATGGTTGCTGAGTTTATGATAGGAGTTCCCGACCATAAAGGCATTCTTTCCGTTGAAGCAGCCTCATCGGCCAAAGAGGAGAGAGCCGACGCTCCGAAGCGTAACTACGGCGACGAACTCAAGAACTTCCTCGTAAATCTAGCCGACTGGTCGAAAAAACATCGTTAATACACATCTCTGATCTAAAAATACAATTACCCTGCAAGTGCGTCCCAGGTAACAGCGGGATGCACTTTTAGTTTTTAGCAAAATATGGTGCTTTTACGTTTTTGCTAAAAACCTGAATCTTAGAATAATAATAAAATAGCGCAAAAAAAGTTGTTTTTGGGGGTTATTTTTTTGCCCGAATATTTGGTCAGTTATGAAAAAAGTTGTAATTTTGCAGTGTCAAAAGGGACAGAGATAAGGCCAAAAGCCAAATCGAAACCAAAGACAAAACATTGCCTTGTGGTGTAATGGTAGCACACCGGATTCTGGTTCCGTTTGTGAGAGTTCGAGTCTTTCCAAGGCAACTTAAAACCTATCCATCAACCGGATAGGTTTTCTTATTATATAGCTATCCGAATACGAATGCCAGTCTCCGAAAGGGGTCAGAGGATTTTTGGGTCAGCGGATTTTTTTGACGGCGAGGACGCAGTCACTCCAGTCAATGTAATCTGCATGTCATTGGAGATAATTCGCAATTCGGGCCTCTGTATCCGCAGCCACTGGAGGGGTGGCGTCCACGCCGCCCTCATGTAGATACCCGCAACGCTCATCAGTAGGGTACAACCATTAATTTCTATTGTCAGAATTTAATTATTACGGGTCATAATCCCTATTTAACATAATAGCAATTATGACCTGTTTACTTATCCGTTAATTTCTCTCTTATACATTTTAAATACATTTCTGTTTCGACTAAGGAGACCGCAGCTTTAACTTTCTCTTTCTGGAATTCGTCAGGCTTTTGTCAGAATCATGTATTCTTTCAACACTACAGTTCTTTAGCTAAATATTCCGTTGTCGGCGTCTTGATCTTGATTATCTCCTCAGGTGTACCTGTCGCAACAATAGTTCCTCCGTCTCGACCGCCGCCGGGTCCAAGATCTATTATATAGTCGGCGCTCTTGATCACATCCATATTGTGCTCTATCACAATCATGGTGTTACCCTTGTCCACAAGTTTGTTTATTACCTTCAACAATACACGGATATCCTCGAAATGCAATCCTGTCGTAGGTTCGTCAAGTATAAACACGGTCTTACCTGTGTCTTTCTTAGCCAATTCCGTCGCAAGCTTCACGCGCTGGTTCTCGCCGCCGCTCAATGTGCTGGACGGTTGACCGAGCTTCAAGTACCCCAGACCGATATCCTGCAACACCTTGATTTTCTTCAAGATGACCGGCACATTTGCAAAGAATTCAACTGCTTGGTTCACAGTCATTTCTAATACGTCCGATATAGATTTCCCTTTATATCTGACTTCAAGGGTCTCTCTATTGTATCGTTTGCCGTGGCATTCTTCGCAGGGCACCAGGACATCAGGTAGGAAATTCATTTCTATTGTCCTGTAACCGTTGCCTTTACACGTTTCGCAACGCCCGCCGGACACATTGAAGGAAAACCGACCCGGTTTGTAGCCTCTTATCTGCGATTCCGGCAACTCGACAAACAGTTTCCTGATATCGGCAAACACCCCTGTGTACGTAGCCGGATTCGATCGCGGAGAACGTCCCAAGGGAGATTGGTCTACAGTCACAATCTTATCCACATTCTCGATTCCCTGAATCTCTTTATAAGGCAATGGTTCCTGCATGCTGCGGTAAAACTCCTTGCTAAGTATCGGCTGCAACGTACCGTTAATCAGCGATGACTTGCCACTCCCGCTGACACCTGTCACACATACAAACATTCCCAAAGGCAGTCTAAGATCCACATTCTTCAGATTGTGGCCCGTTGCACCTTTCAGCTCTATATATTTGCCGTTGCCTATCCGGCGCGTTTCCGGCACTTTGATGGACTTGACACCGTTGAGATAGTCGGCCGTGAGCGTGTGCGATTTCAACATCTTCCGTGGCGTTCCCTGATACACCACTTCCCCACCGGTCTTACCTGCACCCGGACCGATGTCGATCACATAATCCGATTCCGTCATGATGTCGCGGTCATGTTCCACAACTATTATGGAATTGCCATTGTCGCGCAATTGTTTCAGGCTGTTTATCAGTCGCGTATTGTCGCGCTGATGCAGTCCGATTGATGGCTCGTCAAGAATGTAAAGCACGTTAACCAGCTGCGAGCCGATCTGTGTGGCGAGACGAATTCGCTGACTCTCTCCTCCGCTCAGGCTCGAACTGCTCCGGTTCAGCGACATGTAGTCCAGACCGACATCAAGCAGGAACTGCAGTCTGCTTCTGATCTCTTTCAGAATTTCTTCAGCAACAAGCCGCTTACGCTGGTCCAGCCGATCCTCGAGTCCTTGCGTCCATTCGTATAGTTCCCGGATATCCATCCGCGACACATCGGCGATATTCTTGCCGTCGATAAAGAAATGAAGGGACGTCTTGTTAAGTCTGTCGCCATGGCATTCAGGGCATGTGCTTCTGGAATAAAACTGTCCACTCCATTTGTTTGCCTCATAACCGGCTTCTTCGTCCTGCTGCATCTCGATGTATTTCACCAGACCTTCGTATGATGGCGCGCGTCCCAGACCTGTATCGTTCTTGATGTCCAGTCGTGCGTCCGTACCGTTCAATATATCGTTCAATGCCTCGCGTGGCAAATCCTTTATCGGTGTCTTAAGCGTACAGCCATACAACTTGCAGATGGCCTCAATCTGCCAGAATACCATAGAATTTCTATAACGGCCTAAGGCTTCGATTCCTCCGGCATATATGGACTTTGACCCATCGGGAATTACCTTGGCCTCATCCACCACATTCACCTCTCCTATTCCCTTGCATACCGGACAAGCTCCCTGTGGTGAATTAAACGAGAAATTATGAGGTGCAGGCTCGGGATACGACAGGCCTGTCTCCGGATCCATCAGCATTTGACTGAAATGACTCATCTCTCCCGTTTCCAGATCCATCACAGCCATCTGCTTGTCGCCTTGCTTTAAAGCCGTCTCTACCGACGACCGCAACCGTTGTGGATCTTCACCGTTGACTCGAAGACGATCAACGACCAGTTCCACGGTATGGTTCTGATATCGGTTCAGTTTCATGCCGAATACCAGTTCCTTCAATTCTCCGTCCACGCGCACATATATGTAGCCTTTCTTGCGTAGATTCTCGAACAATTCCTTATAATGCCCCTTACGGTTCCTGACCAACGGAGCCAGGATATATATCTTCTTCCCGTTGTAGCGTTCCTGAATCATATCCTGTATGCGGTCTTTTGAATATTTGGCCATGGGCTTTCCGCTCAGATAGCTCCGGGCCTCTCCCATTCTGGCAAACAACAGACGGAAGAAGTCGTAGATCTCGGTAGTCGTACCCACGGTAGAACGCGGATTCTTGTTCACAGTCTTCTGCTCTATACTGATTACTGGGCTGAGACCTGTTATCTTATCCACATCCGGGCGTTCCATGCTGCCGAGCATATTGCGGGCATACGACGAAAATGTCTCGATATACCGACGTTGGCCTTCGGCGAATATTGTATCGAATGCAAGCGATGACTTGCCTGATCCACTCAGACCCGTTATCACCGTAAGCGTGTTGTGAGGTATCGTGACGTCTATGTTTTTCAAGTTATGGACACGTGCGCCGTATACGTCCACGCTTCCTTCTTGCTTTATGTTTGGTTCCTTTATATTTGTTGCCATCTGATTCTACGCAGGTAATTTATCCGTTGTATATAACAAGTTATATGCCAAAAAATCTTGTTATGCCTTCCGTTTGGCATTATTGATCCCACACATTGCCGCCTCACAATTATATTGCATACAAAGAGCGGGAAGCATCCATACATGGATAAGCCTTCCCGCTCTTTATATTCCGGTATTTATCCGAAATAATAAAACTTATATTATATAATGTTTTCCGGTATTTTAGTCAATCACACGGCGTGCGAAGAGAAAACGTCTGGCATAATTGCCGGATACCTCGTTTACAGTTATACCTCGACGGGTGCTGGCGTGTATGAATTTAATTTCACCGGTTTCCGGATTAGAGGATATGCATATTCCCACATGGCCTACATTTCGTCCGCTACGGGGACTTGTAAAGAAAATAAGGTCTCCTTCTCGTATTTCCTTACGGTCTATCTTCGTACCCTGCGTAGACTGCATTCGCGAGCTGGGACTGAGACTGATGCCGAACTGTTTGAATACATAGCTTGAGAAGCCTGAACAATCGAAGGCATTAGGGCCTTTCATTCCATGGCGGTAAGGTTTACCGAGATGTTTCTTGGCTTCTTTAAGCAAATCCATCGCCATTGTCGGTACGGATGCGATTGTATGCTCGCGCTTCTCCACATCCTCCTTTATCAGATTAGCTACCGACGACATGTCCATCTTGGTATTGACGTTGGCCAGTCGTTCGTGAGCCGCCTTATGAGCCGCCATCGAGCGGTTATGCTTATTACCGTTATTTATGTTTTGTGCTATACCGGACATGGCCACGCCTGCCGCCATCAGCATACTTGCGATCAGTCTTAATTTCATGTTTTTTGGTTGCTACGAATGCATCTGCTACCGAGCATTCTCGTTCCGCAGGACGGCTTCTCAATCTATAAGAATCCGTCCTTTTTGTTCTTACGTTTGCAAAATTAACTAAACATTTCCATAATTCCAAATGTATCCCACTCTTTTTGTGGTTATTATCAGCATTTTAAATATTATTAGCTTTTGGCACACTTTAACGAATATGTGCAAAAACCATTAAAACAGAAGTCCCTCACCGACTTCTGACCGCCTGTGAGGGACTATTGAATGCAATTTTATATTAAATTATATTTACTTTATAATCAGCGTTTTGTGCTTATTATCTTTAAGTACTACATAAACTCCTGCCGTATTCGGTTTTCCGGACAGTTTCTGTCCATCCAACGTATAGTATATTGCATTGGTGTCATCCGAAACAGTCATTTCCGTCACGGATGTGGGAGTCGACTGCTGGGTTACTGTCAACGTTTTATGTTCAGACTGCATTCCATATTGCTCGCTGTAATATTCCAGCGTTCCAGCGTCGCTCAGTTGAATCGGTTCGGTATATTTGGTCCATTTGTTTACCTCTGGCGCAACCTTTTCAATGCCATTTTCGTTTGACGTTGCCGGCCTCCAGTTGTAATACACCATTACATTCTCATTCGGTGCCACGATTGCGACATTTTCCGAAGTGCCGGTTATGTTATATGCCGTACCTGTTATCTCTGCATCACCTATCATAACCTTAGGTCCCTCCGGTGCATCGAAGCCATAATGCTTATATAATCCAAATGTTGGGGTAACCGTGGTTATATTCTGAAATTTATTTTTACTTGCACCTATCACTTTGTTGCTTGTTTCTACAAACGCCATTATTATATCCGTGCCGGCATCATTTGATTTAATTGTAATTTCCTTTGGATCATCACTTAGAATCAAATCAGAACCAGTTGTAGGATATGCAATATATTTATGAACTTCGGGATTAGTGAGATCGGCGCATTCCAACGAATACGCTGAGCCTAAATCATTTAATATAAGTTTATACGGAGGATTTGTAATCACGTGGGGATATATTATATTTCTATCATCCAAGGCTAAATAATCTGTCAGTATATTCGCTTGCCCAGATGCCAGATTTGATGCATTTCCAGTGTACCGTAAGAAATAAAACTGTTTATTGTTATTATTTACACGATTAACCATCATGTAATCATTATCTCCGGATTCCAGCTCACTTATATCTGTCACCTTACGATATTGTCCTAATCCCGGGTCTATAACCACTAACTGATATTTAGCAGTTAACGTTTGGCTGGAATTAGGATATTTGTAAGTCGCAGTTATGTTATTGCCCTGGTTTGGCTTCAACAGTGTTACTTCTCCGGTCTTTGAATCAACGATAAAAGGCTTATCATCTCCAGCAGGACCGGAATAAGTTACATTCTCAGAGGAAAGACTTGGATCCATCTCAAGTGTTGGAACTTGGACATAGGTCGATCCTATATACGCGAGCGCGCTTTTAGCGCTGAACTCGAATTTCACAGTCGCTGCGTGCAGCAACATCGTTGGCAGCAGCATAAGAACTGCCAACATAAAAAGTTTCTTCATAGGCGTTAGTGTTGTTTAATTGTTGATAATTATAGTGAAATCTTTATGTGAAGTTCACATACTTCAATATATGCCTTTCAATCAGAAGACAATTCGACCTTTCTTGGCTTGTTCAAGCATTTTTTTGCCTGGAACCAGATAAACCTCGAGACGGCGGTTTTTAGCGCGGTTGTTCATAGTATTGTTCTGCACCAACGGCATCTCGTCTCCGTACGAATACGGGAACAGATACCTGGTATTTGCATGTTGGTTCTCGAACCATTCAAACACTGCCTCCGAGCGTTCTTCGGTCAGCTTGTCACGATATGTCTCCGACCCCGTATTGTCAGTATGCATCACCATCAATACACGATACATATCCGGGTCCTTGAGATACCTTTTAAGCGGAGCCAGTAACTGCTGCGCCCCAGGACGGAGAGTAGTTTCGTTTGGCATAAACAGTCTCGACGCCGGTATGGTAACCAGCAGGACTTCCTTATTGCGGAAAGTCTCGACCGTGCATCCGTTTTTCGAGTTGTATTCTTTGTTATGCAGTCTGTTGCGACCCTCTTTCTCCTGGAATTTTCTTATCAGATCCGCACTCCTGGCATCAAGTGGCACACTGTTAAGCATCTCTACGAACGACAGATCATCCAGCGCGTCATCCCGTTCCGTGTTCTGTTGAACCTGGGGCTGCGTCTGCTTGTTTCTCTGAGCCTGCACTGTTTGTGGAGCGCATACAAAAGCAAACAAAGCGCATCCTGTCAATAAATTACATATTATCTTCGATGGACTCCTCATATTCTATCTCTCCTTTCACTATCAGATCCACGTCAGCGGGATCCATCTCTATCTCCTTGTCCTTCTTAAGCTGAGCCTTCACATACTCGGATAATCGTCCCAGATCGTGCTCTTCCTCCTCGGTCACTTCCGAATTTAGGTCAAGATATCCATTCTTCTCATACCATTCCCATATAATGTCGATAACATACAGTATCTCATCGTCATCATATAGGGCATTGATATTCTCGGGAAGTGTCTTGCGGATGAATGCTATGGCATTATCCTCGTCATATAGAGTTTCTTCGCTCATGGTCTTAATCATTTAGTTTTATAAGATCCTCAGGTACGTCCACTATAATCGTTTCAGCACCTTCATCTATACTCTCTATAAAATCGTCGATAAGGGGAATAAATATCTCGCCCTTATCGCCATCCACCACCAACAGGGTGTTGATGGTCGAATCGTCTATTCTGTCCACGGTTCCAAGGTAACCTGCATTCACATCCTCAACCCGGAATCCTATAAGGTCATCGTCAAGCAGGTCACCCTCTTCTATCTCCATATACTCCGCAAGACTCTTGCGGAGTCCGTATATGGGTTTATTCACAAATGCCGTTGCTTCCTCCACGTCATCTACACCTTTAAGTTTGACCAGAAAACTGGCCGTTCCTTTAGGGCGCACGCTTTCCGCATAAAACGGCACATAAAGTCCGTCAACAGGTATCACCAGAGGGTTGCCGTCCTCAAGATATTCAGGTTCCACATCAAGCAATGCATTCAATTCACCCTTCAATGCATGCGTCTTCTGGAACTTGCCTATCTCAATTAATTCTTCCTCCTTTATCATCTATGGGTTATTTACATGTCTAAATACGGGCCGATTCCTGTAGTTTACTTGAACTCGAACCTCGTTACTCTTCTATTCTAATGATTTTAGCACCCAATTTGTTGAGTCGGCCGTCTATATCCGCATATCCACGGTCTATCTGATTGATGTTCTGGATACGACTCGTTCCCTGAGCCCCCATCGCGGCTATAAGCATGGCGATACCGGCACGAATATCCGGCGACACCATATCGGTGGCACGAAGACAATGGAACTTACCGGCTCCTATCACCACGGCACGATGCGGATCACACAGTATGATGCGGGCTCCCATGTCAAGCAGCTTATCAACGAAAAACAATCTGCTTTCAAACATCTTCTGATGTATCAGCACGCTGCCGCACGCCTGAGTGGCCACTACCAGCATTATGCTTATAAGGTCGGGAGATAGACCGGGCCATGGCGCATCGGCTATGGTCATGATTGATTTGTCCATGAACTGGTCGATCTCATATATCTCTTTCTGGTTCACGCGGATATCGTCATTCTCAATCTCCATGCTTACGCCGAGTCTGGCAAAAGCGTCAGGCATCATACCTAAGTCTCGCACTCCCACATCTTTAAGCAATAGATTGGAACCTGTCATGGCGGCCATCCCGACAAAACTGCCTACCTCTATCATGTCGGGGAGCAGTCTGTGGGTAGTGCCGTGCAATTCGCTTACTCCCTCTATCTCCAGCAGATTCGAGCCTATGCCCGATATCTTAGCTCCCATGCTTACCAGCATCCTGCATAATTGCTGTATATATGGCTCGCAAGCGGCGTTATATATCACGGTCTTACCCTTGGCCAGAACGGCTGCCATCACTATATTCGCCGTACCTGTCACCGAAGCTTCGTCCAGAAGCATGTATGTGCCATGCAGACCGTTCCTGGCGGATACCTGATAGGTCCTGTATTCCTGATTATACTCGACACTGGCTCCCAGTTTGCTGAAACCCACGAAATGTGTGTCCATACGTCGACGTCCAATCTTGTCTCCGCCAGGTTTAGGCATCAGAGCCTCGCCATAGCGAGCCAATAACGGCCCGAGAATCATTACCGAGCCGCGCAACGATGCGGCCTTCTTGCTGTAACGCTCGCTTTTCAGGTAATCCAGATTGATGGAACCTGCCTGAAACTCGCATTCCCGAGGCGTGACATAGCGCACCTTGACTCCCATATCCGCCAGCATCGCTATCAGATTCCTTACATCCGATATCTCCGGCAGATTGGATATCGTAATCTTGTCGCTGGTCAGCAATGTAGCGCAAATCACTTCCAACGCCTCGTTTTTCGCACCATTGATGTTTATCTCGCCATGCAGCGCATGTCCGCCTTCAACTATGAAACTGCTCATTTCTTATGTTTCTTCTTCGACTGTTGTGCCTGAGGCGTCTCTTTGAAATCGCACAGATAATATTGCTCGGGGTCCAAAGATATCTTGCCACCTGAGAAGAAGGCCAGATCTCGCAATATCCGGCCGTCATCCACACCCTCCTTATTATTGAGCTGCATCACTTTCTTCATGTGATTGGCTATTTCCGATATCAGTTCGTCTCGCTCCGGGCCTTCCTCCATATCGGCGATGACTGGTATCATCTTCTCCACATACTTGCCATAATGACGCAATGCTATGTGGCCTGCGGTATACGGAATGCGATCGGGCTTGGGATTGATTGCCTCTGCCGTGATAAGTTCGTATGGGGCATCCACGTCAAGACGGCATCCAGACATGATCTGCATCTGATCCCAGATCTTAGACATATCGTTGTTATCGCCTATCAGTTCTGGAAAGAGATTAGCCATTACATCGGCTATGGCATAAGCGCAATTATTGCGCTCTTCTCGGTCTTCAAGATGCACACAATATTCTATCAGAGTCTGTACTGTACGTCCAAACTCCGGAAGTCTTAATTTTTCGTTATCTGTATTATACGGAATCATATATGCAAATATAGTCAATTCAATTCATTTAGACAAACGTCACCTCAATATTTTACTGTTTTAAGCGTGCTTTTGTCTATGCGGGATGTGGATAGCGCAGGTTTAACAGTCGGAATTTCTGCACCCTTACGCACCATGATTATGCAATCCAGCTCACCTTCGGGTGTCAGCGTATGCCAACCCGGCGCATACGTTTTTCCGGACTGATAGTTCACCCATTCCTGTCCTGCCGGCAGGTAGACGCTGCGTTTTTTGGTCTGCGTAAGCAACGGCGCTACCAGAAAATCCTTGCCGAACATATACTCGTCTTCAATCTGCCACACTCCAGGATCCTCGGGGAACTCTACCTGCAGGGCACGGAACATCGGCCATCCGTTGGCCGCGCACTCCTCGGCCTCTTTCACTATGTATGGCATCAGCGAATACTTCATTTCGGCGCATTTGCGGAAATAATCGGTAAATTCCTTGTTATAGAGCCACGGTTCCGTAGGAGGAGCGCCGTGGGCGCGTGTATGTGAGGTCAGGAAGCCCATGGGCAGCCAGCGGCGATACAGTTCTTCGGGTGTCGACGTTACGAAGCCGCCCATATCGTGGCTCCAGAAACTGAAGCCGCTCATGCCCAACGACAGTCCGGCATGCAGTGTACCGAGCATTCCTGTGTTCGTACTTGCGGCGTCTCCGCCCCAATGCAACGGATACCGTTGCGAACCGCTCCAGGCAGAGCGTGCCCAGATAATGTTATCGCCTTTGACTTTCTTCGTAATGTCTGCCACAGCCTTATTGTAGCGCACCGGATACAGGTTATGCTCATACAGTCCGCTGCGGCCGTTGGCATAGATGCCGTCCATAGGAGCGGCCTCACCAAAATCAACCTTGATTGCGCCTACTCCCATCTTAAGCAGTTTCCCAAGCTGATCCTGATACCATTTCACCGTTTTTGGATTGGTGAAGTCAAGCACGGCATCCTCGTATGGCAGCGTACCGCGACCGTTGCGCACGGCCATACTCTCGTCTACAAGAGTCTTGAAATACTTATTCCCCGGCACAAAGTATGGCAATTGCCACAGACAGATCTTGAAGCCATCCTTTTCAAGATCCTTTATCATTTTGGCGGGGTCCTTGAATCGTGCCGGCGAGAATTCATAATCGCATTGCCAATCCACGTCAAACCATCCGGTATCGAAATGTATCACGTCTGCAGGTATCCTGTTTGCACGCAATTGCTTGGCCACTTCGCGACCTTCGTCTTCAGTGAAATAACTGATGCGACTCATCCATGTGCCGAACGACCATAGGGGCGGCATTTCGGGACGCCCTGACAAGGCCGTGTATTCGCTCAGTATCTCCTTTGGCGTACCCCAGAACAGGAACATATCCAGATCCTCGTCTTTCATGAACAGTTTGTTGGCGCCGATGTAACTCTGGCCGACGTCAACTGTCAGCGGAGCGGCAGTATGTATGAATGCCCCGTATCCAAGATTGCTGAAAAAGAATGGTATCGGCTTATACATGTCCGGAGATTCCGGTCCCTGGGGATCGGTGACGAACAGATTCAGCTTCTGCCCCACCTTATTAAGTGGACCCGGAGCTTCGCCGAAACCGAATATCCGTTCCATAGGCTGGATGGAGAATACAGGATTGATGGACCGTGAATTATCCGAGCCTCGCTTTATGAAACTGAACGGAGGCACCTTTATCTGAGTGGAGTCGTTGTCACCCCATACACGGCTGCGGGTAAGCTCATTGCCCTCCTTGTCATACATTATCAATCTCCAGGGATCCGCCTTTATTACGAGCTTGCCATAAGCGGAACTATATACTATATCTTTCCCGTCTTTAGTCACTTTCCAGTCCTTGGCATTTACGGCCACGGGGCCTGCCAGCATGGGCGAAAGGCTGTCCGGCCACTCAGGAGTTACCGGCGACGTGTGCATACGGAACCGTAATGTACGTGCATTTACCGGTTCAATGCTGAACCCCAATTCCGGATCTTGAGGATATGCAGTATTGGGGAAATCAAGACTTTTCAGAGGCTGATGCAAATACGTGTTGGCATTAAATGCCTGACGTGGCATCAACTGCTGGCGCTTCCATACCACAGTTCCCCTGCCCGTCTTTATATCAAACGATGTCAACGAATCAACAAAGAAATACGTATTTGTAAAATCAGAAAAATCTCGGCTTACATCAACCGACTGGTCGAGCAAATAAGCATTACCGCCATTAGTCCTCGTATCTGCCATAACCGAGGGTATTGGCATTAACGTGGCCAAAGCTGCTGCTGTTGCCAACATTCTCATGGTTCTTGTGTGTTTCATTGTCTTGTCGTTTTTCACATAGAGCTATTACTGTATATAGAACTATTACTGTATATAGAGCTATTACCAAATACGGAATTGTTTATACTTTTGTAATATTGAATTGATAATTCACAAAGTTAACACTTTATATCTCTTTTATCTCGATTTTAATATTTTTTAATATTCTATTTTCCCGATATTGTTATTTCCCTCAACAAAAACGCCTCAGCCGCGCATAAGTCCGGACCAAATGCCTATTGAGATTTTCATAAGGACTTCGGTCATTTTTTATGCGCGGCTGGGGACAGCCTGCGCTACTATACGAAAAAAAAGGGACTCATTTCTGAGTCCCTTCCTTTCAAAGTGGCGATTACCTACTCT
>UQMZ01000046.1 GCA_900542185.1 uncultured Bacteroidales bacterium
AGCGCTAGTCTCGTGGGCTCGGAGATGTGTATAAGAGACAGATATCCGGCTGTCTGTATCTGGAAATTGTTGTCGGTCGCATCAAAATACGTTACAGGATATTCTGCCGCATCCGAAGTAATCACTGTGCCATCCACTGCAGGAGCGAAAGCTATTCCCCACTCGTTGGGAGAGGGAAAGAGACGTACAGAGCCTCCGTTGTCAGTGGTGAGTTTGCCCATCCAGACGAATGTGCCGTCACTCTCCTTGGTCATCATCTGGCGACCTGTCACACCCCAGTCATTAAACCAGTTGGTGAATCCGTTGGCGGTCGCTCCGCCCGACACCCATATATTGTCGGGCATTGTGTAGGCATTGGCGACACCTGTTGCTGTCAGTGCGGCAATTAAACAAATCTTGCGTAGAATTTTCATATTATATTGATTTTAGGTTAATATGATTGTTGTGTTTTCGTTGTTTCAATAAGTATAGCAAGGCGTATGGAGTGGAATCTGCCCATGCGCTGTCTCTAAAACGGCCTCCCACTTTCCCCCTACTCACTTATTTCTGATTATTTTTCTTTTATTCCCGAATTCTTCCACCCTTCTCCCCCGGGCCATTATTTAGAGGAGATGACAAGCATTGTTATTATAACAGGCAGGTATTTCGGATCCATACCCGATCGTAACGACGCGAGCGCCCGCGACACAAGATTCATCGACGATTGCTGGTTGATATGCAACACTTCCGCAATCTCCTGATATGACAATCCCTTCACATAACGCAGATAGATTGCCATACGGCGCTTGCCACGCAAACCGCGGTAGGCTTTCACAAATTGACGGCTCATGCGGAGCGCCTCATCATTGTCTTTAAAGAGAAACTGCAGTCCGGAGTCCTCGATCTGCAACTCGAATAAATGTTCGTCCAGTTCGTATGAGGGATGCGTTAAGGCGAGTTTATCATAGATCATATTTTTCAAGGAGGTCAGGAAATAGGAACGGACGTATTCCGTGTGCGAAAGACGCTTGCTCGTGCAGATTTTTACGAACACATCCTGAATGCAGTCCTTCACAAATTCTTCGCTGTTACAATATTTAAGCCCGAAATTCAACAAAAGTTCATAGTGGCGTTCATACAACACAGCAAGAGCCTTCATTTCGCCATGCAGCACATGACTCCACAAAGACTTGTCATCCATTTCCGTATAAAAAGAACTGCTCTGCATTGTTTTAAAACGGAAACAGTCATTTTATATACTCACCTTTTAGAGCTTGTTTAAAAATAAATGTTAATGACAGGGATGACAGGGTTGCACGATGACATGGTCGTGAATCCTGTCATGTATTGTCCGGCAGTGGCGCGGGCATAGTGGCGCGCACAGGAACACAAAAAGGCCTTATCTACATAGAATAGAGAATTAACATCCGAGCTGCTCCATTCCCACAGAATATATAAAAAAGCAACCTGCGAAAAGGTTGCTTTTTAATATTGACGGTGGTCCCACTTGGGAAACCACACTTTGAATATCTCCTGTAAATCAATGATTTGAATTGGTCTATTCCGGCAACTCCAACATTTGCTCCCGAGACGCATTGCATCGCATTTCATCGCTCTGCACCGGGAACCATCAGAATCAACCTTGTCATTGCCCGCAAGTTCTCTCTCTTGTCAACTATTAATATAACGAATCCTATCAACCTCTATTGTCACTAATCACGAGATTGATTATGCTCTTCTCCATCAATATAGGGCTTTTTCTTAGCTAATGCATGATATATTGGCAACATTAAAATCGGTGGGTTAGTGAGTTTTTTAGTTTCATTAATGATTCTCAATACATACGGTTTAGATTGAATTTTAGATTCCTCTAAATAATAAGAATAGCAGTTTAAGTCAACATCAATCATATGACCTGCGAATGTAGATATAGGATGTTCTGTAGCTATCCGTTCTTTGTAGTTTTTATATAGGAGTTCGGGGGTATTAGGATACGCCCAACATTCATGTACAATGAATATTGCTACTATATCTTCATTGCTTACTCTTTTTGCTACTTCATTAATTTTACGGTAAACTGTAGACCTTAACGAAGACTCGAAGGAGGTTATTCCGACTTGCAAATCTGAATATACAAAGAATATTGTGGGTATTATATGATGTTGCATTGCATATAAAAAGGTGTGAAAATGCAAAATCTTTAAAAAACATGCGTGTAAACTCGTTGTGTTGAGATTTATTCCATATTCCTGTAAAGTAATCTCCATGCCGGGAATTTTTAACAGTGGAACTTTAATATCTGGACCCCTTAATTCAATTCTCCAACCATGTTCAATTGAGTCTGAACTTCTATAATATACCAAATCTTCAATAAATAAATCGGTTACATTTAGTTTATGAATATTTAGACTCATTATTTTAGTCTTTAAGTCCTTAAAGACTTTACTCTCATCATTTATCTCTGTATCTATAGCAGTGAAAAAGTTAAGCATCATCTCAATTCCCGCAAATAACTTTTCAAAAAGGTTATCTTCGGAATCAGTCTCTTTATAAATATATTCAATAGAGAAAGGGACTTCTGCTAAGGGCCAAAATTTTAATAAACCGTGAATATCTTCAATTAGACTAGAATAATCCTGATCGTCTTCAGCTGAAAATTGCTTAGTCGTTAATTTAGTAGGATTTGCACTATCATAAATAGTTACTTCAATTATTTTTACAAGTGGAAATGGGTGTTCCTTAAGTACCTCATTCCTTTTATCTTTGAACCATTTTCCAATGTTGCCTAAGAGATATTTTTCACGCAATTTCTCATATGTTTGTAAATAATCAGTATGGGCAAGGGACTTTTGTAGTACAAAAGTAACATTCCTATATTCTGAAAGGAAACTGTCTAACGATGCAATATTATCGAAGAAATCGTTATGTCTACTAAATTTCTCTAAGTTAACCAGTGCACTATATAATTTTTGTGCCGCAGGTATCAATAATCCGTCATGTGCATCCATGTCGCATTCATTTATTTATAGGTTCCAGTGTCCGGTCCTAGAATGTCCTTCCCACTTTATACCAAGACCCTTAAGATGACGCTCGACCGTTTTTTTAGTTACAGATAGTTGATTAGCAATATCTTCACGCTTGATGCAAGGATTTGATTCTATTATTTGAATAATCCGTTCATCTAAGTTTTGGGCGACATTTTGGGCGACATTTTGAGCGACATTTTGAGCGACATTTTGAGCGACATTACCCCCGGATTGCTCTTTTTGAATAGCAGAAGTTGTTTTGCCCGGTCGTTTGAATGTGACATATACGAAAGCTCCGTCCCATCGCCATGTAGGCTCTTCGACTCCCTGCTCTTGGCAGGCTTCGATTATGCGGCGGATGCCGGAGCCCCAGTTCTCAAGGAAGGTAGAGCGGTAGAGAGCATGAGCCATGTTGCGGTTGTAGGGGAATGACTCATGCGATTCTTTGATGTTCTCAGGAGTAATCTTGGGTGGAAGGATGCCGGGGTTGGCAATCTCCACGCGATCATCGTAGACCGCGATACTTATTGTCAGATTTGCCTTCTCCCACTGGCGATGACACAGGGCGTTGATAAGGGCCTCTCTCAATGCGCTCACCGGCACTTCAAGACGCTCCTCCCTCATAAGGCTTCTGTTGGTGATTTTTCCGCTGAGATTAAGGTGCTTGAAAAGGAATGCCATGCCCGCATCGAGAAGGTCGAAGAAATTCCCTTCGGCACGTTGATTGTCGATGAATTCAAGTTTGTCATTGCCACGAAAACGGGCTAACCTCAACAGGAAGTTATCGTATGGATAGATATTGTTTGAAAACAGCATTGCGGCTCCGTTGGTCGGCACACCGTTGACTGTTAGTTTCCACTTTGCTAAAGTGTCCTCAATCGGAGCGGTCAATGCCGATTCCGGGATTCGTCCTCCCTCTACACCAAGTCGGATGCAACCCAAAATCCTGTCCTTATTCAGATCTGAAAAACTCACGCCCTTAGCCGGGAACGATTCCCATGAAAAAGAATGCGGCACATGTACGCGAATACGTTCGTCATACATATCGCGTGGCATTATCTTGGTGGTGCTTTCTATCTTGTAGTAAGGTCTTCCGCGGAAAGTATATGGTTTCTTGCCCCATTCCCAGCCATCAAAATGAAATGCGATGACCTTATTGCCTGGATATTCCGGAACATCTACATATATTGGTTGAATGTCGTAAGCCGGCTCAATCCCTGCCAAAGCCTGTGAAATCTCGCGCTTTGTGTCATCAGTCACTTGCTGGCCGACAATCTTCAGCGACTTCGGCGCGATACCAAAAATCAGCCAGCCTCCATCGGTATTGAGAAACGCGCACGCCGCATGCATACCGTCCTTCAGTTCGCCGGTAGTCTTCTTCAGCTCCAGAGTCCGCGACTCATCCGAAGCAATCAATGCCTTTATGTCGTCGATCGTCATTATTCGTTAGGATTTCTGTTATATTAACCTTCGGGGTTAAAAAGATGGGAGAAAGAAATTAAGAATGGTTCATTATTATCTTTAGCGTCTTTGGGTATGTGTGGATTTTCTATCAAATTGTTGATTAGAACAATCTGTTCCCCTTCTTTGGCCAAGTCGAATGCAAGGTATAGATTAGTTAATTTACCTTCCATGTCAGGGAAGCCTTTATCTTTTAGATCCTGACCTGTTACTACTCTCGGTCCTCGACCATCGAGCATAAACATTATCTTGTCATCACTCTTGTCATTACGAAATAAGACTGCATACTTGGCTCTCTCAAATCCCGGCTCAAGATGCATTGATCCTTTACGAAGACCTGCCCGGACATAGTACATTCTAATTTTACGCACAGTTGCCAACTGTCTTGCATTGGCATACCCTGCAATACACATACCCTCAGAACTGAACAAACTCTCGTCTTTCTCGTATCGTAGTCCTTTCTGTGGGATTATGTTGTCCTTACTCAAAAGCGTTTCGGCTCTTGATGAAAGTAGTTCTTTTACAAACTTATCAAGCAATCTCCTATTCTCTTCATCCTTTGGACGAAGAGGAAATGCCCCAATATTGACCTCATTAATTGACTGATAGAATCTAGCAACCTGTACCTGTGCAGTTTCTCCATTGCCAGGGAATAAAATATAGCCTCCTATAACCTCTTTCTTTAATCCCTTGTCGTCATGCTCTGTGAAGTAAATTGCATCACGATAACGGTGCATCTGGTTGATAGCATCTTCTGGAGGCGTGTCAACCCCGCCTTCGTTACCATCAATGCGATATTTGGCATCGAATAGATAGGTCAGTTTCAAATCAGTATCATGCTCAGTCTTCGTGAGACGTAACACAATGTCTGGTTTCTGTGGAACTGTGCGACTAATAAGATTGTCAATGTTGATATCACGTCTGTCGTTATCTCCTTGAGTTGGATTATATATGAGTTCGGCAAGTTCTACATCACCTTTCTTAAATATGATTCTTGATCGGTCACCTTTCCCAAGTTCAAAGCGAAATGCACCGTTCATCTCTATTCGACTACTATTGTCTATCTCAATTCCATCGCCCAACTGTTGACGAACAATTTCTTTCATCTGTATATAGCACCAGATTTCATATAAAGTTGCTATATCCTTGGTTTCTAGGTTATGTAAACCTTCATTTAGTGAGTATGATTGCGAAAGAATCAGCCACGTACGATAAACATTTGAGTAGTGAGTATCTTTCTGAAGAATTAGCGATTCTTGTGAAGCGCCCTTGAACGGACCGACTGTTCGGAAGAATGGATGATAGTTGAGCGCATCCAGTTCTTCAATGGCTTCTGCAATTTCCATTGTCCTCATTTCAGGTATATCAGCGTTTGATAGGATCATCCTACCAAGTTGAGAATGCTTCTCAGATATCATCCTTACGGCAACCTTCAAAAACCTATTTTCAAAAGTATCATTGTTAATGTTTGCGATCTCCGTCCTATAAAGATGGCTGGCATCCTTCTTGAAACGAGCATATTCATTTTCAAGTAGGGGTGTGAATCGTTTTATCTTGTCAGCACGTTGATATACCTCTTTATTGCGTAATCTGTGACGAGGTTTGTCGAGTATCTGTTTGCAAGACCGGACAAAATCCTCACGCAGCGGTTTGAATATCTGCCACCATATTAGATCATGGGTCGGCTCATTCTTTGATGATGTATCGAAACTATGGAATGTCCTCTTAAGGAAATCAATAGACAACATCCGATATTCAGATTCAATGTCCCGAGTTATTTCACGCCAATGCTCATGATAATTGAGTTTGGTAGACAGGACATCAAATTTAAACACAAAACGTTTTCTATCGCTGTTGCTGAGAGTGTAGTTGATGACAATCTCGCTTTTACCTATCTCGTTTCCATAATTGAGATATCCCAACAGAATCTGACGTTTTTCGTGAAATTTAAAGTTGTCTGTGATCTTTCTCAATGCTGAGTTAAATGATGCCTGCTTAACATTAGATTTAAAATCTACCCAAATTGGATAGTCCGTATTATCAAAGAAAACAGCATCCGCTTTCTCTCCCTCCTTAAGTTCTATTCCATTACGTTGCACTGACTCTACACCCTCACTCCAGTCGTAAGTGGAGTAAAGGTTCTCTTCATGCACATTTTCAACTGCTTTATTCCAGACTCTCTGAAACTTCTCGCAGTCAATCTGCATAATAAAGTCCTGATGTTCAATGCAGAGTAAATCCATAAATCACTATGGTCTTTAATCCCAGAATGAGGTATAGCCAGATTTGAGACGTTCAATCATCGTTTTGATCTTAGCCAATGAAATAGATTTACTAACTTCGTGTATCTCATTTAGACCTAATCTAATTGTTTCCTCCATATTGTCAAGGAAATATACCTTGCGTTTGTCACCCTCAATGCGACTCAATATTTTCATTGAAGTGACTTCATCTAATGCTTGTGATATTATGCCAGCATCAGCTTCCTCTTTACCGGCGAGGCGTATGGCATTGACAACATAGAGTAAGAATTCATTTCGTGTACGATAGGCAACTTTGAAAGGAGTTCCCTCAAGCACATTATTCACTTTACCAAGATAGTTGATGACTATATCACAAACATCCTTGAATTGTTCATAGACGTCATAAGCTTCTACAGCATCTGCAAAAAAGCACTTATCAGATATTGGCTTTATATTTGCAGACGACTTATACAAGCCTCCTTTTAGATCAACTTCATTCATCTCAATCGTCATAGCGCGGTCAAGCACCTTGCGGCTAAACGAATAAGTAGTTTCATCCATATTTACCGTACCAATGACGATTAGGTTCTGTGGAATAGAAATGCCTTCATTCAGAAACTTACGTTGTATATATCCTTCATCTGAAAGAGAATTGCATAGATCTTGATACCATTTACCCGATTCACTCTTCCCACTCTCCGGCTTTAGTATTGGATCTGAAAGAATAGTAATATTATCGTCTTGCAGTTTGCGAGATTCTATAACGCTTAGGAATTCTGCAAAATATTGTTCTACCGGAGCGAGATTCATTTCGTCCAAACAGAGAAAGTATGGTATTTCAGGATTCTCCCATGCCTTTGCAACAAATTTCAAAAAGTCTCCGGATATGAATTCAGGAGCATCTCCAATGCGACTGACATAACCAAGCAGTTCGGAGCTATCATGCCAATTGGGTTTCACTTGTATCATTTCAAAGTTACTGGGCTTATGCTCCTTTGCTTCCTTACTTCCCTCTGGCCAACATGCCTTTGCGAGTTGACGGACTATACGGCTTTTACCCGTACCAGAGATACCTGCCAAAAGTATGAAAGGTTTAGTACGAATAGCTCGAACGATTTTTGTTACTTCATCCGACGCGTCCTTCGGCAATGTACCAGGCAATGCCAATGAATCAGATTTGCCGAATCTTTTATCCTCAATTTTGTCAGAATCCTCAGGAGCTATACCAATAAAAGGCCAAGAATAGCATGAGGGATTAAACTCTACAGGAATGTTGAATTTACAATATCCTGTATCCTTGCCTATAAATGGCTGACATAGTTCTTTTGTCAGATACCACTTTTCATTGTATTCATTAGAGTAAAACCATCCAGCGTAATATTTACCTTCCGTAGATTTTAGTATGTAGACATATATAGGATTAGTCGTCTCACTATATATATCAGATGGGAATCTACTATATTCCGCCTTCCAAATATTGATACGTTTTTCCTTATTCTGCTCACGAATACAATTCGAAGAATCTCGACGTTGTGAAATCGTAATTTGTTGATAAGGTGTATCAAGTCCCAAGCTATAAATAGGGACATCCCATTTATACCCTTTGTTTGGTCCGAGATAAGAACCGTCTCCAAAAAATTCATTTAGACTAGAATCAGTGATTTTCCCTTTAGGTAAATCTATATATGTTTGACTACCACCTCCCTCACTTTGTATTTGGTCGGTAATCGCTTTGAACTCATTCTGAGTTAAACGTCGAAAAATCCAACTCGTCGCTTTCATTTATGTAGATATATTAAATATTCAATAATATTGGGTGATTTTTTACTATTGTTACTTTTGAAACGTTTGTATTCAATTTTATGTATTTTAACGGTCCCAAATTTTGATAAAAAATCCGTTAATTGGTCAAGTGTAAGAAGTCCATCTTCACTATAACTTATAAAAATATGGTTTGATTGAACGGTTTCGATTATTTTTGAAAAAGAATCTCTAATTTTAATTTTTGAACAAAAATTAGAATACTGGTCTCTCCATGGTCGAAGCCCACTTTCACCTATAGCTTCAGGAAAGTCTTCTCTCGCAATCGTTTCAAGAATATGATAATTTGCAGCGTATTGTCTTTTGATATAAGGTGGATCAATATAACAAACATCGCCTGACAACACTGAAGCCAGGTCTTCTGCATATCCTCTTCTTACCTCATGCCCCGTTATACTACTGTCATTATCAAAAGTCCATTCTTTTAAAATCAACGGAGAATAAGAGCGTTGTACAAAATGTGAAAGGTAATGGCCATATGTTCCAGCAATATTTGCAATATCATTACTATCAATAATGAGATTATGCAAAAGAAGAGAGTGCTCGATTTCTGATAAATATCCGTTTTTGTTCCAGTCAATGATTATGTCTCGTATAGCATCTATTTTTTGAGCATTATTTGACGTATAGTACATACGCGGTTTCGATGCATTCGCAGGACTGCCTTCTGGTGAGAATTCTTTATAAAAATACCCTTTGATTCCATTCGCGTCATTCAGAAATGATAATACTTTACTATAATTATCATCCCTATTAATAGATAATGAGTCAATAATGCCCACCAATCCATTAAAAAATGGAGGCTTATTGACTAACAGATTCACAATTAGATGATGGTAAGAGTATGTCATCACATCAGATGCCTTGACTTTAAAGCCCCTTTTCCGCAAAGCGTAGGACATATTGCCAGTCCCAGCCATCAGATCAATAACAGATTTGGCAGCTGGAACTTCCTGCAGTATTATATTAATAATACTATTTGCTAGTTTCTCCTTAGAACCTATATAGCGGTATCCCATAATTCTTCCGAAATATTCAGCAGCCTTTTAAATGGAATAAGTTGCTCAACGCTTTGAATAGATTTTAAAACAATCTTAAACTGTTTTTTATTAAATCCGAAAATATCAAAAATCAATCGTTCAATTTTAGCATCATCTTCTTCAGAAATTTTATCTTGGTTAGAATTGTAAATTCCTGAAACTATCTTAGATATTTCATTTACTTTCTCCCAATCATGGTCTTCAAATTTATGATAATTAGGGAAAGGAAGTGACATAACCATATCTTGTGATAAATATGGATGGGTACACCACTTCGTTGAGCTATATTTTTTTATTATATAATATGTTATCAGTCTAGAGTTAAGTAATGCTATACAAAACTCAATTGGAATTTTCTTTGTTGTACTCTCTTTTAATTTTAATATATAAATTACCTGATTCACTATATTGTCTCCATAATCTAAACATGCAGTTATACCAACGCCAGTCTTTCGCACAATTATCTTAGGGCCATCATATATACTAAGCGCCTTGTAGTTTATGCCATCGTAACCTAATTGTATATGGCGAGATACTTTAAAATAATATCTTTCCATATCCTCACCAGCAATAAAAGGTAAAATATCATTAGTTGAAACATCCGAATTGGGATTAATAATTCTTGTTTTTTCAGACTCAGCGACAATGATATTAAACCCGCAAAAGTTACATATTGTGTTTAGTTTGGATGATTTGGGTTGGGGTATCCATTTTCCACATGATGGACACTTAATAATAATACCTTTTTTTGATAGTTCAACTCCGCGATGAGATGCCATAATATCCCTAAGCTGTAGTTTAGAATCTAATTTTGCCATAAATCGCTCGTCCTCAGACTGAATATCTATAGTCAAACTGCAAGAGTCTAAAATAAATAATTCTTGTTTTCTCTGGTGACAGATCGTTTGTTCTAATGCTTCAAATGTCATATTCTTGGATAGGACCTGTTTGCTATCGAGATTGGATAGATTCATACATGAGACATCGTTGTTTTGTTTATACCCTTTTGTACCTATTATTAAAGACACAGGTGTATTTACTCCCTCAAAGAAAAATTCACCGATACGTACGATATAGCTGAGGCTCGTCTCTTTAAGCAATTTCTCTCGAATGAGATAATGCTCCTGTCTAAATACAGAATCTGGCAGTATAAACCCATAAACACCTCCCTCTTGTAAAAGATCAAGAGATGCCTCAACAAATAAGTCGTAAATATCAAATTGACCCTGTGCTGTATTATATTGTGCTACGTCAATGATATTGAAATCTATGTCTGCACCCCAAGGGGGATTACTAATTATTACATCAAATGAATGGTTTGCGACTTGCTGTTTGATTTTATTCCATCCGTCTTTACATTTGCCAAACGGCGCAAGTGCATTAGTATGTACAAATAAACCTCTTTTACGCAATCGTTCGGATGAAATATTCAAAGCGCTTTCATCAATATCAATGCCAACGAAGGTATCGCTATCACATTTGCGAACGTCTCTCATAGCCACCAATAATTCACCGTCACCAACAGCTGGGTCCAATATAGTACAACCATTCAGATTGTTAATAAGAGATTGTATTTTTGACGCCACAAAATGCGCTAAAACAGACGGGCTATAGAATGAACCTGTCTGCTTCCTTCGTAATTTGTTACATCTATAATCCATAATGCTCTGAATCTCTTATAGCTCTGACAGGAGACCATTCTTTAGCGACTTTTCAAAGTTTTTTTATAACTAAGCAATGAATACTGGTCTATTGTCAGATTAGCACTTATAATCTACAAAGATAATAAAAATTGTTCAGATATTAGTTTAGTAATGACGCAAATGAAGATTCTTATAGTAATTTGCCTGATCTTCTATCCTGCTCATATTTTATGTCTTACATCCTCCATGTAAATTATTCTATCTCCCCACCCATCGCCAAAAATACTGGGTGAATGCGTAGTTATGAAGAATTGTGCGTTGGGATTAAGGTCGACAAGCAAATTAATCAACTTATATTGCCAACTTATATCAAGCGAATTCTCCGGTTCATCTATCAGTATGACTGAATCCTTTTCATCAGTCAGAAACACCATCAAAAGTATCAGCAACAATTGCTTTTCCCCTGAAGACAGACTTTGCAACGGCAATATGTCACCATCGGAATAAATGATGAATTTATTACCATCAATTTCTATCTTCTTGCCTGTTTCCTTGAAAAGGCCGTTAACTATGTTCAGAAACTTGTTTACCCGTTCCTTGACCCTGTTTTGAACTGAGGTAGAGGCATCAAGCATCGACATCCTGTAGTACATCAGGGAGGGCCCTGTTTTCATATCATAAATGTAGGAATCCAGATATTGAGACAATGCCGTTGATTTTTTCCGGCCATCTTTAGCAATCAAATTATCCACAGACGGAATATATATGCACTCGCCATCATCCTTAAAGACGTCATTGGCAGCCCGTTCTATTTCCGTCAACAAGGTGGTCTTGCCATTTCCGTTGATGCCTACGATTATGTTTACATCAGGATGTGGAGCAAATGAGACATTGTATTTATCCCATAACCGTATATTTACATCGGATAATTTGAATTGTGCCATATCCCACAGAATTTATAAAAAAAGCAACCTATTGTAGGTTGCTTTTAAATATTAGTTGTGGTCCCACTTGGGCTTGAACCAAGGACCCACTGATTATGAGTCAGTTGCTCTGACCAACTGAGCTATGGGACCGGCCAGATCCGAGGGCGTGCCCTCGTTTTCCGTCTACAAAGTTAATACTAATTTTTTAATTCTGCAAATCATGTTATTGCATTCGCTCGAATTTCTTGCCGTTCCAGCTGTATTTCACCTCCTGACGTAGATAGGGCTTGAGGCGGTGCAGGTCCTCGGCACCCATGTAGTCGGCCACGGTCAGACGCGCCGTCAGGCCGTCATTGTCGGGACTCGCCACATATTCCACCGTCGGGAAAGGTATCAGGCCCAGCAGTTCTTTCTTCAGCATGGCGCCTTCGCGGTCGTGAGGCGTGTCGATAAAGTCGTCGATGGACGCGAGCTTTATATATTTCTCCTGCCGCAACTCCTTCATCTCCGGGTCGAAAAACATCAGCTGCGAATCGGCCGCCTGTCCTTCGCCGGCAATGGTGTATATCAGCATCGCCACATCTTCCTTACCGCAAGGCAACACCTTGACGGTCGCCTTCGACACCGGCGTGATGATACAGTTCAGATAAGTATCGGTCAACGGCTGTTCCAACGACGACATGCCTCCCATCGCATTGACCACCTCCCGCGCAGCGCCGGCATCGTGATATGCCAGCAAGTCGCCGCGCATGGTCGGCGTGAGCAAATCAAGCGCCGGCACGTCCACATCCTCGAAAGCCTGACGGGCCGTCAGCCTCGTCGACTCAACAGCTATTACGGAATCGACCTCCTCTCGGTTCGCATCCGTCTGCGCCACGCATCCCAAAGCGGCCAGTGCCACAGCCGCCATCAGCGTCATTAACCTTCTCATTTCTTGAATTTATCGTAGTTGCCGTTATACTTGGGTTTCTTCTCTTTGTCAGCCTTGGCTTTCTTTTTTTTCTTCGGCTTGCCGGGATTCAGGGCCTGGTCGCTGTCCAGAAAATAGTCGGTGTTCAGACCCTTGTCCTTGCGCTTGGTGCCCTTCCCTTTTTTACGGCCACGCACATAATCCGCAGTTTCGGCGGCGTAATCGCGGCCATCGGCACGCTCGCACACCACTTTCTGCCCGAAGAATTCCGTATGCTTCAGGGCCGACAGCACCCTGTGGGCGTCACACTTGCGGACATCGAACAGCGTATATCCGGGCATCAGGTCTATGCGTCCTATCACGGGCTTCTGCCCCACACTGTTCCGGTTTATCAGGTCCATCAGATTGCCGGGGAAGAATCCCGAACCCTTGCCGATGTTCACCACCAGGCGTTCGTAGCCGTCGCGCGCATCCCGACGGTCCTTGTCGCGTCCCTTGCCGCCACGTTCCTTCTTCGGCTTGTCGGCTTCGTCCAGATCGATGTTCGGCATATCCTTGTAATATGCCAGCAGACGGTTGAACTCAAGCGACAGCACCCGCTTCAGCAAGTCCGATTCCGACAGCCATTCCAGTTTCTTGCTTACGCCCGGCAGATACTTTGCTATCTCGTTTTCGTCCACCTCCACGCGCTCCAGACGGTCAGCTAAGTTGTACAGCTGCTTCTCAATGATATGCTCCGGAGTGGGCACCTTGCGGTATTCGAACTCCTTGCCTATTATCTTCTCTATCTGCCTGATCTTGTTTTTCTCGCGGCTGTGGATTATGGCCACCGAGACGCCAGTCTTGTTGGCGCGTCCCGTACGGCCGCTGCGGTGCGTATAGACGGCCACATCCTCGGGCAGCCCATAGTTGATGACATGCGTCAGGTCGTCCACATCCAGACCGCGCGCCGCCACATCGGTGGCCACCAACAGCTGGGTGACGTGGTCGCGGAACTTCTTCATCGCCAGGTCGCGCTGCTGCTGCGACAGGTCGCCGTGCAGACAGTCGGCGTTATAGCCGTCGGCTATCAGTTTGTCGGCTATCTCCTGCGTGTCCTTCTTGGTGCGGCAGAACACGATGCCGTATATATTCGGGCTGTTGTCCACCACCCGTTTCAGCGCCAGATACTTGTCGTGTGCCTTGACCATATAGTAGATGTGGCGCACGTTCTTGGCGCCCTCGTTGCGGTTGCCGGCCACGAACTCCACCGGGTCGTGCATGAACCGTCGCGCTATGTCGGCTATCTCCTTGGGCATCGTGGCCGAGAACATCAGCATCTTGCGCTGCTCCGGCACATGGGTCAGAATCTCGTTGATGTCGTCCACGAAGCCCATGTTCAGCATCTCGTCAGCCTCGTCCAGCACCACCGTGTGTACGTTCTGCAGCTTCACCACACCACGCTTGATCAGGTCGATCAGACGTCCCGGAGTGGCCACTATCACCTGCACGCCGTTTCGCAGCGAGCGTATCTGGCTCTCGATGCTGCTGCCGCCATACACAGGCAGGATCTTCAGTCCGTCTATGTATTTGGAGAAGTCGGCCAGGTCGCCGGCTATCTGCAGACAGAGTTCGCGCGTGGGTGCAATTATCAGTGCCTGAGGCGAATTGACCACGACATCTATGCGCTGCAGCAGCGGCAGTCCGAAGGCCGCCGTCTTGCCCGTACCGGTCTGGGCCAGGCCCACGGCATCGCTGTCCTCGTTCAGCAGATGGGGTATCACCATCTCCTGGATGGGCATGGGGTGTTCGAAGCCAAGTTCCTCTATGGCCTTGAGCAGCCGAGGCTCCACGCCAAGCGTCGCGAACGTCTTGATCTCGTTGTTGCGCTGGGCTATTATCTCCTCCACGTTTTCGGGCAATACGCCGATTATATCCGAAAAATCGTCTATCGGATTCTCGGGTGTCACGGTATTTTCGTCTATGGTCTCGACCTCGCAGCCGGCCTTATCTTCGTAATCTTCCTTCATATCATAATTTCTATCTTAGAAGTTGTTTAAGCTAATTTATGTTTAATAAAAATCTAAAGAAGTGTAAACTTTATGGCAATCTTTATTAATCTTTTGGGCATCTTTGCCCGCTTTCGTCAGGACCAACCATTAGGTTGCTCCTTCCTCAATCGAACAAATTTGCTCCAAAATCTTAATAAACCTTGCCATAAAAATTAGTTTAAACAACTTCTAATGATAGAACGTTGATAATGACATAATGTTGAAAAACGAGGGTCCCGAAAACTCGAAACCCTCGTCAAAATGGCTGTCAATGCGCTTTATTTAGCGGCTTTCGGGTCGGAGAAATTAGGAACGATGCACTTCCAGGCCAGGGCGGCGAGAACGGCACCGACAAACGGACCAACGACCATTACCCAGAAATCACCCCATGCGTTGATGGAATAGAGGGCCGGACCGAAGGAACGGGCGGGATTGACCGAGCAGTTGTCAACAGGAATACCCACGATGTTCACCAGGCCCAAGGTCAGACCGATGGCCGCGCCGGCCATCATGCCGTTACCCCATTTGGATGTGGAGCCAAGCACCACGAATACGAACACGAACGTCAGCAGGCCTTCGGTCAGCAGCGCGAAGCCCTTGCTCACGCCTGGCTGGCATACGTTGGTGGCCAGGTACGACATATTGTCGGTGAAGCCGATGTTGTTGGTGATACCGCCGAACTCGAACGTTCCGCCGTTGAAATAGCCGCCGGCCGACATCAGCCACAGCAGCAGCGCGCCACCCACGGCGGCACCGGCCAACTGTGCCACGATATATCCGCACAGGTCCTTGAACGTGAAGTTACGGTCGGTCAGGTACACGCCCAGCGACACGGCAGGATTGACATGACATCCCGACACTCCGCCTATGGCATAACACAATGCAAACAATATCAGACCGAAACAGAGTCCGATACCCAGTGTCCCGATTTTCGGGCCGGCCAATACAGCGCTTCCGCATGCCAGCAGCACCAGAAACATCGTGCCGAAAAATTCAGCTACATACTTTTTCATAATTATTCCAATTAAGGTTTATTGTAAATTCTATCTGTCCGCTCTGATACCAAGCGTGTGTTAAAAACGTTTATAAAAATATAACACAAGTTATTCCGAATTGTTTTAGAATCAGAAAAATAGAGTATGGACTGCTGTAACGACAATATAATACTGCGTGACGCGCGGCCTGAAGACGCGCGGTTTATCGCCTGGGTGGTGCTGACCGCCCTTGACATGGACACCGAGCATCTGGACCTGGTCACAGCGTCGGTGGCCGACCCCGAATCGATGTATTCGTGGACCAACACCGTCATGGCCGAAGCCGACGGCAAACCCGTGGGATGTCTGGTATCGTACGACGGCGCACGCTACGAGGCGCTGCGCACGCGCACATGGCCCACTCTATGGGGCGGCCTTGACCCCGAACAGGTCAGACTGACGCCGGCCGAGACCGGTCCTGGCGAATATTACCTCGATTCAATGGCGGTGATTCCCGAATACCGTGGACGCGGCTCGGTGGGTAAACGCCTCATGCGACACGTCATGAGCAAGGCGACCGCGCAAGGACATAAGAATTTCGCCTTGTTGGTGGACGTTGACAAGCCGCGTCTGGAACAGTATTACGCCGGCCTTGGATTCGCGACACAGGACAGAGTAAACTTTTTCGGTCACGATTTCCACAAAATGTCATGCGCCGCGGACTGACCGCAGCGCATCTCATATCTCGTTTGCTCCTATTTACAATCTTACAACCGTGAGAGAATAGGGAGGCAGTTCCGCCTCGGGCCAGTTCACGTCCACCTCGACCGGCACGGCGTCAGGCGCCTTGTCCTTAGGCGTGCCGGAAAGCCGCGTACCCTTCACCGTACCCGCTTTTGTCACGGCCTGCAGACCCGACACATCCATCCTGACCGGAACGGGCAGCATGTTGACCATCTTGACTATATACTGTCCCGTGGCCTTGTCCCTCACCACCGACAGGCCGGTGCGGTTGCGCACGTCGCGCGCGGTGTCACCGTCACCGATACCGCCGAATGTCAGCGTCGAC
The DNA here is from genome assembly GCA_900542185.1 of uncultured Bacteroidales bacterium. GTDB lineage: Bacteria > Bacteroidota > Bacteroidia > Bacteroidales > Muribaculaceae > Lepagella. The sequence goes on from UQMZ01000046.1 coordinate 17,123, forward strand.
GGCACATATTCGTCGCCTGAATTGCGGCCGAACAGTTGCTGCACATAGTAGTCGGTGGTGGGATGCACGCCGGTGTTGTCGAAATATATCAGGTCGGGAGTCCACTGCGTGTGGTCTTTCTTCGCCAGCAGCGGCGCATACGACGTCATGGCCACCACGTCGCCGTTACGCTCCACGTCGGTCAGATACAATGCCTCGGCCAACGCCGTCTCCATGTTGCTGGGACGTCCGGGCAGATGCGCCGCCCATTCGCCGAGGTAGACTTTGGTCTTGCCCTCGCCACGCTCGTAACGGTCGTAATAGTCGCGGTTGTTTATCAGCCAGCCCGGAGCCACATAGTAGTGCTCATCCACCATCGGTATGCTAAGTTCGCGCGCCAGTTCCCAGCCTCGGTCATAGTCCGTGCCTTCGTAGAACGGTCCCACGGTGCCGACCACCGCAATGTCCGGATACCGCTCGCGCACCGCATTGTATATCATCTTGAAGCGAGGCTCGAACACTTCGGTTATCATGTCCTCGTTGCCGATGCCTATGTATTTCAGATTAAATGGCTCGGGATGTCCCGCAGCGGCACGCTTGGCGCCCCACTCGGAAGTGACGGGACCGTTGGCATATTCTATCAGATCGAGTACGTCCTGCACGTAACGGTCCATGTCATCCATCGGGATGCCGTTCTGCTGGCCGTATGTCGTCACGGCATCGACCGAATGGTAAGCCTTGCGGCCTGAATTCTGACACGGCACGCCGGCGGCCACTACCGGGAGCGGCGAGGCGCCTATGTCCTCGCAGAACTGGAAATATTCATGGTATCCCAGTCCGCGGGTCTGATGGTATCCCCACAGGTTCGACAGCGGTTTGCGGCTCTCTAATGGGCCGATCGAGCCCTTCCAGTCATATATGTTGTCCACTCCGTTGCCGTGTGCCACACAACCGCCGGGGAAACGCACGAACTTGGGCTTAAGGTCGGCCAGTGTCTGTGCCAGGTCGGGGCGCAGTCCGTTGTCGCGACCCTTGAAGGTCTTGGCGGGAAACAGCGACACCATGTCAAGGTTCATCTGCGTTCCGCGCTCGGGTGTCAGTACAAGTTCGGCGTTGTCGCATGTAGCGTTGGCCTTCAAGCGCAACGCGTATTTACGCCAACCTCCCTGCTTGACATTAATCCTGCCACGCGCTATCTCCTTGCCATCCTTGCCTTTCAGCGCAACGGTCAGTTTACCGTTTGTCGACGCCGATACGAATATAGAGAATTTGTATTGCTCCCCTTTCTTCACGGGGATGCCGTCATAGCCACCGTTTACAATAACAGGAGCTGACTTAGTCGCATCTACGTGAAGGTAATGCGGATTGTTGGGATGCAACGGCGTGTCGGTCTGCACTTTCACGGCATTATCACCGTTCCTGACGGTCCATGCCGTCATGGCGTCCCAACCGCCACGGTCGGCAGAACTGTATTCAAAATCACGGTTCTGCACTAACTCCGCATACAGACCGCCGTCTGCACCGTAATTGATGTCCTCAAAGAATATTCCTATCAACTCGGGCGATATGGCATAGCTACGGTCGGGCTTCACCTCGGCCTTGACATTGACAGTGCCCAATGCGCCGAATTCCTTCGCATCGTCGGCCGTGGTTCGGTCATACAGTTTCTGCTTCGCTCCGCGTTCGGCCACATATTTCTGCAGCGTTTCTATCACGCCCATCTCCACCGGCTGGCGGAATCCATACTCCGTCTTGCCGTCAATGGTTATTGAATCCCGTATCAGTTTGTTTAGCGGGCATATATCGCGCGGCACGTCGGTCGGCGATGCGAAGTATTGCTGTGGCGTCCATTTCATCAGGTCTTTGGAGCGGACCACACCAGTTACGCCACCACCGAGATTGGCGTCCCATATCAGCACCCACCCGTTCTGTCCGGCATTGCGGACCAGACGGGGCGAATACATCTTCTTATGGCTGCCCCAGGGTCCGAAATCGGAGTTTACGAAATTATAACCCTTGCCTATCGGGGTCCAGGCCTGCGTGCTGTCGGCACGCCACGCCAACCGCAGTCCCGAAGTGCCGTCCTGCCTTGAATATGACAGCAGTTCCTGACCGTGCGTCACATTCACGCCGCCACACGCGGCCAACAATGTCAATAAATATGCTATTCGTCTCATGGGTTAGATTTGTTCATTATCTGATACGCTCTTATTCGCTTAATCACTCATCACTCGTCATTCTGACTATGACTTCGTCACTCTGATCTATGACTTATTCACAATTCCGACGGGTCGCCTAAAAAGGCTCCTTGCGGTTTGTGCGGACGGCAGGGATGCACTATGCTTTTGCGCCGGTCCCAGGCGCGGTCGGATTTCAGTTTCACCCGCAATCCCCGTTCCGCCCTGTCGGCCGGCCATCCGCGCTGTTTCACATACTCGCCCAACATATAACGGAATCCGGGAGTCGGATAACAGAACTTGGTCATATTCTCAAAGCATTCATCCTCGCTCATATCCTTGAACCGCATCCGGTTGATGTCTATCAGCTCAAACTCGATTCCGTCCGGAGTGCGCACATACCGTATGTTGGTATTGTTGGAGTCGCGGAAATAGATTCCCTTCTGGTGCAATGTCACGAACAGCCCGGCCAACGCCTTCATGAATTCCGGATCATACTTCCGCTCGTCTATCACCTGACCGGCAATCGGTCGGGCATCGGTGTATTCGCACACATAATATTGGTCGGTGCGGAATCCGGCGCCGTTCCTCACCTCCAGCCATCCGACGGGGTGCGGAGTGTTTATGCCGCATTCAATAAGCCGGCACGCGTTGCGGAAACTTTTCTCGGCCTTCCCTTTCACGAACCGGCGCGCTAATTTCTGGATCAGGCTGTCACGTTTGAAGCGTTTCACCACCAGCCGCCGTCCGTCGGCCTGCATCTCGCGCAGCTCGTTGCGACCCTTGTATATGACGCGGCCTTCGCCCGCAAACCGTCCGGGCAGCACTTCAAGCCACCCGCGCATCGATTCCTCGCCCTGATATGTCTCCGCACGCTTACTCATTACTTTACTTAAGTTTCGCAAGTTAATATGTTGGAATTAAAAGAAATCAGACTCACAGAACTATTTGGATGCTACGCATCCGCACAGAATTTACAGAACGGCACAGAACTTTTTCTCATACGCCGCTTCGGTCCGGACTCGGCTTTGGCACAGAGCCGTCAGAGACGGCAACGGGAATTTTCACAGAAGTATTCAGCGTAAGTTCCTGCTCCTGCGCCAGCAGGATCTGTGACAAAGGCAGAATCTCTACATACAAGCATCTGTCAGATTGTTCGTTCTGTGTTAATTCTGTACGTTCAGCGCAAGGTAAAAGCTTGCTTTTGCCACCAGTTCTGTGAGAGGCCAGTTTTTATGATTCCAACATACGAAAGTTAAATATCATTACTTTTAAAACACCGCCAGACTGATTTTATTATTCGGATATTTTATTATTCGGATAAGGAACTCGGGCACTGATGCCGGTGTTAATTCTATAAAAAGCATATTATTATGACACGACTGATACTGCTCCGGCACGGCCAGAGCGAATGGAATCTTAAGAATCTGTTTACAGGCTGGACCGATGTGGACCTCAGCGACCAAGGGCGCGAGGAAGCCCGTCAGGCCGGATTGAAAATAAAGCAGGCGGGAATCGAGCCGCAGTATTATTTCACATCCTACCTGAAACGGGCCATCCACACGCTGCACATCGCCGCCTCTGCCATGGACCGCGACTGGGTGCCCGAAGTGAAGGACTGGCACCTTAACGAGCGGCATTACGGTGCGCTCCAGGGCCTCAACAAAGCCGACACGGCCAAGAAATACGGCAACAAACAGGTGCACATCTGGCGCCGCAGCTATGACGTGATGCCACCGGCGCTGACCCGTGACGATCCGCGCCATCCGGCCAACGATCCGAGATACCGCGACCTCACGCCCGACGAGCTGCCGGACGCCGAATCGCTTGAACTGACCATCCGTCGTTTGCAGTGCGTATGGGAGGAGAAGATAATTCCCGCCCTGCGCCATTACGGCGACGTCCTGGTGGCCGCCCACGGCAATTCGCTCCGCAGCCTGGCAATGATGCTCAAAAAACTGTCCCCTCAGGAAGTAGTCGGCCTTGAAATCCCTACCGGCCAGCCATGGGTGTTCGAACTCGACGACAACCTCGCCCCCATCCGCGAATACTACCTGTGAGCGATTGCCCGCAAGAATCTATTTTGACATTTGTTAACATATTATTTTGCCGTCCCATCGGAATTTGCTAATTTTGCAGTTGTTGAGACCTATTGAATTATCTGATGGAGACTGAAGCGAAACCTGTAATCGGAGCTGTGATGGTTCTTTATAGACCGGACCTTGACGTCACAGCCAAGGCCATAGAGACATTGTTGCCTCAGGTTGATATTCTCTGTCTGGTAGACAATACGCCCGGCGCCGACCTCTCCGCGCGATTTGCCGGACGTCCTCGGATCCATTACATCGCCATGAGCGGCAACTCAGGTATCGCCGCCGCACAGAACCGTGGCACCCGATGGCTGCTTGACCGGGGCGTCGACTTTCTGGTATATACAGACCAGGATTCCGAGGCCAGGCCCGACACCATCGCCCGACTGCTGAACGGATACGACATCCTTACGGATGCCGGCATCAAGGTGGGACTCACAGGTACTCGGCCCATAAACCGGGAAACCGGCGAGCCTTACAGACTGTCGGCACGCAGAATCGACACACCGGACGACCTGCGCCGCATCCCCGGCGCCGAAGGAATCTCCGAGTATTATTCCGCCATGTCATCCATTTCGTTGATTCCGCGCCAGGCCATGATGGATAACGGAGGTTTTGATGAAAGCCTGTTCATTGACGGTGTCGATGATGAATGGTGCTGGCGCGCCTGGCACTCACAAGCCTACCGCACATTCATAGTCGAAGATGCAGTTATCGATCATTGTCTTGGTCAGGGCGACCGACACATCGGGCCACGCAAGGTGTCAATTCCCGCCGCCTTCCGTGTATATTATCAGTTCCGCAACTATTTCTGGCTCAAACGGCTTGGCTATACTCCCTCGGTCTGGATAAAGAAAAACGGCATAAAATACGCCGTTAAATTCTTCTACTATCCCATCATGGTCAGTCCACGAGGCAAATATTTAAAAAATATGCTCCGGGGCATCCGTGACGGACTGCTTCACCATCAGCCCTCCAATCCTTTCCCCCGTTTCTGACATTCTCGCGCCCACAGGATAATTCCCCGGGCACATAATCTCGACCTATATCGAGGTATCGCCCATATAGATTATTTTTGAACCGGCTGTGTCGAAATGGAAAGGCATCTGTCGACGTCCCTCCATTTTCACCAGAAATTCTTCTTTCCTGTCAGCAGGGCAATAGAAGAGGATGAAACCCGCGCCTCCGGCTCCCAGAAGTTTACCTCCCGATGCTCCGGCACGCAAGCCAAAATCATACAGTTCATCGATAGGTCCGTTGGAGATGCCATTGGTAAGAGACTTCTTCATGAGCCAGCCTTCATGCAGGATATGGCCCATATCGTCGATATTGTTGTTTTCCAGCGAGTCCTTCAAATCGAAAGCGAGTCCTACCATGCGTCTCTGAGTATCGAATTTATCTTTCTTTGATATCGCAGCCTGCTGCGAACGCAGTATCTCGTTGGCCGAATGTTCTCCACCTATATAGAACATATAGAGGTTGTCGTCCAATTCCCGCTTTTTCTCTGCATTCATTATAATCTTCTCTACGGTCACACTCTCGTCTCCATAAAAGGAAATAAAGTTCAGACCTCCGCATGCCGCCGCATATTGATCCTGCTTACCGATAGGGCTTCCCACTTTCTCCAGCTCCACACGACAGGCCAGCTCGGCAAGACGCTCCTTACCGGTGCCCTTGCCTAAATATGCACGCACGGCGTTAAGCAAGCCCACCGTGAACGAACTGCTCGATCCAAGACCCGTGCCCGACGGCACATCAGCTATAGAATTGAGGTCCACGCCTTTCAGATTATATTCCTTCAATACTTCCCGGAATATCGGATGCACTATGTCGTCAAAACTGTCCACAAGTTCCGTCTTGCTGTACTTGAGCTGGATCTTATCCTTCTCGAAGAAAGGATGGATGGCTATGTACATGTATTTATCGATGGAGGTGGAGAGTACGGCTCCCTGCTCCTGACGATAGTACGACGGCAAGTCGGAGCCTCCCCCCGCGAACGACACTCTGAAAGGTGTGCGTGATATGATCATGATTCAAATATATGTTTCACGGCCTTTAGCAAAGCCTCGGGCTCGTTGGTGTTAATAAGAATAGATTCGCAGCAACCCGCATTACGGCCTGCCAAAACGTCAGATTCCCTGTCACCTATCATCACGGAACGGGACAAGTCTATATTCCAGTCCTTTGCCGCACGGAGCAGCATTCCAGGCTTCGGCTTACGGCAGTCGCATTCTATCTTATACTCCGGTCTTTCCTCGGGATATCCTTTGTCCGGATGATGCGGACAATAATAGATTGCATTGAGATATGCCCCTTCCTTTCCGAGCAGCGTCTCCAATAGAGCATGGATATGTTCAAGTTCCTCTATAGAACATAGATTGCGTGCTATCACGGGCTGGTTGGTCACAAGTATTGCCAGATATCCGCTGCGATTGATGAGACGTATGGCATCGGCTACACCTGATATAAGCCGCAGCTTATCCTCATCGCACAGCAGATTGACCTCCTCGGTAACCACTCCGTCACGGTCCAGAAATATAGCAGGCCGAGCGTTACAGCGGTTCATACGTTTCACCCTTCCGCTTACCATATCCTCGCACACCTGTTCATATCGACCGGGAGTGCCCATATCCTTGATGTATTCCGCCGACAGGTAACCTGTCACTCTGAAGCCCGCATCTACAGCCGGAGCAAGTATATCCTTCTCAAGGTGCGACTTCTTTCCCAGCGGTATCTCTGAGAGAATTCCCGGCGACAGCAGGAACAGGGCCGCATTGACTATATTGCGGGCCACAAGGCCTTCGGGATGTGGCTTGTTGAGGAATTTGACCACGCGGTAATCATCTGCAATCTCCACCAGGTCAGAATCATACGGATGGTCGTTGGGATGAAGTAGCAACGTGGCGTCGCTATGGTGTTCCCGATGAAAGGCGAGCATGTTGCGCATGTCGATATCCATGACCGTGTCGCCATAAAACACAAAGAAATCATCGTCAAGCTTATCCTTAAGATAAGCCAGCGCGCCGGCTGTACCAAGCGGGACTCTCTCTTCGAAATATTCTATGCTCACGCCCCATTTCTCGCCTGTGCCGAAATATTCCCTTATCTTGCTTCCCAGATGACCGATTATAAATATGAACTCTCCAAAGCCTTGGTCACGAGCCATTATCACCTGATGCTCCAGCACCGGAATCCCGTTCACAGGAATCAGTGCCTTGGGAATCTCCGACGTTATGGATGCTATGCGCGTTCCCTTTCCGCCAGCCAATATCACTGTCTTCATGCCACGCGGTCATTTGCCGAGAGCACGCCTGATGGCGAGTCTCACCGATTCATTGGAATTATGCTTTGCTTCCCAACCTAATGCACTTATCTTGTCTAAGTTATAGCGGAACTGCGGCACGTCACCCTGCCATCCACGGTCGCCCCCCGTGTATTTAATCCTTGCGCTCAGTCCCATTTCCTCTATCACCATCGCGGCAATCTCCTTGACTTTGGTGCGCGAGTCGCTTCCGAGATTGTAGACATTATATCTTGCCTGAGCATGATCTATCACATACATTATCCCCTCGACGAGATCTTTTACATAGACGTACGGCTTACATTGTTCGCCGTTGCCAAGCACCTCGAGCTCCTGGGGATTCGTGCGCAGTTTGCGCACGAAATCGTATATTACCCCATGTGTGAAGCGCTCTCCCACAACATTAGGGAAACGCGTTATCCACGTCTGTATTCCGCAGTTGGAGCTGAACGCACTGACAAAGGCTTCGCTGGCCAATTTGCCGGCACCATAGTTGGACACAGGCTCCAAGGGACCGTAATCCTCTGTAAGCGCATCGGTACTCTCGCCATAAATGGCCGAAGTGGAGGCAAAAAAGAGCCGCTTCACCTTGAACTCCCTCATCATCTGCAGCGTCTCGAATGTAGTCCGGAATGTAAGGTTGTAATCCACCTCGGGGTCCCGTCCTCCCTTCTGTATATCGGAATTGGCGGCAAGATGATAGACCATGTCGAATTTACCATCGGAATATACCTTGCGCATGACCTCGCGGTCCAAAATATCGGCCTCGATGAAGTTAAAGGCGGGATTCGCTAAAAGATGAGATATATTTTCTTTCTTTCCAAGCACAAGATTGTCGACAACCGTGACCCGACAGCCTCTTTCTATAAGGGCATCACATAGATGGGAACCGATAAACCCGGCTCCTCCCGTAACTAATACATTCATAAGCAATTGTTCCATACACACTTGCGACCGCCACAAGCCAAGGCACACAATGCCAGCGGCACATACGGTTTTCAGCATCCAGCGGCTCTGTAACAATGCAAAATTAGTAAATATGCCGCAATTCTCCAACCTCCGGAATATAATATTTACTTCCATCCAGGAATCTTCGGCACTAATCCGTCATTATTTACGTTCATTATATAGACTCAATGGACTCAGTGAAAACTCGACCTTCGAGAACGACGGCATGAATAAAGATTACACCGCAGAAATAAAAGGGTATTTTACCCGCGTTAAAGAGGCCATCGACAGGATAGACGCCGATGATCTCAACGAGGTCATGAACGTGCTTGAAAAGGCTCGTGACGAAGGCCGATATATTTTTATAATGGGCAACGGAGGAAGCGCGGCCTCGGCCTCGCACTTCGTATGCGACTTCAACAAAGGAATTTCTTCCGCACAGGAAAAGAAATACCGTTTTATCTGCCTCAACGACAATGTGCCCACCATGATGGCCATAGCCAATGATTTATCGTATGCAGAGGTATTCATACACCAACTCCGCAACTTCCTTCGTCCCGGCGACGTGGCGATAGGCATATCCGGTTCAGGCAATTCCGCCAACGTTGTGAACGCATTGACTTATGCCAAAGAGAATGGCGGAACAACGATTGCTTTCACCGGTTACGACGGAGGCAAACTAAAACGTCTGGCCGACTACAATGTACACATCCCGGTCAATGACATGCAGATTTCCGAAGACCTGCACATGGTGCTCAACCACTGCATGATGAAAATACTTTCCAATGGAGCAGGCTGCTGACACACCCGAACAGCCACTTGTAAGCGTAGTGATGGCCACCTTCAACGAGCCCCCTCATTACGTGGCTCTTGCAATAGGCAGCATCCTGTCGCAGACCTATAGCAACATCGAGTTGCTTGTACTCGACGACAGCACCAATCCCGACACAATCAAGGCCATAGATAACACTACGGCATCCGATACGCGCGCTCGCGTGATTCGTAAAAAAAAGAAAATGGGGTTCGTGCCGGCACTGAATGTCGGTCTTGAGGAGGCCCGAGGGAAATACGTGGCACGCATGGACGGCGACGACATATCGCTCCCTCACCGTATCGCCACCCAGGTTGAATATCTCGAGGATCATCCAGAAGTGGATATTCTGGGCGGCTGTCTCAATATCATAGACTGCAAAGGAACGATAACGTCCTATAGACGGTATCCTGCCAAGGGATTCCGACTTGCGCTATACGGAGCGGTCCGCAATCCAATGGCACATCCCACGGTGATGATGCGCAGGGTCATGAAATGCGGTCCCAATCGCTACAACGAATCATATCATGCTGCCGAAGATCTCGAAATGTGGATGCGCCTGCGTAAACGCGGAGCCGTTTACCAAAACCTCCCGGAGTCTCTGTTGAATTACCGTGTACTCGAAGAAATGGCTCGCAAACGCGACCACAGGAATTTCAGATACAACCTAAGGGCCAGATGCGCCGGCATCTCTCTTAAATTTTTCCCGTTCGACATCTTAGGCGTGGTCATGACCATGTTTTATTGCATCACTCCGTTGTCGTTGATCTCAAAAATATATGCGTGGGAAAACAACCTCAACTCAAAAGCCAAATGCAAGGTCAAGTCAATGTTTAGTTGAATGAATCTCCATATTTCAATATCAGGAACATTTCAGTAATAGGAATGGTTTCTCTCATTCATACTCATTTTGCAAACTTGTGTTAATATAAAATCATATACAGCTCTATATCTGTCTCTTATACACATCTCCGAGCCCACGAGACTAGCGCTCATCTC